>NZ_JAVTTP010000001.1:2830833-3565000 GCF_032248455.1 Pricia mediterranea
GGCAGCAAAACGGTGCTCGATACCATGATTGACGCCGCTACCGAAAAGAACCGAAGTAAGGTCAGGGACATTTTGGGCTCTTTTTTATTTAGTGGCGATGATGTCGACAAATATGTGAAGGTACTTTCGGGCGGGGAGCGCAACCGTCTCGCCTTGGCCAAGATGTTGTTGCAGCCTTTCAACGTGCTGGTCATGGACGAACCTACCAACCATCTCGATATCCAATCCAAAAACGTACTCAAGCAGGCATTGAAGAATTTCGACGGCACCTTGATCGTGGTTTCCCACGACAGGGACTTCCTGCAGGGCCTTACCGATAAGGTCTATGAATTCAGGGACAAAAAAATAAAGGAGTATTTGGGAGATATCAACTATTACCTGGACCAACGCAAAGCCGCCGATTTTAGAACTATTGAAAAAAAGCAGGAGGAAGTCCGATCGAAACAGGAAAAAAAGAAGGGTCCCACTGATTATGAAACCCAGAAAAAAATAAAATCCCTTAAGAACAAGGTCAGTTCGGTCGAAAGCAAAGTGTCCCGATTGGAAAAGGAAATTGCCGAAATCGACCATGAACTGCTCATGGACTATGATGCCACCATTGCCAAGCCCGGTTTTTTCGACACCTACCAAAAAAAGAAAAAGGACTTGGAAAACCTGATGCACCGCTGGGAAGAGCTTACCGAAAAGCTTGAGGGGATAGAATCTTGACCTACGCTTTATCTTATTTTACCTCACATTATCCAGCTTTTACAACAAAGAGGGGGAGTTAATCGATAAATTTTGGTGTTCATCCAGCATTCACCGTATTTTTGTAAGGCAATTCTTGTGAACACACTTTAAATCGTAGTGTTCAATGTAAATTTCTGTTTTATGAAAAAACTGTCTGTCTGTCTTATCCTTTTTATGGTAGCTACGCAAAGCCTTTTTGCCGATATTCCAATTAAGGAAAAGGAAGCGCTGATCGATTTTTACCATAGCACCCAAGGCGAGAATTGGACGAATACATGGGATACAACCTCTGAGGCGACCGAATGGTACGGCATAAAGGTGGAAAACGGACATGTGGTCGAAATCAATCTTTTCAGGAACAATCTTGTAGGAACATTACCTGCAAGCATATCGCAGCTAAAGCGACTCGAGTCGTTGAACCTGGCTTTCAACCTCCTGACTGGGGAGCTGCCGGAAACCATTGCCGACCTATCGCGACTGGAGATTTTAAAGCTCGAAATGAACCGTATAAAAGGGGAGCTTCCGTCGAATATTGGCGACCTTGAAAACTTGCTGGAACTGACCGCATTTAACAACTTTTTTACCGGTACTATTCCCGAAAGCATCGGGAAACTGGAAAAGCTGAAAATTCTCAACCTCAGCAGTAACAGTTTAAAGGGTACGCTACCCAATTCTTTAGGAAGTCTTACAGAATTGGAGGTACTGGGACTTTTCGAAAATTCGATCGAAGGTAGTATTCCCACTGAAATCGGTAATTTAGGCAAGCTTGAAGAGCTTGTTTTGGCCAACAACCGAATCGGGGGCGAAGTTCCTTTTGAAATCGCCCAATTGTCGAACCTTCGCATCTTTCAAATTCAGAACAATAAATTCGATTCGTTCAACAATCTGCGCTATGTGGACGAAACACAGTTTTTGGTCTTCGATTTCGACGGGAACGATAAGAAATCAGGTTATAAGGATATCAACTTCAGCAAAACACGAATGGCGGATACCAAGTTTGAGGAAAACCCTTCCGACGTCGACGATTGAGAACTAACTCTATTTCCGATATATAATTGTTATAAGGGACGGCATTTGCCGTCCCTTTTTTTCTTACATTAAACCTCAAAGAACTAAAGGATGTCAAAAATCAAGATTGGTATTGTCGGAACCGGTTCCATTGTGAAAACGTATCAAAAATGCATCGATGAACTGGCCGATAGTCAATTGGTAGCTCTTTATACCAAATCGGAGGACAGGAAAGCAGTAGCGGAAAAGCAGTTCGGAGTGCCTGTTTTCAGTACGATGGACGATTTTTTAGAGAATGATATCGATCTGGTGTGCGTTTGTAATGAAAGTGGAAGGCACGGGGAGGCCATCATGGCCGCTGCAAGGGCAGGCAAACATGTTTTGAGCGAAAAACCTTTAGAGACTACTCCCGAAAAAATCGATAAAATCATTGAAGTCTGTGCCGATCACAGCGTGAAGCTGGGCTGTACCTTGCAGAACCGCTGCGGCACCCCCTATCAGCGCGTCCTTTCCGCGGTACGCTCCGGAAAACTGGGCAAACCGATTATGGGCAACGCCCACATAAATTGGTATAGGAACGAAAGCTACTATGCGGATAGCGATTGGAAAGGCACGAGGGAATACGACGGCGGGGCTGCATTCATTAACCAGGGCATTCACACCATTGATCTGCTATTGCACCTCATGGGGCCGGTAACTTCTGTTTTCGGCAAGGTGGATACGCTCGTACACGATATCGAAGGCGAGGATGTAGGAGCGGCCATACTGAACTTTCGGAATGGGGCCATCGGAAATATTACCGCTGGAACGGCCCTGTACCCCGGTTATCCCGAGAGAATTGATATTTATGGGGAAAAGGGAAGCATCTTGATGGAGGGCGGAAATGTTAAAGCATGGAATGTAAAGGATGCCTCGTCAGCTCCTCAAATTTCCGATGAAATCCACGGAAGCGGTGCTGCGGATCCCGAGGCCATTGGCCATCAAAACCACAAAATGGTCATCGCCGACATGATAGCGGCGATACGAAATGATCGCTCCCCGATGGTTGATGGCGCCGAAGCCCGGAAAGCGGTCGCTGTCATCAATGCAATTTATGAGGCTTCTCAAAAGGGACATCTGGTAGACCTGTCCGAGTAAGGAGGAAAGACCGCTTCGCTGAAGGAGTAAGGACTGCTTCCTTGAAGGAAAAGACCGCTATACTGAAGCAGGTCTTTATACCAGTCTTTATTCCGTACTCTTTTTTTCATTTCGTCGTTTTGTCCTTCCTCTTTTCGTCCTTTTGTCGTTTCGTCCTTGCGCTTTCCGTCTTTCATCCATTACCTTTACTCCTTATTCCAAGAAAAATGTTCGAACACTTTTTTCAGTGCCCTTATTGCTGGGAGGAGATTTCCATGTTGATGGATCCTTCCGTCCCAAAACAAACCTATGTAGAAGATTGTGAAGTCTGTTGCAATCCCATTGAGGTGACCGCGGAATTTCAGAACAACGAGTTGGTGGGCTTTGTAGCAAGAAATATGGAGCGCTGAGATGCAATTTAAAATTAAATCCCTGTCCCTTTTTTCCATGGGGAATCCGCTCTTACCAAAATTATGTCTTATTTTTATCGAAAATCTACTATATGAGCATCCAAATTACCAAATTTCCCTTATTTCTTTGCCTTGCGGGGTTACTATTGGCGTCCTGTAAAACCAAAAAGCCGGTTTCCGACCAAGGCAGTGACGCCCAGGCTGACACAAAGAAAACGGCCTCATCGGCCACCACTTCTGTCCCATCCGAAACATATACCGAAGAAATTCCCGAGACCGATGTCAGTTTCGAAATGGTATTGCTGCCCGGAGGAAGTTTTACGATGGGGAGTCCCGATTCGGAAGCCGAACGCAAACCCGACGAGGGGCCGCAAAAAGAAGTTTCCTTAGACCCGTTCTACATGGGCAAATACGAACTGACCTGGGATGTCTTCGAGCTATTCTTCAAACAGAACAAAGAAATCTTTGTAAAGCTAAGTGAAGACAAGACCGTGAAGATCGATGCGATAACGCGGCCGAGCCCGCCGTATGAAGACCCTTCTTATGGAATGGGCAAAGATGGGTTTCCTGCGGTCAGTATGTCCGCCTATTCGGCTTTGGTTTTCTGTAAATGGCTGAGTACGGTTACCGGAAAATTCTACCGGTTGCCTACCGAAGCGGAGTGGGAATATGCCGCCAGGGCAGGAACACAGACCTCGTACAGTTTTGGCGACACTATCGACGACCTCGATGCCTATGCCGTTTATTATCAAAATTCGGACAACGGTTATAAAAAGGTAGGCACCAAGGAACCGAATCCGTGGGGACTTTATGATATGCACGGGAATGTGGCGGAGTGGACCCTTGACGAATACAAGGAGGATGCCTACGCCTCTACCGAAAACGACAATCCATGGGTGACACCGACCGTAATCCACCCGCGGGTCATTCGAGGAGGTTCGTGGGACGACGATCCCGATAAGCTGCGCTCTGCTGCAAGAACCGCTTCAAGCTTAAAGCAACAGAAGCGCGACCCTCAAATACCCAAGAGTTTTTGGTGGTTTACCGATTCAAACTACGTCGGGTTCCGATTGGTAAGTCCGAAAGAACAGCCCAGCCCCGAGGAGCAGCAGAAATTCTGGGCAAAGGTTTTAGATGAGTAAAATTTAGTTTTAACGATTGCGATACCAATGAAGAATTTCTTGTTACTATTGTTTTTAATCGGTTCGGCCCTTGTAGGCAGGGCTCAGGATACGTATACTTTAACCGAGGGAAGTACCCTTTCCATTGATGGCACTTCGACCGTTAGCGATTGGACCGTTATCGCAAATACGATGGAGGGAAGCCTGCAAGAAGATTCCGGCACACTAAGCTCGGTTGTTTTTTCGGTGCCCGTTAGCGACATTGAAAGTGGTCGGGCCGAGGCTATGGATACCAAGATGCATGAGGCCCTCAAGCAGGAAGAACATCCCAAGGTGACTTTTTCGGTCAAGAATGCCAAAACCTCCACGGGCGGGAAGCAGGAACTGAAAGGTACAATGAACATTGCCGGGGTCGAAAACCAAGTGGCCGTGCCGGCTACCATTACCCAAAAAGACGGAGCCATTTTTATATCCGGGGAAAGAAAAATAACCTTAAAAGATTACGATATCGAACCGCCCAGCGCGATGTTCGGGTCTATAGTGGTCGGGGAAGAGGTCACGGTCAAATTCGATCTGGAATTTACCAAGTCATAACAGGTCAGGCGAATTTAAAATCGGAAGCAATGAAATTCAATTTAGCAAATAAAACTGCCATCGTCACTGGTGGCGGCAGTGGTATCGGAAAGGCCATCTCCAAGACCTTGGCGGCGCAGGGGGCCCACGTACATATTCTGGAGTTAAAGCCAACGGCGGCCGAAGACGCGGTGAAGGAAATCGAATCTGAAGGCGGACACGCGACCGTGCATACTTGCGATGTATCCGAATCCGATGCCGTGACACAAACACTGGAGGCTATTGGGAAAAGAGGTACGATCGATATTCTGGTCAACAATGCCGGTATTGCCCATATCGGGAAAGTAGAAGATACTACGCCCGAAGACATGGACAGAATATATAAAGTCAACGTAAAGGGCGTGTACAATTGTATGCACGCCACGGTTCCCCACATGAAGAAAAAAGGTGGGGTCATCTTGAATATGGCCTCGATAGCCGGATCTGTGGGAATCAATGATCGCTTTGCCTATTCGATGTCCAAAGGCGCAGCTTTGAGTATGATGTATTCGGTGGCGAAGGATTACTTGCAGTACAACATCCGATGCAACAGCATCTCCCCGGCACGAATCCACACCCCTTTCGTAGAAGGCTATCTTCAAAACAATTTTCCGGACAATCGGGATGAAAAGTTTGAGGAACTTTCAAAGACCCAGCCTATCGGGCGCATGGGCATGCCTCAAGAAGTAGCCGATCTGGTCTTGTATCTCTGCTCCGACGAAGCCTCGTTCATTACGGGAACCGATTTCCCTATAGATGGGGGATTCATCCGCTTGAACGGGAATTGAAGTAGTTTTCTCTACGCTGGATCGATGTATTCCCCTTTGCCGGCGTTATCCTTACGCAACTTGGGCATCGTCCCGAAAATATAATCCCATAAGGGCGACGATATTCCGAACGCCCTATCCGGTTGGCGGTAATGGTGAATCGCATGATGGTGCCATAAGACCCGCAGAAAATTGTCTGGCACCTTAAAGGCGTGAACGCTGTAGTGAATGCCTAGATAAAAGGTATAGCCCATTACAAAACCCGGGAGGAAACCAAAGACATAATCCCCCATCAAAATCCCGAACAGAAGAAAAAAGAAAGCCACCAACACTAGGGCTAGTATAGGTGGCATGGCCAAGCGTTTTTTATCCTTAGGATATTCGTGGTGCACCCCATGCACCTTATAGCTAAATTTCTCAAGGGCCTTGGTGTAGGGGGCGATATGGTAAAGATATCTGTGCATGAGATATTCGACTAGGGTGTAGACCACCATTCCTATAAAAAAGAGGAGGGCCATTTGGGAGGCCGTAAACCCTAGCTCCGCAACTCCATAATAAATGAAACCTGCAGAAACCAAGGGATAGAGTACCAACGGCACCGCGATATGAGTTCTTGTGAGTTTTTCAAGGGCAGGATTTTTAAAAACCGTTCCGCTGCCTTTATGTCTGGGTCTTTGTTGTTTCCTACTTTTCATAATATTCTTATTAATACGCTCCTAGGTAATGATGTGCATTGAGTTTTACAAAAAAATACACTCAAAGTTCACAAAATTCTGATATATTCTGAATTGCATCGGTAAAAAAATTGACATGAAAGGGAGTATTAACTGGAAACAGCTTTCTGATATGTGGATATCGGCGTTTCATAAAGCTAGGATCGTTGTAACGGATGGAAAATATATGAATCAGAAACAATGCAAAACACCGCTTTACGTAAACAAGTGGGTAAACGATAGGATGGGGTACTTTGAATTCGAAATGTTATAAAATCCTATACATTTTAGATAAATGTCTCTTAACTTTAGCCAGTCCAAATAACTACGCCTATGAAAATCGCTATGCTCGGCTCGGGTTTTATCGCCCGGTTTTATGCCGAATCCCTTCATGCACAACGCCGAAAAGACCATGTGGTCATGGTGTACTCCCGCAACGAAAAAAACGCCAAACGCTTTGCCGATGATTACGGTCTGCCGCATTACACCATCGATATGGAAGAGGCCATAGCCCACCCCGAGGTCGATGTGGTACTGATTTCCTTGCCCAACCACTTGCACGAGGCCGCAGTGCTGGCCTGCGCCAGGGTGAAAAAACACGTCATCTGTACCAAGCCGCTGGGGCGTACCGCCAAGGAGGCCAAGCGCATGCTCGATGCCGTCGAGGAAGCCGGGATTTTCGGAGGCTATTTGGAAGACCTCTGTTACACCCCCAAATTCTTGAAGTCTATGGAAAGCATTAAAAAGGGGGATATCGGCAGGGTGCTGTGGGCGAAATCCCGCGAGGCACATCCGGGCCCACACAGCGACTGGTTTTGGGACAAGGAGAAATCCGGCGGCGGGGCCATCATCGATCTTGGATGCCACTGTGTTGAAATTAGCCGCAATTTTATCGGGAAAAATATCAAACCGCTTGAGGTCATGTGCTGGGCGGATACACAGGTACATCCGATCGATGCGGAAGACCATGCCATCGGACTGGTAAAATATGCGAACGGCGCCATCGGGCAGTTCGAGGTGAGCTGGACGTTCCGTGGCGGAATGGACCTGCGCGATGAGGTTATGGGCACCGAAGGCACCATTTGGATCAACAGCTTTTTGCGTACGGGTTTTGAAATGTTCACGACCGGAAAAGGGGGCGAAGGTTATGTGGCCGAAAAGGCGGAGTCGAATACCGGCTGGCTGTTTCCCGTCGGCGACGAGGCGCACGAACTCGGCTATCCCCATATGTTTACCGATATGTTTAAGGCCATCGAGGAGAACAGGGATCCGCTCGAAACATTTTACGACGGCTACGTGGTCAATGCGATTTTAGATGCGGCATTTAAATCCGCCAAAACCAAAGTTTGGGAGCCCGTCATTTTGGAAGACTGGCGTGGAGAAGAACCTCAGGATGACCAAAAACAATTTCAATCGTACGATAAAGATCACTATTTGATTAAGGAAGAACTATTGCCCAACGGGGATATGGCAATACTGTTAAAACATAAAGAAACAGGGGAGGTTACCCGCAAGGTCTCACATTGAGAATCAAAAGGAAAATGAACTTTAAGAATACCGTTTATATCATTATGGGCGGTACCACCGGAATGGGGCTGGCCGCGGCCGTAGCCCTAAAGTCCGAAGGTGCCGAAGTGCTGGTCGTGGGTCGAAATGAAGAAAGTTGTGTCAAGGCGGCCGAGACCTTGGGGGAAGGCAGTATTGCACTAAGCGGCGATGCCACCGACCCAAAAACCGTCCGGACAGCCATCCAAAGGGGGCACGATGCCTTTGGAAGCATTACCGGGCTGTTCCATGTCGCGGGCGGAAGCGGTCGCAAATGGGGCGACGGTCCACTGGATAAAATTTCTTTGGAAGGATGGAACAAAACCATGGAGCTGAACCTGACCTCGATGATGCTTTCCAATCAGGCGATGGTCAATTACTTTTTGGAACATAAGAACCCCGGGACGATTTTGAACATGGGCTCTGTGCTGGGCTATTCCCCATCCCCCAAATATTTCACGACCCATGCCTATGCCGCGGCCAAATCGGCGATTATCGGCTTTTCGAAATCGATTGCATCCTACTACGCCGAGTATGGCATTAGGGTCAACGTAGTCGCGCCAAGCCTCTTTATTACGCCCATGGCCAAGCGTGCGGCAGAAGATGACGAGATCCTCTCCTTTCTAAAGACAAAACAACCCCTCGATGGCGGCCGTCCGGGAGCTGCCGAAGATATCAATACGGCGGTGCTGATGTTCCTGCACCCGGCCTCCAAGTTTATCACGGGCCAGATATTGGCCGTGGATGGGGGCTGGACGCTGAGCGAGGGGCAATATCCCCAAGGAAATTAATACGTACAAAACGATTGCATGAGCGTAACAAAACAATATTTGGCCAAGGGAAAAGAGATTCTCTCGATTGTCGAAAACCAGGAGGCAATTATTCAGGAAGTGGCCCGGATTTTCTCCCGCTCCATCTTAGACGGACGTATGGTGCACCTATTTGGATCCGGCCACAGCCGGATGCTGATCGAGGAGATGTGGCCGCGCTATGGGTCGTTTCCCGGGTTTAATCCGATTGTGGAGCTTTCGCTGTCCTTCCACAATCTGGTGGTCGGTGCGAACGGACAGCGGCAGGCGATGTTCTTGGAGAACGTATCGGGTCTGGCGGCCCGCATCCTCCGTAATTTTGATACGAGTCCCCAAGATACCGCGCTGGTCGTCTCTTCCAGTGGATGTAACGTGGTGCCCATCGAGATGGCCGAGGAATTTCAAAAGCGCAATATCAAAGTGGTCGCTTTGGTCAGCCGGTTGCATTTGGAAGGCAGCACCTCCAAAAAGGAAGATGGAAAAAAACTGACCGATTTCGCCGATTATGTATTGGATACAGGAGCGCCCCTGGGCGATGCCATGATCTATCTCGAGGGACTGGATTCCCCCGTTGCCCCAGGCTCTACCTTGGGCGGGGTACTACTAATAAACTGTATCAAGGCGGAAGTTGCGAAAATACTTCACGAAAATGGACAATCGCCCAAAGTGCTGAGCAGTGGTAAAATCGTAGGTGAAGAACGAGCGGTCGAACTTTTCGAATCGGCCTATGACGAGCATGCCCATCGGTTGGCGAAGTTGTACGAGAATGTGGGAAAAAAGGAATAAAAAAACCATGAAGTTTTCAAAACCGATCAAAAAATTCTACGAAACCGACATCCTGATTATCGGAAGCGGTAGTGCGGGTTCTACTGCGGCTATTGCGGCAGCAAGCGGCAAGTACGAAGTTACTATGGTCGAACGCTACGGTTTTCCGGGAGGTACCTCGACGCAGATGTTGGATACGTTCTATGGGTTTTTTACGCCCTCCGCGTCCCCCAAAAAAATCGTGGGCGGCATTCCACATCGGGTTGTCGATGCCTTGGACCGGACCGGCAATATCTTCCTGCGTCCCAATACCTATGGGGCGGGTACGGGCGTGAATTACAATCCCGAAAAACTGAAACAGGTCTGGGACAATCTTTTGTTGGAAGGCGGGGTGCGGATTTTCTACCATTCGACCTTAGTGGGCGTGGAGAGTACAGGCGAGACATCCACCTGTGTCTTCTTTCACAAGGGGATGGGATTTTTTTCCATCACCGCCAAACGGATCATCGATGCCTCCGGGGATGCCGACTATTGCCATTGGGCGAACCTCCCCTATGAAAAGGCGGGCGAAAAGGAGCCTGCGCAGAGCATGACCACCACTTTTCGTATGGCGAACGTGGAACAGCAGGAATACGAGGCCGCAGGGGGAAAGAAAATGCTGAAGGAAAAAATGGCGGAAGCCTATGAAAAGGGAAGCCATCCGCTACCACGGAAAGAAGGGTCCGCCCATGAGATGTGCCAGCCAAAATGTATTTCTACCGTTGCCGTCAAGGTGGTCGACTTAGACCCTCTTGATGTTGAGGGCATCACCAAGGCCGAAATCGAGGGCCGCCGACAGGCCTTTGTTTTTGAGGATTTTTTTCGGGCCGAAGTGCCGGGATATCAAAACGCCAAGATCATCGGCCTCTCCCACCAGATCGGGGTTCGGGAAACCCGGAGGGTCTTTGGGGAATACCGTTTGACGAAAGCGGACTGTATGCAGGCCAAGACCTTCGACGACCAGATTTTTCTTTGTGGGGCGCCGATTGAAGACCATCGCAAATCCGATGACGGCGGTTCTGAAACTTTTTGGCAATACGTGCCGGAAGGAGGGGTTTACGGAGTTCCTTATCGTACCATCGTACCCAAAAACGGCCAGAACACCTGGGCGGTCGGCCGCTGTTTTTCAGCTACCCACGATGCCCATGCCTCCTGCCGATCCATGGCCCAGACCATGAGTATGGGCCAGGCGGCCGGGTTGGCCGCTTTGGTTTCCCTGGACACCGACCAAAATGCAAAGAACATTGATTTTAACAAGCTCCAGGATGCCCTGCTAAACCAAGGGGCCATTCTGGAAATGCCGGATAAAACTGCAGATACCTCAAGAGACGGATGGAAAAACAATTAGAGTACGACCGCCAAAAATTCTTCAGAACGGTTTTAGGCGATCGGCCCGTATCCGAAATGGGACTCACATATGCCCACGAGCATATCGTTATAGAGGACAGCTATGTGACCGCGGCCCATCCGGAATTTTTACTGAACGATGTCGAAAAAATTGCCGAGGAACTTTCGGAATTTTATTCCGCTGGCGGAAGAACGGTCGTAGATACCATGCCCGCTAATTGTGGGCGTAATGTGTTGAAATCCGTTGCCATTAGTCAACGTAGCGGGGTGAATATTATCTTGCCAACGGGCATCCATCTAGAAATATACTATCCAAAAAACCACTGGCGGTATGCCTACACCGAAGATGAGCTGACCCAACTTTTTATCGAAGACATCGAAAAAGGCATCGACCGGTTCGATTACAGCGGACCATATATTCAAAGGACACCCCATAAAGCCGGACTTCTCAAATTGGCCACCGGCGATGAAACTTTCACTAAACATCAAGAACTGATCTTCAGGGCCGTTGTCAACGCCCATCTCGAAACCGGAGCCCCCATCTTGACCCACACCAATTTTGGAAGACAGGCCTTGGAACAGGCAAAGCTGTTCGAAAGGCTGGGCGCAAATTTAGAGCATGTGGTGCTGTCACATGTAGATCGGGCGAAGCACGTAGATTACAATAAAGCGGTGCTCGATACGGGGGTACGCGTAGAGTACGACAGTGCGTTTCGGTGGAAAAATGACGGTGCCAATTACACCCTGGAACTGTTGGAACAGTTGCTTCCCGACTATCCCGATCAAATTACCTTGGGTATGGACATGGCAAAAAGTGCGTATTGGAAAAGTTACGGTGGAGCCCCTGGCTTGAACTACTTGATCGACACCATCCCTGAATTCCTCAGATCAAAGGGGTTGGAGGACTATTATAACAAGGTGTTTTTCGACAATCCAAGGCAACTGTACTCCTTTATTCAATGAGAGCTATGAAACAATAAACGCGTCATATGTAGGTCGAGGATTCTGTTCCGGGCCATAAGGCCCGAAGAGGATGCTTGGTCATAGTCCCCACGGTAAGCCACTCCGCCGACTTTAGTCCCGCGCCGCCTTAAATTCGCTGCTGTCGTACCATTTCGGAAAATCGGATACGTTGGCCAGCTTGAGGCCCACCTCGTACATCAGTTGCACATCGAAGCGTACCCCGCTCAATTCCGTGGTTTCGGGGTCGTATTCGTCCGAGGGTTGATGGTAGTGCTTCTCCCGGTACTCGTCGTTCTTTTTTTGGATGAATTCCACGCCATGCTCAAAATCCTCATGAGATCCTGAGGCATAGAGGGCGGGGATGCCGATCTTGGCAAAATTAAAATGGTCCGACCGGAAGAAATAGCCTTTCTCCGCTTCGGGATCGGGAATGACGTAGCGTCCTTGATTTTCGGCGACTTCCTCGGCATATTCATCCATTTCGGAATGCCCGTAGCCGGTAATGGTCAGGTCTTTCATAGGCCCGGGACTCGAAAAAGCATCCATATTGATGTTGGCCACGGTTTTTTCGGGGGGATAAATAGGATTTTCGGCATAATAGCCCGAACCCAACAAACCTTGTTCCTCGGCGGTCACCGCCATAAAAACGATGGAGCGTTTTGGTTGCGGACCTTTTTTAAAGGCTTCGGCAATGGCCAGGAGGGCCGCAACTCCGGAAGCATTATCGATTGCGCCGTTGTAGATGGAATCCCCATCCACCGGACGTCCGATCCCGAGATGGTCCCAATGGGCGGAATAGATGATATACTCGTCCTTTCGGTCCGTGCCCTCGATAAGGCCGACTACGTTGTGGGAGACATCCCTTTCGATGGCGTTATCGATTTCTACGGAAGCCGTCACACCCAGGGGCACCGGTTTAAAATCCTGGCTCAAGGCCAATGCATTGAAATCTTTGTTTTCTATGTTGGACGCTTCGAACACCTTGTTGGCAGCCTCTTTGCTCAGCCATCCTTCTACCTCGGTGACCGGGGCTTCGCTCTCCAAATTAAGCCGGGGGCCGGTCCAGCTGCTCTGCACCACGTTCCACCCGTAGGAGGCCGGGGCGGTCTCATGGATGATCAGCACTCCCGCGGCCCCTTGTCGGGCAGCCTCCTCATATTTGTAGGTCCACCGGCCGTAATAGGTCATGGCGTTGCCCTTGAACAACGTAGAATCTTTGGTGGCAAAACCGGGGTCGTTGACCAGCACCACCGCCGTTTTACCTGTCCAATCCACTCCCTCGTAGTCGTTCCAATCGTACTCAGGAGCCACAATACCATAGCCCGCGAATACCAATTCGGAATCTTCAAGGCTTACGCTTTCCTCCGGTTTTTTGGTAAGGACCACAAAATCCTCGAGAAATTCGAGGTCAAAGTCCACGTTGGGTCCCGATATCTCCATTTCCTCCGAGGGATTTCCTGTAATCTCTACCAGCGGCACCTCTTGAAAATAGCTATCGCCATTACCGGGCGAAACGCCCAGTTTTTCAAATTCGGACTTTAGGTAGTTTACGGTTTTTTCCTCCCCTTCAGTGAACGGCATCCGTCCCATAAAAGCATCGGAAGCCAAGGTCTCGATATGTTCAGCAATGGTGGTCTGATCTACTTTTTGGGCTTTGTCAGTGTCGGCGTTGTTGGGTTGGCATCCTACGAGGAGTAGGAGCAATGCGATTTTTGGATAGTTGCTCATGCTGTTCTGTTGTTGTCCGTTATATTCTGAATAAACGCCTGAATTTAAACTCAGACGATGTTCCTTGGTAAAGTTCAACAAAACAGCACTATAAAGCAAATGGGAGTTTTGTAGTTTAAATTGTCAACACCTCCGTTACACCTTCAATATCCGTACGCTTTGACTGCACAATCCGGTAAAAACGGACACCCATTCCGCTGGAAAGCGGACAGCCGTTCCGGAATAAAACGGACACCCTTTCCGGGGCAAGCCGGACAGTGATTCCGTTTCAAAACGGACAGCTGTTCCGGGGCAAAACGGACACTTTTCTCATCTTAGTGCCATTAACTTCTAAAAAAAGGCGCCTCATATGGGCGAGTTCCATGCCCCCGAACTTCTTGCGCCAGTAATAGAAGGTGCTCTTGTCGACGCCCATCTCGCGCGCGATGTCCCAAGCTCAGGTATCTTACCAAGAAAACGCCTCCATTGTCATTGGCGGAAAGGTTACAACGGCTAAAACCCATCTATAAAGGGTGGTCGAACAATTTCCGATTAGGGAATATACATACCAAACTTAAAAAGCTGGATGAATGGCTACGTAACCGGCTACGCTACTGCATATGGTACGATTGGAAGAAACCAGAGCGCAAACGCAAGAATCTCATAGGTCTAGGTATAAAACAGGGACAGGCATATGCTTGGAGCAGGACAAGAATGGGAGGATGGGCAGTAGCTCAAAGTCCTATACTTAGAACTACTATTACTGAAAAACGCCTAGGCAAAAGAGGTTATCAAAGTATGCTAGCGTACTACCTTAGTGTAAAGTTCTGATATAACGAACCGCCGTGTACGAGACCCGTACGCACGGTGGTGTGAGAGGCGCAGTCCGTTCCTAACTAGGGGCGGACCCGTCTACTCGATTAGCGGCTTTTTCTATATATTCCTTTAATATTCTTAACCTCTCTTTTATACTAGACGCATCATTTGTTCCTTGCTGAGATAATCTATCAAACTCTAGAAGTTCGTAATTTGCTCCTTCATAATTTGTTTCAGCTGAACGTCTATTATCCTTTACTTCTTGGTCAAATTTCAATAACCAGGAACGATTAATATTTATACTGTTTTCATCAGCCCATTTAAATAGCATATAATTAACTACCATTGATCCTTGTGCTCGTAAAAGCAAGTCGTTATTGGAATAACAGCCTGCCATTACATCCATTACATTTATAACCGTTGTCTTAAAGTCATCAACAAGAGAGGATTTTCCTGATTTATATCTTCTAGTCATACTATCTAGATAAACCTTCTTTGTGTCAATTATTTTATTCGACTCATGTTCACTTGTTTCAACAAGCAAGAATTTCGCTGCAGCTTCATAGTGCTGATAGCGATTATTGTTAAATCGTACTTTATTTGTAAAAAAACTATGACTAGCAACCTCTCTAATGGCCCTGACCATATCACCTCCAAAGGCATTTCTCTTTTCAGCTGCATTTAGTGGTGCCGATTCATTTAAACGTGAAAACATGTCTTCAATCAGGTCTAAGTCATCTGTTTGCACACCAACAATTGGTAGAACAAAGGAGTCGAAATTTATTAAAACCTTTGGGTGTTCTTTAGCTAAATCGTCATAGCTTAATCCACCTAATTTAAGTTGTGGATTATCCTGGTAATCAAAGTCGTCATCTAGACAATAATCTCCCTCAATAAACCCCCAAATCGCCTCTAATCTTTGTTTACCATCAATTATAGCATAAGACTTTCCTGTTTCTCTTTTTTCATCACGTGAAAACTGATGAAAGTAAATTTTAGGAATGTCATAGTTGTTAATAATTGAATCAATAAGAAGTTTCTTTTTCTCAAGAGTCCATACCCCACCATTTCTTTGATATTCCGGATCAGTAATGATTTCATCCCTTTCAGAATATATTCTGAGAATCGTGGAATGTTGTATCGGATTAGTTTCTATGTAACTCATTTAAGTCCTTTTTTTAATGTTTCCCCAATACTCGATAGCTCTGGGAATAAAGTGAATTTATTTATACTCAACAGTTCAAGTTCTTTTCTGATATTTTGTCTGGAATCAGCAGGGACTTTATACTTGCAAACCTCCTCATTTGAACAAAATTCTTCGACCGCTTTGTTGTCCAAATGGTGGATTGTAAAAACTCCTAGTTGTGCTTGAATTCTAGGACTGTTTCGAGTAGCAATAGTTGCAATTGGAGCTAGCTTATTTCTAGGGTTAGAACTGAGTTTTTCTACAGAATACATTTTTAATTCGTCATCATCAAAAGACGGAATGAAATTCTTCTCATTAGTACTAATATTAGCGATCTTATTAAGCTCTGTTGGCTTTAATGACCATAGTGCGGCATCTTTATCGTCATTTTCTTCCCCTATTACGGCAAAATACAATGCTGTTAGCGGACTTTCTGTCCAATCAAGCAGTCTTGTCGGAACTCCGTAATGCTGCATTAAAAAGAGCCAGTCAAAATCGTCTTTAGGGCTAGCATTTATAAGCATACCTGCAGATTGCTTAAATCTGGTCAGAAGAGTACCCTCCGAAGGTGCTTCGCTCAGCCTCATTAACCCTGGTGATAGTTTCCAGTCAAAATCTGATTGGCCTCTAAACCAAATATCTTCACTGAAATCTTCAAAGTCAGTCTTTAATATTTCTATTAAATCACTTATGCTATTTATTGTCTTACTCATATTAAGAGTTTATTCTTTCTTGTTCGTCTATTGCCGCTAATAATTGTATAAAAAACATATGACCTATATCTCCAAATTATTCAGATATATAACACATACTTAAATTTTACCAAAAATGTTAGAAAAACAAAATAAGGGTAAGACACTAAGAAATGAGGAACTGCAAGATAGTAAAATAATCAAAGCTATTCTTACGACTTTCCGTAGGATAATTAGGAAAAAAATTACTACGAAAGCAGTGCAAGAATTAGATAGATAATCAAGCATAACCTAGGCCTATGCGACTATTTTTATCTGTCAGAACTGATCTTTACAACACCGGTGTCAAAACAAAATTTCGATAAGCAAGATTGACTTAATCCACTGCAGGTAAATGGGGCCGGGACTGCGTATTCACTGATTTTAATGTTGAGAAAACTTGTTTACTGCAATTCGTTTCAGCGGATCTCTTTGTGTTCCCCAAATATGTAAATTTCCTTGCTTGTCCACTTGCAATCCGGCCGCGGCACCAAAATCAACTGCATTCGTACAGTTAAAGGTTTTGGTGCTGACTTTCTCCATTATGGGTTCAAAATTTTCTGGACTACTCACAAGAATCAGATCTGCATGACCGACACGTTCTTTGTTGTAAAATCCAATGGCATAAATGGCCTTCCCGTCCCTAATAAGATTGATCGATTGATAGCTTGCCCAGTCATCGGGAGCAGCAAAACTCGCTAGCATTGTTTGTTTGTTTTTTTCGGGATCAATGCGATAGAAGTCCCAGTTGCGACTGTCCCAATTGCTGACTACCATCAGATATCCCGTATCGATGGCCAATAATCCCGTTGATCCAGCGGTTTGCCGCTTAGCTTCTCCTTTCCTGTCCATACTAAAAGTTGGCCGGGCCTTGCTCAGGTTGCCATCACGGTAATTATACAAGCAAACTTTTGAAGCGGTCTTGGTGAAATTGTCTTCAATGCCTACTACGATATAGGGTTCACTGACTTGAATGCCTCCCGCATGCCTATACGGTTCCTTCATCAGGGAAATTAGGGCATCCGTTTTTTGCGTCGCCAAGTCGACTTGCAAAATGTATGCTTGTTTAAGGGAACTCCCCGAAATTAGCAGTTTTTCATTCCCATTATTCTCGATTAGCTGAACCCCCTGTAAATGGCCCTCTTCACTGGGTACTTCAATTGTATTACTAATAACCATAATTTCCGGTTCGGAACTAAGGCCTTCAAAAGCTTCAAGTACATTTTTAACTTGTTGGCCGTAACCCAACACCGGATATACCCCAAGGAGGGTCAAAAGAAAAAATCCGATATATACATTGCGCTGTCCCATAACGAAAGTTGGTTTTCAACACTATTTTTTCAGATGCAGAAGTAAAGAATGTCATGTTTAAATGACAACCCATGTAAGCTTCCTAGCTGCCGTAGTTTAGACCGTTATCTTAAATATGTCCGCAAGTCCATATAGTATTATGAGCCGTTTCTGCGTCTTACTATTTTTACGATTCGATTATATACGATTTCCGCTAGATTCCAGTCATATCCATCAAAGTTGGTTGTATTATTAAATTGAATGACAACGGTGTCAATCTCTTTATGGTATCTGGCAAAACTCTGATAGCCAACAAGCAGCCCTGTATGTTCGTACACGTAAATGGAGGAATATATTTCCTGCTCCCCTTCATCAAACACGGAGCCGTCGTTCAATGCCCTCAAGAAAATACCTACATCCTCTGCTGTAGCTACCATTGAGCCGGCAGGGTTTATAAAGTCATTTTTTTTCAGATCGTCATCGTAACCCACGTAATACCCGCTCATAACGTCGTCTAAATCTACTTCACTGAGCAAACTGTATGTATTGTTCAGCTCAAGCGGTATTAAAATTTCCTCTTTGATATATTGGTGATGGCTATAGCCCAATGTTTGGTCAAGAATTTCGCCTAGCAACAAATAATTGGTATTTGAATATTCATAGTCTTCATCGGGTTCAAAGTCCGCTGGCTTATCCAGCACCAACTCAAGATTTTCTCTATTGGCTTTTGGTGGGTCTTCCCAATAGCCAATGATATCTGTAAAATTGGGAATGCCACTCCGATGCTGCACCATCATTCTCAAGGTGATTTTATCGGCATTTTCAATGCGTCCCACAAGTGCGGGAATGTAATCGGCGAGCGTTTTATCCAAAGACAGACGTTCGTCATTTACCAATTTTGCGGTAGCAACGGCAACATATAATTTGCTAATACTGGCAATTTTGAATAGGGCTTGCGGGTAGGCAGGTATTTTATTTTTCCGGTCATGCCATCCTGCGGCATAAGACTCCGGTGGTTTCCCAGCTTGGTCCACGTAAACGATCATTCCATCAAATCCATGACCAATGGCCTCATTGACCTGTTCTTGAACTGTGTCAGGTAACGGCAATATCCAGGCCTTTACCAGTATCCATGGTACGAAGTACAAAGAGCTTATGCTCGCAATAATAAAGGCTATTCTGAGAACTCGTTTTGTTTGTTTTTTCATCATACTATTTCAAGATGATGCTTCTTTTCTTGAATCCCCCATAACGTCTCCGCTCGTGACAAACGGGGCGGTCGGTCGAAGCCGGGCATTTTAAAGAGCCAAGCCTAAGGATTTTACGTTTCGCGCTCCCCTTTTTTCCTTTAAATACCACATCAAAGGATTTTTAAAGAAAGCTACAGGCTTATCACTAATTTTACCTCTAATGTAAAAATAGAATATTATGGCGGTAATTATGTACGTAGATTTTCCTCATAAGAAGATTTGGGGGAAAGAAATGGCAAATCAAATGAAAGAACTTGCACAAAGTATTACCAAAGAACCTGGTTTTATTTGGAAATTCTGGACGGAAAGTAAGAAGGAAGAAATGGCAGGTGGCGTTTATATGTTCGATTCTCGAGAAAACGCAGATCAATACCTTAAAATGCACTCACAAAGATTGGCAGAATTTGGATATTCGGATATTAGGGGAAAAATTTTTGAAATAAATAATGAGCTTTCTACCATTGGCAAAGCTCCTTTCTAATTAAGTTGGAGTCCAAAGTTCAATGTAAGATTACCATTTAGGAGAAGGTGAGATCATGTTCTTATGGCAGCTCCATAGCCTACAGCACTGGGGTCAAAACAATATTACGATACGAAACATTGCCATGGTCCCCTTGTAGGATGATGGGGCCGGGCGCGAGCACATCGGAACTGATTGCACCTCCGGTTGGGCCACGCACGGGCTCGTTGTCAATTATTTTTTCGCCGTTGAGCACGACCGTTAAGTAACGGTCGTACAACGTGATGTCTAAACTCTGCCATTCGCCGGCGGGCTTTTCGGCAGTGGTACTGGGGGACACCCGACTGTAGAGAGCGCCCATGTTATGGGAGTCGGCTTCCTTCCCGTATGAGTCCACTACTTGAATCTCGTACATTCCTCGGAGATAGACACCGCTGTTATTGCCTTCGGGCACATTGACCTCCAGTTTTAGGTTGAAGTCCTCGAATTCCTGCTCGGTTCGCAAGTTACCGTAATTGACATGGTCCCCGGCTTTGGGTTGAACGGGATCGTTCACCAATTCCCCGTCGATTACGTTAAATCCGTTTGTATGTTTGGGATTGACGAGTCGCCAACCATCCAAGTTTTTACCATTAAAAAGCGATATCGGCTTTCCGTATTCCACATTACTCAAATTGGGGGTATCGGGCATCGGGGGCATGCGTTTTCCGGTAAATTTCTGGGTAGTTTCCCCGACATCGCCCCATGAAGGGCCCGTCATGGTGCCCTGTAGTTGTTCCCCTGATTTTTTGATTCGCAGCGTATAGGTGCGAATATGTTTGCGTTCGTCGGCCGCTCCTTTTTCTGTCTTGGTCACTTCGTTGGTGCGGGTTACTACCAGGGTATTGTCATTCGCTAGATACACATCCGACACGGGAAGGACGCTCCCTCCGATCCAGAGTAGTTCGGCATCCAGAAAGCTCCGTTGGTCATGCACGTTCAACCAGCCGACCCCGCCGCCTTCGATATCCAAGGCCCAAGCGCCCAAGAACGGGTTTTCTGTACTTGCCGATTGTGCGAAAGGGTTCGCCCAAGCCATGGGAGTGCTAAGTAGAACGACTGCGATAAATAGGATGGTATTTTTCATTTGAGAACATCTTACATTACCTGAATTGGCAATTAAGATTCAATTTAACCAATTATTTCAAAATCCCTCCTATTTTCAAATGAATTTAGTTCCTTTTACAGTACCGATGTGGATATCTCAATATCGGCATCCTTCCAAGCCTTGCCGAATTCTTCTTTAATTTCCTCAGCTTCTTCCTTTTTATTTTGTGCCATCAAGCTTTGGTAAAGACCCATTAAAGACCACCCGTTTTGACGGAGTTCTTCGAGATCTTCTCTATATACTTTTTCGGCTTCCCCATATTTCTTGGCTTTCAATAACACGGAACCTAAGGTCTGTCTCGCCGGAATATGCCATGGCGCGGGTTCACTGTAAATCAATTGGTCTTCGAACACAACAGCCTCCCGAAGGTGTTCGATAGCTTTGGCCAAGTCGCCTTCCGCGGCAGCAACTTCACCTGATATTACGGCAAGTGCTACCTTGGCTATACTTGAACTGGAGTTGGTATAATTGGCGACAATATTTTCGAGTTCCGGGTCGTTTTTCATGGTTTCAATAGCCACCAATTCTTCCTTGGCCTCTTTCAAATTATTCTTTCTTAGAAAGGCTATTGCCCGGGCATAGTGACGAATGAGTTTGAGGTGTTTGTAGTCATCCCCTTGATACGGTATCGTCAATATTTCGTTCCATTTGCCAAATCGGGTATAGGCCAAAAGGGGGGTAGAGGCAAAATCTTGCAAGAATGGTAGGCTTGCCAGTTCTGCCGCAGGCACTTTCTCCGCAGTTTTTTTGGCGGCATCGATAGCTGTCTTGCTATCGCCCAATAAACTGGCGGCCGACCACAAAAAATGCAGGTTATGCGGATAATAAGCCAAGGGGTACATTCCTTGCGCAAAACATTGCGAGATATAATCCTCGTCGGCCAAAATGGCTTCCTGATTTGCCTTTACCGCATCTTGATAGCGACCTACACGAATATAGATGTGCCCTGGCATATGTACGATATGCCCGGCAGCCGGCATCAAGGCCCCCAACTTGTCGGCACTGGGCACGGCAAGATCCGGATCGGTAAGCTCCATCATGTGAATGTAATAATGATGTGCACCCGGATGATCGGGATCGAGTTGAATGGCCTTTTCCAAGGCCGACTTACCCTTTAGCGTATTGGAAGCGGGATTGCCCTCATTGTCCCAATAGTTCCAGGGCATGGTGTTCATGATCGATTCCCCGTACATGGTCTGTATGTTGGCATCTTCCGGGAATTTTTCTACGACCTTGGCCATGGCTTGCATATAGGCGTTGTTCAAATCGGCGATATCCTCCGTTAAATCCTCGCTATATCTGGCAGCCAGCGCTTCGATCAAGGCTTGTTCCTTTGGATTTGCCTGGGCGGCCAACTTTTCTGCCTTTTCGAGGGCCTCATAGGCTTTTTGCTTCCGTTCATCGTCGGGAAGCGCGTCGTTGATGTTGGGCCCTAGAGCATAGGCCTGTCCCCAAAAGGTCATGGCCGAATTGGGGTCGAGCCGCGATGCTTCCATAAAGGCGCGATGTGCCTCGGCATGGTTAAAGGCATAGCTAAGCCGTACCCCTTGATCGAAAAATTTTTGTGCCTCCCCATTGCGCGTACTGATCGGAACAGTGAGGTTACCTAAATTTTCGAACAAGGGGGCGATTTGTCGGGTAGTATCCACATCGCTCAATAGGTATTTGGCAACAGTACACTTAATAGGATTCATACCTGCCTTTTGGAAGTTGTCGGTATTGGCTTCCGATCTTGGGACGGATACATAGATTGCCGATAACAGCAATATGGCGAGTGCGGCCAGGCTTACTTTTGTTTTCATAGGACGATGATTTAATGATAGTGTCAATGGGGGACACACAATGCCAAGCATTGAGATATCAAAATATTGAGGGGGAATTTAATGGGGGAAGGGGGAGGGATAATGTTTAAAGGTAATGAATTTTTAAATGGTAAAATAGGATGAGGGCCATCCTTCGAACCTTAAAAGCGTTTTTAAGGGTTAAAATAGGCTCTTAGTTTCCCTATTTGGGATCGTCGGCAGTAATCATTTGCTTGATACCCACATCGTAAGGCATCGGCAAAACACCGAACCGTTTTTCAAATTTACTGCTGTCAAACATGTAATCCCGGCCATATTGATATAATATTTCGGGCATTTCTCTCAAAAAGGGTGCAAACAGGCCGATCGGGTGGATCATCCATTTGAATGCTACTATCGAACGCACATCAAACCTCAGGATAGGTCCTCCCAAGGCCCCGTGATGGCTATGGTATCGCCATTCTCCTGAAGGTTTACAAAAAGGGTCTTTCCCGAAGGCGAAAATACCGCGCCGGCCATTTCTGATGTAGAACTAGTGTTGGTAGCAAAAGTGTATGTGGTTCCATCGGGTTTAATTCCCCTTAAATGGTTCAGCTCGCCATTGTCTTCACAGAGAATGAGATCGCCCCACGGGGCAATGGTAAGGTTATCGCACATATGAAGCACGTTCTTGTCCATAGACTCGGCAAAAAGCTCTAAAGTGGCAGGGACCGTACCGGTACTTTCGTTGCCTTCGTCCGGGGAAATTCTATACCTGAATATCTGGCCATGCTTATTAGCCCCCCCATTGGTACACACAAAATAGATTTCGTTTTCGCCGTACCACATCCCTTCGCCGCGGGCGAACCTCGCCGCTCCCATTTCAAAGCCCCGAAATCGGAGGTCATCTTTGGGCGATACCACGTCGTCGATGTCCAGCCATTCCACTTCAATGGGTTCATTCAGGGGAAATAGCGGTCCCTCCCAATTCCGGGTGTCAAGGCTTTGACGATTTTTTAAGGCCAAAACTTGTAAGCGGCCTCCCTCCAATAGCTTTTCCTTGACATTCGGAATGTAGCGATAAATGAGTCCGTCGTGGCGGTCTTCCGTCTCGTAAACGATACCGCTGTTCGGGTCTACGGCCACCGCTTCATGATTGAAGCGCCCCATGCCCGTTATAGGAACAGGGTTGGCGAGGCCCTGTTCGATGGCAGGTACCTCGAACACAAAGCCGTGGTCTTTTTCGACGCTACCCTCAGCGGTAGTCACATCTTCCTCACAAGTGAGCCAGGAGCCCCATGGGGTTATGCCCCCCGCACAATTTCGATTGGTGCCTGCCAAACTAAGGTGTTGCCTTTCGACTTCTTGTGTACTCTCGTTAAATACCAAAGTGGTGGTGCCTCCAAGACTGGGCTTTTGCATTTGACCGGCATCGTATAGCGAAGCTGGATCTATTTGGCGCAGCAATTCATTTTCTTTTCCAAACGGACTATCTTCCAGGGGCTCAGGATTGTTCTCATGGTTTCTGACCAAAATAACGTGGTTATCGGTATCGCCATAAAAAGCCCCCATGGCATCCGGTCTTCCGGGAACGAGGAAGCCATCGTTCATTTTTTGGCCCGCTTTTGATATGATTTTATAGGAAAATCCCTCGGGCAAGTCCAAATACCCTTGATTATCACGGACAAGCTTCAGATAGTCGCTAGCGTTTTCGGTAAAAAGGGTCGTGTCTTTCGCATAGAGCGCCCGTTGCGCAAAGGCCATAAAGCCCAAGCTCGCCAAGGTAGATTGTTTGATAAATGCCCTTCTTCCCGTCTCACTATTATTTGCCTTTTGTTGATTCATATCTTTATTCGTTTGTTAAAACTATTCATTTTTCGAGATTTGAACACCTTTTGCATATACCAATTATTTATAAGGTGATTTCCGTTTCGTGGTTGTTAATAAGCTATTTAGTGACGGTTCGACAATTTCGATAGTCAGATTTTTCGATTAAACTTATGTTAAATTAATTATATTTGGGGAGAACCTGATTTGCTATGGACCGGAATTATTGTTCTTATTTGGCAACTATCAAATATATCCAAAATAAACAGCCGACCTATGAAACTGAAAACAAAGCAACTACTATTTTTTCTTTTATTCTTGCAACTGGCTGCCATTGGCCAGGCACAGGAGATTAGCGTATCGGGCGTCATAACCGATGCCACAACGAACGAACCGGTGCCAGGGGTCAATGTGGTTCAGAAGAACACGACCAACGGGGTAGCCAGCGATTTTGACGGGAACTACTCCATCAACGTTCCGTCCGATGCCATTCTGATCTTTAGTGCCCTGGGATATAGTTCCCAAGAGGTTGCCGTAAACGGACGGACCGACCTGAACGTGGTACTGGCGGAAGATGCCGCCCTCTTGGATGAGGTGGTGGTCATCGGTTATGGTGAAGTACGTAAAAAAGACCTAACAGGTTCGGTAAGCCAGGTGGGGGGTGATGAGTTGGCGAACCTGCCTGCCGCGAGGGTGGATCAGACGCTGCAAGGAAGAGCCTCGGGAGTGCAGGTTTCCCAGATCAGCGGGGAACCTGGCGCGGCAACGACCATCCGAATTCGGGGTGGTAATTCCATCCAGGGCAATAACGAACCCCTATGGGTGATTGATGGGATTATCGTGGGTACGGATTACAATTTGAGCAACCTCAA
The DNA here is from genome assembly GCF_032248455.1 of Pricia mediterranea. NCBI lineage: Bacteria > Pseudomonadati > Bacteroidota > Flavobacteriia > Flavobacteriales > Flavobacteriaceae > Pricia > Pricia mediterranea. The sequence continues at coordinate 2,855,845 of NZ_JAVTTP010000001.1, forward strand.
TACCAACGACATCAAATCCATTGATATCTTAAAGGACGCCGTAGCCGTTTCAATATACGGAACTCGAGGTGCCAATGGGGTCATTTTGGTAACGACAAAAAGTGGTGCCGGGGCCCCGGGGGGGACAACTAATGTTTCGATAAACGCTTACGGTGGATTGCAGTCGATGGTCACCCAAGTCGATTTCCTCAATGGCCCGGAGCATGCGGCCTACGCCAACGAGGATGCGGCCTTTCGAAATTCGGCCCTTCCATTTGCGAATTTGGATAATGTACCTAACGTGGATTGGATTGACCAAGTGACCCAGTCCGCTCCTGTGCAAAATGTCGATGTGAGCGTTTCCGGGGTTTCCGAGAATCGCGACGTGAACTATTACATTTCAGGCAACTATTTCGATCAAAAGGGACTGGTGCGTGCTACAGGCATCGAAAAGTACGTTTTCCGTGCCAATATGGATATAAAATTGTCCGACATGTTCAAGGTCGGTTTCAGGGCCAACATTTCCAAATTACGACAGGAAAATACCAAATTCAACATCGATGCCCTGTACCTGGAAACGACCCCGACCAGAGCCATTTTTGATTCCGAAGGAAACTATACCGCCCTGGATCCAATTACCGATGGCATTACACCGAATTATGAGGCCGATATTCGGCTAAAACAAGATCACAACTTGGAGACTAATATCCTTGGCAACGTTTATCTCGAGTTCAGGCCCTGGGAAAATACGGTGTTCAGATCCACCTTCAGTCCCGAAATCAACGATTATAAGAGAAATCGATTTAATCCCGGAGCCCTGCCGGACAACCTGATTACCGATGAGGGCGGCGATGCCCGAATCGACAATTCATTGCGGGTCAGTTTTATCAATGAGAATACATTGACCTACGATACCGATATTGGTGAAAACGACCATTTGACCGTATTGGCTGGGTTTACCCTTCAGAAAACTGAATTTGAGACAAATTTTTCCCGATCTTTCGGATTATCCAATGATGTTACGGGTTTTAACAATCTGAGTTTTGGGGCCGATCCTACCCGGAACCAGCTTGGATCTGGTTATGATTCCTACCAATTGGCTTCCTGGCTGGGCAGAATCAATTATTCCCTGAACGATAAATATTTGTTCACGCTGGTTGGAAGGGTAGATGGCTCGTCGCGTTTTGCGCCGGGCAATAAGTATGCGTTTTTTCCCTCCGGAGCATTTGCGTGGAAGTTATCCGAGGAAGACTTTATCAAGGAGTTAAACGTTTTTAGCGACCTAAAACTGCGTGCCAGTTACGGTTTGTCGGGTAGTCAGGCGATACCTTCCTATAGAACTTTGGCGCTACTGGATGTGGCCAATACGACGTTCAACGGAATCGAGAATTCGGGGGTGACTTTGGGCCGTCCCGAAAATCCCGCTCTTAAATGGGAAACTACCGAGCAGCTCGATATAGGTCTTGAAATGGGCTTTTTCGACAACCGGCTTTCCCTTGAGATCGATTATTACCAAAAACAGACCAGTGACCTGTTGCTCAACGCGCAGATACCCAGACAGACCGGTTTTGTGAGCAAGCTGCAAAACATCGGTCAGGTCGAAAATAGGGGTATGGAATTCTTGGTGAACAGTATCAATGTTTCGAACGATAATTTTCGCTGGTCGACATCGCTATCCCTGTCGGCGAACCGAAACAAGGTGACCGATCTGGGAGGTGTCGATTTTATCAACTTGGTCACTCCGGCCCAGCAGGGAGGGACCGGAGCCCGGATTATTGTCGGTGAAAGTGTGCCGGTATTTACGGGAGTTCGCTATTTGGGGACTTGGAAATCACAGGCGGAAATCGATGCGGCAGGTCTTGGGGGCAATCACGACGTAGGCGGTCCTCGCTTTGAAGATACGAACGGCGACGGCGAAATTACGGAAGACGATTTTGTAGTATTGGGAAGTCCCCAGCCCGACTTTTACTTCGGAATCGGTAACACCCTATCGTACAAGAACATCGACCTTGACTTTTTCTTTCAGGGCACTTCGGGCAACGAGGTCTTCAACAGCCTGACCCAGACTGCCTATTTTGGTCGATCGGAAACTACAAAATACAAGGAGACCCTGAACCGATGGACGCCCGACAATCCCGATTCGGACATTCCGCGAGCGGGAGCCGTGGCCGCCTTGTCGGAAATCTTCAACAACTCGGTCATGATCGAGGATGCCTCCCACATAAGACTAAAAAGCCTTCGGCTGGGATATAATGTTCCCGTTGAAAAAATGGGACTAAAAGGGATCAAGGGCATCAATATCTACGCCGTGGGCACCAATCTGTTCGTACTGTCCGACTTTAGACTTAAAGATCCCGAAACCAGCCAGTTCGACGGGGATAGTGAACAGGAAAGTAATCTTACCACTGGATTTTCAAGAGGACAGTATCCCAGTTCGCGGACGATTTCGGTAGGTACCCAAATTAATTTTTGAGAGTTGCATAAATAGATCAAGCGCTTCCACAGAAAAACAAATTATATGAGACATTCAATATTTTTATTCGCACTATTGGTAACCCTGGGGTTTGGCGTTACCAGTTGTGATACCTATCTAGAAGAGGAGCCTAGGGACTTGGTTTCCCCTGGTAATTTTTTTAATACATCCTCTGAATTTGAATTAGCGATCGTAGGGATATACGATATTTATAAGGATAATTCCCTGCACGGAAAAATAGGTTTGGACCGCTATTATGAAAATGGAGCGGACGTTATCGGTCCCAACAGGGTGTTCGGGCAAGTAGAACCTACCCAGTCTTACTCGCTGAGCGAGAGTAATATCGGCGCCATAGACCAAGGTGCCGGGGCACCTCTTACTTGGCAGAACCTTTATGCCATCGTTTTGAATACGAATTCCATATTGGACCAATTGGGGGCGAACGAAAATATATCCCAAGAGGAAAAAGAAAGGTTCGAGGCCGAAGCATTGTTCTTAAGGGCATACGCGTATTATCATCTGACCAATCTTTGGGGCGATGTACCCTACTACCGCGACTTTTTACCGATCGAGGAGATACAGATGCTACCCCGAACGGATAAAACGATGATCAGGGACGAGATTTTGGTCGACCTGCAGCAAGCACAAGACCTGCTACCGTCAAGCTATGAGACCAACGACTTCGGGAGGGCCAGTAAATGGACCGCCGCCACCCTGATGGTCAAGATTTACCTAATCCAGCAAAAATGGCTGGAGGCACGGGACAAAGCCGTGGAAATTATCACTACTTCTCCTCACGATTTATTGGAAGACTATGCGGCGGTCTTTGCTCCGGACAATGAGTATAACCAAGAAAGTATATGGGAAATCGATTTTATAAAGGATACCAATTCGAATGATTGGGTAGACCACTTTACGCCCCGGATACGGGATGAGCCTAAAGATCCTTCAAAACAGGATGCTTTAAGCGCCGCACTGGCGGAAAGGAACGAAGGGTTTACCGGATACGGACTTGCAATTCCCCTGCCCGATTATGTAAACAAGTTTCCGATGGACGACTTGCGAAGACCTTCCAACATTACGACCGAATATCTCGGATTTGAACTGAACTTCGCCTATATGCCCAAGATGTGGAACTTAGATCAGATCAATTCCCCCCGGGGCAACCACGGTGACAATAAAATCATTTTCAGGTTGGCCGATGTATATCTGATGGCCGCCGAGGCAGAGAACGAACTCAATGGTCCCGCAGCCGCTTACCAATATATTAATCGGGTTCGCGAGCGGGCCTACGAGCCCGACCAGCCTCTGGCGGGACTCTCCCAAGAAGATTTTAGACAGGCGATCTATGACGAGAGAAAGTGGGAGCTGGGCGGTGAAAACCACAGAAGAATGGACCTGATCCGATGGGGCATTTTGTTGGACGTCGTTAAAAATACGGAATACCGCATCTATGACCCGGCATCCAATATACAGCCTCATCACGTATTGTTGCCCATTCCCCCCGAAGAACTTCAACTCAATCCCGCCCTATTGGAATCCGATCCAACCAACAACGGGTATCGGTAAAGGTGTTCGACCAGAACACCCAACCAATTTGAGTTAGGTATGTCCCTTCGAGACTCTCGAATTCGCTCAAGACAGGCTCAGTCGAGACGTTTTGATTGACCCTTCGACTGCGCTCAAGGTGACAAAAGCGACCTTTAGGCTTCTAAGCGAATAGGCAACATGAGCAAAAGAATTCTGAAATTTAAGTGTTATGAGATACGGTGGATGGTGCTGGCCCTGTTGCTATTCACTGTAAAAACCGGGATAGCCGATGAGCGCACTGACCGAACCTCCAGGCCGAATGTGCTGTTTATTAACGTGGATGACCTCGGATGGCGCGATGTCGGTTTTATGGGCGGGGATTTTTTCGAGACCCCGAACATCGATGCCCTGTCAATGGAAGGCATGACTTTTACCCGCAGTTATGCCGCAGCGGCCAATTGTGCGCCAAGCAGGGCCTGTTTGATGACAGGTCAAAACACTCCGAGACACGGAATATATACGGTAAGCCCTTCTGCAAGAGGCGATGCCCGTACCCGGAAATTGGTTCCGATTGCCAATACCGATTCCCTTTCGCCAAAGGCAATTACCTTGGCGGAACTGTTTAAAATGGCGGGATACGGAACGGCCACCTTTGGCAAATGGCATCTCGGCAAAAACCCGACCGACCAGGGTTTCGATGACAACAAAGGGGGCGACCTTCGGGGAAATCCGGGCAGAAAGGGATATTTCAGTCCGTACAAGGTGGCCAATCTAGAAGATGGCCCCGAAGGCGAGAACCTCACGGACCGGCTGACCCAAGAAGCCATCCGATATATCGAATCTTCTCGCGATATTCCATTTTTTGTCTATTTGTCCTATTATGCCGTACACACCCCTTTGATGGCCGAGGAAGACCGCATTAAAAAATACAAGGCCAAGAAAAACCCACTGGGTATCGATGCTGTGTATGCCGCAATGGTGGAAACAGTTGATTCCAACGTGGGAAAGCTCTTGGACGTGCTAAAGGCAAACGGACTGGAAAGTAATACCTTGGTCGTGTTTACCTCCGACAATGGGGGTATCCGATCTATTGCCACACAATTCCCCCTTAGGGCCGGGAAAGGATCTTATTACGAAGGGGGCATCCGGGTACCCGGCATCGTCAAATGGCCGGGTGTCGTAAAACCGGGCTCAACACACGATCGCCCCGTCACGAACCTCGATTTTTTCCCCACGTTCAAAAATCTGTTAGGTATGGATTTGCCGGATCAGCCTCTCGATGGCAAAAGTTTGCTTCCCATTCTTCAAGGTAAGTCCTTGAAAAAACGCCCGTTATATTGGCATTTCCCCATCTATTTGCAAAAATATGATTCCGAAAAAGACGATGGTCGGGATCCGTTGTTCCGAACTAGGCCGGGTTCCGTTATCATTCACGGAAACTGGAAATTGCACTATTATTATGAGGACAACGGACTAGAACTCTACAACCTAAAAAGTGATGTAGGGGAACGTAATAACCTAGCGTCCAAAAGACCTAAGAAATCCGGAAAGTTGTTGGGTATGCTAAACCAGTGGCTTGCCGAGACAAGCGCGCCCATACCGAGGACAGCAAACCCCGAATATATAGACTGAACAATAGTATAATTCAGGTCGGAAGGATTGTTCGCTATTTGACACCGATAGGGAATATGACAAAGATGACATCGCTGCAAAGATCTTATGGGGCGGTTTGCCCGCCAATGGGTAGTAAGGACGGATTAAATGCGGTTCACTTCAGCATTGTTACTTATGAAGAATGGGGTTCTTTTTCAGTTCAAAGAAAAGCTGCTGGAGTTTTTTTGTGACAGGCCCTGGTTCCACCCGGTGATAAAAGGTATGGTCATCAATTTGCCGTATAGCCGCTATTTGTGTCGTCGTGCCCGTTAAGAAAGCCTCGTCCATTGCATTAATTCGTTCAAAAGCAATGGCCTCCTCCCGATAGGGGATATTATTGTCCCGGCATAGTTGCAGAACGATTTCACGGGTGATTCCGTTTAGAATATGCTCATCCGCAGGATGCGTAAACACCATTCCTTCATTCACAAAAAATAAGTTGGAATGCGTACCTTCCGTCATTTTTCCATCCCTGTTGAAAATAGCTTCATAATGGCCGTTTTGAATGGCAAAATCGTTTGCCATGACGTTGCCGAGTAACGAGGTCATTTTGATATCGCAACGATGCCACCTAAAGTCGGGGCGGGTAACTGCCGAAACCGGTTTGTTATTAACTTCCGGCAGCACGAAGGGTACGGCATACATCAATAAGGTTGGCGCGGTATCTTTGGGGAATGCGTGTTTTCTAGGGGCCGTTCCGCGGGTTACCTGAATATAGAGCAGGCAGTCTTCGGTAGTTAATCCTGTAGCGTCGAGCAGTCGGTCTATTTTCTGTGGAAGTGTTGACAGTTCAAAGCTAAGCCGCACTTTTTTAAGGGAGCTTTCGAGTCGGTCTAGATGTTCTTTTCCGAAGAAAAAGCGATTGTCTAACTGTACCATGACCTCATACACTCCGTCTCCAAATAAGAAACCACGGTCAAAAACCGACACTTTAGCCTCAGATGCGTTTAGAATAGCGTCATTTAGAAGTACTTTTTCCGGATAGTTCGACATAGCGTATATTTTGATTTCAAGCCTTTGGGCCACATTATTTTTAGTAGGCAAGAGAACGCATGGGAAGCATAGCTTGCACTAATTCAAAATTTCCAATTGCTTTATAACCTGTTCAGCGGTTATAGGGTACGGGGTGCCTTCGCGGATCGTTCGGTACGCCGCATCGAAGATCTGCAGATAAGAGGATCTGGGCGAAGCAATGTTTTCGACTTTTTTGGATCCATCTTCGGTCATCAGGGTAAGCACTCCCATCTGGCTATCTTCTTCCAGACCGTACTGAGGATCTTTGGGACCCACATTTTCCATCAATTGTGATTCTTGAACATCCGAACGCTGTTTTACGTAAGCCCCTTGTGTGCCGTTCAAAGTGAAAGCAGGCTTGGTATCGACGACCAAAAGACTGGCAGTAACAAAAACCTGAAGATCCTTGGGATACGTCAAATGGATGTGCGCATAATCATCTACCTGTGTATTGGGACGAAAATGGCCCAACGTTTTGGTCCAATTCAAGGGCATACCGAACAGTGAAATTACCTGATCGAGGAGGTGCGGGCCAAGGTCGAATAAAAGTCCGCTACCAGGAACAGGGGTTTCCTTGGCCGCTTTTTGCCCGATTTCGTATTTATAGCGATCGAACCGAAAATGTACTTCGACCAATTGACCGAGTTTGCCCGAATCGATCACTTGTTTTACGGAAAGGAAATCGCTATCGAACCTTCTATTCTGATAGGGAAGTGCGTGCCTATTGTTTTTTCGGGCCGTTTCAAATAGTTGCTCGGCCTCCGCGGGCGTAACGGTGAAGGGCTTTTCGACCATTACGTGCTTGCCCATTTGAAGTGCCCTGAGTGCAAATTCAAAATGGGTATTGTTCGGCGTATTGACAATGACCAGTTCGATTTCATCGTCCGCCAAAAGCGCGTCCACGGAATCGTAACTTTTTATATCAGGATATTTTTGATCTGCACGTTTCTGCGAACGCTCTACCACCGCCGTAAATTCGAATCCTTTATGGGCATCTACGAAAGGGGAATGAAAGAGTTGGCCGGACATACCGTACGACAGAATTCCTGTTTTTATCTTTTTTTCCATAGTCCAATATACTATATTATGTTTATCCGTTTCGAAACCTTAATCTGACGTGGGGCTGTGAGACTTAGGACCAAGGACTAAAAATCTTGAAAAGACAGCCCAAACTAGCCAATATAAACAGTAGTCACATTTTCTTTTTCGGGGCCCATACTGGTTTTTTTCGCGGGATACCCCTAAAACAAAAGAGAATAACCGAAAATCGGCTACCCTCTTTAGTGTAAGTTGATCGGTACTTAAAGGGCCGCTGCGCCTGCTTCGGCTACTGCCTGATCATTTTCAACGGAGCTTCCGCTAACGCCGATGGCTCCGATGATTTCTTCCGAACCATTTTTGATCGGCACGCCACCCGGAAAGGTGATCAAGCCATTGTTGGAATGTTCGATATTGTACAAAGAACCGCCCGGCTGAGACAACTCGCCGACAGCGCCGGTATTCATATCAAAATAACGGGCCGTTTTTGCTTTCTTGATCGAGATGTCCAAAGAACCCAGCCATGCGCCGTCCATGCGTGCGAAAGCTACTAGATTTGCTCCCGCATCTACGACTGCGATATTCATTTTTGTGTCCAATGACTTGGCTTTTTCTTTTGCCGCTGAAACTATTTTTTCGGCTTGCGCTAATGTAATGTTCATAATGTGTGTTTTAAGAATTAAATAATATGGTATAAGTAATGTACGATTCTTCTCCGTAAATTACGGAAACCTTCCAATAAATAAATCCCTGAGGATTTTAATATACCATTTTAAACTGGTCTTTTGAACTTTGCAACCTATTATCCTTTAACCACGCTCCGGGCTGACATATTCGGACATAAAATCGCGTTTAAGGGCCCACAGGCTCCTTTTCTACGAAAGAGCGATGACTTCCAATTTCGGTTATGCAGGCCCAGTACTTTCCACGTTTTTCTTACGGGGAGGCGTTTTTTCAATTTAATCGTGGATTAGGGCATAAGACTATTCTACCTAACACGCAATACTGTGAACTTTTTCATCGAACGGGCCGCTTTGTTAATGATTTTCAGATATTTGCGCCAATTCTTAGCGTACTACGTCGGGTTTTGGTCCCTAAACGGACAAGCATTTTATTTTTTTAAGGTATTTTAGCATTTCCGAGTATTGTTAGCAAAGAAACATTCTAACGTCCGAATTTCTTAAACAACTCCCAAAAAAACAAATGCGCTACCTCAATTATGCATTCTTCTTGATCGCCGCCGTTATGGCATTTTCCTGCACCGATTCCAAAAACAAGAAACACGCGGATGGCACGGTACAACGAACGGCGGGGAAGAACGATGAGCCCAATATCATCTACATTTTAGCGGACGATCTCGGTTACGGGGAATTGGGCGTCTACGGACAGGAAAAAATTGAGACCCCGAACATCGATGCGCTCGCACAAGAGGGTATCTTATTTACCCAGCATTACACCAGTGCTCCCGTCTGCGCTCCCGCCCGGTATATGTTGATGACCGGCAAACATTCTGGGAATGCCTATATTCGGGGAAATGACGAGTGGGGCGAGCGGGGCGATGTCCGAAATTACAGGGCGATGATAATAGATTCGACTTTGGAGGGGCAGCGTCCTATTCCTGCGAATACCGTCCTTTTACCTCAAAAGTTGAAACAGAAGGGATACGCCACGGGTATAGTTGGCAAATGGGGCTTGGGAGCGCCGCACACCGAAAGCATCCCCACCAAAATGGGATTTGATTTCTTCTATGGATACAACTGCCAGCGCCAGGCGCACACCTACTACCCGGTACACCTCTACAAGAACGAAAACAGGGTCTATTTGAACAACGATACCATCGCCCCCCACACCCGATTGGCCCAAGGCGCGGACCCGGACGATCCCGAGAATTATTCGGACTTCGCTTTGACCGACTATGCCCCCGAGCTGATGTTCGACGAGCTGATGGGCTTTGTCTCCCAAAGCAAAGAAAATCCCTTTTTTCTCTATTGGGCCACGCCCATTCCCCATAATCCCATCCAGGCGCCCCAGCGCTGGGTCGATCATTACATCGAAAAATTTGGGGACGAGGAACCCTATTTGGGCGACAACAACTATTTCCCCCACCAAAATCCGCGGGCGGGGTATGCCGCCATGATTTCCTATTTGGATGAAAACGTCGGGAAATTGGTGGAGTACTTAAAGGATGAGGCAATGTACGATAACACCTTAATTATTTTTACTTCCGATAACGGGGTGACTTTTACCGGGGGCACCCATGGGAAGTTCTTTAACAGTTCCGGACCTTTCGGCGAAGAACGCGGCGAGGCAAAAGGCTTTGTGTACGAAGGCGGCATCCGGGTGCCCATGATAGCCACTTGGCCGGGGCATATCAAAGCGGGCAGTACGTCGGACCTGGTCTCCGCACACTATGATGTGATGGCGACCTTGGGTGAACTGGTCGGATTCGATGCTCCCGAAGATACCGACGGCATCAGCTTTTTGCCGACCTTGTTGGGTAAGGAAGGGCAGGAGAGACATGACTTCCTGTATTGGGAATTTCCCGAATACGGCGGGCAGGTAGCCATCCGGATGGGCGATTGGAAGGTCGTGCGGCAAAACTTGAAGGATAATGAAAAGGAACCGACCTTGGAGCTGTACAACCTTGCGGATGACCCGGTAGAGTCGAACAATCTGGCCGGAGGGCATCCCGAGATCATCCAGCGGGCCTCGGCTATTTTTAAAAGGGAACACCAGCGTTCCGACTTGGAAAAATTTAGGATTCCACGAATCGAAAAGGGATTGTTATCCGAAAAAGAATAGTATTTTTAGGATTTGTCCATCCCATAACAAAACGAATTATAAATTATACCCAATCCAATAGATCAATCTTCCCGATATGAAAATTTATTACAAGCTCCTGTTCACCTTTGCGAGTATTTTTATCGCATCGTGCAACAGTTCCAACAAAAACAAAGACGCTGCAGCAAACGAAACCGCCGACAGCATCGCCAAACCCAACATCATTTATATTTTGGCCGATGATCTAGGGTACGGAGATCTCAGCGTTTATGGACAGGAAAAATTCGAAACACCCCATATCGACAAGCTGGCCGAGCGGGGCATGCTTTTTACACAGCACTATTCGGGCAGTACCGTCTGCGCCCCATCACGATCGGCGCTAATGACCGGAATGCATACGGGGCATACCGTGGTCCGGGGCAATAAGGAGGTCCAGCCCGAGGGACAACATCCGATTCCGGACAGCACCTATACCTTGGCCGAAGCCATGAAAAAGGCCGGGTACGTCACCGGTGCCTTTGGAAAATGGGGATTGGGCTTTCCAGGTTCGGAAGGCGATCCTACCAATCAGGGTTTTGACACTTTTTACGGATACAACTGCCAGCGATTGGGACATAATTACTATCCGGATCATCTATGGTCCAACACCGACTCCATCGTGCTTTCCGAAAATACTAACAAAAAGGATGGCGCCTATGCTCCCGAGCTCATTCATAGAGAGACCTTGAAGTTTATCGATACTCATAAGCACACTCCCTTCTTCCTATATGTCCCGACCATCATTCCGCATGCGGAGCTGGCCGCGCCAGAGGAATATATGGAAAAGCACCGCGGCAAATATCCGCCGGAAAAAGCTTACGAGGGGGTCGATGATGGCCCGAACTTTAACCAAGGACCGTATCGCTCTCAAGAGGAGACCCATGCCGCGTTCGCCGCGATGATCGACGTATTGGACGACCAGGTGGGCGATATCATGGCCAAAGTAGACGATTTGGGGCTTGCGGACAATACTATCATCATTTTCACTTCCGATAACGGGCCCCACGAAGAAGGCGGGGCGGATCCGGAGTATTTCGACAGCAATGGTCCGTTTAAGGGCGTAAAGCGAGACCTCTACGAAGGAGGTATTCGGGTGCCCATGATTGCCAGTTGGCCGGGCCGGATTGCCCCGGGATCTAAAACCGACCTGATATCTGCCTTTTGGGATATTCTTCCTACTTTCTCTGATATCGTCGGGATAAGTGTACCGGACGATACCGACGGAATTTCACTCTTGCCGACCCTCTTGGGGAACGATGCCGAGCAAAAACACCACGACTATCTGTATTGGGAATTCCATGAGAGAGGAGGCCGGCAGGCGGTGCGAAAAGGCAAATGGAAAGCGGTCAGGTACAATGTCTTTAAAAATCCCAACGGCGCCTTGGAACTTTACGATCTAGATGAAGATCGGGGCGAGACGAACAATGTCGCCGAGGAACATCCGGATGTTGTTGCAGAGATGGAAGATATTATAGAGACCGCCCGAACGCCTTCCGACATTTTCACCTTTGGGCAGGGCACTTATCTGGCGGATGATGATTAAATGATGGTCCTGTCATTTGTAGGTAACCTTAAGTCCCGGCCTGACCTTGAAAAGATTCGCAATTGAAAAAGGACAGAAAGAGCAAGGAAGAAAGACGAGCAAACTTTCCTGAGCGTCCAGACGGGCAGGCCAATGTCTAAAAATACCTTTTTCTTTGGTTAGCCTTGTTCCCTCTTACTTTCGTCTTTTTATGAAATGTAACCTTTGTTACTAAAGCTTTGCCCAAGAACCGCGATGTTTGCGCCAAAATTTTGCATATGGATTATATTTATGAACCTTGGCCCTGGTATGTTTCGGGCCCCTTGATAGCCCTTGTCATGTTTGTTCTATTGTTTCTGGGCAAAAAATTCGGCATGTCGTCGAACTTGGCTACGATGTGTTCCATTGGGGGTGCCGGGAAGGCGACTGATTTTTTCAGATTCGACTGGAAGCAGCAGCGTTGGAATCTTACCGTGGTACTAGGTGCGGTAATCGGAGGCTTTTTGGCATCGCAATATATGTCGAACAATACGGTGGACATCAATCCCGGAATCGCAGAAAAACTCTCAGAAGATTACGATATCGAAAGTGCTGGGGATGCCTATCTTCCTTCCGAAATCTTTGCGGCCGATCAATTGGGCGATCCGTTCGTGCTAGCGATTTTGATTCTAGGAGGGTTTATGGTCGGCTTCGGTGCCCGTTATGCCGGGGGATGTACTTCGGGCCATGCTATTTCGGGCCTGAGCAATCTACAGTTGCCGTCGCTTATAGCCGTGATCGGATTCTTTATCGGGGGCTTGGTGATGGTTCATTTGTTGTACCCATTAATTTTCGGTTAAAAATGAGATACTTTATTTATTTGCTAGTGGGCGTTTTTTTTGGGATTGTCATGTATAAATCCGAAGCCGCCTCATGGTTCAGAATTTATGAAATGTTCGAGTTCGGTGCGTTTCACATGTACGGTATCATAGGTTCGGCCCTGGTGCTGGGCGTCATCGGTATCCAAATTATCAAACGCAACAATATCAAGGCGCTCGGCGGCCAAGAAATGCAGCTGGAACCTAAGGCCAAGGGGATACATAACCTAATAGGTGGCATTGTTTTCGGATTGGGCTGGGCCTTGACCGGCGCTTGTCCCGGCCCGATGTACGTGTTGGCGGGTGCAGGATACTATTCCATGCTCGTGGTCATCGGCGGTGCGCTTCTGGGCACTTTTGTTTACGGTCTGGTGCGCGATAGGCTGCCTTAATACCATGGGCAGAAACAATTTTGAGGACAGTGTGTTGCGCAAATGAACGATTTTTCCAGTACTTTAATCCACAAAAGCCCCTTAATTGGGATTTTTATTTATAAAATTTAAGGTACTAGTTTAATCTTTGTGCACTATTGTGGTACTTGTAGATTTAGGTCATTCCAGGATCATCTGCCACAACGCTTCACTTTATATGTATGGGTTTAAAGGAAAACTACGCCAAGGTCAAAGTCTTTTGGAACGATTCCGATAAAAAGCCCGTTCTCCTTATGCTCAAGGAGTTTTTTGGTCTTTGGGCCATAAAGAAAAGTTTTCCTATCCATTACATTATCCGGTTTCTTTACAGAAATGAGTATAAAAATCCGTACGATTATTTGGATATGAAGCAGTACCGATCTATTATACTTTCCAAGAAAAATAATCAGGAAGAGTATGTCCATTTATTAAGTGATAAATTTCTATTTTCCCTGCTTTGTGAAAAGTATGGGCTGCCAAGCCCAAAAGTGGTCAGTTATAATATGAACGGTTCTTTTTTTTACAATGGTAAAGTCCAATCGGCAGGAATTGTCGAGGAACTGTTCGAATGTTTTAAAAATGTTCTGCAGACTTCGGGCGTTAAGAGGCTATTCATTAAATCGTTCTGCGGGTACGGCGGCACCGAAGTCTTTTTATTGGAATATTCCAGTTTAAAGGAAGACTTAAAGAAATTTGGCAATATTATTTTGACCGGTGCCTTTGTACACCAAGAAGGTATCGTTCAGCACGCCGAAGTCAACAAAATTTATCCCCACAGTATCAACACCTTACGGGTGGAAACCTACATCGAGAACAGCGGAAAAATCAACATTCTAGGAATGGTCATGCGGTTCGGAGCTGGTGGAAAATTTGTTGACAATTTGAGTTCCGGAGGCTTCTCCGTTCCTGTTGAGCCATTAACGGGAAATTTAATGCCTAAAGGGCTACAAAGAATAAGATTTGGGGGCAATGTATATTACCGTCATCCCGATACGGATTTCGAATTTAAGGGCTACAAAATACCCTATTTCAACGAAGCCCGGCAGCTATGCCTACAACTAGCCCAACATATACCGAATAGGCTGGTCGGTTGGGATATCGCATTAACCCCAAATGGTCCCGTGGTGATCGAAGGCAACCATACCCCGGGCATTATGCTCGGGGAAATAGGCTACGGCGGGTATGTTAAGCATCCCTTATTCAATGAAATGATCGGGAGGACATGAAAAAGGGAAGTTTTATAAAAACGAGGTTGGAAAAGTTGCGTAACCGACTTTATTGGGGTTTCGACGCGTTAAAGGGGGGCAGAACAAAAGCGCATTACGACGATATCAGGTTTATTCTCGAAAACTATGGCAGTGAAGAATCCAACAATAGGAGAGACCGACACCTTGGCGACCTTTTAGATCATGCCGTTAAGACCACGGACTTCTACAGAGAATTTTCCGGTTACGGCAATCTACAGGATTTTCCAATACTAAATAAATCCGTTATCCGGGAGAACTACCCGTCGATTCAGTCCAGTGCCTTTCGCGGGAAGGACAATTTTAAAATGTCTACCAGCGGATCTTCGGGAACACCGTTCACGACCCTTCAGAATAAGGATAAAAAGCGACGGAATACCGCCGATGCCATTTATCTCAAGCAGCAGGCAGGTTTTGAGATCGGATATCGGCTCTATTATGTTCGCAAATGGTTCAAAATGCACAGAAGAAGCTGGCTGACCACCGAAATGAGAAACATCGACATGGTGAACGTCACGGAATTTTCTGACGCCTACCTATCCGATCTTATTTCGACCCTGGAGAGGGACAAGTCGACAAAGGCCATACTTGCCTATTCCTCGGCCTTGCGCGATATATGCAAATATCTCGATAAAATCGGTTCCGGACAGGTAAACACAGAAATTTCGTGTATTATTGCCATGGCGGAAGGACTAAGCGATACTACGAGAAAAGCGCTCAAAAAATTTTTTGATGCCCCGGTGCTACTGCGTTATTCCAATATGGAAAATGGAATACTTTCCCTGC
Organism: Pricia mediterranea; assembly: GCF_032248455.1. Taxonomy (NCBI): domain Bacteria; kingdom Pseudomonadati; phylum Bacteroidota; class Flavobacteriia; order Flavobacteriales; family Flavobacteriaceae; genus Pricia; species Pricia mediterranea. The sequence goes on from NZ_JAVTTP010000001.1 coordinate 2,871,171, forward strand.
AATTGTCAGAAGTAAACAACCACCTCCAGATAAATTGGGCAAGCTATTTCGTAGAGATCCTGCATCCGGACAAAGATATTCCGGTAAAAGAGGGAGAACTTGGGCGGGTAGTGGTAACGGACCTTTTCAACTACTGCATGCCCTTTATACGCTATGATACTGGAGATCTTGCGCGTATGGTGCCCGATTCCGTTTTTAACGCTGCGCCCGCATTTTCAAAGGTGGAAGGTAGAACCATGGATGCCCTGTATGACACCAAGGGAAACATACAGTCCAGTTTCATTATTTTCCATTTGGAATCCTATCCGGAGATCAAACAGTTCCAATTTATTCAGGAAGGCAAAAAGCAATATACCTTGAAACTGAATTTAGAGAGACCTTTTCGACACGGGAAACAAGTCTTGGAACTTTTAAAAGGGTATTTGGGCAACGATGCGGAAATCGTCATAACCTACGAAAACGAAATACCCCAATTGGCATCGGGTAAAAGAAGGCTTATCATCAATAACTATAAAAAAAAGATGAAATCCAAAAATCGGCAAACGTCATCACAAACTTAAAATACCATCAGAAAATGTATCGATAAAATAAAACTTTTTAAAAAAAACTACGTATATACTCAAAACCGGCCTTCCCATTCCAATTAAAAAATCAATTTAAAATTTTATCGTTACCAAGAATGAATTTATTGTTCACATGTGCCGGAAGAAGAAACTACCTACTCAAATATTTTAAGGAAATCATCGGGAAGCAAGGGGTAATCATTGCCGTTGACAGCAACCCTTTGGCCCCGGCATTTGCCGATGCCGATCTGTCTTTCGAAATGCAACCCGTACATCATCCGGAATATCTAGTTGAGTTGAAAGATGTTATTGACCGGTACCAGGTCGATCTGGTCATTCCGTTAAATGATATAGAGTTGCCCCTTTTGTCAAAAAACAAGTCCTATTTGGAATCGGGGGGCGCACGCGTTGTGGTATCCAATGAAAAAATCGTCTCCATTGCTTCGGATAAATGGAAAACTTTTCGCTTTTTTCAACACTTGAACATTAAAACTCCATTAAGTTTCTTGTCAGTGAACGATGCTGAAGATGCTATTTCTAATGGGCTAGTCAATTTTCCGTTGATCCTAAAGCCCAGATGGGGCAGCGCGTCTATTGGCATCAAGCAAGTGGACAACCGACGTGAACTGCGTCTTGCCTATGAGTGGCTCAACGTAGAGATAGAGAAATCCGTATTGAACCAGATGAACTTTAGTCAAATTGACGAAGCCATCATAATTCAGGAGAAATTAACAGGACAAGAATTTGGCATGGATATCCTGAACGATTTCGAGGGAAGGCACTATGGTTCTTTCGCCAGAAAAAAATTAATTATGCGCTCCGGGGAAACCGATAAAGCGACAACGGCAATAAGCGAACAATTTTCCGAACTGGGAAGAAAGTTATCTGGTCAGACCAAACACATCGGAATAATGGACTGCGACTTTTTTTTGGCAAACGACCAAGTCTATTTTCTGGAAATGAACCCACGGTTTGGGGGAGGGTATCCATTATCACATGCCGGAGGAGTGAACGTACCTGGCATTTATATAGAATGGTCAAAGGGAAACAGGAACGTGTCAGAGTACGACAATTACATCGACAACCTGACTTTTTCGAAATGTGATACCGTCGTAAATGTTCCTAAACAGAATAGATTGAATGTTGAGAGTATCCTGTCCCTGTAATTTTTGTCCATCGTGAAATCCGTCAATAGGGGACGAATTTCTGTATCAAAGATTTTCAAATAAAATGATCCAAGCTCGTGGAATGTACGGAACCTTTGTAAAGCCTCTATTTGACTTCGTCTTTGCTCTTTTGTTCACTATTCTTCTGTTTCCGATCTATACGGTAATCTATTTACTATTATTGACCGGAAGAACCGACGACCCCCTGTTTTTCCAATCCAGGCCCGGCAAGGACAATAAAATCTTTAACATCGTAAAATTCAAAACGATGACCGATGGGAAAAATGCCCAGGGCGAGCTGCTACCGGACGACGATAGAGTTACCCCGTTAGGTGCATTTTTAAGAAGAACTTCCTTGGATGAACTGCCACAACTGTTGAGCGTGTTGAATGGAGATATGAGCATCGTTGGGCCTCGCCCGCTGCGGGTCAGATACCTGCCCTATTATTCTTCAAGAGAGGCATTGCGCCATACGGTAAAGCCCGGTATTACGGGATTGGCGCAAGTCTCGGGAAGGAATAGCCTGTCCTGGGACAAAAGACTGGAAATGGACGCCTCGTATGTGGAAAAGATGGGGTTTGTACTGGATTGCAAGATTATCTTGAAGACTTTTATAAAAGTATTCGATAGCTCCGGAATCGAGTTCTCGGACGAGCCCGATAGTTTGGACGAATACCGATGCGGCAAACAATGGAAAGTCTCTGGAAAGAAAGATGGTGGCAACCCTGAAGACACTGGGCTAAGCTGACTCTTAAAGCAGCGCGTGCTGCGATGGTTTTTAACTGTCGTTCTGTCGGATGCCGACCTTCCTGCAATAAAATGTTCGGCTATTTCAAGAAATTGAATTCTTTGTCCTAAGTTTACGGTTCTGAATCTATTCTGGGCTGCTGTTCGGAACCAAGAGTCAACCAAATACGGGTAACCGTCCAAGAACAATCATCCTAAAAAGCGGAACAATGAAAAAAGCAACATCACTATTGTGTTTGAAATCCATCGCCCTAGCGCTCATTTTTATCGGCCTATCTTGTAAGGATAATCCCTCCAAGAAAACGACTGCGGACACTTCTGCAGTCGAAAACGGGACTTCGGTCTCCGGCTCGGAAAGGCTAGGTGGGCTGGCCCTATATACTGTCCGCGACGCGATGGGGGATAATCCTAAGGAAACCCTGCAAAAAGTGGCGCGAGCGGGATACAAAAACATCGAGGCGGCCGGATATAAAGACGGTACGTTTTATGGGATGGCTCCGAAGGACTTCAAGTCATATGTGGACAGTTTGGGGCTTGCACCCGTCAGCACCCATCAGGGCAGCGTAAATCTGGAGAATGCCGATGCCATGATGGCAGATGTCAAAGCGGCCGGATTCGAATACTTCGTAGTGCCCGTGCCCCCAATGGGTATGTTCACGTATAATGCGGAAACCCGCAGCATGGACATGAAAGGCACAGTCGAAGAACTGGCCGATATCCTGGACCAGCTGGGTGAAAAAGCCAACGCGGCAGGGCTAAAACTACTCTATCATAACCACGATTTTGAATTCAAGCAAAATAAGGACGGGGTCGTCATTATCGATTATCTATTGGAAAACTGCGACCCAGAGCTGGTCAATTTTCAGATGGACCTCTATTGGGTGGCTAAGGCGGGGGCCGACCCGGTCGCCTATTTTGAGAAATACCCGGGCCGTTTCAAGGAATGGCACGTCAAGGATATGGACGACCAGGGCCGTTTTGCCCCTATCGGCAAGGGCAGCATCGATTTTGAAAGTATTTTAGCCCAAAAGGAGCTTTCGGGGATGGAATATTACTTTGTGGAGCAGGATAAAACCTTCGATGGACTACAACCCTTAGAGGCCATTGAAATTAGCCATGAGGGTATCAAAAACATCGGGTTTGAATAAATCTTGGCCTAAATCGATATCAGTGGGCCCATCACCAATGTACTTCAGGGATGCGACACCATAGAAAGTAATTTACGACATGAAATTTATCTATCTCATCGCGATTTTGACGCTTACAGGGCAGCACACTTTCGGACAGGTTCGGTTGAAGGTGGCCGTAGTCGGCCTGAGCCACGACCATGCCCATGAAATAATGCGAGCCTATAGCGGTGACAGAATAGACTTGTTGGGCATAGCGGAAAAGAACCAGGATTTGATCGCCCGTTACCAAAAGGACTATCAAGTGCCCGACCATCTTTTTTTTTCCGATACGGCGACGATGCTCAATGAGGTGACGCCCGACGTGGTTATGGCCTATAATCCCATCAATGAACATTTGGCGGTAGCAGAAGTATGCCTGCCCATGAAGATTCCGTTGATGGTGGAAAAACCTTTGGCGACCACGGTGGCCGATGCCGAAAAAATGGCCAAACTGGCCCGCGATAACGATACTTATCTGTTGACCAACTTCGAGACTACTTGGTACGCCAGCAATCAACGGTTAAAGACCATGGTGGGGGAGTCCGCTTTCGGAAATATAACCAAAATGATTGCCAAAGACGGACACGAAGGCCCCAAGGAAATCGGTTGTAGCAAAGAATTTCTCTCCTGGCTCACCGACCCGATAAAAAATGGAGGGGGAGCGGTGATGGATTTCGGTTGTTACGGGGCCAATTTGATGACCTGGCTCCAGAAGGGCAAACGACCGATTGCGGTGACAGCGGTACTGAAACAAATGAAACCGGAAGTGTATCCGAATGTCGATGACGACGCTACGATTACGTTGGAATACGAAAATGCCATCGGAATCATCGAAGCTTCCTGGAACTGGTCGTATGGCATAAAAAGTCTCGAGGTTTATGGGGCAAGTGCATCGTATCACGCCCCGAACGGAAAGACGTTGATCAAAAATACGAATGCTGTGGATGGAGATGAAATAAACGTGGCGCAGAACGACTATCAAGACCATATTACCTATTTGGAGGCAGTGCTCTCAGGGAATTTGAAACCCGAAAACGATCTCTCGTCGCTGTCGAACAACCTGATTGTGGTCGAGATTTTAGAAGCGGCCAAGAAATCGGCGGAGACGGGCATGAGGGTGGAATTGTAGCTTGGTCCAAAGAGCATACGCCGTATCTTCCTGGCACATTATCGATTCAAATGAATATCTTTAAGCTTGATTTGTCCCCCATCCTAAAATAACCGAACCAAACCCATGTCCTTCCCTAAGATTTTCGTTCTATTCTTTGTGGGATCCCTTAGCTGGATAAGTGCAGCTTCCCAGGATCTAGCCAACAATATACCTATAAGCAAGCGTCCGGTGATGACCGCAACGGCGCTAGAAAATAATCCCGAAATCGACGGCGATGTCCTGAACGACGCCGTTTGGCAGGGAGTCCCGGTATTCGGTGACCTGACCCAAGTGCAGCCGAATTTTGGTAGGCCGGCCAGTGAGAAGACCGAGATCAGGATAGGCTATACCACCGAGACGTTCTACCTGTCTGTGGTCTGCTATGATAAACGGCCCGATAAACTGGTGGTCTCCGATGCACGTCGCGATGCCAATCTGGACAATACCGATGCCTTCATCTTTATTTTGGACACCTATAAAGATGGCCAGAACGGTTTCGTATTCGGCACGAACTCCATCGGGATCGAATACGATGCGCAGGTCGATAATGAGGGGCAGGGCAATAACAACGTTAACCGGCAACAGACCGGTACCATTGGCGGATTCAATTTGAACTGGGACGGCTCTTGGGAGGTCAAGACCGAAGTAGGCGACTACGGATGGAGCGCCGAGTTCGCCATTCCCCTGCGTACCTTGCGCTTTCAGCCGGGGGACTGGGGCATCAATTTTCGCAGGAATATTCGGAAGACCAATGAAATCGCCTATTGGTCGCCGCTGCCCGTCAGTTTTAACCTGAACCGACTCTCCTTGGCGGGTACCTTGACGGGATTGGAATTGCGGACGCCCGGTAATTTAAAGGTAATACCCTATGTGCTCGGCCAACTTTCAAGGGATTTCACGGCGGTAGATTCGAAATCGGACTTCAGGTTCGAGGCCGGGGGCGATGTCAAATACAGCATTACCCCGAGCCTGACGCTCGACCTGACCTATAATACCGATTTCGCCCAGGTCGAGGTCGACGAACAACAGGTAAACCTGGATCGCTTTAACCTTTTCTTTCCCGAAAAAAGACCGTTTTTTCTTGAGAATGCGGGACTCTTCAGTGTGGGGAGTCCGGGGGAGGTCGACCTGTTCTTCAGCCGTCGTATCGGTATCGGAGATGACGGTACTAGCGTACCCATCATCGGCGGTGCCAGATTGTCCGGAAAGGTGGGTCGCACCAACGTCGGGATGTTGACCATGTTCACCGAGGATGTGGAGGAGGCGGCCATTGAAGAAAACAACTTTACCGTAGGCCGGGTCAACCACGAATTTAAGGGAAGGTCGGCACTAGGAGCCATGTGGGTGTCGAAAAAAGGCCTCCAAACCGACGACAATTTTAACCGTACCCTCGCCATCGACGGGAAATGGGGGTTGGGCCGCAAGGCGAGACTCTCGGGATTCTATGCCCGTTCCGCCGATGCCAAGGAATCCACAGATGGCCACGCCTTTCAACTAAAGGGCGATTACAAATGGAACAACTGGGAGGCAAGGGCCGCCTATACCGAGGTAGGACAAGGCTTTAATCCCGAGGTGGGCTTTTTGCTGCGCCCGTCATTTCGCAAGCCGGAAGGTTTTTTGATGTATCATCTCAGACCCAAAAATGAAGATGCCAAAATTTTGGAATACCGGCCTCACGTATCCTACCAGGGATATTGGAACTTCGATGGTTTTCTCGAAACAGGATTTTTGCACGTCGACAACCATTGGGAGTTCAAAAACGGATTGGAAATCCATACCGGCGTAAACTTTACCACGGAGGGGGTGCTGGAGCCCTTTGAAATTTCGCAGGGGGTCACGGTCGCCCCCGGTACCTATAGGCATGCCGAAGCTGCCCTGGTTTTTTTTACCAATCAGAGCAAACCGGTCTCTGTCAACATCAGGTCGAATACCGGAGGGTCTTTCGGGGGTACCCGATCGGTCAATACGGCCACCTTGCGCCTAAGGGCCGGCGACAAGTTCAACGCCGCTTTCACCTATCTGTACAACCGCTTCGACCTTCCAGGGGGCGACTTTACGGCCAATGTGTTCCGGAGCCAGATCTCGTACTCCTTCAAGCCCAATATCTACTTGCAGGGGTTGGTGCAGAATAACACGGTGGACAAGCTTTGGGCGTTCAACTTCCGTTTTGGGTGGCTGCAGCGCGCCAATACCGGTCTGTTCGTTGTTTATAATCACAATTTGTTGGATGGAGGCCCGCTGAACAACAGCTTTATCATCAAATATACCCGTATGTTCGATTTGTTGAAATAGGGGGGAGACGTAACCCTGGCCGGGCCTTTCATCCTCTAGCCGCTTTACCTTCGCCAATTTTTATCCCGGTAGGCTCGGGAATAAAAGACAGAAAGATCAAGAAAGAAAGACTGAAAATCATTTCCGGGAGTTAAAAAAGACCCGCCACTGCCAAGGAATACTTTTGAGTTCTTGACCATCTTTATTCTTTATTCTTTATTCTTTCTTCTTTTCGTCTTTTTGTCCTTTTTGCCTTCCTCCAGCCCTTTTGTCTTTCCTCCTTTCGTCCTTTTGTCCATTGAGGGCATCACTCCCTCCGCCCGTACACGATGCCCAAATCATTGTCCCGCACATTTTTTAGCTTCGTTTTGAGCCGGACCTGCATCTCCAAAACCACATCGGCATAGTGGGGGTTATGGGCGAGATTATTGTACTGTTGCGGGTCCGTTTCCATATCGAAGAGTTCCATGCCCGCCCCGGCATCCTCGTCATATTGAATGAAGGCCCATTTGTCGGTGCGGACCAAAAACGACCGACCGCCCTGGGTTACCGAAAAGGCCATATCGCGCACTGTACGCTCCGGGTTGTCCAAGGTGGATGCAAGGCTCTTGCCCTGAAGGTTTTTGGAATAATCGAGTCCCGTCAGTTCTGCTATTGTCGGGTACAGGTCTAACAGTTCAGCGAAAGATTCACAGGTCGCGGGTGCTTTCCCTGGCACTTTGATGATGAGGGGCACGCGAACGGATTCCTCGTGCAGGCTTACCTTCATCCAGAAACGGTGTTCGCCCAGATGGAAGCCGTGGTCGGAGGTGAAAATGACGATCGTATTGTCGGCGAGTCCTTCTTCCTTTAGGGTGTTCAGTACCTTCCCGACCTGCGCGTCCATATAGGCCACCGAGGCGTAGTAGGCCGCTACGGCCTTCTTCTCATGCTCTTCAGACATTTGGGCGTTGACGCTGGTAACGTAGTTGATGCCCCTTTCGGGGATGTCGTCCCAATCGTTTTCCACTTTCGGGGGCAAGACCGTCTGTTCATAGGGATAGGGTTTGAAATAGTCTTGGGGTGCTACGAAGGGCACGTGCGGCCGTACAAAACCGACCGCCAAAAAGAAGGGGTTATCTTTGTGCTTTCTGATCAGTTCCGATGCCTTTTCCGCCGTTTTTCCATCGGAATGCACGAGGTCGTCGCCCTTGGCCTTGACGATGGTCATCACATTGCCGCCTTTTCGCGGCAGGTCGCCGTAAGGATTGTTCTGTACCAGTTCGGCGACGCCCTCGGCCTTCCATTCTGGCCCGGGACTGTTAAAGCGTTCGGTCCAAGAGGCGGCATCGTCCTGGCCGTTCGATCCTGTTTCAATATCTATAGGGACGCCCATATGATAGATTTTGCCGACCCGTGCCGTGTAGTATCCGTTATCCTTAAAGAGCTGTGGCAGTGATTTTCGGGCAGGCCCCACCTGTTCCCTGCCGCTGACATATCCGTAGGTATTCGTGGCATTGGGATAATAGCCGAAAAGAAGTGAAGCCCTCGACGGCCCGCACACCGGATATTGGGAGTAGGCCCGAGAATACCGTGTGCCCTCGGCCGCCAATCCATCGATATTCGGGGTCCGGCTGACCGAATTCCCGTAGGAAGATACCGCAGTGGCCGTCAGGTCATCGGCGATGATGAACAGTACGTTCGGTTTATCTTGGGATATATCCGATTGGCCCGATCCCCGAACCGCTAGAAGCATTATGAGAAATATGATTTTTGGTACCTTCATTGTCAGAATTTAAGGGGTCGTCTTGGAATGGGGCATCCCTTTGGATTTTTGTCTATATTTGATTTACAATATAAAAATAAGAATCCACCCCATGAATCGACGCAGAACTTTTATCAAAAAAACGGCTTTGGCCGGTACGGCTATGGCGACTTTGCCCAACCTTTCTTTCGGGATTTCAAAGCTAGGAAAGCAGGACAAGTTGAACGTGGGAATGATCGGGGTCGGCTTAAGGGGCACCAACCACATGAACAATCTGTTGCAGCGGGACGATGTGAACATTGCCGCAATCGCCGACATCGATGATGTGAGGGTCAAGATGGCCTTGGATGCGATATCCAAAGCGGGCGGGGGAAAACCCAAGACTTTCGGTAAGGACGAAAAAGACTACCTTAATTTATTGGCCCTTCCGGAAATCGATGCCGTACTCATCGCCACCCCTTGGCTTTGGCACACCCGCATGGCCGTAGATGCCATGCAGGCGGGTAAATATACGGGCCTCGAAGTATCCGCGGCCAATACCATGGAAGAATGTTGGGACCTGGTCAATACCCACGAGGAGACAGGCTCCCATCTCATGATCATGGAAAATGTCAACTATCGACGCGACGTGTTAGCGGTGTTGAACATGGTCAAACAGAACGTATTCGGCGAGATGCTTCATTACCGATGCGGGTATCAGCACGACCTCCGTGGGGTGTTGCTGAACGATGGTAAGGATGCCTACGGCAAGGGCGTGGAATTCGGGGAGAAGGGCATCTCGGAATCCAAGTGGCGCACCCAGCATTCGGTCTTGCGCAATGCCGATGTGTATCCTACCCACGGTTTGGGACCTGTTGCCGAGATGGCGGACATCAACAGGGGAAACCGCTTCCTTTCCCTGACCTCCCATGCCACTAAGGCGAGGGGACTCCATAACTATATCGTAGAGCACGGCGGGAAAGATCATCCCAATGCGAAAGTCCGCTTTAAAATGGGCGATGTCATTACCAGTACCATTGAGACCGCCAACGGCGAGACCATTATTGTGACTCACGATACGACCCTTCCCCGACCCTATTCCCTCGGCTTCCGCGTTCAAGGCACCAAAGGTCTTTGGGAAGTGGACGGTAACCGGATTTATGTCGAGGGAAAATCGGAACCCCACAAATGGGAGGATGCCGACCCCTGGCTAAAAAAATACGACCATCCACTTTGGCAAAAATATGGAGAGCATGCCCTCGGAGCGGGGCACGGGGGAATGGACTTCTTTGTCGACCACGCCTTTGTCGAATCGGCCAAGCTCAATGTTGCTCCCCCGATGGACGCCTACGACGCCGCGGCCTGGAGTGCCGTAACCCCCTTGTCGGAAGCATCCATCGCCAACAATGGCGAACCCCAGGATTTTCCTGATTTTACCAGGGGCAACTGGATAAAAAGAAAGCCGTACGATTGGATGAAGGATACCTATTAAGGTGGAACCTATCTAGAATAAAAGGCGCTTCCCTAATACCCATAACTGAAACTGAGCGATGCGAAAATTTTGGACCACTGCACACCTGCGATTCCCATATGCGGCAATCATTATACTTTTTTTGATTTCCGGATGCCAATCCAAGGAAAAACAAAAACAGACCGAGAAAGAGGAGCCCCAACCCCCGAACATCGTCATCATCTACGCCGACGATCTGGGTTATGGCGAGCTGGGCGCCTACGGGGCCACCGAACTCGAGACCCCGAATCTGGACAGGCTCGCGAACGGCGGCATGCGCTTTACCAACGGGTATGCCTCCTCGGCGACCTGTACCCCGAGCCGCTACGCGCTGCTGACGGGCACCTACCCCTGGCGGAACAAAAGCGCCAAGATCCTTCCGGGCACGGCACCGCTGATCATCGATACGGCGCAGATGACGATTCCGAAAATGTTGAAACAGCAGGGCTACAGGACGGGAATCGTCGGAAAATGGCATCTGGGACTGGGCGACGGGAACGTCAACTGGAACGAACGCATCGCCCCCGGCCCCAACGAGGTCGGCTTCGACCGGAGCTATATCATGGCGGCCACGCAGGACCGGGTGCCGACCGTTTACATCCAAAACGGCGAGGTGGTCAACCTGGATCCCGACGACCCCATACAGGTCGATTACGCAAAGAATTTCGAGGGGCAGCCCACGGGCAAGGACAATCCCGGGATGCTGAAGATGAAATGGCACCACGGGCACAATAACAGCATCGTGAACGGCATTCCCCGCATCGGCTTTATGAAGGGCGGGGAATCGGCGAAGTGGGTAGACGAGGACATGGCCGACACCTTTCTGGCCGAGGCCCAAAAGTACGTAACGGCGGAGAAGGAGGGACCCTTCTTTTTGTACTACGCCCTGCAGCAGCCGCACGTACCGCGCACCCCGCATCCCCGGTTCGTCGGGGCATCGGGCATGGGCCCTAGGGGCGACGTGATCGTGGAGGCCGATCATATGGTCGGCGAGTTCATAAATACCCTGGAGAACGGGGGACTGCTGGAAAACACCCTGATCATCTTCTCCAGTGACAACGGTCCCGTGCTGAACGACGGCTACTACGACGATGCCGTTGAGAAGTTGGGTGGCCACGAACCGGCGGGACCTTTGCGGGGCGGAAAGTACAGCCTGTTCGAGGCCGGAACCCGGGTGCCGTTCATCACCTATTGGAAGGGCCGTATCGAGCCCGGGGTGTCCGGTGCCCTGGTCTCCCAGCTGGACCTGCTCGGTTCCCTGGCCGACCTGGTGGGCAGCGACGTAGAAGGGGAGGACAGCAAGGGTCTGTTGGACGTTTTCCTAGGGAAATCCGACGAGGGCCGGGAGCAGGTCGTGCTGGAGGCCACCGGCCGCACGGCCTTCCGGCAGGGCGATTGGGCCATGATCCCGCCCTACGACGGCCGTGCGGTCAATACGTTCGTGAACATCGAACTGGGCAACGCGGACGACTACCAGCTCTACAACCTCAAGGACGACCTCGGCCAGCAGAAGAACTTGGCGGAATCCAATCCCGAAAAATTAAAGGAAATGATCGCTGCCTACCGAGCGGTTCGCGGAGAGGGGGCCGAACAGGTGGAGGAACTGGAGCTGAAGTAAAATTTAATAGCTCTATACTAAGATCAGCCGCAAAAAGGTGGTGACTTCTATTTACGTAGTAATCCCTGCATGGCTCAAGCAACAACCATCCGACCAAAAAGTAATGCAAATCAGGATAATTTCGACTTTTCAAGGGTTAGAATAAGAGAAAATTGCCGAATTATATAGGGCGCAATTCCGAAAATTAACAGTCAAAGGCAAAAAAATAGTACTATTTGAAATTTTAGAGGTGTTCTCCGGATACTATTCATTTTACTTTTGGGATTGATAGGAACACAGATTTATATTGAAACCAATCCCAGCACATCATGAATATTACATTTTTATTAAAAAAACAGTATTGGTGTTTAGTAATCTTAGTTTTTTATAGCTCATCTTATGGGAATCCGATTTTCAGTAACGAGCGCCCAACGAGCCCCACACTGCTCTATAACGAAGGTCGTCTGCAAGATCAGACCATCACAGGTATGGTTCTTGACGGAAACGACCAGCCCTTGCCCGGTGCAAGTATCGTTGAAAAAGGCACGTCGAACGGAACCCAGACCGATTTCGATGGGAACTTTGAGCTGCAGGTAACGGACGAAAATGCAGTATTGGTCATTTCCTATATCGGATTTGCCACCCAGGAAATTCCACTTTCGGGACAGACATCCATAACAGTATCCTTACAGGAAGATGCTGCCAATCTCGATGAGGTCGTGGTCATCGGTTATGGTACCCAGAAAAAAAGTGACCTTACCGGTGCTGTCGGATCTGTTAAGTCCGAAGAACTGGCCGAAAGACCTGCAGCCTCTATGAACCAAGCCATGGCCGGAAAAGTTTCCGGGGTGAACGTAACCTCGGGTTCAGGGCGGCCTGGAGGGAGAACCGTGGTTCGAATTAGAGGAAATACTTCCGTAAGTATTGCCAATACGCCGCTCTATGTGGTCGATGGGGTAATACTTAATTCCGTTAGCCTTCCCAATGGTAGCACACCTATCGACTACATGAACCCCAATGACATTGAGTCTATTGAAGTTTTAAAAGACGCTTCCGCTACCGCCATTTACGGCGCAAGGGGTGCGAACGGGGTCATATTGGTCAGTACTAAACGAGGTACTTCGGCCGGTGGCCGCGTTAATTACGATGTAGATTTTAGTCTTGGCACGCTACCCAAAAAGCTGGAATTGTTGAATTCCGAAGAGTTTTTGAGGGTTGAGGAAATTGCGTATGCGAACGCCGAAAAATATGACCCGGCCGGATGGGCTGGAGGGGCCTATACCGATCCTCGAACAAAACGGACCGACCCACGTTTATTCGATGCCGAGGGCAACCCGCTTTACAATACCGATTGGCAAGATGAGGCCATAAGGGCCTCTTTCTCCCAAAACCACCAACTTTCTTTTACAGGAGGAAACGAGAAGGGTACTTATGGCCTGTTTATGGGCTTTCGTGACGAAGAGGGTCTAATCGTTGAGTCTTGGTTGAAACGCTATTCGGGTAGATTTACCATGGATACCGACATCAATGACTGGTTGAAAGTCGGGGGTAGTTTAAGTTATAACGATCAAAACGAAAAGCAGATCGACCAGCTTGGCGGCGGGGGCATAACCACCATGCGCCAGGTATTTGAAGCTTTGCCTATTATCCCAGTCCGTTATGCCGACGGAAGCTGGGGCTCCAATATCGATTATCCTGGCATGGAAGGGGGCGGTAGTCCGGTTGCAGTAGCCAATGACCGCAGGTATTTCCTTAAGACCCAAACCGTTTTGGGGAACTTCTATAGTAATATTGCCCTTCATAAAAACTTGCAATTGCGGACCACTATCGGGGCCAATATCATCAATCAGAGAAATGATTATTACGGAGGTCGGGACCTAAGGTATATTGCAAGGCCGGACGGTGCGGCATATGTCGACAACTCCCGGTACAACTCATGGCAGTTTGAAAACTATTTGACCTATAACAAAGATTTTAATAGTGATAACTCGTTAACGGCCATGTTAGGACTTTCTTGGCAGCATATAGATGAATTCGAATCAAGAGCATCTACTAGAGGTTTTGCCGATGACTTTTATGGCTTTAACAACCTTGGGGCCGGATCCAACCCACAGACCCCGACCTCCAGCAGAGTTGCTTACGGACTCAATTCTTATTTTGGCCGGGTCAATTACAGCTATAAGAATAAATATCTCTTGACCTTGACCGGAAGGGCCGACGGTTCTTCGAAATTCGGTCCCGAAAATCAATTTGCGTTTTTCCCGTCGGCGGCATTGGCATGGCGGGTTTCAGGGGAAGATTTTCTATCCCAGAACGAAACGATATCCAATTTAAAACTGCGAGCCAGCTACGGGGCAACGGGTAACTCAGAAATTCCTGCATATAGGGCCTTGGCGGGACTACAAAGTGGCACTGTAATCTTTGCGGGTGACCGTGCCCCTTACACTGTTCCACAGCGTATGGCCAATCCCGATCTGCGATGGGAGAAAACCGAGCAGGTAGATGTCGGACTTGAACTGGGTCTTCTCAACAACCGAATTGCCCTAGAGGTCGATCTGTACCGAAAATTGACTTCGGACATGCTGCTCGATGCGCCTGTTCCCGCTACAAGTGGCTTTACCAATGTATATAGAAACGTGGGCAGTATGGAGAACAAAGGGGTTGAAGTTAGCTTGAACACCATCAATATTGACAATGAGCTTTTTGGATGGAGCAGTAATTTCAATATTTCCATCAATAAGAACGAAGTAACCGCGCTATCCGGGGGTTCCGATATCTTTTTGGGCTCTACGCTTATTCGAGTCGGGGAACCCGTGAGTACCTTCTACGGATATATCGACGAGGGTACCTGGAATACGGATGAAGCCGATCAAGCTGCTATTTATGATAGGCTGCCAGGTGATATCAAATACCGTGACCTTAACGATGATGGAGCAATCAACAGCGATGACCGGGCTATAATCGGAAAAGGTATTCCAGATGGTTTCGGAACTTTTTCCAATACGTTTAGATATGGTAACCTTGAGCTTCTGGTCGACCTACAGTTCCAGTACGGCAATAGTGTGATGTACCGTGACGAACACTCGGCCGAAGATCGTCAAACTATCGCGAACAGTTTCAAAACGGTCTTAAATGCTTGGACTCCGGACAATCAAGATACCCATATCGCCCAAATTAGGCCGATTGCCGCTGGTTATGATACCCATAACGATTCCGGGAAATTGAAAGATGCATCGTTCTTAAGAGGTCGAAATCTCATGCTGTCCTATAATTTTAAACCTGAATTGGTCAAGCGCCTGCATTTAAACCGTCTTAGATTATATACTTCGGTGCAAAATTTCTTTGTAGTCACAGATTATCCGGGGTACGACCCTGAAAGTTCCAATGGCGGCGGCACCTTCGATCAGGGCTTCTCTCTATATGACTATCCAAGACCACGTACTTTTGTGCTCGGTTTAAATGTGGGACTATAACAACAAAAAATATAAAAACATGAATACCTATAGATTTTCTATAAAAACTATCGCGATCATGACAATAGTGTCATGCACCTTGGCCTGTAGTGATTTTCTAGATGAAGAAGACGCCTCTAACTTTACTACCGACACCTATTTTACCAGTGCCGAACATGCAGAAAGTGCGGTCAATGGTATCTATGAACCACTGATCCCCATTACAAATAGTGGCTTTGGAGGGGGCACCTGGTTAATGCTCGAATTTGCAACTGGCTTGGCCAATACTGCCCTAGGACAGGCAACGAATATTTATCTGGTAAAGGATTTGATCAATAATTCGGATAATGGATACGGCGAAAGTTTCTGGAACGAATATTATACAGGTATTTCCAGAGCCAATCTAGCGATTGAAAAAATTCCGGAAATAAATATGGACGAGACCGCAAAACAGAACTATTTGGCGGAAGCCAAGTTCTTTCGGGCATATTATTATTTCGGATTGGTACGGATGTTCGGCAATATTCCCATTATAACAGATCCGATCGACCTGAATTCTGAGCAATTATATCCGGAGCAAGCGGACCCCGCAGCAGTTTACGATTTAATTATCGCTGATTTGACAGAAGCTGAAAATTCAAGCCTACCCTGGAGGGATGAAGCGGGAAGGGTATCCATGGGAGCTATAAAAACACTTTTGGCCGATGTGTATTTAACCTCGGCTGGCTATCCCCTTCAGCAAACCGAAAATTACCAGCTTGCCGCCGCTAAGGCCAAAGAGGTCATTGATTCGGGAGAGTTTCGTTTGTTCGATAGCTATGATGAACTTCACGATCCCGCTACCAAGAACACAGGAGAATACATTTTCATGACCCAATTTGCGGCCAATATCCAATCAGGGAACTGGCAACCTGCAATACTGCCCTACAACTTGGGAATTTCGGCCTATTCCGCCCAGACCGGCGGTATCTTTTCGACCAATGAGTTTGCCGACTCCTATGAGGTTGGCGATAAAAGGGCCGAAGAAAAGCAGTTTTATTTCACTAGCTATTCGTTAGAGGCGGATCGAAGCGACAGTACCAACTTGGGAGCTCCTTATATATTTAAACTTTTTGATATTCAAGCGAATGAAGAGAGTGCCCAATCGGATTTAAACTGGGGTATATATCGGTATGCCGACGTTTTATTGATGTACGCAGAAGCTTTGAACGAAGCTGAAGGTCCGACAGTAGAAGCGTACAATGCCGTTAATCTGATCAGGCAACGCGCAGAACTTAATGATTTGACGGGCCTTTCACAGGACGCTTTCAGGGAAGCGGTACGAATCGAGCAAGTGCATGAATTAAGCTTTGAAAATAAGACCTGGTACGATATGGCCAGATGGAGAAAAGCCTATGATCCGGAGACCAATGAATTGAAGGATTTCGTAGGGCACACTTTCACCTATCTGCCCAACAAAGCGCTTACGGAACGGGAACTGTTGTTTCCGATTCCGACATCTGAAATGCAGAACAATCCTAATCTGGTACAGAATATGGGGTATTAAATGAGCGTTTTAAATGCTGTTTATTATTTTGGCTCTACCATTATTTCTGTGAAAACAGTTGTTATTGAGTTTGACCAAAAGATGAAAGGAGGAGGGAACAAAGAAAATAAAGGACACATGGATATTTTCAGTCATAGGTCTGCCATTTCGGATGTTCCGGAAAATGTATTCGTCTTTCTTCCTTGCTCTTTCCGTCTTTTTTCCATTGGTGATAGCTTCCGATTGCCGAGGGAATCCTGAAATTTCCCACAAAGTTCAGGGTAGAACCTTATCTTTTAATGCCCGCCCGGTCACAGGCGGGTGTTTCCCTTTTTTTCGCGCCAAAGTATCACGAATAGCGAAAGTTAAGGTGGGTCAAAGATGAGAGCAGGGCTCTAGGGGTCGGTGGATTCCCGACCCTACATGAATCCCTACCATCCATACAACTCTTCTTCCTACATAAAACGTTTTGACCTACATTTATCCCTGTGCCAATTCTACAATTCGATGGGTGTTTTCTGAAAAACAGAAAATTGCCATGACTAGGTCCTGTCAATTGGCCCCTCGTTCCCCCATGCATTACATCAATATCATAATTACATCAAAAAAAGCATCATGGGAACAAGAAGAAACGCCAAATTTTTATCGGCAACGGAAAAAGAAAATTTTGTAAAGGCCTGCGTGCACATGAAGGCGGACATCGTCAACCCGACCGCGGCGGCCAACGATCAGTACAGCAAATGGGACGAGTTTACGGCCATCCATTGGATGATACAGAACGCTGACTCCCCTGGCACAAACAACGTTAATTTTGGTCATGGCGGCCTGGGAAGCTATAGCTTTTTGAGCTGGCACCGCTATTTTCTCTTCCTTTTCGAGGAGCAATTGCGAAGTTATTTTCCTGCGGATGACGTAAGGTTGCCGTATTGGGACTGGCAGGACCCCGCGGCCATCATGACCGATGATTTTATAGGTCCCGACGGTGATCCTGGCTCGAACAATGTAATTCAACAGGGTTATTTTGCGGTAGACAGCCCCGGTACCGGAAGCAACGCCACGCCCGCTCCGGGATGGTGGCCGGCTGGTCTCGATGGCTGGAGGATTCCCGATATGTTCCCTTCTTCCACGACGGGAGGCCTAAGAAGAAATACCGGTAATCCGGCCAACCTGCCCACTACCCTTGATATCCAGGAAACGCTCGCCATGACCGACCTTCGTGACTTTCAGGATGCCCTGGAATCGGGCGGAGGGCTCACCAATAGTGCTACCATGAGGATGCACAACAGCATGCATGGCTGGATCGGGGGTTCGGGCGGGCACATGAACAATCCCGACGTTTCGCCTTCGGATCCTTTTTTCTATTTGCTGCACTGCAACGTTGATCGGCTGTGGGCCATGTGGCAGATGGACGGGCACGAGAACGAGTATCCCGTCGCCGGGGGAAACCCCGAACATCACCGCAACGATCTCATGTATCCTTATACAGGGGGCGCGGCCGGTTACGGGACGAACGTAGGGATTTCCTCGGATATTCCGATGCCCGATTTTAGCGGGCTAGGTCCCCAGACCAACGGTGATACATTGGACTTTAGAAACGCTTTTGGCTATACCTACGACACCATCGCAATTATGGGCATCGGCCTAGACCGTACGGGGAGCATGATGGGGCTCACCCCGGATCCCATGGTCAGTACCAACCCCGACGTCACCAAATGGGAAGCGGCAAAGCGGGGCGTGTCCGCTTTTCTACAAGACGCCGAAACCGTCCAGGAAAGCGGGGCCATCTACGTCATGGCCGGTATCAAAACGTTCAGAAGCCTGGGCGGCAATCAGTTCGATGCAGTATTTAATGCGCCGAACTTCGGACTGGTCAAGACGGGCACCGATTTTAGCCAGGCCGATTTCGACCTTAACGTTGCGGCCATGTCGCCTGGGGGCGGCACCCCGCTGGCCGATGCTCTGGCCGACGTGCAGAACAATGTCGTAGAACCTCCGTTCGGGGGCAACCCGGCAGACGAGCAACGCTACCTGGCCCTGTTGACCGACGGAATGCTCACCTCGGGCTCCCCAATGGCCTCCATTCCCGATGGAAGCTACGGTAGAACGGCCATCTTCGCTATGGGCTTCGGTACGGGTGCGGATGTAGATTATCCGACCTTGGCCTCCGTGGTGGCCAAAGGAAAGACGCTGACCAGCCAACAGGTCTTTCAAGGGGAGAACGCGGGAACCATTGATAAATTTTATTCCGAGGCCCTGGCCGCTGCCATCGGTTTTACCACCATTTTTGATCCGGTCTTGGAGCTGTTCGCCGGGGAGCATGCCCATATGTACTTTCACGCGACCTCGGCGGAAGATATTTTCTATATCACCGCACAGGGAATGGACTTCCAGGACCGGAACTGGACCTTTATGCTGCACGGACCCAATGGACAGCTATTCTACGGTGACATGGACGGTCATCGGCACGATGACGGTTGCCACCATTGCTGTCCCGCCCCCTTGGTAACCGCCAAGAAATCCAACGGAAGACTGACCTTGGTCGTGCAAAGAGGAAATACCGGAAAAGATTGTTGGGTGGGGAAATGGGCCTTGATGGTCCTTTATAAGACTAAGAGCCTTGACAGTATGATGATGCCGGTTTTAGGGGAAATGCTGTTCCCCGTCGCCGCAGGGGCCATCAAAGGCCCGCGATACGCCAGGCTCACGGTGCCACCGGGAAAAAGGACGCCTCCACGCAACTTGCCCCATAAAAACCTGCACGGACTCGATTTCAGGACGGTAAGCACCAATAACAGTTCACGGGATGCCTGTCACATAGTGGTCAACATCTATGCGAGGACCTCCCTTAAAGTGCAGCTTCAGACCGAGAAAATTCTAATAAATCCCGGAAATGAAATCAAGATCGGGGTACGTACGGATTCCTCCATGGGAGCGATACACGGATTAAAGGGCCTTGCGAGAATGGTATCCCCCAGTTTTGATATCCACGATATACTGCCCCGTGACAAGGTCATCGACATCCTCAAACAAAATGAGGCCGAGGACAATTATGGAAAAGTGGAAGATATTGCCCTTTTGCTCGCCCGACTCGAAAAGAAAAAGGAACTGAACTTTATCGATGACAGCGAGGTCGCGGTGGTAAGCCATAAAGAAGGTCCACTGCACTTGCATAGCAAGGCTACCAAAGTACCGGGCACCTACCATTTCGGAATATATGTCGAGGGGGCTTACGCTCCGAATGCCAAATCCGGAAAAAAAGGACATAACGGGCACGGCGAATCCACCGAAGATACCGAAATGGAGACCTTCTCCAGAATTTTGAACCTTAGCGTATCGGTAAGTGAATAAGGGAAGCTGCAAAGGATTGTGAACAGGGGCGTATCACGGAAGGATGCGCCCTTTCCTCATCTCCTTACATAAAAATCGCCTACCTTAAGTCCCTTTTCCTGATAGTAGCCCTCATCCCGGAACTCAAAACGCGTAGGCTCGAAGTCGCCCACGAGGCTAACATCGGCCTTTTCGGGAACGGGCAGGTCCATTGACCAGAAGACGCCGTTGACCAGCAGCCTACGGGTACCTTCGATAAGCATGTCGCTGGCGGCCCCGACCGTGGTAGTGAATGCCCTACCTTTTTCTCCGCCCGGCAGTTGGTAGCTTTTGGTCCAAGCGATGGGCATTTTGACATCGTTCACGGTTTTGCCCTCATTGTTCACTTTGGCCACTTCGTCATCGGA
Source organism: Pricia mediterranea (assembly GCF_032248455.1). Taxonomy (NCBI): domain Bacteria; kingdom Pseudomonadati; phylum Bacteroidota; class Flavobacteriia; order Flavobacteriales; family Flavobacteriaceae; genus Pricia; species Pricia mediterranea. Next base: position 2,891,778 of record NZ_JAVTTP010000001.1, read on the forward strand.
AGGTCGCATGCCGTAATGGATATCGGTCTCGTCGTAATCCCCTTTTCTGTTCATTACCTGACCGTAGAGTAGAGGCTCCGCATCGCCCGGAAGTGGTAAACGGACTTCATATACATCGGAAGCTCCCCAAACATCTCCGTCTTCGATACCGTTGGTAATAGGATGGTCACGGACATCTTCGAAAATCATCCCCCGTTGGCTTTGGTGTCTATGGTGTCCATGGTGTGCGATCCAATGTTCGCCCAAAACGAGTCGGCCGAAACCACCTTGCCATTCCGATCGGTCTCCGTTGTAGTAATTGCCGTAGTGCCGATAAGACGATTCCGAATCTTCCGGAAACATAAAGGCATGGGTCGCCGTGCGGATGCCCATAACCGGTTTCCCGGCCATCAAATAATCGTCAATGTGCTTCATCTGTTCATCGGGCAGGGCGCGGAAGCGGGTAAAGACGACCATCATGTCCGCCTTGTCCAAAGCCTCCAAGCCCGGGATGTTGTTCACGTAATTCGCATCTACGATTCCCGGATTATCGGGGTCCTGCGCAAAAAGCACCGTACAGTTGAAACCGTGATGTTCCGATAGAATTTTCGCCAGTTGCGGCAGGGCTTCCTCAGACCGATATTCCTCATCTCCCGAAATTAAAACAATGTTTTTTGCACCGGGACCATCGCCCTCGAAAACAAGCTGTTCTTTTGGTGGTTCTTCCTGTTGCACCGTTTCCGCAACGGATTTTTTATCCTCTTTACAGGCGAACAGGGTACAACAAACAAAAATGTAGAGTAATTTTTTCATAATTGAAGTTTTTTGATTCTTAAACACCGAGGGCCTCCATCCAAAGGACTACGACAAAAGTAAAAACCCTGCGATTGTTGAGGCTTTCTTCCGCGGGGGCACCTTGATGGACTTGCCCTTGGATAATCTATTGTTTTTAAATATTACCCTCTCCTATCTCTTTGGCATCCGACTCCTAGCCTCTAACCCTTTTTGAATCAATCGCAGGCCTTCGGTATAAATCTCCTCCGCCGGGGAATAGTCCCGCCATACGTTGATGGCATTGGCGAATTCGGGAATGATCGTACTGAAGGCCTCGATAGTCAGCCAGCCATCGTATTCGATTTCCTTGAGCGTGTCGAAAACACTGTCCCAATGGATCTGGCCGCTACCTGGGGTGCCCCGGTCGTTTTCACTGATATGCACGTGCTTGAGCACCGGCGCGATGGTCTTTAGTGCTTCGGACTGACTTTTCTCCTCGATATGGGCGTGATGGGTGTCGAACATGGCTCCCAAGTTGGGGTGGTCAACAGCTTCTACCAAAGTTTTTAGATCGGCCATGGTATTGTAGAGATAGCATTCGAACCGATTGACGGCTTCGGGGGTTAAAACGATATTCGCATCTGCAGCGTATTCGGCCGCCTTCCGCAATTGCTCCACACTGCGTTGGCGTTCGTCCGCCGTCGGCGGTTGTCTTGTGAAATAGGCGAAAGTGGAGTGGAAGGGACCACAAATAATCTCCGCATTGGCTGCTTCGGCCACATCTATCGACCACTTTAGCTTATCGAGTCCCGCTGCCCGAAACTTTGGATCAGGACTGGCAATATTCTCCTCCGGGGCCAAGCTGGCAACTGCCGTGACTCCCATTTCGATAGCGTCAAAATGCTTCCCAAGCTTGGCATAGTGCGAGATATTGCCTTCCCCTAAAAAAAGTTCGATCCCGTCAAATCCGGTGTTTTTTAAAGTTTCTATTACGGGAAAGTGCTCTGAAGTCACGTGGTTCGTCCACAGCAACATATTCATTCCGATTTTCATACGCTTGAATGTTTTTAATTACCTGAAAATAAATTAATCAAAAAAAATCCGCAGCCCGTCCGTCCCGTTCGGGCGGGAATGAATTTTTCGGGCCGGCTGAGAATTTCGATAGCTATCGGGATAACCACTACGCTCTCCCCATTAAAATTTTAACCCCCCCCCCGCTATCTGGCCCGGTCGCTGCAACTATCTGTCAAACATTTTTGACGCTCTGACCAGTCCAGGAATTCTTAAATTTTCTTGATGCTCGTTTCTTGTAATTCTTATTTGAGGGTTATTGATTGAATCAAAAATACGACCCTCTAAATATATAGGGAAAGGCAAAAATAAAATTCCTGTTTTTTCCGAAAGCCTGACACTTTTTTGTCCTGCGGAAGCAATTTTTCGATACTCTACCAAAAACCTACTTCGGTCGATTCTATTTTTTTTCGACGCCGGACTTTTCGTCGAGACGGGTCGCCACACTAATCAAAATTGGGCATATTCTAGAATACTCAGGCCGACCTAAGAAATCCCCGCCTTGATGTTCAGAAACAATTTTTGATATTCATGCGGACTCATTTCTACGATGGACTTGAACTGTCGGTTAAAGTTCGATAAGGTATTGAATCCGCATTCGTATGATATTTGGGAGATGTTGAAATTGTCCTCCAGCAGTAGTTTTCGTGCATGGCCTATTCTGATTTCATTGACAAAGCGCGTAAAGGTTTTGTTGGCCCGGGGCTTGAAGTACCTGCAGAACGAGGTGGTGGTCATGTTCAATAGGTCGGCCACATCCTGTAGTTCTATTTTTGTCGTGAAGTGCTTCATCACGTAATCGTAGACCAAATGCATTTTCTCCGCGTCGTTAGTTTTAAAGACGCCCGTGTAACCAGGACTCGACAACAGGTTGTAGGTCTCGCTATCCGCCATTACCTCCAGGATCTCCAGTAGATTGATGATGCGCTTAAACCCTTTTTTTGGAGGAATCCCTTGCATAAGCCGATACACATCGCGCGGGGTGCTTCCGTAGAATTCGATGCCTCTCGACGCATTTTCGACCAGTTTCCTTAAGGTGTAAAACTCCTCCCGGCGGAGAAGGGGGGGACTCATCAGCTCTTGGTCGAAATAGATTACCATGGCATGGGTGCCAAGGGGGTTGTTCTTTTCAAAATAGGCCTCTTCACTACGCCATAGATGAGGAAGGTTGGGTGGCGTCAATACCAGATCACCCTCCTTAAAGGTCTGTACGTGATCGCCTATAAACCGTGTTCCTTTCCCCTTGATGATATAGGATATCTGAAATTCCGGGTGAAAATGCCATTTCGGGTTGAAATAGGGACTCTTAAGGTCCTTAAAAATAAAAGCCTGTCTCGAGGTAATGGTCTTTTCAATATTAGGGCTGCTCATAATTTTCCTTAGAAATAGGATTCTTGGGAAAGATAAGACAAAAAAGTGTCATCTTTTACGAAGATAGTGGGAATATAGTGTTGGATGCTGTGTTAAATTTGTAAGGACAGTTGGTGAGATGCCAGAACAAGTGTTCGTGTTTTTAGAATAGAACGCTTGAGTCCTTCCAAGTGTGAGACTGCTTCCCAATTGAAGCGAGGTCGTTTTCAAGATGATGCATTTTTGAAAATTAGCTTTAGAAAGGGAGAGAATTAGCCTCTATCAAATAACTTGGACGAAAGAATGTTTAAATTCCGATTTTCTTACGTCGCAAAAATCCCTATTTTTAGTGGACGGAGCATGACATAAAATAATTACCGCGAATAATTTAAAAAAAGGACAAATGCCAAAAAATAATTTTCCAAAACTACACAATGCCTCATGGCCAGGTGTCGTCGGGAAAGGTCCCGATTCTGAACCTGCAATCGATATCGATACCCTGATCGACCTGACCGCGGACGCGGAGGTCGATGGGGTGAAATTCGACGGGATCGATCTTTTTGCTGCCGATCCGCACCTCGATATCGATGCCGACGACGATGTTCTCAAGAGAATGGCGGACAAGGTCGCCGCAAAAAATTTGAAAATCGGAAGTCTGGTAGCCCCGATCTGGGCTCCGGTAGGAGGAGGTTCGGCCATGGGTTCGGCGGAAGAACGGCAGAAATTCGTGACCCAGGTCCGAAAGGCCTGCGAAATCGGCCAAAAATTCCGTGAACTCGGTATCCGGCCCTCGGGGGTGGTGCGTATCGATTCTTCCGTAGATCCCATCACTTGGGAGGCCGATCCCGTAGAGAACAATAAATTAATAGTACAGACTTTCCGTGAGGCCTGTGACGTAGCCGCGGACTACGGGGAATCACTTGCGGCCGAAGGGGAGATATGCTGGGGCGGTATGCACGGCTGGAAGACCATGGTCGAAAACCTCGAGGCCGTGGATCGGCCCAACATCGGATTTCAGGCCGATATGGCACATACCTTATTATACCTCTTGGGATACAATAAACCCGACGAGCGCATCTTGCCCCAAGACTTCGATTGGAACGATCGGGAGACGCTGACAAAAGGACTCGAAAAACTGACCGCTGCCCTACGGCCGTGGACCATCGATTTTCACGTCGCGCAGAACGACGGTACTGTTTTCGGTTCCGGTTCCCACGACAAGACCGGTAGGCATTGCCTGGCCGACGACCCCAATGGCAAGCTCGATATCGCCGTAGATGCGGGACACTGGCTGCGCGACGAAAACGGAAATTTGACCAAGAAGTTGCGTCATATCTGTTGGGACGGTTGTATGTTCCCCAATGAGGTCATGATGAAGCCGAAAACTTGGAACGATATTCTGGCCGCCATGATAGCGGTTAGGGAGAAGCACGGGTGGTACGAGGAAGAGTAGGCGGTAGCAGTAGGCAGTGGCAGTTAGCAATCTGAATTGATTAAATACATAGAACAATATAGACAATGAGCAATAAAAAAGACTTACGGATCGGCTTGGTCGGGTATGGCTTTATGGGCCGTACCCACTCGAACGCCTATAGAAGGGTGCCCAATTTTTTTCCCGATTTACAATACAATCCTATTCTGAAGGCGGTCTGTGCCAGGAACGAAGAACGGGTCAAGGCCTTCGCGGAACAATGGGGCTACGAATCCTTCGAAACGGATTGGCGCAAATTGGTGGCGCGCGATGATATCGACGCAATCGATATCTGTACCCCGAACCACATGCACGCCGAAATCGCTATTGCTGCGGCAGAGGCAGGAAAAATGGTGCTGTGCGAGAAACCCTTGGCCCGTACCGTTGCCGAGGCCCAGCCGATGGTCGATGCCGTCGAAAAGGCCGGGATCGCCAATACGGTATATTACAACTACAGGAGGGTTCCTGCTGTGACCCTGGCCAAGCAGCTGATCGACGCCGGAAAACTCGGCAAAATTTTTCACTACCGAGCGAACTTTTTGCAGGATTGGACCATCAGTCCGGAACTGCCCCAAGGTGGCGAGGGCACGTGGCGGTTAGACAATGACGCTGCCGGATCCGGAGTGACCGGTGACCTGTTGGCCCATTGTATCGATACGGCAATGTGGTTAAACGGCGGCATTAAGGATGTCTCCGCCGTGACAGAGACCTTTATCAAAGAACGGGTGCATTCCAAAACCGGAGAAAAACAGAAAGTGACCATCGATGATGCGTGTTTGTTCCATTGTCATTTCGACAATGGATCTTTAGGGCTGTTCGAAGCCACCCGGTATGCCAGGGGCCATAAAGCGCTATATACTTTTGAGATCAATGGCGAACATGCCTCCATTAGATGGGATTTACACGACCTATCGCGATTGGAGTACTTCGACCACCGCGATGAATCCGTCGAGAGGGGTTGGCGCTCCATTCATGTCACCGATGGTGATCAGCCTTATATGGACAAGTGGTGGGTTCCGGGACTCTCTATCGGATACGAACACAGTTTTGTCCATCAGGTAGCGGACTTTCTGAAAGCTTTGGAGGAAGGAAAACCTTGCTCCCCCACCTTTAAGGAAGCCCAAGAAACCCAGAAAGTCTGTGAGGCGGTTCTGGAATCGGCGAAGTCCAGAAGCTGGAAGGACACCGGGGTGGAGTGGAAATAAGGTCGGCAGTGGCGGTAGCGGTTTTTAGTCAATGACCCGCCCGAGAAGGTTCAAGGTTCAATGGCGCCAAAGGCGCGTTAAAGGTTCGGGGTTTTTAACTTTCAACCTTATACCTTGAACAGCTGCGCAGCAGCGATTGAACCTTAAACCAAAACACTTGAAATTAAAAATCGGACAATTAGCCTAAAAAAACAATGATAGAACAACTAAAAGGCTTCTGCCTACAAGGTCGTGAAAGAATTTATCCCGGTTCGGAGGGTTCTGTGACCGCCAATACCGCAGTGGTTGAAATGAAGACTCCAGAGCTTCGGGAAGGAGAGATTTTGGCAAAAACGCTATATACTGGAATTTGCGGATCAGACAACAGTGCCGCCTTGGGCAAACCGAATTTTGATTGGGTCGAACGGCCTCGAATCATCGGTCACGAATTCAGTGCCGAAATTCTCGAGCTGGGTCCCGGCGACCACGATGGCCTCAAGGTCGGCGACCGCTTTACGCCCTTGGCGATGCTGGGCTGCCAAGATGAGGACTGCCCCGCCTGTAGCGTGGCGAAATGGAACCTCTGTCCGGAAAAACAGATTATTGGTTTCCATAGAAATGGAGGATTCGGACAGCAAGTGGTATTGGAATCCGACCGGGTCGTCCCGCTTATGAAAGGGCTCTCCCCTCAACAAGGGGCATTGGTAGAACCGCTGTCCGTTGTCGTAAATGCCCTATACCACAAATGTCACATTAAGCCAGGTGACGATGTGGTCGTGACCGGATGTGGAATCATAGGTCTTATGTCCGCCGAATTGGCAAAGGCCGCTGGGGCCAGGGTGCTGGTGACCGGCATCGCACACGACCGTGACATCCGTTTGAAAAAGGCCGGGGAACAGGGATTTATCACCATTGAGGTATCCCCCGAAAACACGCTCGCACAACAATTAAAAGCGGGAATCGAAGATGCCGATGGAATTCCCTTCGGCACCAACGGACAAGTTGACCTGTTGATCGAATGTTCTGGCGTACCCCAAGTGCTTTCCGAAGCTATATCCGTTGTCCGACCGGAAGGCGATATTTGTGTTATCGCCACCTACCCCAAGGAAGTTGCCATCAACGCTACCCACTTGACCCGTACCTCGTTGAACATGCGAGGATCGATGGGATCTTGTAGAGAGGATTATAGGGTTGCCCAAAAATTAATGGTAACGGGTGTTTTTCCCGCTGATGCCTATATCGACGCCTATGATTTTAAGGACATCACCCAAGCCTTCGAAGATTCTATTGGTGCGAACAATGTAAAAGCGGTTGTTAAAATGAACTAAACACTGTCGAATCAAATCTAACATTCAACAAAAATGAGCAGAATCTTCATAACAGGCGGTACGGGTTGCATCGGAGCGGTCACGATATATAAATTATTACAGTATTCCGAAGTCGAAAAAATTGTAGTCGCTACCCGTTCGAGCAACAAAGAACCCTTAAAATTATGGCTGGGCGAAGGCTTGGATGCACGTTTGGAATTTGTAAAGTTGGATGTATCGAACTATGAAGCCATTTCGGAACTATTACCGAAAATCGACCCCACCCACATCATACACTTGGGCGCCTATCAGAGTCCCGATTGTTCGAGGGACCACATCGGCGGGATGCAGATCAATACGGGGGGTACGATGGCGCTTTTCGATGCTGCCGAAAAACTTGCGAATCTGAAGCGGTTTGTATTCGCAAGTTCCGCGGCGGTGTACGGCAAAAGGGCCATGTATCCTCAAGAACTTATTTCGGAGAATGTGCCCCTGGCACCCCCGAACCACTATGGAATTTGGAAGTTGGCGGGAGAGCATTTGGCCCGGTTATTCTACGACACTACTGGCGTCCCGACCCTGTGTCTGCGTATTAATACGACGTATGGCAAAGGTCGGGACAAAGGAAAGACCTCGGCACCGACCAACGCGATGAAGGCGGTGGCCCTAGGGACCGTGTCCGGAGAGAAGATTCCCTTTGAAATGCCATATCAAGGCCGAGAAAACTATCATTTTGTGGAGGATATCGGCAGTGCATTTGCGGAGTGCACCTTGCAGTCCTACGAAGGGTTCGGGGCATTTAATGTAAAGGGCGAGACCATCCCTATTCCGGAATTTTTAAAAATCATCGAAAAGGAGGCAGCTCTTCTCGAAATGGATGAATTTGCAAAATTCTCGATTGCCGAGGATGCCGACCCCAACCTCTTCGTATGCGATCTCAACCACGGAAAAATAGACACGACGTTTAAAGACCTTCCGCTGACTCCAATCGCGGAAGGAGTAAGGAAATCACTGATAGAATTTAGGGATATGGCGGAAAAAGGGAGTTTGGAATTTTCAAGTCCCGCCTCATGAAAAGCATTGGAATCGGATTTATTGGAGCGGGCGACATCGCGGATCTACACGCCGAGGCCGTAAATGGACTTCAAGGTGCCGAGTTGGTCGGATTGTGGAACCGGACTCCGGGAAAAGGCCGGGCCAAAGCGGAGAAATTCGGGTGCAAGACCTATGACTCGGTCAACGAGCTGCTCGAGGATCCCGATATCGATGCTGTCTTTGTGTTGACCAATATGGAGACGCATTGCGAATACACGATACGTGCGGCAGAGGCCGGAAAGCACATTCTTGTCGAAAAACCGGCAGCTTCCAGTATTTCAGAGCTGGAGCGGATGCAGGATGCAGTTGATAAGGCGGGAGTGAAATGTATGCCGGTACACAATTATATTTATGAGCCGGGCATCAAAAGGGCGAAAGCCATGATCGAAAAGGGCCAGCTGGGTACAATCACGCAATTTTATATGATGTACAACATCCATCATGCGCACGAAATCAGGGCGCGTTATCCAGGGGTAATTAGACAGATTTTGACCCATCATAGTTATACCATGTTATATCTTGCCGGGCAGCCGAAGACCGTTTCCTGTTTGAAATACACTTCGGATCCGAGCTTGGCGCCCCAGGAGAACTTGGCCATGGCGAACTTGCGGATGCAAAACGGATCCTTATCGCATCTCTGTGCCAGTTTTGCCAACGACGACCATGCAGGCGATCCCTGGTCATGCATCATCAAGGTTATGGGAACCAAAGGTAGCACCCGGTACAGCTACCGAGATTTTGTAATCAACGCTGCCAATGGTCCCCATTCACAGACCTATCAATGCTATCCGGAATCCATAAAGAACACGGCGGTCCATTTTATCGACCAAGTCATCCGCAATGATGAAAACCCGTTGTCCAGCTTGGAAGACGCCATCACCTGTCAGCGAATCATCGAGGCCTGTGAGAGGTCGGAAACGGAAGGGGTTCATGTAAGATTAGAATCGAGACTTGAGACTTAAGACATGGAACGTAAGGTTTGAAACTTTAATATGGAGATTTGAGAAATAGGAGTCTAGACAACCTAGTAGAATAATTTCGAAACCGTCCCAAAAGTGGCTAGCATCCCTAAAAAAATTAGATTTTTTCATACTTGACCAAGTGACCAAGTGACCAAGTGACCAAGTGACCAAGTGACCAAGTGACCAAGTGACCAAGTGACCACTAAATACCAACATCTAAACTAAACATTTAACAAAATGCCAAAGAAAAACAAAGTCCTTTTTGGGGCAATAGTTTTACTGCTGGTCATCTTTACCGGTTGTACCGACAAAGAAGAGGGCCTGGTCGAAGTACATGATAAAGACCATATCGTGTTGATAGGAAACAATCTCGCTTCCCGAATGATGGATTTTGGCCATTTCGAGACGGAGCTGCACCTGCGCTACCCCGATAGTACCCTGTTTATCCGAAATATGGGCGACGGGGGCAATACGCCGGGTTTTCGGCCCCATTCCTCACGGAATTCCCCCTGGGCCTTTCCGGGTGCGGAAAAATTCCAAACGGAATATGCCAATGAGTCGGGTAGCATCGGTCATTTTCCTACCGAAGACGAATGGTTGACCGATCTAGAGGCCGATATTATCATTGCCTTCTTTGGTTACAGCGAATCCTTTCAAGGTGCCGAAGGTGTTCAGAATTATAAGGATGAACTGCAGGCCTTTATCGAACATACCAAAACACAAAAATACAACGGCGAATCGGCACCGGAACTGGTATTGGTCTCGCCCATCGCGTTTGAGGACCTGTCCGATAAAATGGACCTGCCCGATGGCGTCGCCGAAAACAAGAACCTCGAGATGTACGCGGAGGCTATGGCCGATGTGGCCGCGCAGAACGGCATAGGCTTCGTGGATGCCTTCGAACCCAGTAAGAATTGGATGGATTCCGACGAAAAAGATATAACCTCCGACGGCTTCCAATTGAATGACTACGGATACCAAAAATTTGCCGAGCTTCTGGCCGATCAAATTTTCGGAGAGAAGGATGCTGTGGCCGAATCGAAAAGGGAGGCGGTGACCGACGCCGTGGTGGAAAAAAACTGGTACTGGCACCATGATTTTAAGATTCCCAATGGGGTGCATGCCTACGGACGGCGCTATGACCCCTTCGGTCCTGACAACTACCCTTACGAGATAGAAAAAGTCCGTCAAATGACGGCCAATCGGGATACGGCAATCTGGAACGCCGCCGCTGGAAAGACCACCGATCTGGCTGCCATGGACGCAAAGACCCGCGTATTGCCCCCTGTGGAGACGAATTATAAGGAAGTCAATGGATCCGGAGACCCCAAATACCTTTACGGACAGGATGCCCTCGACAAAATCGACGTGCCCGACGGCTATAAAATAGAACTTTTTGCCTCCGAGGAAGAGTTCGAGGACTTGGCCAACCCGGTACAGTTATCCTTTGACAACAAAGGTCGCCTTTGGGTGGGGGTCATGCCAAGCTATCCACATTGGAAACCCGGCGACGGAAAGCCGAACGATAAATTGCTTATTCTAGAGGATACCGATAACGATGGCAAGGCGGACAAACAGACCGTGTTTGCCGATAGCCTGAGCCTGACCATCGGGTTTGAATTGGCTCCCGAAGGCGTGTATGTCTCCCAGGCCCCTGACCTCGTATTGCTCAAGGATACCGACGGGGACGACCATGCAGATACCCGCGAGGTACTGCTCAGTGGCTTCGATGACCACGATACGCATCATGCGATCAGCGCTTTTACGGCCGACCCCAGTGGGGCTCTCTACATGGGTGAAGGTGTCTTTTTGCATACCAATGTGGAGACCGCTTACGGCACCGTTCGGGCGACCAATGGCGGCTTTTACCGGTACAGTCCACAAAGGCATCGTCTCGAACGTACCGCGCAGTTGCCCATCCCCAATCCCTGGGGGATTGCCTTTGACGAATGGGGTCAACCGTTTTTCGCCCATACCTCGGGCCCTGACGTTACTTGGATGCAACCTGGAACCATCAAGTCGCGCTACGGTCAATCGAGTCCGCTTCCCAAGAATATTATCGAGGATGAACATCGCGTACGGCCGACGTCGGGACTGGAGTTCGTTTCCAGCCGACATTTTCCGGATGAGGTGCAGGGCGATCTGTTGATCAATAATACCATCGGTTTTTTGGGGACCAAACAGCATGTTGTGGTCGACGACCCGGAATCATCGGGGTACGTCAGTGAACATCGTGTGGACCTGGTGACCTCCTCCGATACGAATTTCCGTCCCGTGGATATGGAATTCGCCCCCGATGGCTCGCTGTATTTCGTGGACTGGCACAATGTACTGATCGGGCATATGCAGCACAACGCCCGTGATCCATTGCGTGACCATGTACACGGTAGAATATATAGAATGACGTATCCTTCGCGCCCCTTGGTAGAACCGGCAGAAATCGACGGGGCCTCCATCGAGACTCTGTTGGATAATCTCAAATTGCCCGAATACCGTTCCCGATACCGGACCCGCCGAGAACTTCGGGGCCGGGATGCGGAAAAGGTACTGCCCCAACTGAAAACATGGGTCGCGGACCTTGATACTTCCGACCCCCGCTACGAACACCATCTGTTGGAAGCTCTTTGGGTGACCTGGGGCCTGAACCAAGTGGACAAAGATCTTTTGATACAATTGCTGAACGCCGACGATTTTCGGGCCCGAGCCGCCGCCGTAAAGGTTTTGCGGTATACCGGGCACCAAATTCCCGAGCAGGCGGATCTGCTGATGGCAGCCGCCAAGGACGAAAACCCACGGGTCCGTTTAGAGGCTCTAGTGGCCGCCTCTTGGTTGGATGAGCAGACGGGCGTGCCGATTGTAGAGGCCGCGGGGGAACTGCCGATGGACGATTGGATGCAAAAACCCTACGAAGCGGCCTTGGCCCATTTAAAAGATCATAATCTGGGGGAAGATGAGTCCGGTAAAACGAAAACGGATCTCGAGGGAGCCGCCAAGGAATTGTTCGTTAAGGGTGAGGAAATCTATAACCGCGAAGGCTTTTGTGTTACCTGTCATCAATCCGATGGACAGGGATTGAGCGCATCGCAATTCCCGCCTTTGGCAGGTCAGAAATGGGTGACCGGCAGTGAGGAACGTTTGATCAAACTGACCTTAAAGGGACTTATGGGGCCGCTTGAGCTTGAAAACAAGTCCTACCCCGGGCAAGTACCTATGACGCCTTTCGGAGGTATGCTCAACGATGAGGAGATTGCGTCGGTATTGACCTTCGTGCGGAACAGTTTCGGCAACAAAGCCGACCCCATCGACCCGGAGAAGGTAAAAGAAGTGAGGGAGGCAATCAAGGATAAGGAAGGTTTCTATTCGCCTGCCGAGTTGTTGAAAGAGCACCCGATGTAGTAGGTAGCCTACAACTGAACGCTGAATCCTTTTAAAACCTAAACCCGATGTACAACGGTGAGACTTAGGGCAAAAGACAAAATTAAAAAAAAGCTCTTCCATGAAAACAAAACGTTACTGCCTAGCCCTTGACCTCAAGAACGACCCCGACCTGATCAAGGAATATAAGGAGTACCACGAAAACGTGTGGCCCGAAATAACGGCAAGCATCAAGGAGGCCGGAGTAGAGAAATTGGACATCTACCACGTAGAAGACCGATTGTTTATGATTATGGAGACCCGGCCCGATTTTTCGTTCCAAGAAAAACAAAAGTCCGATGAGGCCAATCCTAAGGTACAGGAATGGGAAACCTTGATGTGGGATTACCAACAGGCTCTGCCCGGTTCAAAACCCGGAGAAAAATGGCGGTTGATGGAACATATTTTCGAGTTGTAAAATCATTGAGAGATATCAGGGCGTTTTGGCCGATCGATAATTTGGAACACGCTGTTCAAACGATAACTCCGGGGTTTTTGAATGAACGGGCGTGCAGTTGATCTCTGAGGTGCATCCAGCGAAAGTCAGAGAAAGAACTTACGTCTCAGGTTCTAAAGCGCAGCGGTTCTACCTCCGTTTTTGTACCAAGTCCTTCGTAAATTCGTTCAGGGTCTCCACTTTTTGCTCGAAATCGCCTTTGAGGGTCTTGCGATATTCGTTGAGGTTTTTGACCAGATCGTCGATATTTTCCGGAATAACATCCTCGAAAAATTGACGAAGGCGTTTGGCCGTGGTGGGCGATTTACCATTCGTGGAGATGGCCACCTTTACGTTACCTTTGGTCACGATTCCGCCCATATAAAAATCGCAAAACGGTGGGTTGTCGGCGACATTGACCAAGATGCTTTGCGCCCGACAGTCATGATATATCTGTTCGTTGATTTCCGGTCGGTCGGTCGTGGCGATGACGATATGTTTGTCCTGAAGATATTTGGGGTCATAGCTGTCCCTATGCATGGCGATGCCGTGCTTGTCGGCCAAGACAGACGTTTCGGCGCGAAATAGCGGCGCCACCATTGCTACCTGTGCCGTAGGGCTCGATTTCAACAAAAATGTCAGCTTTTCCAGGGCCACGTTCCCGCCCCCTACGATCAAGATGTTCAGGTGGGACACCTTTAAAAATATGGGATACAGTTCGTTGCGTTCCATGCCATGCAATTAGTATCCTACAAAGATAGAAAACCCCGGGCAGCTAAGGGTACCGAAATTTTAAATTTCAGGGTATCCAATTTCTTAGGATTTCTACCCCCGACAGGTGGACCAAAGTTCTATCTTTGGTATTAATACCTATATTTCGATTATGATTCGCTCAGTGATGGCGATTAAGGACAAAAAAATATCGGTTTTAGAAAGTAACGGCGTAGCCAAATAACGGCCTAAACCTTAGTTTTGTTATTCTAAGCTATTTGAAATGAAAAACACCACCCGTATTACGGACATCGAGATTAACGACGTCCGCTTCCCGACCAGTCGGTCTTTAGACGGTTCCGATGCCATGAATCCTGATCCGGATTATTCGGCGGCCTACGTCATTTTGAAAACGGACCATCCCGATAGTCTGGAGGGGCACGGACTGACTTTTACCATAGGACGGGGCAACGAGCTTTGTGTGGCGGCGGTGCGTTCGTTATCCCCCCTGATTATTGGGAAAACGCTCGAAAGCTTCACGGCGGACATGGGCGCTTTCTATAGAATGATTTCCGGGGATAGCCAGTTGCGCTGGTTGGGTCCCGAAAAGGGAGTTATCCACCTGGCGACGGCCGCCCTGGTCAATGCCGTTTGGGACTTGTACGCCAAAAAGGAAGGTAAACCACTTTGGAAGCTGGTCGCCGATATGTCCCCCGAAGAGCTGGTTTCCTGTGTCGACTTTACGTACATTACGGATGCCATAACGCCCGACGAGGCCTTGCAATTGCTAAAAAGAAAGAAGGCTTCAAAACAGGAACGTATCGATAGATTGCATAAGGATGGATATCCTGCCTATACGACCTCCGCGGGGTGGCTGGGCTATTCCGATGATAAGATGCGCAGGCTGTGCCAAGAGGCCAAGGCCGAGGGTTTCGACCATATCAAGATCAAAGTAGGTTCCGATTTAGCCGATGATATGCGCCGGGCAGCCATCATCCGGGAGGAAATCGGGCCGGACCTGAGGCTGATGATGGATGCCAACCAAAAATGGGATGTTGATGAGGCCATCACCAATATGGAAGAACTGGCCAAGTTCGATCCTTGGTGGATCGAGGAACCTACCAGTCCCGATGACATTCTAGGCCATGCGAAAATCGCAAAGGCCATTGCCCCGATCCATGTCGCTACGGGCGAGCATTGCCAGAACCGGGTCATGTTCAAGCAATTGATGCAGGCCAGGGCCATCGGCATCTGCCAGATCGATAGCTGTAGAGTAGGGGGCGTAAACGAGATTTTGGCGATTTTGTTGATGGCGGCCAAATTCGAAATTCCCGTTTGTCCGCATGCGGGCGGAGTGGGACTTTGTGAATATGTACAACATCTGTCCATGATCGACTATATTGCGATCAGCGGATCTCTCGAAAATCGCATCATTGAATATGTCGATCACCTGCACGAGCATTTTATCGATCCGGTAAAAATGAAGAATGGAGCGTACATGCCACCTGAACTTCCGGGATATAGTATCGAGATAAAAAGGGAATCCCTTCAAGCATATAGTTTTCCCGAAGGTAGGGTCTGGGAGGAGATTTCTAAGGAACAAGAGTAAAATCCCTCGGTCAAAGCTGAGGGAGATCTGATGAAATTTATCAGGGAACTTTGTCAGAGCTGAAGCCCGATGTTGACAACGTAAAACAAGAACTTGAAACAATTTTTTTTACGAAACGAGCATTAATAAATTCATTAAAATATTTCAACGTATGAAATTAATACGATTTGGCGAAACAGGTAAAGAAAAGCCCGGGGTACAACTTGAGGATGGCACCCGGTTGGATGTATCCGCTTTCGGACAGGATTACGACGAGCACTTTTTTGGAAACCAAGGGATCTCCAAACTTCAGGATTGGCTGGCATCCCATCAAGACAAGTGCCCGAAAATCGAGGGGACCATCCGGCTGGGACCGCCTTCGTGGAGACCTTCCAAACTGGTCTGTGTGGGATTGAACTACGCCAAGCATGCCGCGGAAAGCGGAATGGAGATCCCAAAAGAACCCGTGCTATTCTTTAAGGCCACCTCCGCGATTGTGGGTCCCAACGACGACTTGATCATCCCAAAGGGAAGCCAAAAAACGGATTGGGAGGTCGAACTTGGCGTGGTCATAGGCAAAAAAGCATCTTACGTTTCCAAAGACGAGGCGATGGACCATGTGGCGGGCTACGTATTGCATAACGATTATAGCGAAAGGGAATTTCAGCTGGAGCGTCACGGTCAATGGGTCAAGGGCAAAAGCTGCGATACCTTTGCACCGATCGGTCCCTTTATCGCCACCAAAGATGAAATCGATGACCCGCACAACCTTAATCTTTGGTTGACCTTGAACGGGGAAACGATGCAAGATAGCAACACCTCGGATTTCGTATTCGACATTCCCGAACAGATCAGTTACATCAGTCAGTTTATGACTTTGATGCCGGGCGATATTATCTCCACCGGCACCCCGTTCGGGGTGGGACTCGGACTCGACCCCCAGAGATATTTGAAACCCGGCGATGTGGTCGAACTTGGAATCCAAGGTCTAGGGAGATCGAAGCAGACAGCAAGAGCATATCAAGGGAAGTAGTTGACGGAAGCTGGTCGTCATCAGTTCTAACTAAAGGTTCTAAGTGGACGGACCTTGAACCTTGAACAGCTACAAAGTAACGATAGAACTTTAAATTCTAAGGTAATCCGGGTTCGAACCAAGAGCATTCAAAAAAGCGATACATAAAAACAAAAATCACAAAACCAAATACCATGGAAGATTCCAAGAACAGTTTCGACAGAAGAAAATTTATACGGTCCTCGGCCCTGGTCGGGGCGTTTTTGGGGCTTCCGGGAGCGGCGGCCTTTGGCAAGTCCGACGTGGACAGGGCCTTGGAGAAGATGTCCGAAAAAAGACCATCCTATGGGAAGTCCGTCATCGGATTGAAAACCGAACCCATAGAGCAGGTGAACGTAGCTTTTATCGGGGTGGGAAACCGGGGGAGTAGCCACGTCAAACACATGGCGGCCCTACATCCCAAAGCAAAAATTACCGCTATTTGCGATATCCGGGATGAATACGCTCAAAAATCCGTGGATTTCGCCAAGGAAATGGGCCAGAATCCAAAAAAATATAGCGGTACCGAAGAGGCGTGGAAAGACATGGTCAAGCGCGATGATATCGATTTGGTGATTATCAGCACCCCATGGGAAGACCACGTGCCCATGTGCGTATATGCCATGCAACAGGGCAAACACGCCGCCGTTGAGGTACCCGCAGCCTATACGGTCGAAGATTGCTGGAAACTGGTCGATACGGCCGAAGAGACCCAGCGCAACTGCATGATGCTGGAGAATGTGTGCTACGGCAATGAAGAGCTTACCCTGCTGCAAATGGTCGATCAGGGCTACTTCGGCACCCTCACCCACGGCGAAGCGGCCTATATCCACGATCTCAGGCACTCGATGTTCAGCAAGACCGGGTATTATAACCAATGGCGTATCCGGCATCATGTGAAATACGACGGCAACCTGTACCCGATGCACGGGCTGGCACCGGTCGCACAGTATATGGACATCAACCGGGGCGATCGCTTCAACCACTTGGTATCGATGAGCTCGCTGGAGGCGAATCTATCCGAATATGCCAAGACCATCGAGCCCGACAACGAATTCTATAAGCATACCGATTTCAAGCACGGCGATATGAATATGACCCTGATCAAAACCGCCAAGGGGCGGACGATTATGGTGCAACACGATGTGGCATCGCCCAGGGTCTATAGCCGTATCAATGCGATTTCGGGAACCAAGGCCTACCATGAGGGTTATCCCAGCCGGTTGAGCGTGAACGGAAAGCACGATTGGCTGACCGAGGCCGAACATGCCGAGGTCTTCGAGAAATACAAACACCCCATTTGGAACAGGCTCAAGGACGAAATTGCCAAACACGGCGGACACGGGGGAATGGACTTCGTACTGCTATACCGGCTAATCGATGGTTTCAACCAAGGCCGAGCTTTGGATATGGATGTGTACGATGCCGCGGATTGGTCCGTGGTGACGCCGCTTTCAGGTATTTCTATCCAAAAAGGCAATGCGCCTGTCAAATTTCCTGATTTTACACGGGGAAATTGGAAGGAAGAGCGGGCGTTGGGGATTATGGAGAACGTATAATACGCATTGAAGGCCGTGTATTCAGGTTCTTGTCCGTTTCCTTCAATGGGGAAATGTGATGTTCTTGACAGAAGGACAAAAGGACAGAAGGACAAAAGGACAAAAGGACAAAAGGACGGAATGATGCAAGGATGAAAAGACGGGACAAAAAGTCGACGACCTGATTACTTGCCAGCAGTAATTCCGATGGTTACTGGACTCCGTTAACTTGAACTCCAACTATAATAAATCGATATCCCGTGAAGATTTCACTTCAATTTTTTAAACTGCCTTTTGCGATACTACTCCTGTTTTTGATATGTAGTTCCTTTGAAATTGCAGCACAGCCCAAGCCGGTGGGCCCCTTGCCCTCGGAGCGGCAGCTCAGTTGGCAGCAATTGGAATACTACGCCTTCATCCATTTCAACATGAATACCTTTACGGATATGGAATGGGGCACCGGCGGGGAGTCCCCCGAACAATTCGACCCATCCGCCTTGGATGCCGGGCAGTGGGCCGAGGTCGCCAAGGAGGCGGGTATGAAGGGCATCATTATTACCGCTAAGCACCACGACGGTTTTTGCCTGTGGCCGACCAAGACTACGGAGCATTCGGTCAAGAATTCCCCCTGGAAAGATGGTAATGGCGACCTTATCAAGGACCTGGCGGAAGCCTGCGAGGAATATGGACTCCAATTCGGCGTGTATCTATCCCCTTGGGACCGGAACAATCCGCGGTACGGCCATCCGGAATACGTCGCCATTTTTCATGAGCAGTTGCGGGAACTGTTGACGAACTACGGAGATATCTTCGAGGTCTGGTTCGACGGGGCCAACGGTGGAACGGGCTATTACGGTGGGGCGAACGAGGAACGTAAGATCGATAACAAGACCTACTATGAATGGGACAAGGTCACGAACATAATCAGGGAACTGCAGCCTAATGCGGTCATCTTTAGCGATGCAGGTCCCGATATCCGTTGGGTAGGCAATGAAGAAGGATATGCCAACGAGACCAATTGGAGCATTATGCGGCGCGATGAGATCTATCCCGGTTGGCCGCGCTACAAAGAACTGCGCTCCGGTCATAAAGACGGTACCCACTGGCTCCCCGCAGAGGCCGATGTCTCCATCCGCCCGGGATGGTATTATCATTCCGCCGAAGATCATCAGGTAAAGTCCCTTCCCCATTTGTTGGACATTTACTACCGTTCGGTGGGCCGCAACGCCAGCTTACTGCTCAACCTGCCCGTTGACGACAGGGGATTGGTGCACGAGACGGATGTAAAGCAGTTGATGGCCCTGCGTGGACAACTGGACCTGGATTTTAAGTCCGAATTGGCCAAAAACGCCAGGGTAACGGCCACCGATGAACGTGGCAATGGCCGGCAATTCGGTGCGACCAATGTCAACGACGGGGCTGACGACACCTACTGGTCGACCAACGATACCCTTTCCTCCGCTTCGATCACCTTCGATTTTGGCGATCCTACCGAGGTCAACCGTGTCCTTTTGCAAGAGTATATTCCCTTGGGGCAGCGGGTTAAAAACTTTAGCGTCGAAGCAGAGGTCGACGGCGAATGGAAGGAAATCGATAGACAGACCACGGTCGGGTACAAACGGATATTGCGGTTCGATCCCGTGACGGCATCCAAAGTGCGGGTCAATTTCTTGGATGCCAAAGGACCCTTGGCCATCTCCAACATCGAACTCTATCGGGCCCCTAACCTGCTTACGCTGCCCGACCTCCAAAGAAACAGGGACGGCAGGGTCACGCTGTCCGTTCCCGATAAGAATATCGAGGTGCACTATACTTTGGACGGTAGTAAGCCTACCGCGGCTTCCCCGAAATTCGAGAAGCCGTTTCCGGTAGATGAACCGACCACGGTCAAGGCGATCGCATATGACCCCGAATCGGGGGAGACGACGGAGACTGCGCTCAAACGCTACGATATTGCTAAAAAGGACTGGAAGGTCGTGGAAGTATCCAGCGGAACCATTTCGGAGGCCATAAAGGCGATTGATGAGAATCCCGACACCTTTTGGGCAACGGACGAAGGCGGGGAAAGACCGCAGGAGCTGGTCATAGACCTGGGGAAGTCGTACAAATTAAAAGGCTTTACCTACTGGCCGATACAAGAACGCTATCCCTTCGGAATCATTACGGGCTACAAGTTTTCGGTCAGTTCCGATGCCCAAAATTGGAAAGCCGTGGCCGAAGGCGAGTTCGGCAATGTGGTCAACAACCGTATCGAACAGACCGTTGAGTTTGAGCCAACCAAGGGGCAGTATATCAAATTAAGGGCAACGAATGTTGATGGCGACGATTTTAGGACGTCGTTTGGGGAAATCGGGGTGATTACGGAAAAAGATTAAAAGCTTGTCCGAAAAAGACGTTCATAGAACACTTCGATTTAGACGATTTTCCCACAGCGCTATTCAATAGGTGTCCCCCGCAATTTGTCGAACAGCTTATAGGCCCGCTCCACTTTTTGTTTTGGGGCTTGTTCGAACTCCTTTTCGGTTACCTTGTACACTTTTTGAATGCTGTCGAGTTTTTGATGCATGGTTTCGATTACCTCGGCATAGTCGGGGTCGTCGATGCTGTTGGTGAGCTCGCGGGGGTCTTCCTCAAGGTCGTAGAATTCCCAAGTGTCGATATCGTCGTAAAAATGCATGAGTTTGTAGCGATCGGTACGGATTCCATAGTGTTTTTTGACCATGTGAAAGGCCGGGTAGTCGTAGTAATGGTAATAGACAACATCCCTAAAATCGGAATCCTCCATACTTCCATCCATAAGTCCTTTTAGCGATTCCCCCTGCATCTCTCCGCCCGTTTCGGGCGCTCCGGCGAAATCGAGAAAGGTCTGGGCGAAATCCAAATTCTGCACCATGGCACCGATTTCAGTTCCCGCTTCGATAGTGCCGGGCATTTGTACCATTAGGGGCGTGCCAAACGATTCTTCGTACATAAAGCGTTTGTCGAACCATCCCTTTTCGCCCATCCAAAAACCTTGGTCGGATGTGTATATGACCAAGGTATTTTCGTCAAGTCCGTTTTCCTCTAGGTAATTGAGCAGTCGACCAACCCCATCGTCCACCGCCGCAATGGTGGCCATATAGTCCCGAATATAGCGTTGCCCCTTGTATTCGTCGAGTGCCTTGCCGTGCAGGTCCGCCTTCCAAAAGGCATTGTTCTCGGGCAGGTAGGCCGCGTCCCAGGCCTCACGTTGAGAGGGCGACATTCTGACGAAATCATTTATCCAAGGGTTGGCCGCCAGTTCGGTGCTACCATATTCCTTTGACATCTTGAGGTCGTGACCCTCGTACATGTCCTCATAAATAGTCTGAAGCTGTTCCTGGGCCGCTTTTTGATTCTTGAAATCGGGGAAATAGGTATCCGGTAACGGAAACTGCACCGAATCGTATTTGTTGACGTACCGCAACGGGGGCATCCAGTTTCGGTGCGGGGCCTTGTGGTGCACCATTATAAAGAACGGCATGCTTTCGTTGCGTTGATTTTGCAACCAGTCGATGGCGTCGTCGGTAATGATATCGGTGGCGTAACCGTTGATACGGACGGTATCACCACTCTGTCTGATAAAATCCGGATTATAATAATTTCCTTGGTCCACAATGATGTTCCAATAGTCGAAGCCCTCCGGATAGCCGTGAAGATGCCATTTGCCCGTAATCGCGGTTTGATAGCCGAGTTTTTGCAGCATTTTAGGTACGGTAGGCTGGCTACCGTCGAAACGGTCACCGTTCTGTCGGAAGCCGTTGATGTGGCTGTGTTTACCCGTCAATATCACCGCGCGACTGGGTCCACAGATGGAATTCGTGACATAGGCACGGTGGAACAGGGCCCCGTTTTCGGCAATTCTATCGATATTCGGGGTAGGGGCGAGCTCGCTAATAGGATGTCCGTAGGCACTGATGGCCTGAATGGCATGGTCATCGGCCATGATAAAGAGGATGTTGGGCTTTTTACCGTCGGATGTTTCTTCGGGATTATCCGATTTGCATCCCGCTACAAATAGGAGGGTTATCAGGGGAATGATGTAACGTATCATAAGGGTTATTTTGTTTTAAACTTTTGTCCGTTTATGTACCTAATCGTCAAATAGAAGGTAGAACTGTAGGATCTCAAACGTATGACCGATGACTTTTCCTTAGAATGATGTTTTACTACGTCTTACCGTCTTACGTCGGATTTAGTTCGCTGATCAATGTCTGCTACTTCAAGCTGAAGCTTGTCTTCAAGGCCGCATTGGAATCCGTTCCTACAAAGACCTGAAATTCCCCGGGCTCGACCGTAAACTCCAAATCACTGTTGTAAAATTTTAAGTCATCGGGACTTAAGGTCAAGTTTACCTTCTTGGATTCCCCCTTTTTGAGGAACACCTTTTGGAAACCTTTCAGCTGCCGTTTGGGCGGGGTGATACTGCGTACCACATCCCGGAGATATAGTTGTACCACTTCCGCGCCGTCGTAACTGCCGATGTTTTTAAGGGTTACGGAAACCGTTACGGTCTCATCGGCGCCGATTTCGGATTTGTCCACCCGAAGGTCGGAATATTCGAATTCCGTATAGCTCAATCCATGGCCGAACGGCAGCAAAGGGGAATTGGGCGCATCGAGGTAGTTGGACTTGAATTTCTGGAAAGCCTCCGCGTCTTGGGTACTTTCCACTGGCGCGGCGGGCCGTCCCGTATTTTTCATACTGTGGTAAACGGGGATTTGTCCTACATTGCGCGGCCAGGTGGCCGTCAATTTTCCAGAAGGATTGTAGTCCCCGAAAACCACATCGGCAATGGCGTTCCCAGCCTCCACGCCAGGATGCCATACCTGTAGGATGCTTACCGGGAGCTCATATTCTTCTTCTATGGTCAGGGGCCGGCCGCTCATCAACACGAGTACCAAGGGTTTATTTGTTTTCGCCAAGGCCCGAATCAGTCTCTTTTGGGCATCGGGAATCGAAATCTCCGTCCGGCTGGCGGCTTCGCCGCTCATTTCGGAGGCCTCACCTACCACCGCGACCACCACGTCGGCCGCCTTGGCCGCTGCCAGGGCTTCGTTCAAGAGGGTTTCGGGAGAACGTTTATCGATTTCCACCTTCGGCCCGAACACATTGACGTTTTTGGCCATTACGGTATCGTTGGTAATATTGGCGCCCTTAGCGTAGGTAATAGAAGCTTCGGGAGCAACATTTTTAAAACCTTCCAGTACGGTGACGGCCAATCGATGCTCCCCGGTGGGCGCCCAGGTGCCCAACATATTATTGCGACTGTCCGCCAAGGGCCCCACTAAGGCGATTTTAACATTCTTTTTCAAGGGAAGAATATTTTGATGTCTTTTTAGCAGCACAAAACTGTGGGCCGCCAGCTTGCGGGCCAGTTTTCGGTTTTCGTCGGTCAGGATATCCTTTTCGGGGCGCGCCTCGTTCGAATAGCGGAAAGGATCTTCGAGGAGTCCCAGTCTATATTTGGCTTCCAAGATCCGTCGGCAGGCCGTGGTGATCTGCGCTTCGGTCACTTTGCCTTCGTCCAAGGATTTTTTAAGGGTGGTCAAAAAGCCTTCCCCGACCATATCCATATCGAGTCCCGACTCAAGCGCCATGGCCGACACCGCCTGCAGATCACCCAAGCCATGCGCTATCATTTCGTTGACCGAGGTGTAGTCTGAAACCACAAGGCCGTCAAACCCCCAACGTTCGCGTAACAGGTCGGTAATCATCCATTTATTGGCGGAAGCAGGAATACCGTCGATATCGTTAAAGGAGGTCATGGCACTGCCCACGCCCGCATCGACCGCCGCTTTGTAAGGCGGTAGGTATTGGTTGAACATCTTGATTTTGCCCATATCCACCGAATTGTAGTCGCGCCCCCCTTCCGAGGCTCCGTAAAGGATGAGGTGTTTTACGGTCGCCAACATGGTGTGCGGTGCGGTAAGGTCGGTTCCTTGATACCCCTCGACCATCGCCGTTGCAACCGCAGAACCCAGGTAAGGGTCCTCCCCGGCGCCCTCTGCGATCCGGCCCCAGCGGGGGTCGCGAGCGATATCGACCATGGGGGAGAAGTTCCAGTTGATACCATCGGCGGTGGACTCCCTCGCCGCGATTTGGGCGGATTGTTTTAATAGGTCCATATCCCAGCTCGATGCCGAACCCAAGGGAATGGGAAAGGTGGTCTTGTAGCCGTGGATTACGTCGGAACCAATGAGCAGGGGAATCTTTAAACGGGAACTGTTGACGGCAATTTCCTGCGCCTTTCGGACCTTATCGGGACCCGTGACGCCGAAGATGCCGCCTACTTCGCCCGCCTTGATCTTGGCCTCCACATTTTCGCTGACCACGGATCCGGTCGCGATACCACCACCGGGAGTCAACAGGTTCAACTGGCCAATTTTTTCCTCGACGGTCATTTGTTCCAAAAGGGATTCCACTTCGGGAATCGGGCTTTGGCTTTGCGCCGCAAAGGCATTGGAACACATACAAAAGAGCAAAGCAATACATTTCTCAAGTTTCATATCAGTTTGGTTTTTTAATGCCTATGGGCTGTGTCCAAGCTTTTTCGTATTCGGTCTCGTCGAAAAAATTTTGGTTCGTTTGGTCCGATACGACCTTAGCTCGTACAAAGCCATATCCGTGAGGTAGTGTGAAACTCGCCTTTGTGCCTTTTACCCGCTCTATAATTTGGTAAGCGTCGGACGCCGGATCCTTTCCAATAAGCTGAATTTCGTACCCCACATCAGGTTCAGCGGCTATTTCTATCTGTAGGCTGTCGTTGCCCGTTTCCAGACCTTTCAATAGCACTCCGGTCGAGGCGTAGAAATCGCCATTTTCCATGGCTGTGATTATACTGGAAGCGGTCAAAGAGTCCGCCCTGACCATGACCCAACCTCTTCCGGGATTGCTATAACTCTTATCGAACCGATGGTAATTATGACTGTCGTCGGTGGCCACCCCATATAACAGGGGCTTGCCTTCCTGTAGGTAGGAAGCGTTGATCAAATCCCACATGGATTCGGTGTCCAGATGTGTCGAATCCCCGTCGTTATTGACCAAAGGATGTCCATTATAAACCTCAAAAAAACGCACATCGTTCAACTGCATAAAGTCGTCGGCTGAAATACCATATCCAAAATTCGGATGGTTGATGTGGGGCATAATCGGTACGTTCAGTCTTTCGCGCTGCTCCAAAATGGCATCGATATTATTTTGGATGATTTCCGCAACGTTCCCACCCTCCTTGGGACTTATTTTTTCTTGGATGTTGGACGCGTTGATATGGATGGGCTTGTCTCCAAAATTACTGGTTATTTCTTCCGACTGAATGATCAAGAACTCCCCGTCTTCCTCAAAAAGGGACCTATATTCCTCCAACGTCTTTAGTTTGACTTTGGTTCGGCCCGTACTGTCCAATTGATGTTCTACCCACGACTCCCCATAGTGGTCAAGATAGTCATGAAAGGCTTCTTGCAAATATTCTTTTTCGGATAAGGTAATCCACATTTCGCCCTCCGCTAAGGTATTATGGTCCGAGAGTACTGTAAAATCGTATCCGTTGGTCTTGTACCAATCCATGATTATTTCCGGAAATTCATTTCCGTCGCTCCAGTAGGAATGGGCATGTAGGTTGCCTTTGTACCATGTTTTATCTTGCGACAAAATCGTACCATGGGCCATAAAACCCAAAAGAAATACTGCTAAAAATAGATTATCCGACCTCATGCTTTTGTTCTATGTTAAAACTAATTTACCTCCGTTACCGGATTTCTTTCCGAAACCCCGTTTTCGTTAAAGGCCTCGACCGTAAAATAATAGGTCTGATCGGTGTTCAGGGATTTTAACTGCAATGATTCTTCGCCGTAGATCAGCCATGAGCTGTACAGTTTATCCGGCGCGATGCCCCACAATACGTTATATCCTTGGGCATTTTTGACCGGTTTCCAACTGATTTTGGCGCCCCGCCTTTGGTCGTTCCGGATAATTTCGATGTTCTTTACTGACTTTGGTGCTTTTCCGCTCCCGTTTCCGAACACCCGGATGTCGGATATGGATAGGTATGGTGTGGGTGCGTGGATATTCTTATACCGAATGAACCGTGCCTTTCGCGGAGTTTCCAAGGCTACATAGTCGTTGGGCACGTCTTTATCGTTGGTACTCCGGTCCACCAGGTTGAACCACTGGGTTCCATCCAATGATCCCTCTACCGTATATTGATGGTATAGCCCGGGTATCTTCCCGTACATATCGGTTTTATAATCGTTGTAATTGACCTGTACGGCATAAACCTCGCCCGGTTCGCCGAGGTCGATCTTCGCCCATTGGTCCGCATCGTTCCGCTCGGCGACCCAATATGATTTTACGTTCTCGTCGGTAAGGGCATCCGCCCCGAAATCTTCCAGATGGGAGGATGTTTTTACCGGTTTGCCGTATGACAGTAACATCCAACCCGTGAATTTTCCTTTTTTGTCCGATTCGGACGGGGCATAATGGGGATAGTCGCCGAAATAGGTGTTGGACCACAGCAATCCATCCTCATCAAAAAAGGTGGGAAACATCCCGATACGCCGTTCCCATCCTATATTGACATTGACGGCCATAGAGGAAAAATGCCACCATTGATTCCCCGGGCCCCTGACCGTACTGCCATGCCCGGCGCCGTTAATAAAGCCCCCTGGTTTGTAGGAAAAGGGATTGTTTGGCATGTATTCGAACGGCCCCAATGGCGAATCGCCGATATAGGCGCCATCGGCATAGACGTCGAATTCCGTGCCGGGGGCGCCGTATTGTAAATAGTACTTGTCGTTGTGCTTGGTCATCCACGGGCCTTCGATATATCCGCTGAGTTCGGTGTCGGAGTGGTTTTCGCCGAAACGTTCCCAGCCGTGCTTTTCGGGCTGGAGATTAAATAGTTCGTGGATTTTCTCCGAGGGCCGGAATCTTTTGTCCTTGTCCAGTTTCCTGGCCCGGATGGGGAATTTATTCGAGGAGCCCCAGTAAATATGGCCCTGTCCGTCGTCGTCGATAAAAAGCGCGGGATCTTGCAGATTATGCAAAATTCCCGGGGTCGCGGTCCATTCCCCGTCCTGCGGATTATCCGAATAGAGAACACTCATGGAGCCAGATGGGTTTCCGGCCATATAGAGTACGGAATCGCGATAGTTGAAGGCAGCGGGGGCATTGGAGCCCTGAAAGTACCATTGTTTGGGCTTGATAAACTCCCATTCGTCCAAATCCTTGCTGTGCCAATAGCCCATAGAGCGGGTGACGAACATATAATACTCATCTTTAAAGCGTACTACTGCCGGATCCGCGCCCGACCGATACGAAAGATCTTTGTGGGAGTTGTAGATCATGTAGGTGTAGTCGATATTAACGGGATTGCAATAGGTTTCGGTCTGGGCAAGTATTGGCCCTAAGCCGATACAGCCTAAAAGTAGGCAGCTTGTTCTTAGGTGTGCAAAACGTTTCGAATATGTAGCCATAATTGATGTATTAGATGTATGTGAATTTCCTTAACAGGATGCTTTTATCGAATACCTTGATATCGTCAACGGGAATGTGAAAAAAGCCAGGGCAGCAGTCCGGGTTCTCCAAAGGCGTTGTCCCAGCTGTTGTGATTGGCGTCGTCATAAAGTGTGAACTTCGGATGACCGCCCTCTTTCAGAAGTGCTGAAACCATCGTTAGCGAATGTTGGGGGTCTACCACATTGTCCCGCGCCCCGTGAAAGGCCCAAAGCGGGACTTTGGTCGCATAATTCGTGACGGATTCCGGTTCTCCCGCTCCGCAAATCGAAATTGCCGCCGCAAAGACATCCGGTTTGCGCGATAAGAGTTCGTAGGTGCCCATACCTCCCATCGAAAGGCCCATCACATACATCTGGTTCCTATCGACATAGTCTTTGCTCCTGAATTCATCCAGCAATTCCATCACAAGACTTAATGGTTCTGTAGGCCCCTTTGCATACTGAAAATCCAGACCGATCGGGTACGAACTACGGTCTACGGCTACGTTGGACCAATAATTATCGGCGGGACATTGGGGAAAGATAACGATTGCGGGAAATTCTTTTCTATGGGATGGATTTGCGAACAACCGACTTCCGTGCGTCAACTGTTTTTCGTTGTCGTTTCCCCGCTCCCCGCCGCCGTGTAAAAACAGGATTAGGGGGTAGGAATCATCTTCACTAAAATTTTTGGGATACAAAATCCGGTACAAGAGGGTATCCTTTCCGTCGATAAAGTGCTCTTTTTTGTATAAGCTGTGCTCCTGGGCAAGCGCAACACATCCATAAGAGAGAAGAAGAACGGTCGAAAGTAATTTTTTAGTTCGCATAATTAAAACCGAGTTTGTCGAGGCCTGCCTGCACATCCTCGTTTTGCATAAAAAGTTTCCATAACAGTCCCGAGCGGTAGTTTTCGATCATGACCAATTGCGGCCCTTGATCGATGGCCAAGTAGGCTTCCGCTACCCAGAAATCGTATTGTGGACTAAAGGCATCGTAAAATCCTGCCGGACCCAAAAGTTTGCCCTTGTTCCTATAAAAATAATGCAAGGCCTTTATTGATTCGTCGGGGGTGTAGGGCAGGGAACCGATCGCCGCCGTAGGCGAAATGACCCCGGTATCGTTGGAGGGGCTGTGGGCGGTGTATCCGATTCCCCCGTCGTCTTTACGGGTATAGCTCGCGGTGAGGCCCCAGCAATTTTCCCCGTAGGCCTTAAAGTTTTTGGGGTTGTCAACGCAGTAGGCATGGTTGATCTTGGAGTGGTTCACCACGGCATCCCCGTAATTTACAAAATCGTCGGAAAGTCCCCTTGGGTCGAGTCCCAGGTAGGAGTAATGGGCCCAGAACAGCGGTCCGCCCTTGGGTGCGTTGCCGGCATGGTCGACCACTAGGGGGATACCGTAGGCGGATTCCGCCGAAGCGATGTTGCCGTTGGAGGCCCAGCCGTTGGTATATACTTCTTTTGTGATGCCGTGATCTGGAGAGGCCGCTGCCAAAACATAGGTGATCAGCACCTCATTGTATCCTTTGAGTTCGAGGTTGATGGCGAAGTCGTGATCGGGACTCCAGTGCCAATACAAAGCGTTCTTGTTCTGGGTGTACCAATCCCACTCCACACCTTTCCATAGGCTATCGGCTTTTTCCGCTAGGGCTTTTTCGGTATCGGTGCCGCCCTTAAAATATTCCGAGATACAGATAAGACCTTGCGCCAAAAAGGCGGTTTCGACCAGGTCGCCGCCATTATCTAGCGGACTGAAAGGCCTGACTTTGCCCGTATTACCGTCAAGCCAGTGCGGCCATGCGCCGTGAAAACGGTCGGCGGATTCCAGAAAATTCAGGATTTGATCAAGGCGTTCCACCGCTTGTTCCCGGGTGACGAACCCGCGTTCGATACCTACTAGGATTCCCATTACTCCAAAGCCGGTGCCCCCGATGGTCACCGTATTGGGGTCGTTGGCGGGGTTGCCGGGATGGTAGCGCTCCCTCGCCGCCCCCGAATTGGCTTCGGCGAAATCCCAGAAATACTTAAAGGTTTCGCCCTGGGTCAGGTCGAGCAGTGCTTCATCACTGATTGCGGGTGGTTCTTCCCCTTTGTCGGGTACGGTATCCTTGGGAGTTTCGGGGAGTTGCGATTCGCCGGTAGGACCTTGGCCGTCATCGTTCGAACAAGAAACAAGCAGGAAGATGGTGGCTAGGGATACGAGCATCCTGTTCCATCCTGTTTCCGTATTGCTGATTTGTAAAACCATTTCCAAGAATCCTGTTTTAGAGCCTTGATTTTAAATTACTGATTGTCAGAAGATGCCCGTTTTAATTAGGTCTCGACTGCGCTCGGCCTGACATTTTGCTGATAGTGGACTGTAAGTAGATGAGTAACTATCTACTCACCTCTATCCTATTTTTTACGCCGGTTCTTTACGGACCTTGCTCTTGTTCTGCTTTAGCACCTGTTTCAAATCCAAGTTTTTTTAATCCCTTTTGTACGTCTTCGTTCTTCATAAACCATTTCCACGGCAGGCCGCTGCGATAATTCTCGATCATGACCGGAATCGGTCCCTGGTCGATGGCCAGATAGCGGGGTAGGTACCAGTTTTTTTCAAGACTAAATGCATCGTACGGACCATATTTGCCTACCAGACTGTCGAGGTCGGTGTAGAGATGCCGCAAGAACTCCTTGCTCTTATCGGGGGTATAAGGCATAGAGGATAATGCGGCGGTCGGGGAAATTACCCCCAGATCTTTATCCGGCCGGTGCGCCGAATAGCCCTTTACGGAATAGCTCGAGGTCATGCCCCACAGATTGTTGCCATAGCCCTTAAAATTTTCAGGATTGTCGACGGCATATTCGTAGTGGATAAGCGCGTGGTTTTTGTTCAGTTTCCAATAGTCGGCGTATTGGTCGGTCAATCCCTTCGGGTTTAGTCCTAAATACGAATAGTGCGCCCAAAAGAGCGGGCCCACGGGAGAATCGCCTCCCGGATAGTGGTCGAGTTCCGTTTCTAGACCATAGAATAGCGTATCGTTGGTGATGTCACCGTTTCTGGCCCAGCCTTGATCATAGACTTCCTTGGAAACGGGATGGGTCGGGGAGGCGGCTGCCAGCACGTACATGACCAAGGCCTCGTTGTAGCCGTGTACGGCAAAATCTTTTTCCCAGCCGTATTCGGGAGACCAGTGCCAATACAATACGTTTTCGCCGTTTTTGTTGTACCAGTCCCATTCCACTTCCTCCCAAAGTTTTTGGATGTTGGCCGCGAGTTGTTTTTCCCTTTCGTTGCCATCCTTGAAATATTCCATTACGGTAAGTAGTCCTTGTACCAAGAAAGCAGTTTCTACAAGGTCGCCGCCGTTGTCCTTTTTGCTGAAGGGGGTCATCTTGCCGTCGGGCGTGAGCCAGTGTGACCAAACCCCATGGAAGCGATCCGCCTTCGCTAGAAAATCGACCGCTTTTTCGTAGCGTTCTAGGGCCTGTACCCGGCTGATGAATCCACGTTCGACCCCCACGAGAATGGCCATAAGTCCAAAGCCGGACCCACCGGTCGTGATAATATCCTTATCGTGGGTCGGATAGACATTGTCCATATGGATGCGTTCCCGGGCGAGGCCGGAAGTAGGTTCGGCCCCCGACCAGAAATAATCAAAGGTTTGGCGTTGTACCCTATCCAATAGTTGCTCATCCGAAAAGGATGTACCGGATTCTGCGGGTGTAATTTTTTTATCGGTAGTTCTATGGCCGTTACAGCCCGTAATCAGGGAAGCAACGGCCATTGACACTACACTCAAAACTAACTTCATAAAATCGGGCTCAAACTATTTATTGATCAAAATCCCTTATCGTTTGTATTTCCTCTTGGGTCAAGACCTTATCGTAGAAACGCAGTTCATCGATATAGCTTAGGTCCGATAAATGGTTCCAACCTGTAAACCTGGGGGCACCGGAGCCTATGGAAAGTATCTCGGTACCGGTCCAGTCGAAGCCGGGTAGTGCTTTTTCGGCTACCATTTCTCCATCGATATAGACTTTGGCACTATCGTCCGATATGGTAAACGCCAAATGTACCCAATCGGTTGCCGTAGCGGGGTTTAAGGCGGCGGCGTCACCGCCATCGGCCCATTCATTGCCATCGCCGGTACCCACGTTCAATTTGACCACCTGTCTCTCGGCGTTGCCCTCCCTCAACAATCGGAACCCGCTGTTGCGGTTGTTCTGCACCTCGGGATAATTCTCGTTTTCGGGATCTTCCGGGGAGATGGTCAAAATACCGGCACGGTCGGGATCGGCGTTCAGTTTGTACCATAGGGTAGCACTGAACTGCGGGGTAGTGATCGGCCCCATTTCATTAATCGGGAAGGTCAAGTAGGAATCCGTGGCCCCGGCGTACGCGTTCGATCCCGCGACACTTTCTCCGGCAAAACCGGGATTGCCGACCGCTTCGGCCTCCATATCCCTGAAGAGTTCGCTATAGTTATCGTCGAAGGGCATATAGAACATTTCGCCGGCAAAAGCAGGTGTGTACGACGACACGAATTCACCGGAGTCGTCGGCCATGATCTGTTGAATTTCCGCTTGCGAAATGGCCCTATCAAAAATACGGAGCTCGTCCATAAAGCTTTGATCGGACAGGTGGCCCCATCCCGTAAAGTTAGGGGCGCCCGACATAATCGAAAGCAAACCCGTATCCGACCAGTCAATTCCATCCAGGGCATCCTGTTTAACGATTTGTCCGTCGATGTACACGATGGCCTCGGTTCCCGAAATTGTAAAGGCCATGTTGACCCACTTATCCGCTGCAGGGTCCACATCGGCTGCTTCCCCTCCATCGAACCAATTCCCTGTGTCACCTGAGCCCACATTCAATTTAAACCGTTGCATACCGCCGGCATTCTCCCTAAAGAAGCGGAAGCCCTTGGTGAGATCATTGGCATCCCCTTCCATCGGGGGACTCATAACCAAGATTCCGGCCCGATCGGGTACGGCATTGACCTTCATCCAAAAAATAGCACTGAATTCCCCGTTTTTAAAGCGGTCGCCGGGCAGCGTCAGGTACGATTCCTCGGCACCTGCATAGGCGCTGGGGCCGGCCAGGCTTTCTTCGGTAAAGCCGGGATCACCCTCTACGGTAGCTTTTTTAAGGCTCACCAGATCGGTATAGTCCCCATCGAAGGGCATATAAAGCAACTCCCCTGCATATTTGGGAAGGTAAGCGGGCTCTTTGGTAAAATTTACGGTAGAGGTGGTGGTCTTGCCATCTATGTCGGTGGCAACAACGCTCATTTCGTGGGCGCCATCGGCCAATTTATCATAGCTCAGGTCATCGACTATTAGACGTCGGTAGTCCTTAAAGTTGCTGTAACTACCGATCTGTTTGCCGTCTATCATTACTTTTACGGAGGCCACCTCGATATCATCGGTCACCTCAAAATCGATATCCACACTCGCCAATTCCTCGTTGACCTTGATCGTTTGGCCCTCCGTAGGGGAATTGATGGTTATTGCCGGGGCGGATTCGTCTGTCCCGGGGGCTACGGGCGTTATCGGATCTATGCCCTGGTCGCATCCGTACAGCAACAAGACCGCTATCGATGCCACGACACTATTTTTGAACTTTTTCATCCTTATTGATTTGTTAGTTTATTGCTAGTTTTCCAAAATGGGGAATTGATCCACCTGTTCCTGGGGATAGGGGAGGTAACTCTTATCCTCCGAGAAAGTCCTTCCGCCATAGCTCAGTTCTTCGTAGCGGCCCAGGCGAAGCATATCGAAATAGCGTTTGCCCCATTCCATACTGAGTTCGGCAAATTTTTCGTCCACGATCTGGTCGAGGGTCACGCCCGTTATCGGGGCCATTCCGGCCCGTTCACGGACCAGGTTCACGGCCTGGTCCGCGGTCATCGCCGAACCATTGGCCCCCTGCACCAAGGCCTCTGCGTACATCAAGAGAATTTCCGCATAGCGTATCATGATATAGTTTTTGTTACTGCCGTAGGCCGTTCTGCCGGGTATCAATTGGTTCGAGGGCAGATAATGCTTACCACTGGCGAAGAGGGCACGAGCATAATCGTTGATTACATCGCCGTCACGGGTCGTATTGGAAACGAAACCCGGAAGGGTCGCATAATCTGCATCTTGTTGAAGTTCTGCGATGCCCCTATCGGTAAATAGCACACTGGTTTCTAAACGGACCGTTTCACCACGGTCGAGCATGAATTTAATAAACTTCAAACTAGGCTCGTAAAAGCCCCATCCACTTGAGGCCCCTTCGACGGCGGGCGTCCAGCCTTGGGGTCCGTAGGGCGCGTACAAATGGCCCGACCGATCGCCTTCCCCCTGTCCGTAATCGGAATATTGAAGGGACAAGACAGTTTCATCGCTGAGTTTACCGGGATTTTTAAACAGTTCGTAAAAATCTGGAAATAGGCTATAGGAGCCAGAATTTATAATTTGTGCGGTCGCATCGGCTACGGCCTGATAGTTTTCGAGTTCCTGGTTGGCCAAAGCCTTGACGGCATAAGCGGTGTTGACCGTGACCCCGCCGGGGATACCGGTTCTTTCATTGGGATGGCCTGGCGGCAACAAGGGGATGGCCGCGTCCATCTGGTCGGAAATATGTTGCATCACCTCGGTTTTGGTAGGCAAGTTCTCGACCTCCAAAAGTTGTTCGGTATCGGAGGATTCCGGAATAAAGACATCGCCCCAGGTTTGTGAGATAAAATAGAGCATCATGGCCCGCAACACCTTGATCTCGGCAATATACTGATTACCCAAGGCCTTACCATCGTTGTCTGCGAGTTCCTGGTACCTTTCTATCTGTTCCATGGCCGTATGGGCGGTAATAATTTCCCGATAGACCGTTTGCCATAACGAGTTGTACATCCAATAATCTTTATTGTAATCGAATCGGTCGGTATCCGAAAAGGGTTGCTGATCGCCGAGACCCCCGGCATTGACATCATCACCGCGGACCGAAATGAGAAGCGGTTGCTCCCAGCCCCTACGTTGAAAGGCTGCGTATACCCCGATCAGGGAAAGTTGCATATCCTCGGTCTTGGAAAAGTCAGTACCGACAGCAAAGTTGTTGTTGAGTTCCGGTTCGTCCAATTTGTCGGTACACCCGAAGATCAAGCCTGCGATTAGGCCGAACAGTGTTAAATTTCGTATGTTTTGAAACAGTTTCATAGTGGCTTTTTTTTAAATTTTGATGTTTACCCCAAAAGTATACGTAGCGGGTACCGGATAGGTTTGGTTGTCCACCCCGTTAGGGACCTCGGGGTTGAACCCGTTGTAATCGAAAATCGTCAAAGGTTTTTCGGCGGTTACGTAGATCCGGGTACGGGCTAGGCCCTTGATTTCACCTTTCCTGTTGATGGTATATCCCAAGGTCAGGTTTTGTATCCGGATAAAGTCTCCGTCTTCTACATAATAATCGCTAAGTTGCTGGTTCCAACTTTTTCGCACCCCTTTAGATGATGGATAACTGTTCGTAGTGCCCTCGCCGTGCCAACGGTTGACGGCAAAATCTCGGTCCCAGTTGGTATCACTGGTAAAGATGACCTCGCCGCGCTTTCGGTTTAAAATCTTGTTTCCACCCTGTCCGATAGCGCTGGCCGAAAAGTCCCACGCCTTATAGTTGAATCCCAGATTGAAACCAAAGTTATAGGAAGGCAAATAGGATCCTAGTACTACGCGATCGTCCCCATCGATAGTGTTAGGGTCTCCCCCGTTCTCTTTATAAATGAAGTCACCGGGTTCGAGTCCGTTATCCACGGCTACGGGATCGGCCTGAATCTGGGCCTCGTTTTGGTACACGCCTACGGTTTCAAGTCCGTAGAAGGCGAAGATGGGTTCACCTACGATCGATCGTTGGCGAAACTCCGCCGACCCCGCATCGAGATAGGGTTGTCCATCCAGATCAAGTACCTCATTTTTTAGGGAGGCAAAGTTGGCTCCTACACTATAACTAAAATCTTCCGAGACTGTTTTGTTCCAGTTCAGCGCGAGTTCTAGGCCCGAATTTCTGATTTCACCTACATTCTGTCGAGTTGCCCCAGGGATCAATGGCCGTAAAACGTCAATTACAGCATCTTTGGTCGTTCTGACGTAATAATCGGCTTCCAGCGACAGGTTGCTATCGAAGAACCGGGCCGTTATTCCCCCGTTGATTTCCTCGGTCACTTCCCATTTTAAGGCGGTAAAGTCACTGCTGGTCTCTACGCCGCTTACCATTGTATCGTCCAAAGCGGTGGTTATCACCTCAGAAACAATCCCGCCTTCACTTGAGGGTACCTTGTCGTTGCCCAGTTCGCCCCAACTGGCTCGCAATTTCAGGAAATCGACAAAGCTATTCTGAGGAAAGAACGACTCTCCCGATAGCACCCATCCCGCACCTACGGTGGGGAAGTAGCCCCATTTTTCCTGGTATTTATTGGTGCCATCGGCCCGGTAGGTGCCGTAGAGCAAGTAGCGGTCGTCATAGTTGTAGGATATTCGGCCGAAGAACGAAAGACCGTATTCCCGGCGACCGTCATCACCCACGTCATCTTCAGGTGTGGATTGGGCCTGATTTAAGAAATAAGCCTCTTCACCGGTCAGCGGAAAGTTTAGTCCTTTGGCGGATAGGCGTTCAAAAGACTCATCACGAAACGACGCACCGGCCAAGACTGTAAGGTCGTGTTTGCCGAAGTCATTGTTGTAAGTTAGCGTATTGTCCCAAATTTGGTTGGAGTAAGTCTCATTTCTCTTGACCAATTCCGCATCTTCACGCTGAAAATTGTTCCCTAAAAAATAAGGCAAGCGTACTTCACGTCGTGAGCGTGTCTCAAAATTGTGGTTATAGGCTGTTTTAAAGGATAAGACCTCGGGAACGATATCGATTTCGGCATAAAAGTTGGCCAGCACATTGCGGATTTTGTTCCGGAACTCGCTGAAATCCATGAGGGGAAAAGGATTTTGGCCGCCGCGATAGCCCAGATCTTGCGCATTTGCGTAATTAACAGGAAATACTTGGGGATCATCGCCGAGCAAGGGGTCGAATACGGGCATGGTAGGTACGGCATAATAGGCCCGCCGCCAAGCGGAATCCTCCGCATCGAAACGGGTGGCGTTGCTGATGACCACGTTGCCCCCGATGGTAAGGTTGTCATTGACCCTAAAATCAATCTTGCTCCGGAGGTTAAAACGCTCGTACTCATTTTTCATTTTTAGAAGTCCGCCTTGCTCAAAATAGTTGGCCCCAATGGCGTAGTTGGCATTTTCACCGCCCCCCGTAAAGTTAAGGCTATGGTTTTGGATCATTGCATTGCGCATAATCTCATCGTACCAATCGGTGTTGACCGCGGGAACGTTTGGATTGATACGGCTTCTCCCGTATCGCTGCATCGCATTTTCAATAAACAGGGCATCCGGTTCGGATCCCGATTCCCTGGCCAGGGTGGAGAATTGTTCGCTATTCGCCATTTTTAGCACGTTCTGGGGCACCTGATATCCAGAATAACCACTGTACGTGATTTCAGGTTTTTGGTTGTATGATCCGGATTTTGTCTCGATCAGTACTACTCCGTTGGCGGCCCGTACGCCATAAATAGCGGCCGCCGATGCATCTTTTAGCACCGAAACGGAGGCGATGTCGGCGGTATTTAAGAAATCGATGTTTTCGAAGAACATCCCATCCACCACATAAAGGGGTCCTGATGCATCCGTATCGTATGATCCGATACCGCGAACCCTAACGGTAGGCGATTGCCCGGGGCCACCACTGCTCACGATCTGTAGGCCGGCGACCTTACCTTGCAACGCCTGCATCGCCTGGCCCGTCGGGGTCGCCTCCAGTTCTTCGGATTTAACTGTGGTAATGGCGGAGGTCAAATCTTTTGACTTCATTTCACCGTATCCGATTACCACGACCTCCTCCAGTGCCTGTGCATCTTCCTGAAGGGTAACGTTGAGAGTAGTCTGCCCGTCAACGGGAATTTGCTGGGGTGCGAATCCGATGTAACTGATTTCTAAAGTGGCATCGGCGGGAACGTTGTCCAGGGTGAAGTTTCCATCAAAGTCCGTCTGTGTTCCCGTGGTCGTGCCTTGAACGACGACCGAGGCCCCGGGCAATGGCCCCATCGAATCGGAAACCGTACCGGTGACTGTTATATTGTCTTGCCCAAAAACGAGCGTTCCGGACGATGCCAATAATAAAATCACCAATAAAACGTTACGTATTTTCATAGTTGATCATTAAGTGAGTTAGATTTCCACTAAATTAATAAACTATGGTATGTGTTCGTAGGGGAACCGCTACATGAAAGCTACATCATTGCTGAACCTAGTGTCAGCCCTGTGCTGCAACGGGTTTGTAGTGTTTTCACTGTTAAACTCATTTAAAAATTTAACATTGCGATGTAGCGTTGATGTAGTACGTTCATTAAAAATACAACAATTTTTAACTAAACTGAATCAAAAATCGGCTTAAGTTCTGTGCTTTCTCCATGTTGAGCTTCTTTCGTAGCCGATAGCGATGTATTTCAACGCCGCGGGTCGAAATGCCCATAAGGGGAGCGATTTCCTTAGAGGACAGGTTCATTTTTAGGTAGGCGCATAACTTCAAGTCTTTGGGCGTCAATTTGGGAAACTGGCGGAGCAGGCCCTCAAAAAAGTCGCCGTGCAGTTCTTTGAAGTTGATCTCGAAATACTTCCAGTCGGCATCGCCGTCAAGAGATGCTTCCAATTTTTTTTGTAGGGAATGGTATCGGCGTTGGTTCGAAAAGGCTTTCTTGTTTAAGGCAAGCATATCTTTAAGTTCCAAGATCAGCTCGTTTTTCTTGGCTATGTTCAGGGTAGTTCGGGCGAGTTCCTTTTGTTTTTGCATAATTTCCTGTTCCAGTTTTTGCTTTTCCCGTGCCGCTGAACGTTCTTGTTCCTCTCGGTGCATCTGCCGCTTTAAGGCCACTTGTTCCCTCCGAAGTTTTCTTCGATGGTATTCCCTTACAATGAATATCGTAGCGATCAAGACCCCTGTGTAGATGAGTAGGCTCCACCACGAAAGGTACCAGGGCGGGGCGATTTCAAATCGAATCTCTTTTATGGGCGAGGTGCCGTTGTCCCTTCCCAATGTAGCAACCAGTAAGGTGTAACTGCCGTGGGGCAGGTTTTGAAAGTCAATGGTGCCGGTGTCGGTATAGGCGGAACGATTTTCAGGTCCCTTTAAAGCGTAGCGATACCGAGACCGGAAGGATTCTGGCGCGGTTACCTGTATTCGTATATTCCGCGTATTCCCGTTCGGGACTTGAAAAATGCTGTCGGTCAAGGGATGACGTTTTTCTCCGTCCCTGAAAAAGGCGAGCTTAGGTGCTAAAATCTCGGTATTCCGAAGGTGCTGTTTTAATCCGTTCAGGTCGATACGACCAAAACCATCGACCAGACTCAAAAGGTAGATGGAGTCGTTGATCTTGACCATTGCTTCGGTATCGGGAACCATACGTTTTTTCAAGAGGGGCTCCGCAATGGCCAAACTATCCTTTTTCAGGTCGGTAGAAATCAATTCTTTGGACCTCTCGCTGTCGATGAACCAAAAATATCCTCGATCATGGTGCACCAGCCTCATATGGTCGTAGGGCCTGAACTCCTCAAAATCGGTTATCTCGTCCAAAATAGGATCGTATTTATGCCACCGCCCCCCACTTTGGATTACAATCTGGTTCTTGATTTTATAGAGTTTGATATTGAAGTTGCTCGGCAGCGCATCGGTGGCAATTTTCTGTTTTTCCATTATTTGGCCATAATCCGGGTCGATCGTCATCCGATAAAGCCCCCTATACGGATGCGCCGCCCATAGCGTTCGGGGGGTTTCGAAACACAATTGGTTGACCGGAAAATCGATACCTGCCACTCTTTTGACCTGCCATTTCCCAGCGGCATTCTTTTGGTATCTGGCCATCCCCGTGTAGGTGCCCTGTAGGTAGGTAGATCCGTTCTCCGGCACTTTGGCGAACTGGTAGCCGCCCGAAATGTCCGATATTTTGTCCATGGTGGCCTTTTCGATCCTAAAGGTGCCGGTATTGTGGCCGGCCAAGAGTTCCCCTTCCAAAATTTCAAGATCCCAGACGTGGCCTTGGGAGCCTTGCAGAAAATGCAATCGGTCATCCTCGAAATAATAAATGCCGGTATTGCTCCCCATATACAGCGTACCTTGAAAAAGAGCCAGATCGTACACCGTGCCCACTACGCCCGAATAATCGGTGTAGGAGGTGATAGGCGCGTCGAGGTTGATGCGGGAGATGCCATTGTCCAGGCCCGCCCAAAGCTGATCTTTGAACTGAAGCAGGGCCAGCACCGTATTGTTCTGCAGGCCCGTCTCCCGGTTCAGGTGTTGGCTGGCCTCCCTTTCAAGGTCGTAGAGATAGATACCGTTCTTGATGGTGCCAAAGGCTATTTTATGGTCGTTAAGGGGCAAAATCCTGTTAAGCTGTTGCGCTTTGAGCTCCGCGTTGATAGGGGCGTCCCAAGCCGCGACCCGATCATTACGATAAAGGTAGCAGCCGTTGAGTTTGGTGCCGATCAAAAATCCCTCGGGGGTGGGAACCATGTCGATGATGGTCTTCCCATCCAAAAGGCCGAGATCTTTGATGCGGACGAGTTCCTCGTTTTCCAAGAGATAAAACCCGCCATCGGCCGCTACCACCAGGCGTCCTTCATAGAGCGCGATGTTAACGCTAATAAGGTCGGAGTCTATGATGGTGATGTCGTCATCCTTATACTGGTAGATGCCTGAAAAGGACCGGAAAAGGATGCTATCATTGTAGGACAAAATCTGCCAAAACTCCTCGCTGGTAAACTTATGCTCCTTGATCAGATGGGTTAAAGAAGTGTATTGCAGCACCCCCGTGGCATCCTTTTCCCAATAACCGAACTCCTCGTACGACCCGGTATATACCTTGGCATCGATATAGGCTACGGAACGTATGACCGTTCGGTCCGGTAGTTCATATAGGGTCCATCCCTCCCCGTTGAAATGCAGTAGGCCCTTGTTATTGGCGACGAATATTTCCCCTGCTTCGTTTGCCGCCAGGCCCCAGTTCTTGCTCGCGGCGTGGTAGTCAAAGGTCCTGTAGTTCTGAATCGGCGGCAATATGTGTTGGGCACAGAGCCATAGGGGCAAAAGCAGGGCCAGAAATTGGAATGGTTTTAATCGTGCCGGCATGATGTCAGACCATTTTTAGGGTACGGACAAATTTAGGATTATAAATGGAAGTACCGTTTATTCAACGCATTATCTATTGCGCGGAATCGGGACTGGAACAATTTATTGGACCAAATTCGCGACCTCGGGAGGATGTCCGCCTCTTTGGTTCCAAGTTGACAGTCCGAATTTCAACGGACTGCAGTTGAGGCAACTCGTTGGCGGGCCGGTCTAAATAAAAATAGGCGGTGGCGGACACTAATTCGAATATCCATCTTTCAGGGCTAAATCGTATCGTTCAAAAATAATCCCGAATGCATCAGTCCGGAGGGGAATAGTTTCTTATCTAGTGGCCTGATTGCGGCCGCCTAAATTAATAGAAGATTGGCATATATGTTCTGCCAAAGGCTTTACTTTTGAGGGCTTGGTCCGACAGCACAATTAACTTTGGAGAAAAAGAAAAGAAATAAGATCTTAAGGCGTATAGGGCGGGTACTGCTCGTGTTTCTGGTTTTTTTCGTCGCATTGGTGCTTTTTATCCGAAGTCCTTGGGGACAAGGCATTATCGTCTCTAAAGTCACCGATTTCGTTTCGGAAAAGACCGGTACGGAGGTCAATATCGACCGTTTGTTCCTGACGTTCTCGGGAAATCTTTCCTTGGAAGGCTTGTATTTGGAGGATAAAAAAGGAGATACGTTGGTCTTTTCCAAGGCCCTGGAAGCCGATGTGGGGCTATCGCAGATCATTTTCGGGAATACCTTCAATTTGGAGTATTTGGAATGGGAAGGCCTAAAAGCTAACGTGACGCGACAGGAGGGTTCGGAGGATTTCAACTTCAGTTTTCTGGCGGATGCCTTTGCTTCGCAGGATTCCGTGCCCGCTCCCGAAGAGGATGCCGAACCCATGGAAGTCAACGTAGGCACTATCGATCTGAAGGATTTCGATATCGTTTACGATGACGGTTTTTTGGGGATTGATGCTAAACTCCGGTTGGGGCGGCTCTATACCGAGGCGAATACCATCGACCTTGAGGCCATGCGCTTTGAACTGGACGAGCTCCAATTGACCGATACCGAGGCGGTCTATGAACAGACAAAACCCTTTCCCGAGACCGAGGACACCACCGAAACGGCCTTGCCCTATCTAGCGGTGGATAATTTTAACATCGAAAGGGTAAAGGCGAACTATAGTTCCGTTCCCGACAGCCTGACGGCCGATGTCGCCATTGGGAATTTCCTGTTGGAACTGCCCAAGGCCGACCTGGCCAAGAGCGACATCGAAGTGGAAAGCTTGGAACTGAAAGACTCCGATATTTCCCTCAGGATGGCCGCCCAGACACCACAGACCGAAGATTCGGTGGCCGTTGCCGACGCCGGCGAAGGCTTCGAATGGCCTGAATTTACAGTACAGGTCGACCAAATCGACTTTGAAGACAATAATTTTGCCTACACTACGGGAAATAATCGACCAAAAGCGGGCAAGTTCAATCCTGATGCCGTTGCTATTTCCAATTTTATCCTTCAGGCCAACGACATTGTATATCGGCCCAAAACCGCCAACCTTGACTTAGGGCAGCTGGCCTTCACTGAAAAGAGCGGATTCCAGTTGAAGGAATTTAGCTTCGATGCCCGTCTCGAAGATAACAGTGCATCCCTTTCGGACTTGCAATTACGCACAAACAACAGTTCCGTTTCCGGGGACATCTCCTTGGACTATTCCACGGTAGATGCCCTGATGGAAACTCCTGAAAACGCAGAAATCGAGATCGATATTCCCAATTTGAAGCTCGCCCTGCAGGATGCCTACGTCTTTCAGCCCGATTTGGCCGATAACGAATACCTGAAAAAAGCCGCCCAAAAAGCCGTTACCGGTAATTTTGAGGCGAAGGGTACTTTGGCAAGCCTTGAGATTCCGACCCTGGAACTCGATTGGGGAGAGGGCACATCCCTTAAGGCGATAGGACAGCTGGATAATGCCACCGAACCCGATGCGTTGGCCTTCGACTTCGAGACCATCCGGATGACATCCGCCCGGGAAGACGTGCTGCAATTTATATCGGAAGACAGTCTGGGTATCTCCGTTCCGGAAACGATGCAGGTGGACGCTTCTGCGCAAGGGTCGGTCGATGCTATGGATGCGGATGTCCTACTGCAAATTCCCGAAGGCACGGTCCAGCTGGCCGGTAGCTATTCCAACCGGCAGACGATGGCCTTCGATGGAAGACTGAAAGTGGACAGCCTAAGATTGGACAAAATCTTAAAAAACGCCCAACTGGGCGGAGTAACCTTCACGATAGACGCCGAGGGCAGCGGCGGCAGTCTTTCTACCCTTAATGCGACTTTGGAGTCCGACTT
This sequence comes from Pricia mediterranea, assembly GCF_032248455.1. Classification (NCBI taxonomy): domain Bacteria; kingdom Pseudomonadati; phylum Bacteroidota; class Flavobacteriia; order Flavobacteriales; family Flavobacteriaceae; genus Pricia; species Pricia mediterranea. The sequence goes on from NZ_JAVTTP010000001.1 coordinate 2,934,742, forward strand.
CACCCAACTCTCCTTCGACGATTACGATTTTTCGAATCTTGAACTAAATGGCGATATCGTCGATGGGCAAGGTGATATCCATCTAGCTTTTAAAGACGATAACCTGAATTTAAAAGCCAATACCCAGGTCGATCTGGACAGTACCGACTCCCAGATCAAACTGGACCTGAACCTGATCGGTGCCGACCTGCAGGCCCTCGGGGTTACCCAAGAGGATATCCGTACGGGAATCAAATTGAACGCTGAATTCAAGGGCAACGCGGATAGCTTCGACTTAAACGCCTTGCTATCCGAAGGTACGGCGGTGTACGAAAACGACCAGTACAAATTGGGTGATGTCGACCTGAGTGCAGTGGTTCGCGAAATGGGTACCGAAGTCAGGATCGAGAGTGAATTCCTAAAGGGCGACCTAAAGGCGAATGCCAGCCCCGACCAACTGCTATCCGCTTTACAAGATCAGTTCGAAGGGTATTTTTCCGAAGGAAAACCATTGTCCGGCGAATCGGATGCCGCGGGAACGAACGCCCTGACCAGGGAGAATGGCGACGCCTTGACGAAGAACGAGTTTGACCAAATTGACCATGCCGATTCCGGCAGCGGCACCGTTACCAATTCCAGCGATAACCTTGATTCCGGGATTGAACCCGACAACCAGACAGTCGCCCAAACCTACTCACGAAACAACAGCGGTGCCGCACCCCAAAGCGCTACTGATACTATCTCCGGTCCCGTAACCCTGAATCTAAATGCCGGTCTGACCACTACCCCCATTTTAAGGGAGGTATTCCTTAAGGGACTCGACCGTCTCGATACCATTGTTGTAAAGGCAGATTTCAATGCCGCCACCAAAAAATTGTCCGCAGGACTCAACGTGCCAATTGCGGAATACGGGGGTACCGCCATCGACAGCCTGGAGGTACTCATCAACGGCGGGGCCGACAATTTGGACTTTAGCGCCGGTTTTGCCGGGATACAAACGGACCCCATCGATATCAAACGCACGATTTTTGAGGGGAAGCTGAAGAATAGGCGAATGTATCTCGACTTTAGTTCTTTCGACGGGCCGGACCGGCTGATTCATGTGGGCTCCAATGTAGCCATGAAAACCGATACGATACACCTGCACATCGCCCCCGAAGAATTGATTTTCAACAAAAAGAAGTGGAGCATCCCAGAAGACAACCGGATAGCCATCGGCGATGGCTTTCTTGACTTTACCGATTTTAGGCTGAGCCAAAATGGCCAGCAGCTTACGGTAAGCAATTCCCTGTCCGATATCGACAGGGAACATATCGGGGTCAGCTTTGACAAGTTTGCGCTGCAGACCATTTTGAGCCTTTTAAATCCCGATGATGCTTTGGCCGGCGGACTGGTCGAGGGCAGGGTAGTTGTCGAAAATCCCTTTGGGGCGTCCGGACTCGTGGCCGATCTTAATATCAATGACCTCCGGGTACTGCAGGCTCGCTTGGGAAATTTGGCTTTAAAGGCGGCTTCGCAGGGCCAAAACAGCTATGATTTCGACCTGGCCCTAAAGGAGGGTGGTGTCGATTTCGACCTGACCGGCGATTATACCGCGTCCGAGACTGGGGCGGAGCTGAATCTGGACCTCGACCTAAACCGGCTCGAACTGTCGGCAGCGGAAGCGCTATCGCAAGGGGCGATCAAACAGGCCGAGGGCTTCGTTTCGGGTAATGTACAGGTGAGCGGAACCACGACCGAACCCGAGTATCAAGGAGAGTTCGCCTTTAATCAGGTGGCGTTTAACGTAACTACCTTGAATTCCGTTTTTAAGATTGACAACGAAACGCTAAGGCTGGATAATTCGGGACTTTATCTCGACTCTTTTGATATTGCGGATAAGAAGGGCGACGCCTTTACCGTCGATGGGAATATCCTTACCGAATCCTTGATAAATCCTGAATTTGACCTCAATCTCAAAGCCGATGCCTTTCAGGTGCTGAATTCCACAGAGGAAGACAATGAACTCTATTACGGAAAGGCCAGTTTCGATGCCGATATGACCGTAAAAGGCAACCTTAACTTGCCTAATGTGGAAGGCAGGCTCCGTATTCGCAAGGTGACCGACATTACTTACGTGGTGCCCGAAGCCACACTTGATGTGCAAGAGCGGGACGGGGTAGTCATCTTCGTCAACCATGACAATCCCGATGCTATCCTGACCCGGAAAGAGCAGGAAGAAACATCCGCATTCTTTAAGGGGATGGATGTTCAGGTCGTTCTTGAAATTGCGAACGATGCGGTCTTTCACGTCATCATGGACCAAAAGACCGGTGACAATCTCGAGGTTTCGGGGGATGCCGAGCTGAACCTAAACATCGAACCGAGCGGTCGAATCGGACTTTCGGGACGGTACGAACTTAACGATGGTCATTACGAGACCAGTTTGTATAATCTGGTCAACCGAAGGTTCGATATCAAACCGGGAAGTACCGTTACCTGGCGTGGCGATCCAATGGATGCGGCCCTGGACGTGACCGCAGTGTACAAGGTCGAGACCTCTGCCGCGCCTCTGATGTCCACCGTAACCTCGGGCGCGAATCCCAGTGTAGCCGGAAAATACAGGCAGGTGCTACCCTTTCTGGTATATCTCTACGTCGAGGGCGAACTGCTGCAGCCGAAACTTTCTTTCGGAATGGATATGCCGGAAGACGAACAAGGGGCCCTGGGGGGGGCGGTCTACGGACGGGTAAAGCAGTTGAACGAGCAAGAGGGCGAACTAAACCGACAGGTATTCTCGTTGCTGGCCCTTAACCGCTTTTTCCCAGGGTCCGGTAGCGACGGTAGTGGTGGGGGTACCGCGGCCATGGCGCGGGACAATGTGAACAAGGTGCTTTCGGGCCAGATGAACGCCTTTTCGGACAAGGTATTTGGCAATACCGGTATCGACCTTAATTTTGACCTTGACAGCTTCACCGATTATCAAGGGGACAGTCCCCAAGACCGCACCCAGCTTGACATCGAAGCTCAAAAAAAATTGTTCGACGACCGATTGATCGTCTCGGCGGGGAGCTCGGTCGATGTCGAAGGCAGTGCTTCTGAAAATCAGGGGCAGACTCCCCTTATCGGAAACGTAAGCTTGGAATATCTCCTGACCGAGAACGGCCGCTATCGTTTAAGGGGCTACCGTAAGAACGAATATACCAATGTTATTGACGGCCAGTTGATCGTCACCGGGCTGGCTCTGATCTTTAACAGAGAGTTCAATGAATTCAGTGAACTGTTCAATCCCTTGAAAGACGAGGAGGAAAATGGTGCTGACATAAAAACTAAGGATTCGGACACGGAACAAACTAATAAGAAACATGACACAGAAGCGACAGAGGACAATGAAAATTAGGAAATTCGCCTAGCTTGAGATCGTTGGGATTGAAAGGAAGACGAAACCCAAATTTCGGCCTTGTTCAGGCGACCATTCGAACGGACGATTAATTGTATATGAAAAAAAATTCAATAGTTGAAGCTTAGAGCCACATATAACCAGATTTGGATGTTGTTCATTGTGGTCGTCGCGACCTCGTGCAGCGTTAAAAAATTTATTCCCAAAGACGAAAATCTTTACACCGGCGCAGAAATCGTGACCACGCTCGAAGAAGATGCGGAAGATGTCAACATCGGCGGATTGAATGCGGAGCTGAATACTTTGCTCCGGCCCGAACCGAATTCTAAGATTTTGGGCATGCGCTTGGGATTGTATTATTATTATAAGGCACAGCGCGAAAATCCGGGATTCATCAACAAATGGCTCAATAAAAAAATAGGGGAGGAGCCCGTCTATTTCTCAGATGTGAATCCCCAGCGGGTCGAGGAACTGATTCTTAACCGGATGGACAACCGTGGGTTTTTCTACGGTCAGGCCGTTTCGGAAATCGATAGTACCGAAAAATTTGCCCACGTGCAGTATAAGGTGGAGGTGCCGCAACCCTATACCGTAGAAACTTTTGAACTTGAAAAAGATTCCCTTCCCATTTATGATGAGCTGCAAGATCTTGTGGCCGACACCCGAATCGACCAAGGCGACCGTTTCGATCTACAGCTGATGAAGTTTGAACGGGAACGGATCGATAAGGCTTTAAAACAGCGTGGATATTACAATTTCAATCCCGATTTTCTAATCTTCGAGGCCGATACCAACCGATACGACAATAAGAAATTCGATCTTTATCTTCGATTGAAGAAAAACGTTCCAAGCCGTTCCGTGATTCCCTACGCCATTGACTCCATTACCGTACACCCGAATTATACTATTGATAGCGATACTTTATCAACAGTGACCGATACGGTGAATGGAATCTATTTTGTACAGCGCGAGGAGTTTTTCAAACCCGAAAAACTGGAACCATACATCTTGATCGAAGAGGGACAAAAATACGATTCACAGACCGCCCGGCTGACCAGTAACCGATTATCGTCGATTGGCAGTTACAAATTCGTGAACATCCGATTTAATGAAAAGGATACCGTTGCCAATGCAAATGGCAACGGGCTGCTCGACGCGGATATTTTTCTTTCCCCACGGACGAAAAGGTCGATACGTGCCGAGCTGAAGGCCGTCAGCAAATCCAACGGATTTGCGGGGCCGGGCCTCGGACTGAGTTATAACAACCACAATTTTTTAAAAGGGGGGGAGACCTTTAGCCTTAGTGGTAATTTTTCGTATGAGACCCAGATTTCAGGGGGCAGCGATTCCGGCTTAAGTAGTATCGCGGGGGGGCTGAAAGCCGACCTGATTATTCCGCGCTTGGTGCCCTTTTCCCCGAGCCGTTTCAAGTATGCTGTACCCAAGACCAAAATCAGCTTGGGCGGGGATATTTTGAAAAGAAGCAAGCTCTATACCCTCACTTCGGTAAACGCGTCCTTCGGATATACTTGGAAAGCCAACAAATACGTTTTTCACGAGCTGAATCCCATTAGTCTGAACTACGTCAATCTGGCGGATACCACGGCGGAGTTCGATAGTATCCTGAACAAAAATCCGTTTTTACGGCAAAGTTTCGAACAGCAGTTTATTGCGGGCATGAACTACAGTTTTACCTATAATGAACTGGTCGACGAAGACAAGTCCCTTCCCTTCTTTTTTTCCACTAATCTAGACGTGGCCGGGAATACGTTGGACCTGGCTACGGGAGATAGCAAAACGGTATTCGGTCTCGAATATGCCCAATACGCTAAGTTAGATGTCGATTTCCGGCAATATTTTAGATGGGGCAGGGAACAGGCCCTGATCGCCCGGGTTTACGCAGGATGGGGTATTCCCTATGGAAACTCGAGCACCCTGCCTTTCGTGAAACAGTTTTTTTCCGGGGGACCTTACAGTGTGAGGGCCTTTAAGATCCGTTCGCTCGGTCCGGGGATCTTTACCTCCGAGAACACGGAATCGACCTCGTTTTTCGATCAATCGGGAAATCTGAAACTAGAAGGGAACCTGGAATATCGTTTCCCCATAGTTTCTTATCTCAAGGGGGCGGTTTTTGCCGATGCCGGCAATATATGGCTGACTAGCCAACCCGAAATATCGGATGACGAGCCGCAGAGCAGTGTTGATTTCAACCAAGAACTATTCACTAAGGGAAAATTCGGAAAGAATTGGACCAAGGAACTGGGTATCGGGGTAGGCTTTGGGTTGCGGGTGGACATCCAAAGTTTTGTCATCCGTTTAGATTTGGCCTCGCCGGTGCAGGTACCCTATCTGCCCGAAGGCGAACGCACGCGAACACCCTTTTTCGGCGGTGGGGACAATAATCTGGTGTGGAATTTTGCGATTGGATATCCGTTTTGACAGGGGCATGACAATGCCTTGAATCTTCGAATCTTGGGGCCACAGAATCTTAGCTTGGGGAATGGCACCAGAAGCCACAGCATACCGTTCGAAGCGTTTGAAGAAAGGGATCGTTGGTAGCCTTGCATACTTTATCCTTCAAAAAAACGTAGGCAAGGACAGAGAAGTGCACACCTTTTGCCGCTCTATCCCAACTTTTCCTGAACGACCTCTCTCATATATTCCGTACGGGCTAGTGCCTTTCCGGTGAAATCGAAGAGGCTCAAACAACGGTCGAGATTTTGGTTTTCGTAGGCGATTTTATAGTAGATATTGCCATTGAGGTAATCGGTCAGTGCCCGGATACCATGTAGAAAAGGCATCAGCACCGCACCCCAGGACATAATCTCGATTTCCTTTTTGGAGAATACCGATTTATTGACCGCCAGTCCGTCTATAAAAGCCTCGAACAGCTTCTTCTCAAATGTGATTTTTGAATGGTCTTGCTCGTCTTCTGGAGCGGTGTTGACGATGGTGCGGACGGCATCTCCGAAATCGAACAGAAAACGACCTGTCATCAAGGTGTCTAGATCAATGAGACACAGCGCCTTTCCGGTTGTCTTGGAAAAAAGAATATTATTCAATTTGGTGTCGTTATGACAGATTCGAATCGGCTGCTCCGCGGGATTAATGTCTTCCAAAACTGTTAACGTTCTCTGGGCAAACCCAATTGCGGAGTCCGCTATCTGCCTTTTTTCATGGGATGTGGTGGACAAGGCCTCTACGAACTGATTTTTACGTAGTTCAAGGTCATGGAATCGAGGAATGGTATCCACATAGTTTTCAATAGTATCGTTTTCCAGCAGCAAATGGAACTTGGCGATGATGCGACCCGCCTCGAACGCGATTTTCGGGTCCGTAGTGGTATTGTGGGCCGTGCTTTCGTCGATATAGGTCATCATCCTCCAGTAATCGGAGCTTTGCTCTTTAAGCTCGAGGTACTCCTTTCCGGATTTGGTCTCTACCAAGATAATTTTGCTGTAATCCGGGGCATCCAAAGACTTAAGGGCAAACTTGATATTGTTCATCACCCCCGAAATGTTTCTGAATACGTTGTGGTTGATCCGCTGTAAAATATAGCGAGGCGTCTTGCCTTCGAATACCAAAAAGGTGTCGTTGATATAGCCGTCTGTCAAAAGTCGGAACCCGTAGGCTTTCTTCGCAACGGAAAAATGCCGTAGAATACCGTTCAGATCGCTATCGGAATAGTGTTTCATGAATTAGAAAGATTTGCTCGAAGAATCGGTGTGCCGTTTTGACCTGCTTGCTTCGGAAAGTCCATTGGTCATTGTGATTGAATCACTTCCAAAGCGGGGAATCGTACTTTCCTGCATCTGTTTTCTCCTGAAGGTCGGCCACCGCTTTTTCACGGTCGCTTGAATAGGTAACCCCGAACCAGTCGCCTTCCGAGGGCACTACCTTGACTTTGATTTCTCCTGCTTGCAGCATTTCTTGTATGGTCTTGGGAATGTACAGTTCGCTCTTCATGCCCAGTTCCTTGTCGGCAAGGAAGGTTCTGAACTCACTTTCTATTTTGCTGAATATCGACGGTTTGCAGATCCAAAAGTTCATGCTGACGTGTTCCTCGCCGGAGTAGGTGTTCCCCGAATCGAGGTCCTTGACCTTGTCGCCGTCCGGCTCCAGTTTTAAGCGTTCGTCTACCGAGAGCAGATTGTCGCCCTCGACTTGACAGACCCCACGAGAGACGGATCCGTGTTCAGAAAGGGTATCCCTCAGGGTGTAGCCCACAAGCGCGTAGGTATTGTCATCGCGGTGCGCCCGTATAAAATCAGCGGCATTTTTGTAGGCGGACTGTCCGTAAAAATCATCGGCGTTGATGACCGCGAACGGACCGTCGATCACCTTGCGCGCCGTCCATACGGCATGAGCGGTGCCCCAAGGTTTTTGGCGGTCGATGTCAAACGTGGCTCCATCGGGAATATCGGTGATTTCTTGGGCCAGGACATCCAGTTTTATGTTGGCAGGCAAGCGTTCGCGAAGGTGTTCTTCCACGAACTCGACCTGATCTTTTTTCGTAATGACAACCACATGGTCGAACCCGTTCTTCAGGGCGTCGTAGATGCCGAATTCCATTAAAAACTCCCCTTTAGGACCGAGATCATCGAATTGTTTCAGTTTTCCGTATCGGGTTCCGCTTCCTGCGGCCATCAGAAGTAAGGTCATGTTTTCTTATTTTTGAATCAAAAGTGGTTTGATCCCCCGGGAATCTGCCCGGAACGCTGGTTTCGGGATTCCTTGGGACGAGTGCCTTTTATGGCGCAAAAATAGGGTTTTACGGGTAAAATTCCGGCTTGGGAGGACTTAATTGCCGTTATCCCTGAAAATAGGATGGACTACTGCCCCGGTTTTCATATTTTAGACGGTGCATTGTAAAGTAAACACGATGAGAAATTCGATATGGATCCTGTTTATGCTGATCGCGATGGCCGCCTATGGCCAGCAAGCCAACGATAGGCTTTGCGTTGGCCGGTACTGGACGCCCGATGAGGCCAACCTGAAGATGAAAGAATTCGCCGCACAATGGGACGATCTGGAATCCTGGAAAAAACGGGCGGAAAAAATACGTACGGTCGTGCGCGAGGGGATGCAATGGGACAAGATGCCCGACATCGAAGGAAATTTTAATCCTATAATCCACAGTACACGGAAAATGGACGGCTATGTCGTGGAGAATATCGCCATCGAAAGCTTCCCTGGTTTTTATGTCACCGGTAATTTGTACAGGCCGATCGAATCCGAGGGAGAGCTGGCCGCCATCCTGAGTCCGCACGGGCACCTCGAAGACAAACGTTTGCTCGAGGATGTACAGACGCGCTGTGCCGTGCTGGCCAGAATGGGTGCGGTGGTCTTCGCCTACGATATGATCGGTAGGGGCGAGAGCCAACAGGTCGACCACTACATTCCCATTGCGCTCGCCCTTCAGACCTACAACAGCAAACGAGTGCTGGACTATCTGCTTTCACGGCCCGATGTAGATCCCGAGCGGGTAGGGATGACCGGGGGCTCCGGTGGGGCCACACAAACCTTTATGCTGACCGCCATCGATGATAGGATTACCGCCTCCGCCCCGGTGGTACAGGTATCCGCCCATTTTTTTGGAGGCTGTGTCTGTGAAAGTGGGATGCCCGTTCATCGATCGGCCGATATCCAGACCAATAATGTCGAGATTGCCGCACTGGCCGCACCGAGGCCGATGATCTTGGTCTCCAATGGAGGGGACTGGACACGGAACACTCCTCAAATCGAATATCCTTATCTCCAAAATGTCTATGCGCTGTACGATGCCGAACACAAAATCGAAAACGTACACCTACCGGCCGAAAGGCACGATTACCGCTACTCGAAAAGAGCTCCTGTGTACAATTTTTTCGATGCCCATCTAAATTTGAATGGTGGCACCATCCCTTACGAGGACGGTTATAAGGAAGATTTTGTGACCCTATTGCAAAAAGACGAGCTAAAGGTTTTCAACGAAGAATATCCGCTGCCGGCCGATGCATTACAAGGGGATGCCGCCGTTTTGGAATATTTAAAACTTGATTAGGATATTTGTCCGTTCCATATAGAAAATCGTTCGTCGGATTATCAATAAATGTTTTACAATGGCATACAACGAAAAATTGGCCGGCAGCATTAGAAAAGCCTTGGCGGACCTACCGGTCGAAGAGAAAAAAATGTTCGGGCATCTCGCCTTTATGGTCAACGGCAAAATGTGCCTGAACGCTGGTTCCGACAGCATGATGTGCCGTATTGACCCTGTGCTGCACGAACGGGAACTTAAAAAGGAAGGTTGCCAGGCCGTAGTTATGGGAGGTAGGGAGTACAAAGGCTACATCCGTGTAGCCGATAAAAATCTTAAAAATGAAAAGGATTTTGGGTATTGGTTGGAACTTGCGCTGGAATTCAACAGGGAATTAACATCAAGGCAGGACTAAAAAAATCCGAATTGAATGAAAGCAGAGGAAAATACGTTGCCTTCCTCCGAGGAATTAATGTAGGTGGCCATCATAAAGCCTTTGGCGGCCATGACGGCTGTGGCTCTTCCCGCATATTTTTCGATGAGACGGAGCTGCTCATCGAAACTGACATTCCCGAAGCCTATCTCGAAACGTTCGAAAAAGCTTAGCCTAAGGCACTTCACAAAGTAAAAGAACTTTCGGAAACGGGAAAAATAACTTAAGATCAGTTAACTTTAATCAATAATAGAACTATCGACTTCCCCCAGGATAAGTAATCAATAATCAATAATTCTACAAATTATGAGAAATTCAAATGCATCAGTGTGGTTCGAAATCTATGTAGACGATATGGATAGGGCATCTAAATTTTATGAACACGTTTTGGACGTGAAACTGGAAACCTTGCCCAATCCCGGCGACGATTCCCTACAAATGAAAAGTTTTCCGGGAGACATGGAGAAATATGGGGCTAACGGAGCTTTAGTAAAAATGGAAGGTGTAAAAGCGGGCGGCAACAGCAGCCTAATCTATTTTGGTAGCGAAGACTGTATTACCGAAGAAAATCGGGTAGAAAAAGCCGGCGGCAAGATCTTTAAGCCAAAAATGTCCATCGGCGAATTCGGGTTTATATCCCTGTTTTATGATACCGAAGGCAATATGATCGGGGTACATTCCATGAAATATAGTTTGAAAGAAACCTACGATGACAAAGCTTGACCCATAATCGCCGTAAAGGATGCAACGGGGATATTTGTTGCATTTCTCCGATGCCAAACAATTCAAAACCCGTACACGGAGGATTGAAAAATATACGTCCAAGATTCTTAGAGGCAAAGGATGGAATGAAAAATAAGTTTGGTTGGCCAGTTTAGGACTGTTTTGGCTAGCATTCCTTAAATTGAGGCAAGAACCCTAAAATAATCAACTATGGACACTTTAAAGCAACTAAGAGACGAATTGACCTATGAATACACGGTTACCAAGAAGTTCTTCGACAAGTATCCCGAAGGGAAAAACAACTATGCCCCGCATGAAAAAAGTATGAAGATGATCGACCTGGTCAGCCATATTGCGGCGATTTTTGGTTGGCCGCCTGCTATATTGAATACCTCCGAACTCGATATCTCCGAAGCGGATAAAACGGAAAAAACAGCCAATAAAGCGCAGTTAAAATCGGTATTGGACCAAGAATTTAAGGCCTCGCTAGCGGCGTTGGAACAGGCTTCCGAATCCGACCTCGAGCCTAAGTGGGCGCTTACCATGGACGGTCAGAAATTAATGGAATGGTCAAAATACGGGGCTATTCGTCATGGACTTAATCAAATTACCCATCATCGGGCCCAACTGGGAGTTTACTACCGCTTGTTGGATATTTCGGTACCCGCCAGTTACGGTCCTTCTGCCGATGACCAAAGTTTTTGAATTTAACCAATTATCTAAAAATGGAAACAAAAGACAAGCTGATTACCGTTGAAGCGACCGTTAAAGCCCCAGTAGTAAAAGTCTGGGAGCTGTGGACAACGCCCGAGCACATCAAAAACTGGAACAGGGCCAGCGACGAATGGCATACCACAAAAGCTGAAAACGATTTAAGGGCAGGGGGCAAGTTTGTTTCTAGAATGGAAGCAAAAGATGGCAGTATGGGTTTTGATTTCGGGGGCACTTACGATGAGGTAAGGGCCAAGGAAGGTATTACCTACACCTTGGACGACGGTAGAAAGGTCGAAATCGTTTTTTCATCCGAAGGAAATAAAACGAATATCACGGAAACCTTCGAACCTGAAAACACTAATCCTGCAGAAATGCAACGGGAAGGCTGGCAGGCAATACTGGACAATTTCAAAAAATACGCGGAATCTAAAAATTGATGAGCGCTTCACCGGAAAATATAGAAACATACATCGCCGGTTTCCCCGAGGATGTCCAGACCGTGTTGGAGAAAATAAGGGCTACCATCAAAAAAGAAGCCCCTGAATCGGATGAGGGTATTGCGTACGGTATGCCCGCTTTTAAAATGAACGGAAAACCGCTCGTCTATTTTGGGGGCTACAAGAAGCACATCGGTTTTTATGCGACCCCATCGGGACACACCAAATTTAAAACGGAACTTTCGGGATATAAGCAAGGCAAAGGTTCGGTACAATTTCCTTTGAATGAACCCTTGCCTCTCGACTTGATTGAAAAAATCGTAAGGTTCAGGGTGCGGGAGAATTTGGCAAAGAGTGCGGCAATAGGGTAGGGAACTTCCTTTCAGATTGATCCTATTTCAATGTTTTTTAAAGTGCCAACACCAATTTTCCATGGTTTTGAGTTCTGCCAAAAGACAGGTGGGTTTTTATATATTAACGGACTGAAACTTAATTCCACCTTGAAAATTTGTTGTTCCTCAGTGTCATTTTGACATTTTCACAGCGTGTTTCCACGAAAAATGGACAGGCATTTTCTTAATTTTTATTAAAGGGCGTTGGCAGGTTTTTCATCTTTGCGCTTTGGCATTTTTTTTGTCCATAATTAAGCATATTTGAATTTGTTGTTTAACTTAAATCTTAATTGTTATGAGCACTTTAGTTAATATTCCTAAAAGTGGAGGTTTGACAAGCAGAAATTCAAACAGACCAGCAGACCTTTCGATGTGGTCTTCTTGGATCGACGACATCTTTAACCGTGATCTTCCATCGGTGTTTTCCCAAAATTTTAATTCAGGCATCAGCCTGCCGATGGTAAATATCAAGGAGACCGCCGACGCCTATTTTGTCGAAATGGCCGTACCCGGACTTAAAAAATCTGATTTTCATATTGACCTCGACAACCAGGTGCTTTCAATCTCTACCGAAATGGAAGAGGAAAATGAACATAAGGATGGAAATTACACCCGTCGCGAATTCGGTTATTCCTCCTTTAAACGAAGTTTTACCTTGCCCGAAACTGTAGAGGACGGGAAGATCAAGGCGAACTACCACGAGGGTATTTTGAGCATCCACCTTCCCAAGAAGGAAGAAGCCAAACAAAAGCCCGCAAGAAGTATCAAGATTTCTTAATTCAAGATCAACAGATGGGGGCCGGTACTACGGCCCCTTTTTTAACCATTTTGTTTTACCGGAATTCGTAAAAAAAATGAAAGTATTTGGCATGGCATTGGACATGACAATCAAGTTTCCACCATTCCTTGACAATTTTGTGGACAAGTTACTGCCGCGCCGAAAGAACGAACATGAAGAACTGGTGACTATTCCGTCTACGAACATCAGTACCGGGGATGTCGCTTGTAGACTTTCCGTGGCCCTGCCCGGTATCGATAAAAGGTTGTACGTATTCGGAAAATGATAAACATGGGAAAATAGCTTTCGAAAACTTAAGAAAGGGCAGATGAATATTCAAGAATTGAACGGAAAGAACATAGGCCTAGTACTTTCGGGCGGTGGGGTGCGGGGCATGGCGCACATCGGCGTCTTGAAGGCCCTTAATGAGCATGATATCTATCCCGATATGATTTCCGGGGTGAGTGCCGGGGCCATAGTAGGGGCGTTGTACGCCAATGGCAAAATGCCGTTGGGCATGTTGGACTTTTTTAAGGAAACGCCGCTGTTCAAATACAATTTTTTTTCGGTGAATAAGCCGGGGCTCTTCGATACCGAAAAATACCTGCTATTTTTCCAGAAGTACTTTTCGCAAGATTCCTTTGGAGCGTTGGAAAAGAAATTGTTCGTTACGGCGACCGACCTACAACGGGGCATGCCCAAAACCTTCAGTTCCGGGGAACTAATAAGGCCCTTACTGGCCTCGGCCGCCTTGCCGCCCGTATTCTGCCCCGTGTCCATCGATGGGGTGCTTTATGCCGATGGAGGAATAATGAACAATTTTCCTATGGAACCCATAGTAGATGAATGCGATATTGTCATCGGATGCTATACCTCTGCCCTGAAGGAAGTCGGCAAGGCCGAATTGAAGAACCCGTTGCAATTGACCAATCGGACGAAAATGTTGATGCTACATTCCAATTGCAGCGAGAAGTTGAGTGCATGCGACCTACTGTTCAGGCCCAAGGGTCTCGAATATATTGGTATGTTGGACAAAAAAGGAATCGAAAAGGCCTTTGTGATCGGTTACGAACATGCCTCTAGATATTTGCACAACATGGTTTAAGGATCAGACCATCGAACCCAGCAGCAGCGTACCCAATATCAATAGTACCAAAGAGATTGCACCTCCCACTACGATAAAGTGCCTGAATCGATAAATGCCCATGCTGTAGATCAGGGAATTGGTCTGATAGCCGACCGGGGTAAAAAAACTAAAGTTCGCCGCGAACATAACGGCCAATACAAAAGGTTTGGCGGGCAGTGCCATTCCAGCGGATATCGAAATGGCCAAAGGCGCCATGATAATGGCCGTCGCATTGTTAGATACGAACGCGCTGAGCAGCATGGTGGCCAAGAAGAGGATTCCGATGGAATATACCGGTCTTTGCCCCTGCATTACATTGAGCAGCTGTTCCGATAGCCAATCATCGGTTCCGGTGTTGTGCATGGCGATGCCCAGGGGAATCATACCCGCCAACAGGAACAATATCTGCCAATTGATCTTTTTGTACACATTTTCCAACGTAATACAATTTAGCAGCAATAGTGCCATACACCCCAATATCGTACTGGGCAAAATGTTCAAAATTCCGCTGGCCGCCAAAACGATTACCCCGACCAAGACCAACAGGGTCAGGTTCCGTTTTGAAGACCTGGAGATTTCCGGGGCCTCGTACTGCTGTAATATCGCCACGTTGTCGTAGAGGTCGAAATCCGCAATGGTATCCCTGTCGATTTCGAGAAGCACCCTGTCGCCGACCTTTAGGTGGGTAAGGTCCAGGTCATCGGTAAACAACCTATCCCTTAAAAAACGGAGATTCTTTCTTTTTTTAATGGCGAGCGGAACGGCATCGTGGAGCATCGAATGTTTGAGCTCATTCAAGGTCTTTCCCAAAAAGCGGGCACCGGGCATCATCATCATTTCCACTAAAATGATATTGCCGTTAGAATCTTTTTTTACGGTCTTCCTATCCTTGAATTCATAATGGGAATAGGTGCCCGGGCCTTCGCCATCGGGAGAGACGATAATTTCTTCATCGCTCTTCAGTCGAAGAAGGTTTTCCAGGTTGCAGGAAACCAACAATCTATCCCGTTCCTTGAGTATGGTTTGCTTAGCGGGATATGTGTCCTCGCTACCGTTCCTTGAGAACTTTAGCACCGAAATGCCGTCATCCTGAAAAAAGGTATCCTTTATTTTTTTTCCGATCAGTTTAGAATCCGGGGTGAGTTCAAAGGTCGTAAGGTAGCTGTCGAGATCGTATTGCTTCCGCAATTTATTTTTTGAATCCGTCGGAAGATATTTGGACAACAAGGTGACCAAAAGGATGGACACCGTCAAAAATATGGTGCCGAGCCATGAAAACTCAAAGAAGGCGAACCGCGCACCCGTCCTGTCAAAATAAATGGAATTGACGATAAGGTTGGTCGAGGTGCCCATCAACGTACAGCTTCCCCCGAGGATGCTCGCAAACGAAATGGGTAGTAACAGTTTGTTCTTCGAAATATCGTGCTTATCGGAAAGCTCTGTAATTATTTTAATGAATACGATTACCACGGCCGTGGAACTGATAAATGCCGATATGGAACCGGTGATGAACATAAATGCCGGCACTATGAAATAAATCGGCCAACCCTTGAAGCGTTTTAGTGCGTTCGCCATCCAAGAAATGACCCCGTTTTGTTCAAGTGCGGCCGCAATAATCATCAAACATAGAATGGTGATGACCGCGGCGTTCGAAAACCCGCTGATGCCTTCCTCAGGGGTGACGAGACCTAGGAGGATCAGAACCCCTATGATACAAAAGGCGATTTTGTCCATAGGAAATATCTCGAAGGCAAAAAGCGCGACAATTGTTGCGATAATCAAGAATATCAGGGCAATTTCCAATGTCATGATGCCGGGATATATTATTGACTAAATATAAGGGGATGTATATTTCCAAAAAAATCCAAAACAAAAAAAATAAAGTTCCGTTAACATCTTTTAACCTGTCAAATTACTGCGTATGAGAGGTTTGGCATTTTTTTTGAATCATAATCAATATGATGTCTAACTAAAATTCAGTAAAATGGAAAAACTGGTAATGCTTTCATTGGCTGTAATTTTAACTGCAAGTTGCAAGGGCCAAGAGCATAAAAATGAGGAAAATATACAAGAGGATAATCAGAAACAAATCACCGAACAACCCAAAGGCACGTGGAAAGTCGACAAGGAGTTTGATGAGGACGGGAACTTGATCAGGTACGATTCCATTTACTCATGGTCGTCGTCAGATTATCTCGGGGAATTGGCGCAAAAGAATCCCGATAGCCTATTGCAATCGTTCCGATCCAAATTTTATAGGAATTTTAAGGGATTCGATGACCGAGGCTTCGGGGATTTCTTCACCGAAGATTCACTTTTTACGAAACGTTTCTTCGACAAGGATTTCTTCGACAGCCAATTCGGCGAGGATTTTATGGACATCGACAGAATCCGCGAACGCATGGAAACTATGCAGCAAAATTTTATGGAACGATACCGGTCCGAATTCGATTCGTTGCAACGCAGGGATACCCCGGATAATGAATAGGTTGTTGTCACTGGGCATCGAGCCGTCTTTTTATTTGGGTCCCGCAGGAGGTTTAGTTCCATCTTAAAAACCCATCTACTTTGGGGGTGGATAGCCCGATTTGAGCAAATTCTTTACGCTCTTCGCAGCCTCTCACTCCCCCAGCATAGGAAACAACCTTCTTATCTCCTCGTCCGAGGGTTGTTTTCCGTACTCGCAAATTTCGAATCCTTCGGTGTGCTCGGCGGATTTGGCTTTGTCTCCATACCATTTTTCCAAACTTTCCATAGTAGCTTCGTTCGGGGCGTTTGTACGCCAATCGGCCAAAAACTGTAACCGCTCGTCTTCGTTCCCGGGCACTAGGTCCAGTTTTCCGGAGGTCCAGGGGAGCCATTCGAAGAATTGGGATTCATGGGCCGCCATGGCGTAGATTTTTTGGTCGAACACTTCATCGGTGATAACCGCAATATCAGGCTGGAAGGGATTCGGCTTTTGAAATCTATCTTCCGAATACAAAAAGACGGGATTCTTTTTCAAGGGCGGAACATCGGGTGCTACGTTGGGAACGATGACCAGGTAAGCGGCATCCTGCACCAAGATCCCGGTATACCGATGGTCCGGATGGTAGTCGTTGGGCCGGGGCGCAATCACGATATCGGCGTTCCATTTTCGTATTTCCCGAATGACTTTGAGACGGTTTTCCAAAGTAGGCATCAGTTCGCCGTCATGGTTGTCCAATACCGTATATTCAACCCCGAAGCGTTTGCCCGCCTCCTTGGCTTCGGCAATCCTGATTCTGGCCAGCTCGCCCCCGCCTTTGTCCTGATGGCCCGCATCGCCATTGGTCAGAGACACGAACTTTACATTGTGGCCCATTTGCGAAAAGAGGATGGCGGTACCCCCGGCATCGTTATCACAATCGTCGGGATGCGCCCCGAAAACGATGACGTTGATTTTTTCCGCTTGGGAAAAGGTTGTGGTGGTAAAAAGGGTAAGGCAAAGAACAGGAAGAAATCGTTTCATTGGTCGTTATTTTAGTTCATTTTAAAAACCCACCTCCTTGGTGGGGTTGATAGCCCTACTAGGGTAAATTCTTTACTTCAGCTCAAAACCCACCATTTTCATATATGAACGACCTGATTTCAGCAAATGATTTGGTCGTTTTAGGTTTAGTTTTTATAGTGCTGTCGGCATTATATCAGCCTCATGGCCTTGGGATCCCAGTTTACGGGCTTTTCACCGTAATAACTTTCATTGGCCAAAAGGGCCGCCCCGGCGGCACGGAGTCCGAATGTAGGGTCTTCGATGATAGTATCCTGTTCACGTATCGCCTGAAAGAACTTATGGAAGTGATCGTAATGTGCCCCTTTGTAATCGTTGGGCGCCTGCCAGGTCGTTTCGCCCGTTGAAAGAGAGGACGCCCGGGACTCGAGGTTCTTGGCGGCATATTCTTCCCTGATTTTTTCTTGGGTGGCCTTGGTATAGGCAATCATCGAATACCCGTCGGGCACCAAATCCAGCTTGGAGCGTCTTAGCGTAACGGCGTTCTGTCCGATTTCCATTTCGCCTTCGGTTCCGACCAGTTTGAAACCGCTACCGCCACCACTTCCGGCGATAAAATTGATTCGGAAAGCCGCGTTGAACGCCGCATGGGTATCGGTCTTCGGGTAGTCGTATAGCGTTATACTTACATCGGGAACGTCGCGGCCGTCTTTCCAGAAGCGTAGTCCCCCAGTGGCCTGTGCCCGATTAGGTCCGTACGAGCTGACAATGTAGTTGAGCGTCGAAAAGGCGTGTACAAAAAGGTCTCCCGCGACCCCCGTTCCGTAATCCTTATAATTGCGCCATCTGAAAAATCGCTTGTTCTCGTAGGGCACTTTCGGTGCCGTACCCAAAAACGTGTCAAAATCTACCGTCTGTGGGTTGGCATCAGGAGGAATCGGATATTGCCACGCTCCTTCGGCGGAATAGCGGTCGTTGTAAAAATCCAACATGACGATATCTCCGATGGCCCCCTCTTCATAGAGCTGTTTTGCCTTCTCATTGCCCAGGGACGACATGCTTTGACTCCCGATCTGGCAAAGTTTTCCTGACGCCTTTTGGGCATCTATGATCGCTTGGCCTTCGTCGTAGCGTTGCACCATCGGTTTTTCGCAATACACATGTTTACCGGCCTTCAACGCATTGACGGCAATCTGTTTGTGCCAATGGTCGGGAGTCGCAATGATAACGGCATCGATTTCGCTACGGCCTAAAATCTCACGATAGTCCCGGGTCGTGAAAAAAGCATCGCCCCAAAGCTCCTTACTTCGATCCAATCGGCCGGTGTAGAGGTCACAGACGGCGACCAGCTTCACTCCGTCGACCCGTAGTGCGGACTGCGTATCGTAAATACCTTGAATGCCACAGCCGATCAGGGCGAGATTGATTTGGTCGTTCACGGCATAGTGAGCGTTTTCATAGGCTCTTGTGAGCAGTATTTTTTCTTTGTAAGGAGAGGCAAAAACCATGGGTGCCGAGCTCAGCGCGGCAGAACCCAAGGTGGCTTTTTTAAGGAAAAATCTCCTTGAAGACTTGTCCATTCGAGAATAGTTTTGGTTAGAATAAAGAAGAAAATTACATTTTTTTCTCAAGATATACTAAAAAAATGGTGCCGGACTCCGGGTTCGACGAGTTTCCGTCTAAAGCAAACAGGCGCGAGCGCCCCGGATGAAATCTTACTGGCCGATTCGACTGGGCCGTATTTCATCATCTAAGAACTCGCTTGTGAAGTCGGGAATGGTTAAATTTGAAAAAAAGTCATGAACCTCCCCAAGACAGATAAAAAACGGATTGTTATCATCGGTGGTGGATTCGGCGGTATATCCTTGGCCAAAAAGCTCAAAGGACTTGACGTTCAGCTCGTAGTCATTGACCGACATAATTACCACACTTTTCAACCCCTGCTGTATCAAGTGTCTACAAGCGGACTCGAACCTGACTCCATTGCCTACCCCATTCGAAAAATCCTGAGAAAAATCGAGGATTTCCATTTTCGCTGGGCAAAGGTTTCCCGTGTTGATCCTGAAAAGCGGGAAATCACTACCGATAAGGGAATAGTGGCGTATGATTATCTGGTCATGGCGACCGGCACCCGGACCAATTTTTTTGGCAACAAGACCATCGCCGCGCATGCCATGCCCATGAAAAGTGTACCGCAGGCCCTGAATATTAGGAGCCTAATGTTACAAAATTTCGAGGCGGCCGACGACTGTGAGGACAAAGATGAACGCAAGGCCCTGCTCAATTTTTGTATCGTAGGTGCCGGACCCACGGGAGTAGAACTTTCGGGTGCTCTGGCCGAACTTAAGAACAATGTTTTTCCAAAGGACTACCGGCATCTTGACATCAATGAGATGGAAATACATCTGTTCGAAGGGGCCGATCAGGTGTTGCCCCCGATGAGCGAACAAGCCTCGAAGAAGGCCACGGCTTTCTTACATGGATTGGGCGTCCAAATTCATTTGGGAACTATTGTGGACAGTTACGATGGGGAGACTGTTGCGATCAATGACGGTACAAGCATGCGCTGTAAGAATTTTATATGGGCGGCGGGGGTCACGGGGGCGAAACTCGACGGTTTTACTGCGGATAAATGGGTCGAAAAATCGAATAGGTTCAAGGTCAACCCGTACAACCAGGTGGAGGGATTTACAAATGTTTTCGCAATCGGCGATGTCGCCTACATGGAAACAGAAGAGTATCCAAACGGGCATCCTCAAGTGGCCCAGCCAGCCATTCAGCAGGGCGAGTTACTGGCCCGCAATCTCGAGCGGTTATTGAATGGAAAACAGATGGAAGCATTTGAGTACAATGACAAAGGTACTATGGCGACCGTGGGAAGGAACAAGGCGGTCGTTGACCTGCACCAACTTAAATTTGCGGGTTTCTTCGCTTGGTTCGTCTGGATGTTCGTCCACCTAATGGCCCTCGTCGGCTTTAGAAATAGGATGGTCGTCTTTTTCAATTGGGTGTATAATTACATCAACTACGACAAGGCCGCACGTTTGATAGTACGGCCTTTTCGCCCTAAACCTTAGGTTAAGGGAAGTCAGCTCATTGTACGCTTTCAATCTCTGCCCGGGCCATTTCGAAATAACCCTTAGTTTATGGCCTCGACGGGATTATAAATCAAAAAACCTTTAGTATATTTACACGTTGTGTTGTGACCCATGACCTTGAAAGAGGTCGGGGCCAATGAAAGGCTTTCCTCCCGTTCCGATGGTCAATCGGGATTTGGGATACCGGAAGGCTTTTTTTATGGTCCGAAGCGGAACTTTCGCGCAACCGCGTTAAGCTGTATCCCTCGGTTGATGCTGGTCGCGTTTGTCCTTCACCTGATGATTGATTTTTTTGCCGTGGGTGGCAGACTCGTCAATGGCCTGCTCCTTTAGGCTTTGCTTATCGCTCTTATCAATTAGGTTGTTCTCTTTGTTCTCGTTTTTCTTGTCGTTCATCCTAGTCATTTTAAGTGTTAGTATTCGTATTGTATTTTATCCTCTAATCCTGAAGCTGAGTATGAAATTATCTTTCCAAGCTGCGCGAATCCTGCGTAAATCCGTCCGAAAAAGTCAGTGGAACGGTCGGAGGGCTTGAAAGACATATCTCATGCAGTCGCCAAAAGAAAAATAGCGCCGGCAATGACGATGAGCAATAATATTATGATTAGCGTCGTCCACGGAAACTTTTTTTGGTTGTCGGACGTAAATAACCGCCGGTTCCGAATTTCCTCTTTCTTATCTTTGTTCATATGGTGCTATTTTCGGCTATGGGAATGCTACTTGGGGGTTATTTACTTGTACCCTATCCGATTGATTATTGGCTTTTGTCCGTGTTTGCTCTTTCAGGGGCTTCCAAGTCTTCCTTGCTTTCTGCGCCTTGACCGTATAAGGTATTTTCTTCATCCTTCAATTTCTTCGTGTTTGCGGTATTCGGGATGTCCCTTCCCGGGATATCTAGATTTTTACCGGTAAAGTCCGTCTCTCTTTTGGCCTCGCCGCTACTTTGGTTTCGTTTTTCCAGCAAACGATCATCACCGGTATCCATACTTAACCCCTGGGATCCCAAAGCGTTTATGTTTTCTTTGGTGACCTCCGAATTGTATTTTTCTTTTGATTTTTTCGGTTCTTTTTCTTCGTCCTTTTTCTTCATTTTGAATTGTCGCTTTGTGAACTTTAAGATAAGGCAGCGTAGCACGATGCATGCGCTATTACGGAATTTTTATTGATGCTAAAAATGTGGAATACGGGCCGCAAAAATGGAGATACAATGATATGGGGACATCCAAAAGATGGCCCAAGGCTTCTGATGAACATGCTACTATTTGCCGGTCATGCTATGTAAGGCATAGTGCGTCAAGGAAGCGGCCAATTTCGCGGTGTGGCTGTCGATATCGTAGGTTGGATTCATTTCGGCGATGTCGAGGCTGATCAATTTGCCTGATTCGATAAACGTTTTAAGGCATTTCAAAACGATATCCGGAGAGAAACCCATAGGGGAAGGGGCACTTACCCCGGGGACATAAGCCGATGAAAAACCGTCCATATCGATGGTGACGTAAAGATGGTCCATCTCGTCGATGAATTGGCGCAGTATTTTTTCGATGGATGCCCAGCTCGACGTATTGAAACCCTCGCTTTCGACATAGTCCACGCCAAATTTCTCCGCCGTTTGAAACAGTTGGGAATCGTTTGCATCCCTTCGTATCCCCAAACAGAGATAGTTAAGGGGATGGCCTTCGGATGCATTGTTTTGGGCTATTTGATAGAACGGGGTACCGGAATTGTTGCCATTTTCGTCATCTCTAAGATCGAAATGGGCGTCGAAATTGATAATTCCGATGGATGCAGGGCTGCCCAAATGTTTTTTGATGCCATTGTAGTGCCCGTAGGCGATATCATGTCCCCCTCCGAGTACGATGGGAATTGTTCTAGCACTTAAAAGATCTACTATTTTTTCGGACAGGCTGTTTTGGGCAGCTTCCATGTCCCCATCGGGACATTCGACGCTGCCGACATCGATGAGCCTGACTTCGGGGGATAAATGGTTCGGCATTTTCCCCAGTTGTTTTCTGATGGCATCGGGACCTTCGGCCGCCCCGATCCTGCCTTGGTTTCTTCTGACCCCTTCGTCGCAGGCATATCCCAAAATGGCGATTGTTTTTTGGGATGGATGCGACCCCGTATCTTCAATGGCAGTACATTCTACTTTTTCGTGCAGGTACAGGGCGTTGCCGGATTTTCGGCCGGTCCAATTGTCAGGATGTGGTTTGCGGTAAGAGCTCATTTTTTTCGTCGTTTTAATGTTTGTAAATTCTCGATCGGCCTCGTTATTGCTCCGACAAGATCTTACTCGAACAATTTCTCCAATATCCCATCTTCCACCGAATTCGGCAGCGTGATTTTAAGATCCGGGCTGCGTTTCATTTCCCTTTTGATAGCAAATAACGCTTCGTTATTGCGCGCCCAGCTTCTTCTGGCGATGCCGTTGTTGACATCGTAAAACAGCATAGCTGCCAGTTTTTTAGATGCCTCGTCAGTACCGTCGAGCAGCATTCCGAAGCCACCGTTGATGACCTCGCCCCAGCCTACGCCGCCGCCATTGTGGATGGAGACCCAGGTAGCCCCCCGGAAACTGTCGCCGATAACGTTGTGGATGGCCATATCGGCCGTGAATTTGCTCCCGTCGTAAATATTGCTCGTCTCCCGAAAGGGAGAGTCCGTCCCGCTGACATCGTGGTGGTCGCGGCCTAAGACAATGGGCGCCGAAATCTCGCCCGATCGGATGGCCTCGTTAAAGGCTTCCGCTATTTTTATCCGTCCCTCCGCGTCTGCATAGAGGATCCGGGCCTGTGAGCCCACGACCAAGCGGTTCTCTTCCGCCCCTGAAATCCACTTGATATTGTCCTGCATCTGCTGTTGGATTTCCCCGGGGGCGTTGGCCTTGATTTCCTTTAGGATGTCAAGGGCGATAGCGTCGGACTTTTGCAGGTCTTCCGGTTTTCCGGAGGTGCAGACCCAGCGGAAGGGACCGAACCCGTAATCGAAGCACATGGGGCCGAGAATATCCTGTACGTATGAAGGGTAGGCCCATTCCCCGGCCTGCGTGTTTTCTTCCGTGCTATCGGACGAAGCAACCGGCTCTCCTTGCGCGTTCCGATACACCTCGGCTCCCGCTCGAGAGGCTTCCAGCAGAAAAGCGTTGCCGTAGTCAAAAAAATACGTTCCCTTTTTCGAGTGCCTGTTGATGACCGCGACCTGTCTTCGCAGTGATTCGCGGACCTTTTTCCTGAACAGGTCGGAATTTTCGCTCATCAAGGAGTTAGATTCCTCATAACTCAATCCCACTGGATAATATCCCCCCGCCCACGGGTTGTGTAGGGAAGTTTGGTCCGATCCGAGATGGACGAAGATATCTTCGGTATCGAAGCGTTCCCAGACCTCGACTACGTTCCCGATAAAGGCCAGGGCAATATTTTCTTTGTTTTCGGTGGCCGTTCGGACCCTTTCGACCAACGCATCCAGATTATCGATAAGCTCGTCGACCCAACCCTGTTCGTGCCGTTTTTTCGCCGCGGCGGGATTCACCTCGGCGCACACGGTGATACAGCCCGCGATATTGCCCGCTTTGGGCTGTGCCCCGCTCATCCCGCCCAAGCCGGAGGTCAGAAATATTTTTCCGGCCACGGATTTCTCTTCTTGCAAGACTTTTCGAAAGGCGTTCATCACCGTAATCGTAGTACCGTGTACGATGCCCTGGGGTCCGATGTACATGTAGGATCCGGCGGTCATTTGTCCGTATTGGGTCACGCCAAGGGCGTTGTATTTTTCCCAGTCGTCGGGTTGGGAACGGTTGGGGATCATCATCCCGTTGGTGACCACGACCCTAGGCGCCTGCTTCGAGGAAGGGAAGAGGCCCATCGGATGCCCGGAATGCACCTGCAAGGTCTGTTCATCGGTCATGGTGGCCAGATACTGCATGGTCAAGAGGTATTGCGCCCAATTTTGGAACACGGCCCCATTGCCCCCGTACGTAATCAATTCTTCGGGATGCTGTGCCACGACGGGGTCCAGGTTGTTCTGTATCATTAGCATTATGGCGGCCGTATGTGGGCATTTTGCCGGATATTCGTGAATCGGCCTGGCGTACATTTTATACCCCGGCTTGAACCGATACATATAGATACGGCCACGGGATTTCAGTTCCTCGGCGAATTCTTGGGCCAGTTCGGCATGCCAGGCCTTAGGGAAATAGCGTAAGGCGTTGCGGATGGCCAGTTTCTTTTCTTCGGACGCGAGGATGTCCTTGCGTTTTGGAGCAAGGGCGACATCCGGGTCGGGTTGCCTTTTCGGGGGAAGTTCATTGGGGATGCCCTCTAGTATCTGTTTATTAAAATGGGATGCTTGTGCGGTCATTTTATAAAGTTTGAAATGATTTGTCCGGGGTTGTCCGATCTGTCGATCCAGCGGGTCACAAAATTACGGCTTCGCATTCCCCGGGACGAGCTGGAGGCTGTCTCATCTGCCAATTTATTGAGCAGCGTGATTCTCGCCAGGCTCGCTGTCCGCTGTACTTTCGCCCGTTTTTTGGCCGGATTCGGATAAAGCAGGGAACATGTCCGGACGGCTTGGCCTACCCTTATCCTTTTTTATGTTTATTGTATACGAGTATCCCGTTCTTCCATAACATACAGGGTTTAAAATTGCCTTGATTGTACAGAATTTCGTTGAAATTATCGGTGTGGAAGACACAAAAGTCCGCCAACTGGCCTTCTTCCAATTTGCCCCGGTCGGACAATCGAAGGGCCGCTGCGGCGCGAAAGGTTATGCCCGCCAATACCTCGGCATTCGACAGTTTTTCAAAGGACCCTAATACCGCTGCCTGGGTCAGAAGGTCTCCCATCGGCGCCGATCCGGGGTTGTGGTCGCTGGCGATGGCCAGGGCGCCACCGGCATCGAGAATCTTACGGGCAGGGGCAAAGGCACAGCCCAGTCCCAAAGAAGCCCCTGGCAAGGCGGTGGCAATGGTATCGCTTTGCGCCAGAAGGTCGATCTCGGTCTGGGTACTGGCCTCCAAATGATCGGCGCTAACGGCTCCGAAATCCACCGCGACACGGCTTCCTCCGGTAGAAAACTGGTCTGCATGCACGGTGATATCGAAGTCCATTTGCTGGGCTTTTTTAAAATAGGGCACGATTTGCTCGACCGAAAACGCACTTTCTTCGACAAAGGCGTCGATACGCCGGGTGAGGTTTTTTTCCTTCAGGATAGGAAAAAGTTTTGTGCTGATCTCTTTAAGGTATTCGGATGCCATGCCCTCAAAATCCCGAGGGAGCATGTGGGCGGCCAGACAGGTGGCAATCAAGTCCGCCGAAGCTTTGGTGTCCGCTTCTTTGATGGCCTGGAGCATTTTGATTTCTTCGTCGATGGACAGCCCGTATCCGCTTTTGACCTCTAGGGTGGTGGTTCCGTTTTTCAGGTGCCGGTTTGCCAGTTTGGCCGTGTTTTTTATTAAGGACTCTTGGCTCGCTTTTCGGGTTTGGGTCACGGTGTCCCAAATACCGCCCCCGGCCTTAGCGATTTCCAGATAGGATTTTCCCGCATTGCGCAGGGCGTAGTCATCGGCTCGGGAGCCTCCAAAACAGATATGGGTATGGGCATCGATAAACCCGGGGAGGGCGACATGATTGCCCTCTAACCAGTGCGTGTCGACCTCGGGATGTTTGTCTTGCAGCTCGTCGAATTTTCCGATGGCCCGTATTTTCCCGTCCTCTACAAGCAGACCCGCATACGGCATCACGACTAGTTCCTTGTCCGCAATGGGACCTTTCAGCGCTAATCCCGTCATGGGGACCAGCTGTTTAAAGGGACCTATAAGCTGTGTGTTTTTCATATTCCGATTTTTCGTTCATGCTTTATCGACGATCAAATATCCATCATCCGTCCTTCTTCCTCATAACTTTCGTCATTCTTCCTTTCTGCCCTCCATCGCCCCGCGTCCTTCTTCGAAACCCAGCCTTACATCCTTCTTCCTTTCGTCCTTCTTCTTTCCTCATTTCGTCTTTCCGTCATTAATCCTCCATCACGCGCCATCCTCAATATTTACTGTCTTGACTCTTGATTCTTGTCTCTGTTCTCTTTATTCTTATTTTCACCCCTTAATACTGTTCAAAGTCATCCGAAAAGGCGACCTGAAACGCAACATTCTCTCGTTTTTGCACCCTTTCGATGACCTTGATCAAGGTTTTGTCGCGGATCATGGCAATTCCTTTTTCAATATCCTCGGAGAATACCCGATCCTTATCCGCAAAGGTCACCTGCTTTCGTATTTCCTTGTGTATTTCATCCAAAAACACTCCTGATTTTAAGGGTTTCCGGAACTCGAATGCCTGCGCTGCCGTTAATAGCTCAATGGCCAGAATCTTCTCTACGTTTTCGATAACCTGCAGGGCCTTTCGGCCGGAGATGGAGCCCATGCTCACGTGGTCTTCCTGTCCCAATGAGGTGGGAATACTGTCCGCGCTCGCCGGAAAACAGAGCCCCTTGTTCTCGCTCGCCAGAGCCGCGGAGGTGTATTGCAGAATCATATAGCCGGAGTTGATGCCGGTATCTTCCATCAAGAGTTTGGGAAGTCCGAGGCTATTGCCTTCCAGGGCCAGATAAATTCTGCGATCGGAAATATTTCCGATTTCCGCGGAGGCCAAACAAGTGTAGTCCAAGGCCATGGCCAAGGGCTGCCCGTGAAAATTTCCCCCGCTGATGGTCAGGTTCCGATCGATGATCACCGGATTATCGGTCACCGAGTTCAATTCTATTTCGAGCAGCTCCTTCAGGTGGAGCCAAGCATTTCGCGAAGCCCCGTGCACCTGTGGAATACAGCGAAGGGAATAGGGATCCTGTACCCGTTCGCAATCGATATGGTCCTCGAGGATTTCGGAACCTTTAAGGAGGCGTTGGATCCGTTGCGCGACATGAAGATTGCCCTTGAAAGGGCGCAGAGCGTGCAATTCGTTGTGAAAAGGTTTGATCGAGCCTTGAAGGCCCTCGATCATCATGGCTCCGATGACATCGGCCTGAGAAAGGCATGCGTGTAATCGCTCGACGGCTTTTACCGCGTGGGCCGCTATAAATTGGGTGCCGTTGATCAGGGCGAGACCTTCCTTGGGGCCCAATTCCAAAGGTTCGAATCCCTTATTTTCCAAAAGTGTATGGGCATCAATAGTTTTATTTTCGTATTCCACTTTCCCCAGTCCGATTAGAGGCAGGAACAAATGGGATAATGGCGCAAGATCTCCTGAGGCCCCGACCGAGCCTTGTGAGGGCACAACGGGGGTGGCATCATTTTCGATATGCCATAAAATACGGTCTAGCGTGGTTTCGGCGATTCCCGAATAGCCTTGGGCCAGGGCGTGAACTTTTAAGACCAGCATCAATTTGGCGATTTCTTGGGGGATGGATTTTCCTACGCCGACGCTATGGCTTTGGAGGATATTTTTTTGCAGGATTTTTGTCTCTTCCTTGGAAATACTGGTCGTACACAAGGGCCCGAATCCCGTATTGATGCCGTACACGGGATGCCCCTCCGCCACAATATCGGCGACTATCTTACTACTGGCATTTATTTTTTTTCGGGATTCGTCAGAGATCAGACCCGCTGTTTTTCCGCGGGCTATCGCTAAGGCGGTCCCCGCCGTCATCCGATCTTCCCCGTATAAGAAGGTCTTAGGCTTGGTGCTCATCTGATGTTGGAATTTTCGTCTTTTTAAAAGTATCGATTTTGATCGAGAATAGCGAAAGGATAACACTTATCTTTGCTCTTGTCTTGGGTTTCCGTTAGGGACCGAGATTTGCGGTTTTTCGGTCTAATGAAAGCTTGTTAGAGTAGCATAGCCATAGCTACGGTACGAAAAGAAGACAAGATTAGGTGGCAAAATGGGCTGAGCGTAGATGAAATTAAAATTCAAGACGAGTTCTTGATTCCTTTAAAGTGCGAAGTATGATTTTTGATTTGATTAGAAAAAGACGGGCCATCTTTCCCGCACAATATAACGACGAACCCATATCCAAGGCCGAAATCGAAAAGATTCTCGAAGCCGCCAATTGGGCCCCTACCCATAAAAAGACCGAACCCTGGCGCTTTAGGGTGATGACCGGGGAGGCGAAGGAGAAATTGGGACTTTTTCTATCCTATAAATATATGGAAACCGAGGCGCGGCCCAAAAAGATAAAGGCCAGAAAGCTCATTGAAAAGCCCAAAATGTCAGGGGCGGTCATCGCCATCTGCATGCAGCGCGACCCGCAGGAACGCATTCCCGATTGGGAAGAGGTCGCCGCTACTGCCATGGCCGTACAGAACATGTGGCTCTGCTGTACCGAAATGGGCATCGGATGTTACTGGAGCTCCCCCGGACTCATAAAATATATGGACGAATTTTTCGAATTAAACGAAGGAGAGATTTGCTT
Organism: Pricia mediterranea; assembly: GCF_032248455.1. Classification (NCBI taxonomy): domain Bacteria; kingdom Pseudomonadati; phylum Bacteroidota; class Flavobacteriia; order Flavobacteriales; family Flavobacteriaceae; genus Pricia; species Pricia mediterranea. Next base: position 2,963,689 of record NZ_JAVTTP010000001.1, read on the forward strand.
GGGGTTCTTTTATATGGGCCGTTACGATGGGGAAGTCGAAGGGCAGACCCGGACGCCGATAGGGGAGAAGGTGGTTTGGATGGAGTAGCTAATCCAAAATCGGGAACAAGGCCTTCCGATAGTCCCAAGCCTTTGCGATAAAAAGTCCTAAAAAGACAACCGAGACTACGAACTTTAAAAAGGTACCGGCCAAAAACCCCATAAAGGAACCAAAAGCGGCCTTCAATGCCGTTTTTTGGTCAGCCTTGTTGATAAGTTCCCCGACGAGGGCTCCCAAGAAGGGCCAGATTATTATCCCAAAAATTCCCAGCACCGGAAATAACAAAGACACTACGAGTCCGATGGTCGTACCGATCATGCCCGCCCTGCTGCCGCCATATTTTTTTGTTCCCATAGCGGGGATGATATAATCGAGCGCAAGAACGATAACGGCAACTGCCGCTGTTATGCCCAAGAACGTCCAGTTTTGGGGTACGCCCGCGGTCAGGTGCAAGAGCAACAGCCCGACCCAACTTATGGGCGGCCCCGGCAATACGGGCAGAAAGCTTCCGAGGATGCCGACCAGCATGAGGATGAAACCAATTATAAGTAAGGCAATATCCATTTACAATCCCTTTTGGCTAAGATACGATGAAATTGTTATCGTTCTCTCTACGGATAGAGTGAGGTGACGGAATCGTTTTTAGGATTTTATTTTGACCGGGTGCGATGTCTCGAACGCCCCTGAAAATGGAAGGGATAGCCCCTTTATTGAACTGCCCGGGACATCCCATCTAAGAATTTTAACAACTAATATATTAGTTATAACTATATTTTTAGTTATATTTGTTGTGCGAGTAATGTTAATATCCTTTTGAGCCCCAGCCGGAAAGAATCATTCCCGCTGAACCAGTACTGAGGGTCGAGAAGCGTTCATAGGAGTTAGGCTCGACTGCGCCTGTACTGAGCGCAGTCGAAGTGCTCGACCTGACAAATCTTGGTTTCGCCCGTGCTGAGCGCAGCCGAAGTGCTGGATCTGGCAAACGAAGTTAAGAACGCTTACTTGAAGACATTCGGACAGGCCTGGATTAAAAAAGACAATTAAACGATATGAAACAGTTAACAAAAGCAGAAGAAGAGGTGATGCAGATCCTCTGGCAGTTGGAAAAGGCCAATGTTGCCGCTATTATCGAAGTATTGCCAGAACCGAAACCTGCCTACAACACGGTCTCGACCATTGTACGGATATTGGAGAGCAAGGGTTTCGTCGATCACGAGCAAGAGGGCAGGGGGCATCTGTATTTTCCGCTGGTCAAAAAATCAGACTACAGTAACCAGAGCATCAATAAATTGGTGGACGGCTATTTTCAAGGCTCGTTCAAGAGTATGGTTTCCTTTTTTATGAAGAAGAACGATATGAGCCTGTCGGAATTGGAGTCCGTTTTAAAGGAAATTAAAAAGGATAAGGAGAAATAAGCGTCAGGCACCCCTGTTGAAAGCCCGTCCATCGAGGATTATTTTAATCTCTAAAACACGCCTTATGTTACAGTATATTTTGGAATGTATCGCTTTTCAGTTGGTGTTTCTGGCCATCTACGATTTTTTCCTAAAAAGGGAGACCTTTTTCCAGTGGAACCGGGCGTATTTGATCGGTACCTACATCCTGTCCCTGCTCTTGCCATGGATAAAAATCGAGGCGTTCAAGTCGGCCGTGCCGGATGGCTTCTATGCTTATCCGGAATACCTTTGGGGCGCGAACGATGCCGCAACGGCCACCGTAACGGAGGCATCGGGACTTTCGATTTCCTGGGAACAAGGCCTTCTTTATGGGGGAATGTTGATGGCCGCCCTCCTGTTCGGATTTAAAATGCTTCAGCTGTACCGATTGCGCCAAAAAGGGAAAATCCATTATTTTGAGGACTTTACCCGTATCGTGCTCGCCGACAGCAATGTCGCCTTTTCTTTTTTCAAGTCCATCTTCCTGGGTGATCGGATAGTACAAAAGGAGCACGGCAATATCATCGAACACGAGCTGGTGCATATTCGACAGCGGCACACTTATGATCTTCTGTTTTTTGAAGGGATGCGGATCCTGGGATGGTTCAATCCCCTAGTGTACGTCTATCAGAACCGCATATCGGAACTGCACGAGTTCATAGCCGATGCCCATGTGGCCAAAACGGACAGGGAGGAGCACTACGAGCTGCTGCTTTCCCAGGTCTTTCAAACGCAAAGTATATCGTTCATCAATCAATTTTTTAAATCATCATTAATCAAAAAACGAATCGTCATGTTAACAAAAGAAAAGTCACGTAGAATCTGGAAAGTAAAGTATTTGGCCTTGGTGCCGTTATTAATCGGGATGTTGTTCTATACCTCTTGCGACCGGGATGCTTTCGGTGAGGAACACACTCATGAAACAATAACCGTGGGAGATATCGAAAACCTTAACCTACAAGAAGAGAAGAAGGTTTTTACACGATTGATCGACCTATCCGAACAACCGCAGGATTGGGAATTACTCCTCAAGGATACCAATACAGAAATTATATTTTCAAAACCTTTAAAGCAGGGCTCGGTGATTTCAGGGCCCAACGGATTTCCTATAAAGGCGAGAATGACTGTCAAATCAGATATCCTTGATGAAGATTTCAACCTTATGGGCACGAAATTAAAGGGAATATCAATATCGGGTAACGGAGGTAGTGTTCCCTTTGGTGTGGTCGAAGAAGTCCCGGTATTTCCTGGATGCGAAAATGCGGCCGATCCGCGCGCCTGTTTTCAGGAAAAAATGCAAAAGCACATCAGCAAGTATTTCAGATATCCCGATGATGCCCAGAAACAAGGTATTCAGGGTAGGGTATCGGTCATGTTCACCATTGACGAACAAGGAGCAATCACCGATATCCGAAAAAGGGGTCCCCATCCTCTTTTGGAGGACGAGACCGTCCGGATAATCGAGAAATTGCCGCAAATGCAACCGGGAAAATCCAAGGAAAAGCCCGTTCGCGTCCCCTTTTCTATTCCCATTACCTTTAAATTACAACAAGCCGGTTTTAATCCACATTCCCAAGATGCCAATTACGTGACGTTACAAGAAGAGCAGATTAGCGAAATGCCGGGTGATATGCAAAGGAAGTATCGAAACGGCATCCCGTTTGCCCAAGTGGAGAACGTTCCAGTATTCCCTGGCTGCGAGGATGCTTCCGACCCGAGTGCCTGTTTTCAGGAAAAGATCCAAAAACACATCGCAGACAATTTCAGGTATCCCCAAGTGGCGCAGAAGAAGAACATTCAAGGCCGGGTCAGCATCCTCTTCTTGATCGATGCCGTAGGCAACATCACCAACATAGCGACAAGGGGCCCCGATGCTTCCTTGGAGGATGAGGCCGCACGGATTATATCACAATTGCCAAAAATGAAGCCGGGAAGCGAAGACGGGAAGAACGTTAATGTTCCCTTTGCGATTCCCATTAACTTTAAATTAAGGTAGCCAATTGAAAAATATACTATTCATTATAGCGCTCATTTTTTACACTAATGCCGGGGCGCAAACGCAGCAACTCGACGGTCAAGGACCGGCCTTGGCCGATGGCGAAACCGTTCCTTTCGCGGTAGTGCATCACGTCCCTATTTTTCCGGGATGTGAAGAAGCAGGGAACAAAAGGGACTGCTTTAGGAATAGCCTGCAACTGCACATCAGCAAGAATTTTAGATATCCAAAAGAGGCAGAGCGAAAAGAGATTGAAGGCATGATCTCCGTTTTGTTTACGATTAGTAAGACGGGTGCCATAGAAAATATAATGACAAAGGGCTCCCATCAATTGCTTGAAGACGAAGTGAGGCGTATCATAACGCTGTTGCCCACGATGAAACCTGGAAATCATAAGGGTGAATTGGTCAATGTGCCATTTGCGCTACCCATTAGATTTGACCTGTGCAAAGCAAGTTAAAGTTGTCCGTGCTGTGATGATATACGCTTAACTTATAGCAAACTAACGCTAATCATGAAAAAAATATTCGTTGTTTTCCCCGCCTATTTGGGCGATAAGCAGATTATCTTCATCATTGACGGTAAGGCCATCAGTTATGCCGAAAGCTTTATGGGATATATCGAAGGCTATGAGCTGGCCACGATCGTGGGCCAACCTACCGCCGGTACCAATGGCAATGTGAACTCCTTCAATCTTCCCGGGGGCTATGGAATCACATGGACGGGAATGAAAGTGGTCAAACACGATGGCTCACAACATCACGGTATCGGCATACAACCCGACGTGTATGTTAACAAAACGGTGGACGGAATCGGTTTGGGTAAGGACGGGTTTCTGGAAAAGGCCATCGAGCTAACCAAAAGCAAACAACCTGAATAGCATGAAGCAGATGGTTTTTGCTTGCTTGATGAGCACCGATATTGCAAACCGCTATTTGGACTTACAAAAATTGGTTTTTTTATTTCTATGTACACTGCTGTCAGGGCACGAGGTATCGGCCCAGCCCGATAATGGTGTGATGGCCGACAGCCTCTACGCCACCGGAAACTATACCAAGGCCATCAATGTTTATGCGGAAGAGGGTTCCGTGGCCGCGGCTTTACAGATTGCAAGGGCGTACAGTGCCATTGGCCACTACGAAAAAGCGATCGTACAATACCGCAGTGTGGTCGATCGGGAACCCGATGCCCAGGTGGCGGCGTTCGAGCTCGGCAAGCTGCTCTTACGAACAAATAAGTACGAAGAGGCCCGAAAACGCTTTGCGCATTTGGTCGAAAGCGACCGTGATAATCCCGAATACCACTACTATTTGGGGGAGGCGTTTCGGGAATTGGATCAACCTGCCAGCAGTCTGGTGTCCTTTAAAGAGGCAATCGAAATAGACAGTACCCACTTGCGCAGCCTCTTTCGATTGGGCAAATACTTTACGATACAACAGGAAAGGGATCAAGCTCTGCAATATGTGGATGCCGGACTCTGGTTCTACGAACAAGATGTGTCCTTCATCAACCTTAAGGCCCTGATTCTCTTCAACGATAACCAATACGAAAAAGCCATTCCCTGGTTCGAGCAGGTGCTGGAACTTGGGGAAACCCAGCCCTATGTCTATGAAAAATTGGCATTTTGCTACTACAAAAGTTGGGAATTCGAAAGGGCCAAGGAAACCTATCGCACCCTAATTGCCCTCGACGATTCGAACTCCGACGCCTATTTCGGCCTGGGCGAAACCTACCGAAGGAACAAACAGCCCGACAGCGCCGAAATCTACATCAAAAAGGCGATGGACGTGCAGCGGCCGGTCTTTGCGGAGGGTTATAGCGCACTGGCAGGTTTGGCGCGGGATCGAAACGATTTGAAGTCCGCCTTGGAATATTACAAAATGGCACATAAAGAAACCCCATCCGACCAAATGATATACTTCAACATCTGCACCTTGGCCGATCAGCTGTACAAAGACCCGAAAACCAAATTAAAGTACTACGAAAGCTTTATCATGCAGTTCGGAAAAACAAGTCCCTATACCTCAAAAATAGCCACCCGACGAATTGAGGAACTTAGGGAGGCGATTCATTTTAGGGATAACTAGCGGGACTTACAAACCGCCCTCTTTTCCTACATTTCGTCGTTAATCCGTCAAAAAATCGTAATTTCCGCCCAATAAATCAAGGTAATGCGGAAGCTTCCCATCTTATTTTTGCTATGCCTATTGACCGCCTGTAACGGCCCGGCCAAACGGGAGAAAAAAATGCAAGAATTGGTGGACCGAGAAATGAAGTCCATCGATTGGGAAGATGTGGACCAATATCCATTGTTCGCCGATTGTGACGAACTGGCCGACAAACCGGAACAGAAACGGTGCTTTATGGAGACCCTGCTCCGCCATTTTTCCCAGACCCTTCAGGAATCCAACCTAGTGTTGGAAGAAGATATAAAAGATACGTTGTTTGTAGATTTTAGAATGGAGGATACGGGCGCCATCACCTTGATAAACATCAAAAACGACGAGCAGATCAAGAACCAGCTGCCCGATTTTCGAAAGCATATCGAAAAAAGCCTGGACAGCCTGCCGAAAATCGAACCGGCCCTGAAACGCGGCATCCCGGTCAGCGCGAAATTTCGGATACCTATTGTGTTGCAGTAACTTGATTCAAAATGTGCCGATTTGAAAATTTGAAATAAAATTTTACGTGATTTTAGGGGTGGCCTGCGGCCGTTAAAATCCTTTTGCCAGCAATCGTTTAAGGTTCAATCATATTTAAGCAGTGTTCAAGGTTTAAGGTTAAATATGCGCTCTGACCCTGAACCTTGAACAGCCACGAAGTAGCGATTAAACCTTAAACCAAACGGGATAGATGGTCTATGTAAACAATCAAATCCTAAACCAAGCAGGCTCTTTCGTTAAACAGACCATAACTCTTTTAACCAACAACTTCTTTTGAGCAACGAAAAAATCATACTCGGCATCGATCCCGGCACCACCATCATGGGCTTCGGCTTGATCAAGGTGGTCGATAAAAAAATGGTGTTCCTTCAAATGAACGAACTCCTTCTGAGCAAGTACAAAGACCCCTACACAAAACTGAAGCTCATTTTCGAGCGTACGGTCGATTTGATCGATAAATACCATCCCGATGAAATCGCCATAGAGGCCACATTTTACGGGAAGAACGTACAGTCCATGCTCAAATTGGGCCGCGCTCAAGGCGTCGCCATGGCAGCGGGACTATCAAGACAGGTTCCCATTACCGAGTATCTACCAAAAAAAATCAAGATGGCCATCACGGGCAACGGCAACGCCAGCAAGGAACAGGTCGCCAAGATGCTACAAAGCACCTTGGGACTAAAATCCCTTCCCAAAAACTTGGACAGTACGGACGGACTCGCCGCGGCGGTCTGCCACTTTTACAACCAGGGCCGTATCTCGACGGGAAAGAGCTACTCCGGCTGGGAGGCGTTCGTGAAGCAGAACGATTCCAGAATCAAAAAGTGAAGCGAACATCATTTTTTTAGCGAATGCCATACCATTTATATTTCGATAATGTAATTGGTACATTTACACATTGATATACTGATACATTTATAGAACAATGTCCGGCATCTACATCCATATCCCCTTCTGCAAGCAGGCCTGTCACTACTGCGACTTCCATTTTTCCACTTCCATGGGAAAAAAGGAGGAGATGGTTTCCGCGTTGAAGAATGAGTTGAGGTTGCGGAAGGATGAGTTCGCCAACGAGCTTGTCGAAACCATCTATTTCGGGGGAGGAACGCCAAGTGTGCTTACTTTGGATGAATTACAGGCCATCATCGGCGCGGTTTTCGCCCATTACGACGTATCGGATACCCCCGAGATTACCTTGGAGGCCAATCCCGATGACCTGTCCCCCGAAAAAGTCGCTGCCTTGGGCGAATCTCTGGTCAACCGCCTTAGTATCGGGGTCCAATCCTTTTTTGAGACGGACCTAAAACTGATGAACCGCGCCCATAATGCCCAAGAGGCCGAAGCCTGCATCCGAGCCGCCAAAAAACACTTCGACAACATATCCATCGACCTTATTTATGGTATTCCCGATATGTCGAACGCACGTTGGAAGCAAAATATCGAGAAGGCATTGTCCCTACAGGTACCCCATATTTCGAGCTATGCGCTGACCGTGGAGCCCAACACCGCCTTGGCCCATTTTATCAAAAAGGGGGTCGTAAAGAACGTGGACGATGCCGTGGCGGAAGAACATTTTCACATCCTTTCGGAAACCTTGGAAGCGGCGGGATACGAGAGCTATGAGATATCCAATTTCGGCATGCCGGGCTATTTTTCCCGAAACAATACGGCCTATTGGCAGCAGAAGAAGTACATTGGTATCGGGCCCTCGGCGCACTCCTATGACGGGCAGCGCAGGGGCTGGAACATCAACAACAATCCCAAATATTTGAAAGCGATAGCGGAAGGCGTACTCCCCATGGAAACGGAAGTGCTATCGACCACCGACCGATACAACGAGTACGTCATGACCGGACTGCGGACCATGTGGGGCGTTTCTATGGATAAAATTACATCGGATCATGGGGAAATATATCGCGAGTATCTCCTGCGACAGGCCGAAAAACATCTGCAGGAACAACTTTTGTTTTTGGATGGCGACCTCTTGCTGACCACCAAAAAAGGACGCTTTTTAGCTGATGGGATCGCAAGTAATCTGTTTATGCTAAATTTGGGTCAGTAATTGCGAGGAGCGGCTGGAAAGGTTGAACCTCGTATCAGCGTTAACGCGACGCTGCAATCTGTTTAAAACGCTACAATGCTCAACAGATATCCGCGCAATGCTTGTAATTATGATTTTAAATAGCATTTTCTATGAAAACTTCCATACAATATGATGGTGAAAGTTTCCAAATCGATCTCTCACTTCCTCTCGACATCTCCATCCCCCTCCGCGGCGAAGAACAGAACGTAGCTGCCTGGGGACTGCCGCATCCAAAAATAACACCCCATCGTGATGGGGACTTCATTGGGAAGGTATCCGAAGGGGCATCCGTCAATTTCAACGATATTGCCTTCAATCCCCATGCGCACGGCACCCATACCGAATGTGTGGGGCATATCACGGAGGAATTCCATTCCGTCAACCAAAACCTGGACCGATTTTTCTTTTTGGCGGAACTGATATCCGTGGCGCCCGAACTGCAAAACGACGAATGGGTACTATCGAAACATATTTTGGAGGTGGCCCTGAAGAAGGCGCGATCGACCGAGATTTCTGCGTTAGTGATCAGGACCCTGCCGAACGACCGCAGTAAGTTGACTCGGCAGTATTCCGGTACCAATCCCCCCTATTTGTTGGAAGAGGCCGCCGCCTATCTTTTGGAAATTGGGGTCGAACACCTCTTGATCGACCTGCCCTCCATAGACCGTGAAAACGATAACGGGGCCCTTAGGGCCCATAAAGCATTTTGGAATTTCGACGGTACCTTGCGCAAACAGGCCACGATCACCGAACTGATTTACGTTCCTGACGGTATTACGGACGGACCCTACCTCTTAAACCTACAGGTCGCAGCCTTCGAGAACGATGCCAGCCCCAGCCGACCGGTTCTATATCAAATTTCGGAGGAATGAAAGCCCTATTAAAGCTTGAAGAGATATTAATGTTCGTCTTAGGGATATACCTATTTGGGATGTTAGATTATGCATGGTGGTGGTTTTTGGTTTTGATCCTGGCACCCGATATCGGGATGATCGGCTATCTGTTCGGAAATAAAATCGGAGCGGTCGGTTATAACCTTTTTCATCATAAAGGGGTGGCCATCGCCGTGTACCTTTTAGGAAATTATCTTTCGTTACCTTTATGGCAATTGACAGGAATCATCTTATTTTCGCATTCCGCAATGGACCGGGTTTTTGGTTATGGCCTTAAATACGACAAAGGATTTGCCTTTACACACTTGGGCAAAATAAGAACGAAAGATGGATAGTGTTTTCGACATATTTCTTGGCTTGGCACTCGGTGCGATTGTTACGTATTGGGTCTATACCTTGCTCCGAAAGAAAAAAAGCAAGGAGATCACCGAACACCAGTCCACCGTACTGTTGGACAAAATTCGTAGCGTCTGCAAGCTGGTGACCGTAGAGGGCGATTTTGCCGAGATCTACAGGTACGAGAATATCAAGGAATATTTTATGAGCTTGGTGGGCAGTAAAAAAAAGGCGTTGCTGATTATCAATGCCAAGGTACAGATTGGCTATGACTTGAAGAAAGTGAAGCTGACGGCCGATACCGAAAGTAAGAAGATCATAATGCGGAAGTTTCCCCGACCCGAGATATTGTCCATTGAACCCGAAATCCAGTTTTATGATATCCGAAGCGGGATGTTCAATTTTTTTTCCTCGGATGATCTGACCCTGCTGAACAAGGAGGCCAAGCAGCACATCCGAGAAAAAGTGCCCGAAAGCGATTTGATGGAAACCGCTGGCAAGGAAGTCCTACAGGCTGTCTTACTTATCGAAAATATTGTGGAGACCATTGGTTGGAAGTTGGACTATTCGGCGCTGGAGATTACGGAGGAACAAAAGCAGCTAATAGAAAAGTAATTAAGAACAGGCAGTTGCGAGGAGCGCGCAAAGATCTAAAAATTAGAACAAGGTGAGCGCGACGTTGCAATCTTTCGAGCTTTCTAAAAGGTTTGCCAAATGGGTTCGCCTCGCTCGCAAATACAAACACAAAACTATGAGAACTTTTAAAATTGCCGTATTATTTTTAACCTTTTCCATAGCGACCTACGGCCAAACAGAAACAGATTCCCACGAAAGCGGGAATGACAAAAAAAGTACAGTACAAATGAAAGAATTCGACCCCAATTTTGCCCATACCGTTTATTTTTGGCTGAAAAATCCCGATAGTGAAGAAGACCGGACGGCCTTCGAAACATCCCTGAAACGGTTTTTGGACCATTCGGCCTACGCCAAGACCCGCTTTATCGGAAAACCGCCCCGAGCTAGCCGCGATGTGGTCGATGGGTCGTTCACCTATTCGCTGATCGTCACTTTTGAGTCCGCCGAGGCGCAGCAGGAATATCAGATCGAACCCCCTCATAAACGCTTCGTAGAGGAATCCGAGAAGTTATGGGAGAAGGTGATCGTGTACGACTCGCAGGGAATATGAACATAGAGGAATTCCGAAACTACTGTCTTTCCAAAAAGGGCGTGACGGAACAACTGCCTTTCGGTCCCGATGCCTTGGTCTTTAAGGTTATGGGCAAGATGTTCGCGTTAAGCGCGTTGGAAAGGCTTCCTCCCCAGGTCAATTTGAAATGTGATCCCGAACGGGCCATTTCACTCCGGGAAGAGCACGATGGCGATATTGTTCCCGGGTACCATATGAGCAAGACACATTGGAACACCCTTTATCTCGATCATCTTTCGCCCAAGCTGATTGTCGAACTGGTCGACCATTCCTATGATTTGGTCGTCGCCAAGCTGACGCAAAGAGCCAAGAGGGAGTTGGACGCAATTGATTAAGGGGCCGTAGGCTTGATCGCAAAACTAAACACTATAGGGGCTACGACGGAAACCTTATCTTTGCGCCTCATTAATTTCGAATCCCCGAATGCAAGACCCTGTTTCCTTTTATCAACACCAGATCGAAAACTATTCGGCCGAACTTTCCCGACTACAGAAGCGACTTTTCGCTTCGAGCATGATTCGATTGGCGGTGTTCTTGGCAGCGGGTTTGGGCGTTTATTTGGTGTTTGGGAACTTCAAATGGGTTTTGGCCATTGTGTTGATGACCGTGGGGCTGTTTCTGTTCCTGGTTTCCCGGCATCAGAACCTACAGTACGAGCGGGATAGGCTAAAAGCCTTGGTACAGATCAACGAGACGGAGCTCAGGGTGCTTCGGCGCGACTTCCAAGGACTTCCGGAAGGCAACGAATTCAAAAATCCCGACCATTATTTTAGTCATGATATCGACCTTTTCGGAAGAGGTTCCTTCTACCAGTACGCCAACCGGACGGCCCTAGGGCAGGGCAGCGAAACCTTTGCCGGGTTGCTGATGGAAAATTCCATAGTGAACATCCCCCAAAAACAGGAAGCTATCCAAGAGTTGGCGGCGATGCCCGAATGGCGACAGCATTTTTCGGCTATCGCCTCGTTGACCAAAGCGGAAACGGGTTCGGAGCGTATCGTGCAATGGTTGACCTCGTATTCCCCATTTGTACCGAAAATAATGAAAATTGCCCCCTGGATTTTTTCAGTAATCTCTTTGATTGTATTAGTACTTTATTTTATTGATTTGGTCACTTTTTCCTTGCTGCTTTTAAATCTGTTCATCGGTTTGGCCATCTCGGGTATGTATATGAAAAAGATAACCGGTCTGACCGCCGAGGCCACGAGAGTCCAAAGTACATTTCAACAGTACAACAAGCTTTTGACGCTTTTGGAGGAGACGGAATTTAAATCCGTCTATCTTCAAAATTGGAAGGCCGCGGTGGTGGGCGAAACCCAAAGAACCTCGGAAATAATAAAAAAGTTGGCCAATCAGTTGAATAGTCTCGATAAGAACAACAACGTGGTGTATCTGTTTTTGGCCAATGGATATTTTCTGCGGACCCTTCACCATTGCTATCGGATCGAGAACTGGATTCAGCAACACGGCAGCTCCGTCGAGAAATGGTTCGTGACCATCGCCCATTTCGACGCGTTCAACAGTCTGGGCAATTTTGCGTTTAACCATCCCAAATACGCGTATCCCGTTCTATCCTCCGGGGAAATAGTTTTGAAATCCAAAGCAGCGGGCCATCCTTTGTTACATCCCGAAAAAAGCGTTTTAAACGACCTCCAAATTAAAAAAGAACAGTTCTTTATCATCACCGGCGCCAATATGGCGGGTAAAAGCACCTTTTTACGAACTGCCTCGCTGCAAATCGTGATGGCCAACGTAGGCTTGCCTGTCTGTGCTTCCGAGGTAGAATATTCACCCATAAAACTGATTACCAGTATACGTACGACAGATTCCTTGACCGATGACGAATCCTACTTTTTTTCGGAGCTGAAACGGTTGAAGTTTATTGTGGACGAGGTGCAGCGGGACACCTATTTTATTGTCTTGGATGAAATTCTCAAAGGCACGAACAGCACCGATAAGGCCAAGGGAAGCCGAAAATTCGTCGAACGTCTTGTTGCCTCGAGATCCACTGGAATCATCGCGACGCATGATCTAAGCCTTTGTGAGGTCGCTAAAGACCATCCCCAAATCGAGAACCATTATTTCGACGCCGAAATCATCGATAATGAGCTGCATTTTGACTACAAGTTCAAGGAAGGTATTTGCCAGAACATGAACGCGTCGTTTTTACTTCGGAAGATGGAGATTGTGGATTAGTCGTTAGTCTTTAGACGTTGGACGTGAGACGGAGGACGGCGACGGGAGATGGAAGACGGAAGTCGGGAATTCCGCGCTTGAGTCTTGAACTTGCACTTGAACTTTACATATGGATTCATTAACACAGATCGTATTGGGCGCTTCCGTCGGGGAGGCGGTTTTAGGCAAGAAAGTCGGGAACAAGGCCATGTTGTACGGGGCAATCGCCGGTACGGTTCCCGACCTCGATGTGTTGTCCAGCAATTTTACGGATGTCGTAACGGCCACGGAATGGCATCGCGGGTTTAGCCATTCCATTTTCTTTGCCGTGCTGTTCGCACCCATTTTTGGATGGATCATTTCCAAAATCGAAAGGAAAAGCGAGGCTACCTGGAAAGATTGGACGCTTTTGATGTTTTGGGGACTGTTCACCCATCCGCTGTTGGATGCCTTTACCACTTGGGGTACGCAGCTGTTCTGGCCTTTCGAAACGCGATTGGCCTTTCAGAGTATCTTTGTGATCGATCCGCTGTACACCTTCCCGTTTTTGGCATTCCTGATTTTGGCGATGCGTCAAAAACGAACCTCCCCAAAACGTGCCCGTTACAACCGTATCGGCCTGGTGGTAAGCAGTAGTTATCTGTTGCTTACCCTCGTGCTAAAGGGATTCGCCTATAACAAATTCATTGACAGCCTGCAGGCCCAACAAATCGATTACAAAGCCATCGATACCCGCCCCGCTCCCCTTAGCACCATACTTTGGACGGCCAATATCGACGTTGGCGACGCCTACCTGATCGGTAATTATTCCTTTTTTGATTCCAAGGGAATCGATTTTACCGCCTACCCGAAGAACCGTCAGCTGCTAGGGCCGCTCAAGGAAAACGACAAAGTAAAACGTCTCGCCAAAATTGCGGAAGATTGGTTTACGATTTCGGAAGATGAGGGGGTGCTGTACTTTAATGATCTGCGTTTTGGCCTTATGAGTCTGGACCCTCGGGAAACCCGCTTCGTCTTTAGTTATGAATTGACTAAAAGTGAAGATGGACTCCACGTGCGGGAAAGTGAAAAGTCCGAACGCGATGCCAAAAAATTGCTCGCCGCCCTTTGGGACCGGATGTGGGGGAATTGAGCGTGTTGCCTATGGTCGAAAGGGGCACTATTCCGTCCAAACCTCTAGCACCGGTCTGTTTTCGGAATTTTTTCGGACATCTATTCGGAGAAAGGTATTCTTCTTAAACAGTTGTCTGGCTTCCTTGTAACTGATTTCCTTGCCGTCGAAGATTATCCTCACATCGTCTTCTTTCAATTCTTCGAGGAGCTCTAGGGACGATTTTGGCGCAATGGGTTTGGGTGGTGAAGGAGGTTGCGATGGTCCTCTAGCCTCCACTTTGTGATGCATGTTCTCTAATTTAGTCTTTTGTCGTTCCAAGTGCATCAGGTGTCTTTTCATGTTGGCGCCCTGCTCTCTTATCCGTTGTATATGCTCTTGCATCTCTGCTTGCTCTTCTTCGCTAAGCCTTTCTCCTTTTGCCATTTCTACTGCCTTTTCCTCTATCGCTTTAATATGTCCCTGTAATTCGGATTGCTGGCGTACCATGGCTTCGAACCTTTGTGTTCCGTCAGGTCGGGAATAGATGTTATGGCTCAGTTCGTCAAAGATTTCCTGATTTTCAATGATTTCCTCTACCTTTTGCTCGTTCACTTCAACGTTGGTCTCCACCGTTCGCTCATTAGGTGTTTTCGGTGGCACAGGGGGTTCAGGCGCCTCCGGCGGCTCCGGAAAATCGGGGAAAGGTTCGGCATCTGCCCGCTGTTCCTTTGTCATAAGATCGTACAGAAATTCCAAACGGTCAACATCCGATTTTTTGATGTGTATGTTTCCCTTATTAGCTAACATCTCATGGTATGTTTCCGCTAATCTATTGTACTCGCGGATTTGTTTTTTGGTCGCGCCTTCTTGAAGGGAATTTTCTTGAAGGGGTTTTTCAAAGTCCGAATTATCCGTGTCGGATACTTTGGGATCGGGACATTCTGGAAAGGGAAGGACTTCCGCCTTTTGCTTTTCCGACATGGTTCTGTAAATGGTTTCCAAGCTTTTCAAATCCCCCGATGGGATGGCCCTAGCTGGTTTTGGCAGTGCATTGTATTTTTTGGCCAGTTTATTGTACTGGGCCAGCTGCTTTTCGGTTGCGCCTTCCTGATGGGATTTTTCCTGAACGGAATTTTCGAGAGCTATTTTAGGAGTCTTTACTTCCCGAACTTCCCTTTCACTAAATCCATACAGCAAAAGAGCGAACAAGGGCAATATCAAAATACTTCTGATCAAATTCGACTTCTTCGAGGTTCGTGTTTTCATGGCGATAAAACGTTTTTTGATTGATGAATAAGATGAATGATTGATGGCATTGGCCATCGATGGCTGATGCTTTTTGTCCTCCGTTGATGAAGCGAAGGCCAGTAATGTATTTTGATAGCGTGGGGCGGAGGCCCCTTGCTCGAGAACGGCCTGGTCGGCCAAAAATTCATGGTTGAGGCGGATCGATTTTTTGGCAAGGTGAATCAGTGGGTTGAACCAGAACAGGACCTGGAGCAGTTCGACGAACAGTACATCCAAACTGTGTCTTTGCCGGGCATGTGCAGCTTCGTGCACGAGAACGTCGTTGGGGATTGCACGGGACTCAAATTCTCTCCGGTTGAGAAAGATGTAGTTCAAGAAGCTGTGCGGCAACACGGCATCCTTAAGCAGTACGTTGATCAAGGTATCGATTTTTAATTTCGGATTATTTCGAATATTATGTGCGATTTTCCAAAGATTGAGCAGGAATTTCCATCCGAAGAGCAGTACGCCCAAGCCGTAGAGTGTCCACAGTACTGTCGTCCATTGTTCGAAATAGATTTGAGAAAATTGAGCCTCCTTGCTTGCGGTCGCTATCGGGACGTCTGCATCTGCAACGGTACGTCCGACCGGACGTTCGACGGGAACGGCAGCGGTGGGCACCTCGACGTACTCGACAAACCTAAGGGAAGGGATAATCAGGGAAACCACCAACGCGGCCAATAAATAGTAGCGCTTAAAAGTATGCATGCGCTGTTTTTCCAGGAGCAGTTTGTAGAACAGCAGAAAAACGGCCAAACAAGCACTCGATTTAAGTAGGAAGACGATCATGGCTATCGTTTTTTGATTTCTTGGTCGATCAGTTTTTTCAAATCCTCAAGCTCGGCTTTGCTGAGGTCCGTGGCCTCGGTAAAAAAGGAGGCAAATTGCCCGGGGCTGTCGTTAAAAAAATTCTTGATCAGCGAATTCACCTGTTTAGAGAAGTAGACCTTCTTTTTCACCAGGGGATAGTATTCACGGGAGCGCCCCTCGCTGGTGTAGGCTATAAAGCCCTTGTCCGCCATCCGCTTTAAGAGCGTGGCCACCGTCGTAGTCGCCGGCTTAGGCTCGGGGTAGGCTTCGAGCAGATCTTTTAGGAAGGCTTTTTTCTGCTTCCACAAGATGTTCATCAACTCTTCTTCCGATTTTGACAGTTGCATGCCGTAGCTATTTATAGGTTATTGTTCTACAAACATAGAAGAAAAATTTTAATTCTACAAGTGTAGAGGTTATTTTTTTTAGATATATTTCTACTTGGCGACTTCCCTTAATTAAAAGGGTTTCGTCACGAATTTACTGGATAAGGCTAAAGCCTTTTCTCACTTGGGATAGCCTCGCTTGTTAAAAAATATCCCCTTCTTTATCTTTCTTTCTTCTTTTCGTCTTTTTATCACATTAATACCATCCTTATTTCACCGGAAAACAATGACAGAACCTTAAATAGTAATATGTTTGCATCCGAAAACCATACAAATGACGACGCGGGAAGCACTTCAGGAAAGAAGCGGGAACAAATGCGAATTATGCGGTAACGAAAAGAACCTACAGGTTTATGAGGTGCCGCCCGTAAACGACGGAGGGGCGGACAGCAGTATTTTGGCTTGCGAAACCTGTGTCGGGCAAATCGAGGACCCCGACACCGTGGATCCCAACCATTGGCGCTGCCTAAACGATAGCATGTGGAGCGAGCACGATGCGGTAAAGGTAGTAGCCTGGCGGATGTTGACCCGTTTGAAGGATCAAGACTGGCCCCAAGACCTGTTGAACATGATGTATTTGGATGACGAGACCTTGCAGTGGGCCAAAGCTAGCGGAGAGGAGACCGTAGAAGCTTCCGAAGAAAGTGAAAAGATTGTTCACCGCGATGTGAACGGCGTGGTTTTGGAAGCCGGTGACAACGTAGTACTGATTAAAGATTTAAAGGTCAAGGGCTCGAGCATGGTCGCCAAGCAAGGTACTGCCGTAAGGCGGATTTCCCTAGACCCGGAAAATTCCGAATATATCGAGGGCAAGGTCGATGGGCAGCATATTGTAATCATCACTAAATACGTGAAGAAAACTTAGGCTTTGCTCCTTAAACCTCAATATCTTTCATAGGTGGCGCCGCAGACTCAATTATCCGAATCGGAAGTCTTCATCTCGGTAAAATACTTATAAAAATACGGGATGGTCTCGATGCCCTTCAAATAGTTCCATACCCCGAAATGCTCGTTGGGGGAGTGAATAGCGTCGCTGTCCAGTCCGAAGCCCATCAAAATGGTCTTGCTACCGAGTTCTTTTTCGAACAGGGAGACGATAGGAATACTGCCTCCACTGCGTTGCGGTACCGGTTTTTTGCCAAAAGTGGTTTCGTAGGCTTTCGAGGCGGCCCGGTAAGCAATAGTATCGATGGGCGTCACATAACCTTGGCCTCCGTGGTGCGGGGTTACTTTTACCGAAACCCCTTCAGGGGCGATGTTTTCGAAGTGGGATGTAAAGAGTTGCGTAATTTCTTCCCAATCCTGATTCGGGACCAGCCGCATGGAAATCTTGGCGTAGGCCTTACTGGGGATGACCGTTTTGGCGCCTTCCCCGGTGTATCCGCCCCAGATACCGTTGACATCTAAAGTAGGACGGATAGAATTCCGCTCGTTCGTGGTGTATCCCGCTTCCCCATAAACGGAGGAAATATCCAAGGTCTTTTTGTATTCCTCCAAATCAAAGGGAGCCTGGGCCATTTTGGCACGTTCCTCTTGGGATAGCTCTTCGACCTTATCATAGAACCCGGGGATGGTGATGTGGTTGTTTTCGTCATGCATGGCCGCGATCATTTTGGCCAGAACGTTGATAGGGTTGGCGACCGCGCCGCCGTAGAGTCCCGAATGCAGGTCGCGGTTCGGGCCGGTCACCTCGACCTCCACGTAGCTCATTCCCCGTAACCCCGTGGTAATCGAGGGTACGTCGTTTGCGATCATCCCCGTATCGGAAATCAAGATGATGTCATTGGACAATTTATCCCGATTTGCGGCCACAAAAGGCCCCAGATTGCTACTGCCCACTTCCTCTTCGCCCTCGATCATAAATTTTACGTTACAGGGAAGCCGATCGGACTTCACCATAAACTCCAACGCCTTGACATGCATATACATCTGTCCCTTGTCGTCACAGGCCCCACGGGCGAAGATGGCCCCATCCGGATGCCGCTCCGTTTCTTCGATAACGGGTTTGAAAGGGGAGGAGTTCCACAGGTCCATCGGGTCGGGCGGTTGTACGTCGTAATGGCCGTAAACCAGTACGGTCGGTGAATCTAGATCGATTATTTTTTCTCCGTACACGATGGGGTAGCCATCCGTCTGGCAAATTTCAACCGTGTCGCAGCCAGCCTCCTGCAAGGCATTTTTTACGGCATCGGCCGCGTCCAGTACGTCTTGGGAAAAGGCGGAATCAGCGCTAACGGAGGGGATTTTCAGAAGTTGGATGAGCTCATCGAGAAAACGTGCCTTGTTTTCGGAAATATAGTCTTGGATATCTTGCATGGAAGCGATTCTGAATTAATTGGATTTTCTAGTGCAGAAGTTTAAAAATACGAAAATAAGGACTTTTTTAAGGCGTGGAAATTTAGAGATTTCAATTTTTGCTTTATATTTGCACCCGATTCGACAAAAATTCATTTTGTGGAGCGCAAATTATCAGCGGCGGCTGTGATGGAATTGGTAGACATGCCAGACTTAGGATCTGGTGCCGAAAGGTGTGGGGGTTCGACTCCCTTCAGCCGCACAATAGGCCTCTTGGAAACTTGGGGTCTAGTTTTTTGAAAAGCTTGTTATCCCAATGGGACGCACAATCTGAATGAAGGGAAGGTGTATGCCGAGCGATAACCCAAAATATTCAATTCTGTAGGGTAAGTCGATGCACCACCCTGGAGGTACATAGAATCCTTAGAAATCTCCGGGCGCTTTCTTCATCGGTTGTTCCCATAGCGTACATCAAATCCTCCACTTCTTTCCAATTGGAGCTTTGGATTTTGAAATTATTTTTTTTCCGCAGGTGTGGTGGAATTGGTAGACACGCTAGTTTCAGGTACTAGTGCCGCAAGGCTTGGGAGTTCGAGTCTCCCCATCTGTACAGCAAAGCTTCTTGGAAACGAGAGGCTTTTTTTGTGAAACACGTTCAGGTCGTGCGAAGGTGGGGATACGAGACGTTTATGCCGAGCGGAGCCTCGGCAAGTCTCCCCATCTGTACGTAAAGGCTTTTTGGAAATAAGAGGTCTTTTTTTGAAACGTTCGCCACCAGGAGGAAAATCGGGAGATGAGAAGTTTATGCCAACCGCCTGCACGACAGATTCATCCCAACGGGCAGCGGAAACAAGTCTCCCCGTCCATATGCACAAGTCTCCTTTTTCCGTGAGGATTTTTAACTTTGAAAACATATATCTTTGTAGGTTGATCAGCCTGCAAAATGTCTTGCGGCTAGCGTAATTATCAAAATGTACTTAATTATGAATACAATGAAATTTGTGCAAAATGCCGCGATGGCACTGCTGCTATGCTGTGCGGCTTCAAAAATGGTCCAAGCTCAGGAGACGGATACGAACAATCAGTCGCCATTCATGGAATTTACGGAACCGAACGGCAATAGGTACCGCACCGCCACAGGAAGACCGGGTCCCGAATATTGGCAGAACCGGACCGATTACGAGATTCGGGCCACTTTGGACGACGAAGCGCATACGATTACCGGAAAATTGACCCTGACCTATACCAACAATAGTCCCGAAAATCTGGATTTTATTTGGATGCACCTGGAACAGAACCGGTTCACCCCGACCTCACGCGGAAACCTGACCACTCCCATCCAAGGCAACCGGTACAACGGGGATATTGATGGCGGTTACGAAATCACAAATTTGAAAGCCAGCGTAAAGCGGGGCAGCTCTTCCGAACATATCATCACCGATACCCGGATGCAGGTTTTTTTCAACGAGCCGATACCCGCCAACGGAGGTACGGGAACGGTGTCCATGGATTTCAACTATAAAATACCTGTCAAGGGCATGGACCGAATGGGGCGGGTAGACACACAGAACGGTACGATTTACGCGATGGCGCAATGGTTTCCCCGGGCCGCTGTTTTAGATGATATCGAAGGTTGGAACGTGATTCCTTATTTGGGGGCGGGAGAATTCTATCTCGATTATGGCGATTACGACTACTACATTACCGCTCCATCCGACCATATTGTCGTAGCTTCCGGAGCCTTGCAAAATCCGAATGAGGTAATGACGGCCACCATGCGTGATCGAATGGACAAGGCCTCCAAAAGTGATTCCACCGTATTTATCGTAAAGCCCGGAGAGATCAATGATGCCTCACTAAAGGTAAAACAAGAAGGTACGCTTACCTGGCATTTCAAGATGGAGAACACAAGGGATGTCGCCTTTGCATCTTCAAAGGCATTTATTTGGGACGCGGCCAAAATCAACCTGCCCAGCGGCAAGACGGCCCTGGCGCAGTCCGTCTACCCCGTCGAAAGCAAAGGGGATGCCGCTTGGGGGAGGTCCACCGAGTACACTAAAAACTCGATCGAGAACTACTCGAACATGTGGTTCGAGTATCCCTATCCGGTAGCGGTAAACGTAGCCGCAGAAGTCAACGGCATGGAATATCCAGGGGTCAGCTTTTGTAGCTGGAAAAGTAAGGGTAAAGATCTTTGGGGTGTTACCGACCACGAATTCGGACACAACTGGTTCCCGATGATCGTAGGCAGCAACGAACGGCTCTATCCATGGATGGACGAAGGCTTCACTACCTTTATTAATTACTATAGTAGCGAGCAGTTCAATAACGGGGAGTATGCCGGTAATCTCGACCAGACCCGGAACAGGGTCAACTGGTACCTCGACCCCGACAGTCAAGGAATAGAGACTTATCCCGATGTGGTCGACATCAGAAACCTGGGGATGACGGCTTATGTAAAGCCCGCAACAGGTCTCCTTTTGCTTCGAGAGTATATTCTGGGGAAGGAGCGGTTCGACAACGCCTTCAAATCGTATATAAAAACATGGTCGTATAAGCATCCACAGCCCAACGATTTTTTCAATCACATGAACAACGTGGCCGGCGAAAATTTGGAGTGGTTCTGGAAAGGATGGTTCTATGGCACCGGGACAATCGACCTGGGAATTGAAAACGTAGTGCCATATCAAGGAGACTACGTCATCATTTTGTCCAATAAAGGCGATTTGCCTATGCCGGTAAAGATGAGCGTCGGTTATGAAGACGATACATCCGAAATCATAGAACTGCCCGTCGAGATTTGGGAGCGCGGCAACGACTGGAATTACCTATTGGAAACAGACAAAAGGGTGAAAACCGTAGAACTTGATCCCGATAAAATAGTCCCCGATGTGAACTTCTCTAATGATATTTGGCCCGTTGCAACGTACTCGAAGTAGGGCTTCATCCAATAATAACGGAACGCATTAGCGCAGATCAAGGCTGGTTATCGGTCAAGATGGTTCCTCTATTTTATTGCGGATAGCCCGGGTTCTGGGGATAACCTCCCACGGTTCTATCGATCTGATCCTGTCCGATGGGTCGCAGCACATGATAATCTTGAATGTTGGGTGCCGCCTGCGGGTTGTGCAGTCTCACGCGCTCCACCAGTGTGCGGGTCCGGGTCAGGTCGAACCATCGGGCGTGTTCGCCGTACATCTCCCGAGCACGCTCGTTCAGGAGAAATTCCAGATCCACATCGGCCGCGGTAATCTGCATGGCCGACTCCTCCCCCTCGACGGCGGCCCGGGTACGTACCACGTTGATATCGTCGGCCGCCCCACCGGGGTTGTTCTGCTGTAATTTGGCTTCGGCCCTGAGAAGATAAGCATCCGCCAAGCGCATTAAGACCACATCCCGTTGTCCTTGTTCCTTCTGACGATCTGGACGGGTAGGGTCCAGCCATTTCTTAACGGTCGGGTAGATACGTTCGGTGTAATCTTCTTCGGTAAATACCAGATAGGGCGCAGCATCTTTTCTGGCTTGGGGCCAATTGACATCCTTTCCGGGTCCGGGTATGTAAATGGCGGTATCGCCCACCATCAAATTGCCCCGGTCGTCGGATACCTCCTGATTCGCATACCATACATGTTTAAAACCTTGATCGTAGCGGGTATCGATATCCCTATTGAACAGGTCTAAAAAGAAATCCGTTGGCCGAAAGCGTTTCCAGGGCCTTCCATTGGCCACGTCACGTGACATGCCCCGCTCCTTGTCGTATTCCATTAAAAAGTAAAGATGACCACGGTGGCCCTCATCATCGGTGCCATCGTCTACGGCGGACTTTGAAATGGTGAGGTTCCAGACAATTTCCGAATTCTCTTGATTGGTGATATCCCAAAGATTACCATAATTATCCAATAACTCAAAACCGTAATTGTTTATGACATTGGATAGCAACGTCTCTGCCCTAGAGGCATCATCGCCGGCGGCATAGTCGGTGTAACTGCGGCGTAACAACACCTTGGCCAACAAAAATTCCGCTGCTGCCTTGTGCGTCCTTCCGTATTCGGTGTCTCCCGGATTTTCTAGATTGGCAATCGCAAACTCCAGATCGGGAACGATGGCCTGCGCGTAGATTTCCGAGGCAGGAGAACGGTCCACCTCCGTTTCTACCCCGGTGGTCTCATCGAGAGTCAGGTATGCATCGCCGTAGGTACGTACGATATCAAAATAATAAAAGGCCCTTAACCAACGTGCCTCTGCCAGGCGCAAGGTTTTCTTGGCCTCGTCCATTTCGATGTCGGTCGCCCTGTTCAGTACCGCGTTGGCCTGATTGATGCCACGGTACCAATCGCGCCAAGCTTCGTTCATATAGCTTTGGGAGGCGTTCAAGGACCCGTCATATAGGTTGATGGCCTTATGACTGCCGTCGGACCCGTTGGTGAAAATATCCGTGCCAAAAGTGGTCATGGTAAAGCCACGTTCGGGGCCGTAGAATCCCTTCAGCCAAGAGTATGTAGCGACCAAAGCATCTTCCAGACCTGCTTCATCGGTGTAGTATTGACCTGCGGAGACGTCCGAGACCAGTTCCTCTTCCAGGTAATCGTCGCATGCCATGGTGATGGATAACAACACCAGTGGCAAAATCAGTAATTTTTTTCTATTCATAATACTGTTATTTGTCTTGTCAATAAATTATCTAAAAAGTTACGTTGAGGCCCACAGAAAACATCTTGTTGCTTGGTACCGTACTGCTCGATACACCTCCCCCTCCATCATCGTTGTCCTCGGAAACTTCAGGGTCGAAGGTTTCATAATCGGAAATAAACCACAGGTTTTGACCGGCCAAATACAGCCGCATGTTCGAGAGGTTCAATTTTTCGGTCAAGGAACTCGGAAAGTTATACCCCAGCTGCAAATTTCTAAGTTTGATGTAACTGCCGTCAAAATACGATCGGGTCGAAGAGTTTTCGGGAAACTCTTGGTTCTGGTTCGGCCTGGGCTGATCGTTAGTCGGATTGTCAATGGTCCAATAATCGACATCCAAGTTATTGTATCGGCCGAACAGGTTGTTATTGCTGTCGTGGAACCGGGAGCGTATCATCTGTCCCTGCCGGAAGTAGAAAAAGAAACTCAGGTCCCAATTCTTATAGTTGAAGGTATTGGTGATACCTCCGTAATAGTCGGGGATGTCCGTGCCTAGAATGATACGGTCCGCATCGGTAATAATTCCGTCCCCGTTCTGGTCTCCCAACTTGATCTCTCCGGGCACCTTGCTTTCCGCACTGGTGGCCAAGGCCTGTTCGTCGATTTGATAGATGCCTACCTTCTCGTAATCGTAAAAGACATTCACCGGGCTACCGATGAACCACCGGTTGCCCAGATCGTCGAGGGAATTCCCATTTTCGTCCTTTAGGGGTAGTTCGGTAATTTCTTCCTTGTAGCTGGCGATGTTAAATGCCAGGTTCCAGTTAAGGCCCTCCGGGTTACGAATGATATCTCCGTTGATACTGAACTCGACCCCTTTGGTCGCCGTGGCTCCCACGTTTTGGAACACGTCGTCAAAACCTATGGCGGGAGATAGCGCCCTTTCGAGCAGCAGATTACTTGTTTCCGTGGAAAAATAATCGAACGAACCGGTTACCCGATTGGTCCAGAGTCCGTAGTCAAAACCGACATCGATGGTTTTGGACACCTCCCACCCGAGTTGATTATTGGAAAGCTTATCCAGGCGCTGTCCCAATACCGGGGTTTCGCCAAAGGCATAATCCGAAGTGGTCAAGGTACCTTGGGTCTGATAGGGATCTACCGAGGTGTTGCCCACTTCCCCGTACGATATCCTAAGTTTTAAATCGGAAATCGTGTTGGAATTCTGCAGAAAATCCTCTTGGGAGATACGCCATCCCGCCGAAACACCGGGGAAATAGTCCCACTGATTGCCTGGGGCCAGTCTTGAAGATCCATCCGCCCGTAATGAGGCTTGGAAAAGGTACTTCCCCTCGAAATCGTAATTGACCCTTCCCATAAACGACGCCAGTGTCCATTCCTCCAGATTCGATTCGATATCCCCCTTTACCGATGCCGTAGCCATGTTATAGAACTGCTGCTGCTCGTACGGAATGCTCGCTACCTCACTGTAAAAGCGCTCTTCCCTCGAGCTCTGGATACTCTGCAGCAGGGTCACCCCAATATTGTGTTTTTCGTTTATGGTCTTATTGATATTCAATATGTTTTCCAAGGTATAGCCGAAATTTTGTATGTTCTCCACCTCGGCATCCCCCGGTCCCCCGCGGTTGTCATTGGTCAAGCTGCCCCTGAACTCGCCCCTTCTATAATACCGGATATCGGGACCGAAATTGGTGGTCCACTTGATACCTTCGGCGATATTGATATCGAGATATACCGGGGCGAAAATCCGGGTGACCTTGCGTTCGTCGATGTACGCGCCGGGCACCAGTTCACTAAGCGGATTGGTTCGGATACCGTCGTTGGTAGGCAAAAAAAGCAGATCGCCATTCTCATCGTAGGGCACCCCCAAGGGGTTGTTCGATAGTGCTTCGCCCATCACTGCGTTCGATCCATAATTTTGGATGGAATGCGATACGGTAAAGGACATACCTACCTTAAATACATCGCTGATCTTATGATCTAGGTTCAACCGGCCGGTAAAGCGTTCAAAATCCATTGTCTTGATGATTCCCTGTTCATTAAAGTAGCCCACCGAAGTATTGAAATTGGTCTTTTCCGATCCCCCACTGACGCTTACCTGATGGTTGGTCTGATAACCGTTGTTCAGCACCAAATCTAAATAGTCGGTCGATCGCCCCTGGGCCAAGGATTCCAGTTCGATAGGATCGTCAAAAACTACCTCGTCGGCCGGAATGGTACCGTTCCAATTCGGGTCGCCCTCGTTCGCTCCCCTGCGTCGCGATTCACGTTTCATAGCGGCGTATTCCTCCCCGTTCATCATATCGACTAAGCGCGTTGCCGAGGTCACCCCGTAATGCGTACTATATCGAACTTTGGTATCCGCGCCCAAGCGTCCTCGTTTTGTAGTGATCAGTATGACGCCGTTCGCGCCCCGAGACCCATAAATTGCGGTGGCGGCGGCATCTTTGAGCACGTTCATCGATTCGATATCCTGCGGATTGATGTCCGACACGGAAGCGTTGCCGCTGATTTGTGGGATGCCGTCTATTACATATAGCGGGTCGTTCGACGCTGAAATAGAACGCCGGCCGCGAATGCGTACCGTTGAATTTTCACCGGGTCGGCCTCCGTTCGCCTGAATGTCGACCCCTGCCACTTGGCCCTTAATGGCATCGACACTGTTCGAGGTGGCAATCTTTTCGATGGATTCGGAACCTATAGTTGAGATCGAACCGGTAACCTCGCCTTTTTTCTGGGTTCCGTAACCCACTACGACGACCTCTTCAAGTTGGCTCGCATCGACCACCAACTGGACATCGACCGTCGATCGGCCATCTATAGATACTTCCTGGGTCTTGTAACCGACATAGCTGAAGACTAGATTATCGGTTCCGTCGGCGGCAATTTCATAGTTGCCGTCAAAGTCAGTGGTCGTACCTGTCACCGTCCCTTTGACGACGACACTTGCCCCGGGCAACGGAGCGTTATTTTCGTCCATTACCGTACCCGATACCTGTGCGAAGGTGGTATGAAGCGAAAATATGGCGACTACCATCGTCAGGTGGATTGTATTGGTGTTTTGCATGTGAAAGATTTAATGAAAGATTGATATGTCAGTTAATGGATAAGATGATTGCAATAAAACAAGGTAATTTCCCACGAATATATAATTTTTTGTAAAAAGTTATGATAATTTTTGCTTTTTCCAGAAAATATATAAATTGCTTGGGTAGTAACGTTTTGATAACAAGTATAATAAACATATCGCAAGAATAGCGACGAAGTGATATGGACAAGTTAATTTTCAAGAAAAATTAGTGATAAAACGCAAAATAATTACAAATTTCATAACTTCCCCTGTTTTTGCGGTGAACTCGTTTTGTAGGTAATAGTTCAACTCAAGCCGAGTCAACAATATCAAGGTTGAACCGACACCTTGGAACAGGGTCCACAGCATCAATTAACCTGATAACCTTCTATTTTATGAAAATGAGAATCTTTAAAACAAAATCTCGCATGAGCTTACTTTCCCTTTTTATGCTGGTTTTTCTATTGTCCTGCAATCAGGGTCCTAAAGACGACACACCCTGGGTGGACCTCTTTGACGGGGAGACCTTGAACGGGTTCAGTCAAAAAGGCGGCGAGGCCGAATACGAGGTCCGTGAGGGAATGATTGTTGGAAGTACGGTCCACGACACCCCAAACTCTTTTATGGCTACGGACAAGATGTACGGGGATTTTATTTTGGAGTTGGATTATAAGGTGGACTCCACCATGAACTCCGGTATCCAAATTAGAAGCAATAGTTTTCCATGGTACCGGGATGGGCGGGTACACGGCTACCAAATCGAAATTGATCCTTCCGATAGGGCGTGGAGTGCCGGTATCTATGACGAAGGGCGACGGGGGTGGCTCAATCCGCTGCCGGATAATCCCGAAGCGCAGCAAGCATTTAAGCAGAACGATTGGAACCATTATAGGATTGAAGCTATCGGCGATACGATCCAGACCTGGATTAACGGGGTGCCTGCGGCAAACTTGATCGATGACAAAACATCGGAAGGGTTTATTGCCTTACAGGTGCACAGTATTCCCAAAGAAAACATGGCTGGTACGGAAATCATGTGGAAAAATATCAAAATACTGACGGATAGTCTGTCCAAATACAACAAAACCTCACCCATTCCTCCGGTTACCACCAAGAATACGCTTACCGCGTCGGAAAAGGACAGTGGCTGGAAGCTGCTCTGGGACGGAGAGACCACGGACGGCTGGCGCGGTGCCCGACTCGACGAATTTCCCGAGAAAGGCTGGAGAATCGAGGACGGGGTCTTGAGCGTACTGTCCTCGGGCGGGGAAGAATCGGCCGCCGGCGGAGACATCGTGACCGAGGACCTGTATGGGAATTTCGAACTGATGGTCGATTTCAAGCTGACCGAAGGCGCCAATAGCGGCATCAAATATTTTGTGGATACCGATTTGAACAGGGGGCCAGGTTCGTCTATCGGACTCGAATATCAGATTTTGGACGATGAGCGGCATCCCGATGCCAAAAAGGGCAATCACGAAGGCAGCCGTACCGTAGCCTCGTTGTACGATTTGATTCAGGCCGATCCGGACAAGCCCATAAATCCCATCGGGGAGTGGAACACGGCGCGTATCGTATCTGACGGCAGCCATGTCGAGCATTGGTTGAACGGGGTAAAAGTGCTGGAATACGAACGCAAAGGTCCCGAGTACAAAAAACTGGTCTCGGAAAGCAAATACGACAAATGGCCTAATTTCGGGGAATCCGATGAAGGGCATATCCTGCTACAGGACCATGGCGATTTGGTTTCTTTTCGGAATATTAAAATCAAGACGCTGAACGAGGAAAATGAATAAGCGGACCGGGAAAGCTGATTACACGTTCCAGGCTAGCAGCGAAGTTGAGGTAAATAATTTGATTGATCTTTTGATCTACTTCAGGTTGGACATTCAGGATTTCCGGGCACTGAAATTACCGTAGCTCCCTGCTTGCTGTTTTCAACGGAATTTCAAATCGAACGGCCAAAATTTGTAAACACGTTAAAAAGGATAAAATCATGTCAGAAAATAGAAGAAATTTCATCAAAAAGGCGTCTGTCGGCGCCGCCGGTATCGCTTTTGGAGGTAGCTTGAACGCTATGTCGCTTTCTAGTTACCGCCGGGTATGGGGTGCCAACGACCAGATCAATTGCGCAGTCATCGGGGTACGGAGCCGGGCGAAGGCCCATTTTGAGGCCATAAAGCAAGATCCGAACGCCAAGGTACTCTATAGTTGTGATGTAGACGATACCATTATAGAAGAGCATAATGCCTGGTGCAAAAAAAATATCGGTTACATTCCCAAGGTGGAGAAGGATTTCAGGAAAATTTTGGAGGACAAGGATGTCGATGCCATCTTTATCGCCACCCCCGAGCACTGGCACGCGCCCATGGCCATAGCAGGACTCAAGGCGGGGAAACATGTCTATGTCGAAAAGCCTTGCAGCCATAATCCCCATGAAAACCAGCTTTTGGTCGACGCCCAAAAAAAATACGGCAAGAAAGTACAAATGGGCAACCAGCAGCGTTCCGCAAATACGTCCATCATGGCGGTCAAGGAAATCAACGAGGGTATCATCGGTGATGTATATAAGGGCGAGGCCTATTATTCGAACAATAGGGGCTCTATCGGAACCGGAAAGAAAATCGAAGTTCCCCCGACCTTGGATTGGGAAATGTGGCAGGGCCCCGCACCACGGGAAGACTACCGCGATAACATCCACCCTTACAATTGGCACTGGTTCCGTAATTGGGGTACCGGCGAAGTGCATAACAACGGCACCCATGAAATCGATATCTGTAGATGGGCCTTGGGGGTCGGACTACCGGACAGCGTTACTTCCTTCGGGGGTAAATATACCTACGATGACGATTGGGAATTTGTGGACAACCAGCAGCTGACCTTCAAATATCCGGATGATAAATTTATTACGTGGACGGGACACAGCCGGGGCGTTATTATGCCCGATCAACCAGGTAGGGGCTCCACCATTTATGGCAGTGAAGGCATTATTACCTTGGCGCGTGACGGATACCGACTTTATGATCTGGGCGGGAAACTGATCAAGGAAGAAAAAGAGAGTGGAAGCCAAAGTGCCGGTACGAATACCAGAGGAGGAGGCGGATTGGACGCAAACCATATCGGCAATTTTTTCGCGGCAATCCGGGAAGATAAATCCCTACACTCAGATATCCACGATGCCAGTGTAAGTACCATGCTCTGCCATTTGGGCAATATGGCCCAGGATGCGGGAGAAACCTTGCAGGTAGATGCAGCAACAGGAAAGGTGACGAACAACGATAAGGTAATGCAGGATTGGTGGAAGAGGGAGTACGCCGATGGTTGGGAGCCTTCCGTGTAATCTCCTTGACCACGGTATATAAATAATTAAAGACCCCTATGAACGGGGTCTTTTTGTATTGCTTTTTTCACATCAAGAGTCCGGCTCTCAGGAAGAACCTAAACTTTGCATGCTGTATTGCGCGTACACCGACGAACCCTTAGTTAAAAACTCCAAGTACGGATAGGATGAAGGCTACGGGTATCGCGAGTAGAATCAAAACCAGAAAGAATATCATTATCCTTAAAAAGTTGTTGAGCAATTTTACACCGGGACTCAGTTCTTGTTCCATAATGATTAGTATTGATTACATCAAGTTACGGAAAAATTGGATGCTAATGGTTGATTGTGAATATTTTTCGATTAACCGACTCATTTTTAGTGTGTTTTGTCGTTGAAGAGCTCGGTTTTTCGATGAAATTAGGGAGGTTACGGGATTTTTTAGAAGCCAGATGGCGCAGTGCCGGTTTCTGCCGTAAAACGGTGACCACTAATTTTTGATCGCTGTGAACTTCCTTGTTCAGAGTGGATTGTTTTATTTCGTCAGCCATCCTCGTCAGCCACTGCCGTCTTCTACCATCTGATCCGTACCTTTATTATCGGCTCTCTGTTCTCTATTCCTTGTTCATTTCCCTGCTTTTTTTCCCAGCCTATATCAAACCCCCTTTCCCCGGAACTGCTTGCTCAATTCTTCCAAGGATACGCCCTTGGTTTCCGGCATCAAGAAACGTACAAACAGCAATTGCAACACCATCATAAAGGCAAAGAAAGCGAATACCGGTCCGGGACCTATTACGCTGAACAAAAAAGGTATCACCGATGGAATGATGGCCGCCAGCACCCAGTGGGTCGAGCTTCCGAAAGCCTGTCCCGACCCCCTCAAATGATTGGGGAACACTTCGGAGATAAATACCCATATAACGGCACCTTGGCCAATGGCGTGGGAGGCGATGAACAGAAAAAAGAAAATCGGGACGGCCATACCTTGCCATCCCTGTATAAACGCCGCGGCTACCAGCGATAGCGATATGATGTATCCTACGGAGCCGATGTACATCAGCTGCCTGCGCCCCAACCGGTCGATTAAAAAGATGCCGGCAAAGGTGAAAATGATATTGGTGACCCCGATACCGATACTGCTCAAGAGGGCAGTGCTCTCCCCCAGACCCGCCGCTTCGAAAATACGTGGGGCGTAGTACAAAAAGGCATTAATACCCGAAAATTGGTTGAAGAAGGCGATAAGGAAGGCCAGCATCAGTGGAAATCGGTATTTTTTCATAAAAATGTTCTCTGAGCTACTGTGTTCGTCCGTGCCCTCTTCCATGTCCGCCTTCAGCTTCTCTACGCTCAGTTGGGGATTGATCGTGGCGAGGATGGCCCGGGCTTCCTCGGTACGATTCTTTGTGAGCAGCCATCGGGGACTTTTGGGTACCGAGATAACGAACAGGGTGTAGATGATGGCGGGAATGGCCTCGACCCCGACCATCCAGCGCCAGTCGTTTTCGCCAACGTTGCTCAACAGGGCGTTGGACACAAAGGCCATCAAGATTCCGAAAACCAGCATAAACTGATAGAAGCCGACCAAACGCCCCCGATCCTTTGCCGGGGCGATTTCCGATATATAGGCGGGTGCCGCCACGGTCGAGGCGCCGACCCCGAGTCCCCCGATAAAGCGGGCGGCGGCAAATACGATGGGATCATTGGCAAAGGCCGATCCGATGGCGGATACCGAATACAGTATCCCGATCCAGATCAAAGTGTTTCGTCTGCCGATTTTATTGGTCGGTATACCGCCGAAAATTGCGCCGACCACGGTGCCCCAAAGCGCCATGCCGACTACGATGGTACCGTGGAACCAATCGGAAGAGCCCCACAAAAGCTGAAGTTTTTTCTCTGCTCCCGATATGACTATGGTATCGAAACCGAACAAAAATCCCGCTAAGGCGGCAATCATAGAAATTCTCAGAATTTTGGAATTCATAGCATTGGGTTTGGTGGTTACGTAAAATCTTCAAGGCGGGGCCTCTCATGGCAATTTACGAATATAGGTCATTATCTGAGCGCTGGCCCCCTTGTTTTTAGCGATATATTCCGCATTGATCTTTCCCGTTCTCTTCCGGAATTCCGGATCGTCAAGCAGTTTTTTCATGAATTCGTCGAACGCCCACTGATCCGCCACTGGGTAGATTCCTTTGCGCGCCACGAGGTCCTCGGCTTCCTTAAAGCCCTTGAAATGCGGACCGATGATTACCGGGATCCCGAAAACGGCAGGCTCGAGGGTATTGTGGAGCCCCGTTGCGAACCCTCCGCCAACATAGGCGATATCGGCGTAGCTGTAAATTTTGGTCAACAGGCCGATGGTATCTACGATCAGAACATCGCAATCTCCGACGGGTTGCCCGTCGATGTTCGAGAAGATCCCTGCGGAATGCTCGCGGATATTGGAGTAGAGCACCTTTTTCTTAGTGATGGCGCCTGCAAGCCCCAATATCTTATCTTTTCTGATGGTATGTGGGGCCAAGACGTACTTTAGGTTCTTGGGGGCATGGTTGATGTAGTCTATCAAAATGGACTCCCCTTCGGACCAGGTGCTTCCGGCGACAAAACAGAGCCGATCCTTTTTAAAGGCCCGCATAAAGTCGAGGTGGTTGTCGGCGTCCAAAATTTCCGAAACCCTATCGAGGCGGGTATCCCCACTGATGGTCACGTTTTTTATTTCGATGGATCCCAATAATTTTTGAGAGGCTTCATCCTGCACAAAGTAATGATCGAAGCGGCGCAGGGCCTTCCGCATATAACCGCCGTATCCCTTAAAATATATTTGTTCGTCCTTAAAAATGGCGGAAACCAAAAGGGTTGGGACTTTCCTTTTTTCAAGGGCCCTAAGATAGTTCGGCCAGATTTCATATTTGACGAAAATGGCAAGCTCGGGCCGTGCTATATCCAAAAAACGGGATGCGTTCTTCCGGGTATCCATAGGAAGGTAGACGACTACGTCGACGGCCGGGGTGTTTTTTTTGATTTCGTATCCCGAAGGGGAAAAAAAGGTGAGCAGAATTTTGCGGGACGGATATTCGGCACGCAGGCCCTCGATGATCGGAAGTCCCTGTTCGAATTCCCCCAACGAGGCCACGTGCATCCAGATAACCTGATCGTCTTTAGAGAGGCTTGACCTAAGTTTTTTGAAAGATACGGTTCGTCCCGCTACGAAAAGCTTGATTTTAGTATTGAAAACCGCCAGGATTTTAAGAAAGAACCACGAAATACTGACGACCAGATTATAGATAGCGTACACTGCCGATGGGTTTAAGGAGGCTAAAATACATTTCTTTCGCCTATATCTTTAAGGGGTTTCGTATTTTTGTTGCGATATGAAGAAAATCCAGATGGTCGATTTAGGCGGCCAATATGAAGGTATAAAGGAGCAGGTCAATTTGGCCATTGCCGAAGTGATGGAGACATCGGCCTTTATCAACGGCCCCGAGGTGCAAACTTTTCAAACGCAATTGGAGGACTATCTCAGCGTCAAACATGTCATTCCCTGTGCCAACGGAACCGATGCCCTTCAGATTGCCATGATGGGACTCGGGTTGCAGCCGGGAGATGAGGTCATTACGGCGGACTTCACCTTTGCGGCCACGGTCGAGGTCATCGCGCTTTTGCGATTGACCCCCGTATTGGTCGATGTGGATTCCGATACCTTTAATATTGATATCGAAGCTGTCAAAAAGGCGATTACACCAAAGACCAAAGCCATCGTTCCGGTGCATCTTTTTGGGCAATGTGCGGATATGGAGGCGCTAATGGCGTTGGCCAAAAAGCACGGTCTTTTTGTTATTGAGGACAATGCCCAGGCGATTGGAGCCGATTATACCTTTAAGGATGGAAGCACTCGAAAGGCGGGCAGTATCGGCCATGTGGCAGCGACTTCTTTTTTTCCGTCCAAAAACCTGGGGGCTTATGGCGACGGTGGGGCGATTTTCACCAATGATGACAATTTGGCCCATACCCTGCGCGGTATCGTCAACCATGGGATGTACGAACGCTACCACCACGATGTCGTTGGGGTAAACAGCCGGCTAGATTCTATTCAAGCCGCCGTGCTAAGGGCGAAATTGCCCAAATTGGATGGATATTGCAATGCTAGGAGGGATGCGGCCCGGAGATATTCCGCGGCCTTACAGGATCAAGAGCATATCATCGTGCCGAAAACCGTGAACTATTGTGCCGAACTTTGCGATGAAAATATCTGCGATACCTGTAATTGCCATGTTTTTCATCAATACACCCTACGTGTTACCAATGGAAAACGGGATGCTTTGGTAAAACATCTTGGGGAAAACGATATTCCCTGCGGAGTCTATTATCCCATTCCCCTGCACAGGCAAAAGGCGTATGCCGATGATCGCTATGATGAAGCCGATTTTCCTGTAACGAACCAGTTGGTCAAGGAAGTGATCTCCCTGCCGATGCATACGGAATTGGACAACGAACAGATTGTCTTTATCACCAAGACGGTCATCGAATTTGTGAAAGGACCTTGAACCTGGCAATGACGGAATTTAACTTCACACTAAATGAGCGTCCTCCAGCAAAATTTTGGGAGAACTTGCGCTTGATTCCTGAACTTGCGCTTGAGTCTTGAGCTTAAGTACGAGGGTAACAGAAAGAGAATAATATGAAAATTTTAGTAACAGGCGGGCTTGGTTTTATCGGTTCGCACACCGTAGTAGAACTGCAAAAAGAAGGTTTTGAGGTGGTCATTATCGATGATTGCTCGAACGCCTCAGAAAAAGTTTTGGAGGGAATTCATGCCATCACGGGTAAGATGCCCCTGTTCGAAAAGTTGGACCTGAAGGATAACGAAAAGGTCTCCGATTTCTTCAAACGCCATGACGATTTGGAAGGAGTCATCCATTTTGCCGCCTCGAAGGCGGTAGGGGAGAGCGTTGAAAAGCCTTTGCTGTACTATGAGAACAATATCGGAACCTTGGTCTACCTTTTAAAGGAACTAGCGAAAAACGAGAAATCCAGCTTTATTTTCAGTTCCTCCTGTACAGTGTACGGGCAGGCCGACGAGATGCCCATTACTGAAAATGCTCCTGTAAAACCTGCCGAATCGCCCTACGGAAATACCAAGCAGATCGGGGAGGAAATCATCCGGGATACCTGTCTGGTAACTCCGAACCTGAACGCGATCGCCCTTCGCTATTTCAACCCCATGGGCGCCCACCCCAGTGCCGAAATCGGGGAGCTGCCCATCGGAGTGCCCCAGAATTTAGTGCCCTTCATCACCCAAACCGGGGTGGGACTCCGCAAAGAACTGTCCGTTTTCGGGGATGACTATCCCACGGAAGATGGTACTTGCATTCGTGATTATATCTATGTGGTCGATTTGGCCAAGGCCCATGTCCAGGCCTTGAAACGTTTGCTGGAGGATAAGAACCTGGAGAATTACGAGGTGTTCAACCTAGGTACGGGCAAGGGGAGTTCGGTGCTCGAGGTCATCGAAAGTTTCGAAAGGGTGTCCGGTAAAAAGCTGAATTATAGGATTGTCGATAGACGCGCTGGCGACATCGTTACCGCCTATGCCGATACTGCGAAAGCGAATGAGGTGCTGGGATGGAAAGCCCAATACACGCTGGACGAGGCCATGAAATCGGCTTGGGATTGGGAGCGGAAGATCAGGTCTTGATCGAATTTATGCGCTTATAGGTTATGCCGTTGTAAGTTTATCGGATGGCGTATTTATAAATTTTAAGTTTATGTATTACCTTGTACCTTTAATAAAAGACCGTTTAAAAATGAAAAAACCAATCCTCTTCCTATTCTTATTTTCAATCCTCACTGCTTCCACCCAGACCGCATCGGCACAAGACAAGTACCTGCAATGCGGTAGTATCGTCGATACCGAATCGGGCGAGGTGCTATCCGAAAAAACCCTTGTGATTTCCGGTAATAGGATAAAAAGTATTGAAGACGGTTTTGTCAACGGTTCCAAAACCGATACCGTAATCGATTTAAAGAACAGGACCGTGCTCCCTGGCTTTATCGATATGCATGTGCATCTGGAAAGCGAATCCGGACCGAAAGCCTATCTTGACCGATTCACTAACAACGAGGCCGATCTTGCCTTTAATTCCGTGGGGTTTGCCAAAAGCACCTTGATGGCGGGATTTACGACGGTTCGCGATCTTGGGGGCAGTGGCGTCAACATTGCGTTGCGGAAGGCCGTAGATAACGATCGGGTAGAAGGCCCCCGAATCTTTACCGCAGGGAAATCCATCGCAACGACGGGCGGACACGCGGACCCCTCCAATGGTATGCGTAAAGACCTGACCGGGGATCCCGGCCCCAAGGAAGGCGTGGTCAATTCTCCTGAAGAGGCACGAAAGGCCGTTCGGCAACGCTATAAAAACGGGGCCGATGTGATAAAGATCACTGCCACCGGGGGCGTGCTCAGCGTAGCCAAAAGTGGGCAAAATCCCCAATTTACCGTCGAGGAGATCAAGGCCATAACCGAGACCGCAAAGGACTACGGGATGCTGACTGCTGCCCATGCCCACGGCGACGATGGAATGCAGCGTGCCATCAAGGGAGGTATTAAAACCATCGAACACGGTACCCTTATGAGCGATGAGACCATGGAGATGATGAAGGAAAACGACACTTATTTGGTACCCACCATCACCGCCGGCAGACAAGTGGCGGAAAAGGCCAAGATCGATGGCTATTTTCCTCCGGTCGTGGCCAAAAAAGCCGCCGAAATCGGACCGATGATTCAAAGTATGTTCGAAAGAGCCTATAAGAAAGGGGTGCCGATCGCTTTCGGTACCGATGCCGGAGTGTTTCCACACGGCCTCAACGCCAAGGAATTCGGCTACATGGTCGAAGGGGGCATGCCCGTCATGGAGGCACTGAAATCAGCTACTGTAACACCGGCAGAGCTATTGGGTATGGGGAAGGAACTCGGGCAACTCAAAGCGGGCTTCCTGGCTGATATCGTTGCCGTCGAAGAAAACCCCGAAAACAATGTGGACACCTTGGAAAATGTCGTCTTCGTGATGAAAGACGGGGTGGTCTATAAGCAATAGGCGGTCGGTGGAATGGCTAGTGCGAAGGTTTTTTTGATGGATTTTCTTAACAGCACCCGGTGCCGCCATGCCATGAAACTTGGAACCCAACTAAAATTCGGGAACAAGGTAAAAAGTAGTACTTCCCAATTCGAAAGTAAAGGAGGGTAGGGCCTGAGCCTCGTGCGGGTTGGTTCTAAGTACGCCGATTTGGTCCGTAGGACAATCGCAAAGAACCGAACCCTAACTTTTCCCGTACATAGAGTATGGTAATGAACTTCCCCAACAGCACGATACTGCTTCAAGATGCGCA
This sequence comes from Pricia mediterranea, assembly GCF_032248455.1. NCBI lineage: Bacteria > Pseudomonadati > Bacteroidota > Flavobacteriia > Flavobacteriales > Flavobacteriaceae > Pricia > Pricia mediterranea. The sequence continues at coordinate 3,000,814 of NZ_JAVTTP010000001.1, forward strand.
GAAAGCCGAATTGTATTCCCCATTGGTGGCCCAGTTGAAAAAGGACTTTGGTTTGGCGAACGTTCCCGTCCAACTGCATGCGAAGATTCCTCCCGATGAACTAAAATCCGTCCTTCGGGAAAAAATATACCATTTGATCATGGAGCGCTTTCCCGAATACCTGAACTTGCTTTACATCGTTGACGTTCCCGAAAAAGCCTTTGAGGACATTCAGGTCACCGACGTGGTCGAAGTGGCCGACCAGGTATCCTTTTTAATCTTGCAGCGGGAATTGCAGAAAGTCTGGTTGAAGCAGAAGTATTCCTAAAAGACATCCCTAGAAATATATCCGAACGAACGGCATCCAGGCATTGGCATAGATGCTTTCGCCGCTATCGTAAAGTACGTCGTAGCGGATGCCGATCGTAAAATACTGTTGGGTGTATCCCAAACCGAAGAACAGGGCCGGCGACCAGTAGTTGTTCTCCCTGTTTGCGAGCAGGTTCTCAAATTTGTAGTTGATCCGCAACTGTTCAAACTCCGCCGATAGCTGTAAATAAGGCAAGGGGTTGTACAGTGAAAGTAGGCTCGCCCCATAGGCGATACGCCGGGCGTCTCCATATTTGGCGTAATTGAAGGTGACGGCGGTGCCCGCGGCAAACCGTCGGTCGAACCGGTAGATGGCACTCGGGGATACCGAGGCGTTGAAGCCGCCCTGGTTAAAGCCAAGCCCGATATTGCCGCCATAACGCATATGGCTCCAAAAGTCGTTCTTTCCGGATGGATTTTGGGCCGAACACACCGACACGGCACTCACAAGAAAAACGCTCAAAAAAATACGTTTTGGGCACATAGGGTCTATTTAATTCGTTATCTTTCCTCCTTTGTATGAATGGCCGCTAAGATACGCCCATATTTACTAAATGTCGTATTTTTGTATCCATTTGAACCCTTGGCAAGACAGAGCACTTTTTTATGGATAAGTATTCTTTTCTAAATTCCGCACACGCTTCTTTTTTTGCGGATTTGTATGACAGATATCTTAAGAACCCCGATAGCGTTGAGCCCAGCTGGCGCGCTTTTTTTCAAGGTTTTGATTTCGGAACCGAGAGCGCCTTGGACGAACTCGAGGTCTATGGCACACCGGGAACCGCCGATACGCAGTCCCGAGTCGATACTGTGACGTCCAGCAACGGCCAACAAGCGGAAATGCCGCAATCGCTGCAAAAGGAGTTTCAGGTTATCCGACTTATAGACGGGTACCGGAGCAGGGGCCATTTGTTCACTGAGACCAACCCCGTTCGCGATCGTAGGCAATACGAGCCTACCTTGGATATCGAGAATTTCGGACTCTCTGAAAGTGATTTGGACACGGTTTTCAATGCCGGTGAGATTATCGGAATCGGCACCAATACCCTGAGAGAGATTGTCGAGCACCTAAAACGAATCTACTGCGATGCCATTGGGGTCGAGTACATGTACATGCGGACCCCCGAACGAATCGCATGGATACAGGATCGTTTGAACGTCAATGACAACCATCCCGATTTTAGCGACGAACATAAGAAGCGTATTTTTAGAAAACTGAACCAAGCGGTCTCTTTCGAAAGCTTTCTACATACTAAATATGTGGGCCAAAAACGCTTTTCCCTAGAAGGTAACGAATCGTTGATACCCGCTTTGGATGCCATGGTCGAACGCGCAGCGGAACTGGGCGTACAACAGTTCGTTATGGGAATGGCGCACCGGGGAAGACTCAACGTGCTGACCAATATTTTCGGAAAGGCGGCCGGGGACATTTTCAGTGAGTTCGACGGAAAGGATTATGAACAGGAAATCTTTGACGGGGATGTAAAATATCACCTCGGATGGACTTCAGAACGTAAGACCGATAACGGCAATCGGATCAATATGAACATCGCCCCGAACCCTTCGCACCTAGAGGCGGTGGGCGCTGTGGTTCAAGGTATCGCCCGCGCGAAACAGGACGACCATTTCCCCGACGACTTTTCGAAAGTGCTTCCGATCATCGTTCACGGTGACGCGGCCATTGCCGGCCAAGGAGTGGTCTATGAGGTGATACAGATGGAAAAGTTGGAAGGGTATCGTACCAACGGAACGGTACATATCGTGGTCAACAACCAGATCGGATTTACGACCAATTATCTCGACGGCCGTAGTTCTACCTACTGTACCGATGTGGCCAAAGTTACCTTGAGTCCCGTGTTACATGTCAACTCCGATGACGCCGAGGCGGTGGTCCATGCCTCGCTCTTGGCGTTGGAATACCGGATGCGCTTTAACCGCGATATTTTTCTGGATCTCTTGGGATATCGTAAGTACGGACACAACGAGGGCGACGAACCCCGGTTTACCCAGCCCAAATTGTACAAAGCGATTGCCGACCATCCGAACCCGCGGGACATCTATGCCGAAAAATTATTGAAGGAAGGGGTGATCGATGAGGCCTTCGTCGAAACGCAGGAAAAGGAATACAAGGCATTTCTCGAAGAAGAACTGGAAGATTCGCGAAAAGAAGACACAACGGAAATTACCCCGTTTATGGCCGATGAATGGAAAGGCTTTGAAAACGTTCGTGAATGGGAGATGATGGCGCCAATAGATACAACCTACGATAGAGAAAAGCTCACCGAGGTCGCCAAAACGATTACGGAGCTGCCCGAGGACAAAAAGTTTCTGCGGAAAGTCGATAAATTGGTGAAGGACCGTAAAAAGCGGTTCTTTGAGACCGACAAGCTCGATTGGGCCATGGGCGAACTCTTGGCCTATGGTAGCCTTTTGGAAGAGGGTTTTGAGGTTCGGATGACAGGACAGGATATTGAGCGAGGGACGTTCTCGCACCGGCACGCGGTGATGAAGGTAGAGGAGAGCGAGGAAGAGGTGATGCTATTGAACCACATTTCGGAAGGTCAGGGCCGTTTTCAAATCTATAACTCCCTATTATCGGAATACGCGGTCGTGGGCTTTGACTATGGCTATGCCATGGCGAGTCCGAAAACCCTGACCATCTGGGAGGCGCAGTTCGGCGATTTTAGCAACGGTGCCCAGATCATGATCGATCAGTACATCTCGGCCGCCGAAGACAAGTGGAAGCTACAGAACGGGCTGGTCATGTTGTTGCCCCACGGTTACGAAGGGCAGGGAGCCGAGCACTCCTCCGCCCGTATGGAAAGATATTTGCAGCTCTGCGCCCGCGATAACATGTATGTGGCCGATGTCACCACGCCCGCCCAGATGTTCCACATCCTGCGTCGGCAGATGAAAGTCAATTTCAGGAAACCCTTGATTATTTTCACCCCCAAGAGCCTTTTGCGGCATCCGAAGGCGGTATCTACGGTCGATGAACTGGCAAACGGTAGTTTTCAGGACGTTATCGATGACGCTTCCGCGGAGGTGAAAAAAATAAAAAGTGCGGTGTTCTGTACCGGGAAATTCTACTATGACCTTTTGGCCGTTAAGGAAGAGCACGAGCGTGACGATGTGGCCCTGATACGCATTGAACAGCTGTTTCCACTGCCTTTTCAGAAGATGAAAGATCTTATGAAAAAATATAGGAATGCCGACGATTTTGTCTGGGCCCAGGAAGAACCCCGGAATATGGGTGCATGGAGCCATCTGATGATGCATTTCCCGGATGCCCATAAGCTCAGGGTAGCCTCGAGACGGTTTTACGCCTCCCCCGCCGCCGGTAGTGCGGTCCGCTCTAAAATGCGGCACGAACAGGTCATCGATTATGTGTTCGATAAAAGCAAAAACAACATGTCGAAGCCGAAACCAAGGCCAAAGGAAGAGGGGGAAGAGGCTTAGGCCAGGATGCTGTATGCTGCACGGTTCCGTTAAAACTATCTGTGAGATTCGGATTGTCGGGTTTCAGAGTCGGAATCGGGCAACGTTATAAAAAAAGCAGCACGGGAAAGAGATGCGGGCAACGCTTTCAAATAGAAGGAGCGGTCCGAGAAGAATAGGATAATAAAGCAAACATTAAGAGCATGATTTTAGAAATGAAAGTCCCCTCGCCGGGCGAATCCATCACAGAAGTTGAGATAGCGGAGTGGTTGGTCGAAGAAGGTGATTATGTGGAAAAGGACCAAGCGGTCGCCGAAGTCGATTCGGACAAGGCTACTCTAGAGCTTCCCGCTGAGGAAAGCGGAACGATTACGTTCAAGGCCGAGGTCGGTGATGCCGTAGCGGTTGGCGAGGTAGTATGTCTGATCGACACCGAAGGCAAGAAGTCCGGAGGCGGTTCGGACGAAAAGGACGAGGACAATAAGGATTCAGATAAGGCTTCGGACAAGGACGCATCGCAAGAAACATCCGAAGAAAAGGAAAAGGACCAAAAAGAGACGTCCGCTTCGGATGGGGATTCCGACGATAAGGATAAGGCATCACAGCCGAAACGGACCAAGGAAACCTATGCTACGGGAACGGCCTCTCCGGCGGCCAAAAAAATACTGGCCGAAAGAGATATCGATCCCTCATCCATAAGAGGTAGTGGTAAAGACGGACGTATTACGAAAGACGATGCGGTCAATGCCAAGCCATCCATGGGGTCCCCTACCGGAGGCAATCGCGGCGAGACCCGTTCTAGGCTTTCGATGCTTCGCAGAAAGGTCGCCGAGCGATTGGTCGATGTAAAAAACGAGACCGCGATGTTGACCACGTTCAACGAAGTCAACATGTCCGCGATATTTGAGCTGCGCAAAAATTATAAGGAAGATTTTAAGGAAAAGCATGGGGTAGGGCTCGGCTTTATGTCATTCTTTACCAAAGCGGTGGTAAGGGCGTTACAGGAATATCCAACGGTCAACTCCATGATCGATGGCAAGGAAATGATTTCCTACGATTTCTACGATATCAGTATTGCCGTTTCGGGTCCGAAAGGATTGATGGTTCCCGTTATCCGAAATGCCGAAAACTTGACCTTCCGGGGTATTGAGTCCGAAGTCAAACGCTTGGCCATGCGCGCACGCGAAGGGGAAATCACCGTCGATGAAATGACAGGCGGTACTTTTACCATTACCAATGGGGGCGTATTCGGATCAATGCTGTCCACTCCAATTATCAACCCCCCGCAGAGTGCCATTCTCGGCATGCACAACATAGTGGAACGCCCGATTGCGGTAGATGGTGCTATCGCGGTAGCCCCTATTATGTACGTAGCAGTCTCCTACGACCATCGTATCATCGATGGTAAGGAATCCGTCGGGTTCCTGGTCGCCATCAAGGAGGCTTTGGAAAACCCCGAGGAACTGTTGATGGACGGTAATGTGGAGAAGGCGCTGGAGATGTAAGGAGAGCGGCGAGATAAGGGCGTATGGATTACCCTACCGATTTGCTGTAAGAGCTAGGAACGCTTTAGGTAAAGGCGACTTTTTCCGTAATCGATGACCGCCCCGGCCTCTAAAAGTACATCGGCGCCGATAATACCGTCCACCCTCGGTGCTTTATGAGCGGTCAGGGCCTCGTTGACATGTATCATGTCGAATAGCACGATCTGCAGTTTTTTGGTCTTCCATTTACCGATTTTAATGCGGTTTTTGGTGGATATCAAGGTCTCCATATTGGTTGCCCCGGCACCGGCGGCCTTGATTTTCGACTCCTCGGAGGTCAGCTTAAAAAACTCGATTTTGTCAAAGCTGACGCAGGTATTGGAAGCTCCCGTGTCCAAAATAAAGCGCCCTTTTATACCGTTGACCTTTGCCGTAATCGCAAAATGGTTCGTTTCGGTCAGCTCCAGGGGAATCTTGACGTATTTCTTCTTTTTCAAAAACTTCTTGAGAGATGTCATTCAGCGAATATAAGTCTATTTTTGCGGTATGGTACTAACCGATACACATACCCATTTGTACAGCGAAGCCTTCGACGATGATCGCGCGGATGTTATTAAAAATGCCCTGGAACAGGGCATCGAACGTTTTTTTATTCCCGCCATCGATTCCACCTACACCGAAGCGATGCTAAAGCTGAGGGACGATTATCCCAAAAACATGTTTTTGATGGCGGGGTTGCATCCCACCCATACCAAGGACAACTTTAGGGAAGAGCTTCGACATGTCGAAAAGATGCTTGCAGAACATCAATGTTATGCCGTGGGGGAAATCGGTATCGACCTGTATTGGGACCATACTTTTCTAAAGCAGCAACGGGAGGCCTTCCGATTTCAGATCAAGCTGGCTAAAAGACATCAGCTCCCCATCGTTATTCATTGCCGGGATGCCTTCGATGAGATTTTCGAAGTTTTAGAAAGCGAAAAAGACGAGGACCTGTTCGGAATTTTCCACTGTTTTACCGGTACTCTGGGGCAGGCACACCAGGCACTATCCTACAATATGAAGCTGGGTATCGGGGGGGTGGCCACCTTTAAGAACGGCAAAATCGATAAATTCTTGAATCAAATCCCCCTGAAAAACATTGTGCTGGAAACCGATGCGCCCTATCTAGCACCCGCCCCATACCGCGGAAAACGGAACGAAAGTGCCTACCTAATCCCTATTTTGGCAAAGCTATCGGATATCTACGGTCTATCCCAAGAAGAAATTGCCGAGGTCACGACGAAGAATTCCACGGAAGTCTTCGGCATCTAGGCTTGCAAAAAAACTTGTAGGTGAGTGCGAAATGCACTGGCACCTGAAATTTGCGCTTGGACTTGAAACATGAAACTTGAACTTTTGAGATGACCAACATTCTTTTAATATACACTGGCGGCACCATCGGTATGGTCAAGGACTATGCGTCCGGAGCGCTAAAGAATTTCGATTTCGACAAGCTGCTTAAATATGTTCCCGAACTGCAGCAATTGGACTGTTATATCGAGACGGTGTCTTTTGAAAAGCCTATCGATTCATCGAACATGAATCCCTCGCATTGGGTCAAGATCGCTACTTTGATCGAACAGCATTACAATCGCTATGACGGGTTTGTCGTGCTGCACGGTAGCGATACGATGAGCTATACATCCTCGGCATTGAGTTTTATGTTAGAGCATCTGGCCAAGCCGGTTATCTTCACCGGCTCGCAATTGCCTATCGGGGATTTGCGTACCGATGCCAAGGAAAACCTGATTACCTCGATCCAGATTGCGGCGCTGCGCAAGAATGGCCAATCGGTGGTTCGGGAGGTCGGCCTCTACTTCGAATACAAATTGTATAGGGCCAATCGGACGACGAAGATAAATGCCGAGCATTTTCAGGCCTTTGCCTCCCTTAACTATCCGCCCTTGGTCGAATCGGGGGTGCACCTCAATGTTTTCGAAGCCAATTTATACCGCGATACGCGAAGTAAAAGGTTCAAGGTACACACTAAGATGGATCGAAACGTGGCCGTACTAAAACTTTTTCCGGGAATCGATGTGGCCATGCTCGAGGGCGTGTTGAACATCCCCGGGCTCAAGGCCTTGGTATTGGAGACTTATGGAGCGGGTAATGCCCCGACGGAGGACTGGTTTGTCGAGAGCCTGAAAAAAGCGAAGACAAGGGGCCTGTTTATTGTTAATGTAACCCAGTGCTCGGGGGGAAGCGTACAAATGGGCCAATATCAGACCAGTGAGCAACTTGAGAAACTGCAGGTAATCGACGGAAAAGACATTACTACAGAAGCGGCCATTACCAAATTGATGTATCTTTTAGGTAATGAAATTAGTGGCAGATTGTTTAAAACGGTTTTCGAAACGCCCTTGCGAGGGGAGATGCAATAAGGACCGAGAACCGCTGACTCGCTATGATTTGGGAATATATCGAATAAAATTTCGGATTAAATTTTACCAACCAACATTTTTTTCGTTATTTGCCCAATCGTTAGCTCAAGCTAAGTTGACGACCAATAGAGAGGTGGCCGAGTGGTCGAAGGCGCACGCCTGGAAAGTGTGTATACACCAAAAGTGTATCGAGGGTTCGAATCCCTTCCTCTCTGCAAAGTCAAAAAGAATTTTAGGATAGAAATTAGTTTATTCTGAAATTCTTCGTAGTTTAGTTCCATATGTGTAGGTAAACTACGGTGAGGGCTATGGAAAGCGAGCCCGCGTCAATAAAAGGTTCTTGTTCTGAACCGTATTGGAACATGATCGTCACTTTGCTCCTTCAAAGCGCTTTTACTTTTTTTATTGTGATTTTTTTTTATCTTTAACCCTATTAAATAACTAATTTAAGCTTGAAAAAATGAAAAAATTATTCTCTATCCTAGCCGCAGGTGGTTTGTTTGTAGTGGGCACGAACACTGTAAATGCAATGGCAACCACTGCAACGATGCTTCAAGATGCCGCCCCTGAAGAAGCTGACAAAGGCTTTACCCAGGTGCTTAAGGAAATGTTCATTCAAGGTGGTGCCGGCTTTATGGGCATCGTTCTACTTTGTTTGATCCTCGGTCTGGCCGTGGCAATTGAGCGTATTATTTATTTGAATATGGCCACCACCAATACCAGTAAGCTTAAGCAGCAGGTCGAAGATGCATTGGCATCCGGGGGAGTCGAAGCAGCCAAAGAGGTCTGTAGAAATACAAAGGGTCCCGTTGCCTCGATTTATTACCAAGGTCTGGATAGGGCCGATGAAGGTGTTGACAATGCCGAGAAAGCAGTTGTCGCCTATGGCGGTGTCCAGATGGGTCAGTTGGAAAAAAATGTTTCTTGGTTGTCCCTCTTTATAGCTATCGCGCCCATGCTTGGGTTCATGGGTACGGTTATCGGTATGATTCAGGCTTTCCAAAAGATTAGTGCGGTAGGTAACTTGAGTGCCTCGCTTATCGCAGGTGATATCCAGGTTGCGTTATTGACCACGGTATTCGGACTTATTACAGCGATTATACTTCAAATTTTTTACAACTACATAATTGCCAAAATCGATAGTATCGTAAACGATATGGAAGATTCCTCCATTGTATTGATCGACATGTTGGTCGATTACAGAAGGGATGTTGTTGTAAAGAAGTAAACCTAGAAACCTATAAAAGAGATTAGATCATGAATAAAATTGTAAAGATTCTATTGATACTTGTAGGTTTGGCCGGTGCCGTACTGTGGTTCATGCTGCCCGATTCCGATGCCCCGGTAAGTCAGGCCACACAAAATGGAGCCCTTAATGCTATGTTTTGGATTACCTTTATTTTGTTGGGTATTGCGGCTGCGGCGAGTCTTATTTTTTCGATAATTCACCTTTTTGCCAACCCGGCGAGCATTAAAAAAACCATTTTCGTTGTAGTCGGGTTCCTTTTGGTCGTGGCCATCGGATATGTGTTGGCCGATGGAACCGACGTCAGCATTCCTGAAATGGCCGACCGTGGTATCGAGACCTCCGAGACTACAATTAAAAGGATAGGCGCTGGAATCAACGTATTTTTTATTTTGGTGATTATCGCTGTAGGAGGAATGATTTGGGGCGCAATCAGAAAAGCGACGAAGTAATTAAAATTTAGAAACTATGCCTAGAAGAGGAGCACCACCAGAGGTAAATGCAGGCTCAATGGCCGACATTGCGTTTTTACTGTTGATATTTTTCTTGGTCACCACGACCATTGAAACGGACGCGGGATTAGATCGGATGTTGCCACCCATTGAGCCGCCAACAGAAAATCCGCCGATAATCAAGGAGAAGAATATTTTTACGGTGAACATCAACCGTAACGGTCAACTTTTGGTCGAGGAGGAAATCACCGACATCAAGAATTTGCGCCAAAAAGCGGTTGCCTTTTTGGATAACGGGGGCGCCCCCTCAGGATCGCCGGAATTCTGCAGTTATTGTAAAGGAAGGCGCAGTCCCGACTCCTCGGATAACCCCACCAAGGCCATTATTTCCTTGAAGAACGATCGAGAAACGAAGTATGCTACCTATATAACAGTTCAAAATGAACTTGTCGGAGCTTACAATGAATTGAGAAATCGAGAGGCGCAACGATTGTACGGTAGGGATTTTACCGACATGGAAGCCGATTACTTAAATCCCGAAACTCCTTCCAGTGTGAAGGATGAATTAAAGGAGAAGGTCCAGCGGATACAAGAACTATTTCCGCAAAAATTATCGGAAGCTGAAACCTCATCTACGAATTAATCAAGTTTAAATAAGTTCGATATGTCAAAGTTTGCAAAGAAAAAAGATGCCGGTTTGCCAGCGGTGAATACAGCTTCGTTGCCTGATATCGTTTTTATGCTATTGTTCTTTTTCATGACGGTAACCGTTATGAAAGATAATACGCTCAAGGTCGAGAATACTTTGCCAAACGCAAGCGAGACCAAGAAATTGGAGAAAAAAGACCGGATAATATATATCTATGTCGGAAAGCCCACATCTCAGTATACCGCTAAATTCGGTGATGAGGCGCGTATTCAGTTGAACGATAAATTTTCATCACCTTCCGATGTCGGTAACTATGTTTTGGAGGAGCGCGCTAAAAAATCACAAGAACTTCAAAATGTGCTCACTATAGCCCTTAAGGTCGATAAAAGTGCAAATATGGGACTTATCTCCGATATTAAACAGGAATTGCGTAAGGTAAACGCCTTAAAGGTCAATTATACTACGTACGAGGGTGATGCCTTCACTAATTTGCAATAGTAGACTAAGTCGATTATGATAATTTAGGAGAAGGGTGCTTCGGACCGACGGTCCGAAGCACCCTTTTTAGTTGGAAAGGGATATGGTAGTTAAAGAGTTTTGGCTCGGTACGTTTTTGTTGTCTGTCTTCTTGTCTTTCGGGCAGGTCTATCCCGATTCTACCCTGCGGGATGCCAAGTACCTCGAGGACCAATTTTATATAGGACTGACCTATAATTTTTTAATTGATATTCCCGACAACGTGAATCAACGGAATCTGTCCTATGGTCTTCAGGCAGGTATAATAAAAGATATTCCCATAAATGAAAAGCGTACAACGGCATTTGGAATCGGTCTGGGATATGGGATTTACTCCTATTACTCCAACCTTCGGGCCATAGAAACCCATGACAGTTTTGAGTATTCCGTAATAGCCGACGTTGATAATTTAAAAAGAAACAAGGTCGAGACTCATATGTTAGAGGTGCCGATCGAATTTCGGTTGCGAAACTCCAATGCTGTCGATTATAAATTTTGGAGACTTTATGTCGGGGTTAAGCTGGGATACGTGTTCGGAGGACGCTCGAAATATGCATCACAAGACCTAAAGGAGTCGTTCTACAACCACGATATCCGTAAATTTCAATATGGCCTGACCTTTAATTTTGGTTACAATACCTTCAATTTACATGCGTATTATGCGCTAAATGGACTCTTTGAGGATAATACCATGCTTGGGGGGTCGGAGCTATCGATAAGGCCACTTCGGGTCGGCCTTATTTTCTACATCCTATAAGTCGGAATGTTCAATGATCAAAATGTCCAAGTTAGCCTTGGAACTATAGCCAAAACTTGAGCATTACGGTCTGGGAGAGCAGTCCCACGAAGAATCCTATGATTAATTCTGTTCTTGAATGTGCTTTTAGATAGAGGCGAGACGTAGCTACAAGACCGATGGAAAAAACCAACAGGCTAATGGCTAGGATGCTATTTTTCTCGAAGTGTATGCTCAGACATACCAGGAAAACGAACAAACTACCCATACCCATGAGATGTTGGCTCACCTTTTGCCTTAAAAACAGTAGTATTAGTGCAGTCATGGCAGCAGCAATAAGGCCTAGGAAGAAATAATAAAGTTCGGGTACATAAGGGAAAGGGACCACTTTTAAAACCACAATAAAGAGTAGCGTGATGTGGATATACAGGGGATACCTGCGTTCCTTGAGGGTAGGCATGAACACCCCACTGATTATCCCGATATTCCTCAGAATGAAATAAGCAATGATAGGAATAATGACGGTAAGAATGAAGAGGGGCAGCAAAACAGAATCCTGAAGACCATCAGGGTTGTATTTAGGCGTTGTGATAAAGTACGTCCCCGCCCCAGCTATAGGAACGAACAACGGATGGGATAGATAGGATATTACCTTGGCGACGATCTTCATCAAATTTTCTTACGCAAGCGTGCCACGGGAATATCCAGTTGCTCCCGATATTTTGCCACAGTGCGTCGGGCTATCGGGTACCCTTTTTCCTTGAGAATTGCGGCCAGCTTGTCGTCGGTAAGAGGTTTTTTCTTTGGTTCTTCCTTGATTACCGTTTCCAATATTTTTTTTATTTCCCTTGTAGAGACCTCTTCTCCTTGATCGTTCTTCATGGATTCGGAAAAATATTCCTTGATGAGTTTGGTGCCATAAGGAGTGTCCACGTATTTACTGTTGGCCACTCGGGACACGGTAGATACGTCCATGTCGATTTCATCCGCAATATCCTTTAAGATCATAGGGCGAAGATTGCGCTCGTCCCCGGTCAAAAAATATTCTTTTTGATAGTTCATAATAGAGCTCATCGTAACGAAAAGGGTTTGCTGTCGTTGGCGCACGGCGTCGATAAACCATTTGGCAGCGTCTAGTTTTTGCTTGATGAATTGTACGGTGTCCTTCTGCGATTTTGTTTTTTTCTTTGCCTCCTTATATCCTTTGAGCATGTTGCTGTATTCGCGGGATACGTGTAGCTCCGGCGCATTTCGGCCGTTGAGGGTGAGTTCGAGCTCGCCATCTACGATACGAATGGAAAAGTCGGGCACTACGTGTTCTACAATACGGTTATTGCCTGCGTAAGAGCCGCCCGGCTTGGGGTTTAAACGTTCGATTTCGGAAATGGCACCCTTGAGCTGATCTTCCGAAATGCCGTGTTTTTGCAAGAGTTTTTTATAATGTTTTTTGGTAAACTGATCGAAAGATCTATCCAATATGGCAATGGCCAGCTCTATATCCGGGTCGGGCTCTTTTCTTTCGAGCTGAATGATAAGGCACTCCTTAAGTGAACGGGCGGCAACACCCGGCGGATCAAGACTTTGAACGATTTTGAGTACTTTTTCGATGGTCTCTTCATCGGTATAAATGTTCTGGGTAAAGGCAAGATCGTCAAGAATATCGGAAAGAGGCCTTCGGATGTAGCCGCTTTCATCGACACTTCCAACTAGGAACTCTGCGATGCCCCACTCTTCTTCACTGAGATACACCGTATTAAGTTGGTTGAGCAAGTACCGGGTAAAAGAGATACCAGCCGCGTAAGGTATGTTTTTATCGTCATCGTCCGCGCTGTAATTGTTCGCTTTTGTGCGGTAATCGGGAATTTCGTCGTCGCTGAGGTATTCATCGATATTGATATCCTCCGTATCGATGGTCTCATTATCCCCCGAATCGTCGTTTTCGTAAAGGTCGTCATAGGCATCTTCTGCCGAGTCCGAGGCCTCCTTGCCCGTCTCGAGTGCCGGATTCTCTCCGAGCTCTTGCTTGAGCCGTTGTTCGAATGCCTGTGTGGGCAGCTGAATCAGCTTCATCAGCTGTATCTGCTGCGGAGATAGTTTTTGTGAAAGCTTAAATTGTAGGTGTTGTTTTAACATCAGGGCTAAAATCTTGCACTATAAAGTTAGTCAATTCCGATCAGAACTCGGCATTCTGGGGCGTCCTGGGAAAGGGAATCACGTCCCTAATGTTGCCCATACCCGTGGCAAAGAGTACGAGGCGTTCAAAACCGAGTCCGAAGCCACTGTGTACCGCACTTCCGAATTTTCGCAGGTCGAGATACCACCAGAGTTCTTCTTCGGGAATGTGAAGGGCGGCCATTTTTTCTCTTAAGACCTCTAGGCGTTCCTCTCGCTGTGAGCCTCCGACAATTTCCCCGATTCCTGGAAATAATATATCCATGGCCCGCACGGTCTTACCGTCTTCGTTTAAACGCATATAGAACGCCTTGATTTTTGCAGGGTAATCGAAGAGGATAACGGGACATTTAAAGTGCTTTTCTACCAAGTACCGCTCGTGCTCGCTTTGCAGATCAGCGCCCCATTCGTCGATGGTGTATTGAAATTTTTTCTTTTTATTGGGCTTACTGTTCCTCAAGATGTCGATGGCCTCGGTGTAAGTCAGCCGTTGAAAGGTGTTTTCGGATACGAATTTCAGCTTTTCGATCAAAGGCATGGCACTGCGTTCGGCTTGGGGTTTGGATTTTTCTTCGTCCAAAAGGCGTTTTTCCAAGAATTTTAGATCTTCTTGACAGTGCTTTAAGATATATTGAATGACCTTTTTGATGAAATCCTCCGCCAGGTCCATATTGTCGTCCAAATCATAAAAAGCGACCTCGGGCTCCACCATCCAAAACTCGGCCAAGTGCCTCGAAGTATTTGAGTTTTCTGCCCTAAAGGTCGGGCCGAATGTGTACACCTTCCCTAGGGCCATCGCATAGGCTTCCGCCTCAAGTTGCCCCGATACGGTCAGATTCGTCTCCTTTCCAAAGAAATCTTCCTTGAAGTTTATCGATCCGTCTTCGTTTAACGGCGGCTCTTGGCCATCCAAGGTGGTGACCCTGAACATCTCGCCGGCACCTTCGGCATCGGATCCGGTTATGACGGGGGAGTGAAGGTTATAAAATCCGTTTTCGATAAAATACTGATGAATGGCGAACGACAGGGCGGACCGGACGCGCATGACCGCGGCAAAGGTATTGGTGCGGATGCGTAAATGGGCCTTTTCGCGCAAGAATTCAAGGGAATGCTTCTTCGGCTGAATGGGATATTTTTCTGGGTCTGAACCTCCGTGTACAAAAATATCCGATACCTGTATCTCTACGCTCTGGCCCCTTCCCTGGCTTTCGACCAACGTTCCCGATACTTTAAGGGCCGCGCCGGTATTTATCTGTTTTAAGAGCGCCGGATCGAGTTTTTCGAAATCCACCACACATTGAATATTGGCCAAGGTCGATCCGTCGTTAAGGGCAATAAAACGGTTGCTGCGGAAGGTCTTCACCCATCCGTTTACACTCACTTCCTGTAACAGCAGGCTTTTGGAAAGTAGTTCTTTTACACTTGTCGATTTCATTGTGGCTTACTTCAAATTAGCCCCCAAAGATAGGATATTGGGGAAAAACATCCGATTTTGATGTGGGATTAATTCTTTGGATAAAACGTTCTGAAGGACGTTCATTTGCGTTCTTCGTCCTTGGGGAGGATATCGATTTGGGGCTCTTTGAGATATTTTTTGCTGGCAATGTTTCTTTCCAGGGATAGCAAAAGGGAGGGAAGAAGAACAAGATTCGATAGCATCGCGAACAGCAAGGTGGCCGATACCAAGGAGCCCAAGGCGACCGTACCGCCAAAATCGGATATGATAAAGACCGAAAATCCAAAAAAGAGTACGATGGAGGTGTAGAACATGCTCACCCCGGTCTCTCGCAGGGCCGCATAGACCGATTTTTTGATTTGCCAACGGTTCACGATCAATTCTTGCCGGTATTTTGCTAAAAAGTGAATGGTGTCGTCCACCGAGATACCAAAAGCGATACTGAAGACCAAGATGGTCGAGGGTTTGATGGGCACGCCTATAAAACCCATGACCCCGGCGGTAATGAGTAAAGGGAGCAGGTTGGGGATCAGGGATATGATAATCATCCGGAACGATCGGAACAGGTAGGCCATAAACAGGGCGATTAAAAAGATGGCAAAGGTTAGGGAAAGAACGAGGTTCTTCACCAAATATTTTGTGCCCTTCAAGAACAATAGGGCACTGCCCGTCATATATGTTTCATAGCGATCAGGTGGAAAAAACTTGTCCAAATTCTCGGACAACCGGTTTATAATTTCTTCCATTCTATCGGTCTTTACGTCCTGTATAAACGTGGTGACCCGTGCAGTCTGCCCCGTACTGTCAACAAAATTTTTAAGAAGGTTATTGTTGCCCGCCGATTTTTGGGCAACGCTCAAAATAAAATTCGTCTCTTGTTTGGTGGGAAGCTGGTAGTATTTGGGGATGCCGTTATAGAAGGCCTGCTTCGAATATTTAACCAGATTTACCACGGAAAGGGGTTGGGAGAGTTCGGGTATCTCGGTAATCACCTCGTCCAGTCGATCGATTTTATTCAAGTTGCCCGCATTCATCACCCCTTTCGGCCTCTTGGTATCGATAACGATCTCAATGGGCATGATACCGTCGAACTCTCTTTCAAAGAACCGGATGTCCTTAAAGAACTGGGCGTTCTTGGGCATGTCTTCTATTGGGCTACCGGAAATATTAATTTGGTAAATGCCGATAATACTAGCAATCAAAAGGCTTAGGGCCACAATGTAAACCGCAATTCTCTGGTGCCGAACAAAATATTCCATCTTATTCACAAAGGCATCGATCCATTTTTTGTTCAGGTGCTTTAAATGTCGGGTTTTCGGCAGCGACAAATAGCTATAGACGATGGGGATGATCAATAGCGAGAGAATAAAAATACCGATAATGTTCAGGGAAGCAACGATGCCGAACTCTTTTAACAAGTGGCTATCGGTGATGATGAACGTCGCAAAGCCCGAGGCCGTGGTCATGTTGGTCATCAAGGTCGCATTCCCGATTTTTGAAATGACCCTTTGCAATGAAAGTGCCTGGTTCCCGTGTTTTTTGACTTCTTGCTGGTATTTGTTGATCAAGAAAATACAGTTGGGGATCCCGATGACGATGATCAGGGGCGGTATGAGCGCGGTCAGCACCGTGATTTCATATTGCAACAAGCCCAAAATACCAAAGGCCCACATCACCCCGATTATTACCACGCACATCGAGATGAACGTAGCCCGGAAACTTCGAAAGAAGAAAAAGAAAATCAATGAGGTCACCAAAAGTGCCGCCCCGATAAACTTACCGATCTCGTCGATGATACTTTGGGAATTCATCGTCCGGATGTAGGGCATGCCCGATACGTGTACATCGAGTCCGGTGTCCGCTTCAAAGTCTCTGACCAGGTCATTGATTTCCTGCAGAATGAAATCCTTTCTGACCGAGGTGTTTACGATTTCCTTATCCAGATTGGCAACGGTGCGTATGGTGCCGCTCTCCCTATTGAAGAGCAGATTGTCGTAAAAGGGGAGCTCGTTAAAGAGATGGTCTTTAAGGGAATCGAGCTGCGTTTGGGTCCTAATTTGGGAGGTAATAAGCGGTTCTAGCACGAACTTCTGGTCGGTAGTGTCCCTTTTTAGTTCTTGAAGGTTGTCGAGGGAAAGTACGAAATCGATTTCGGGAAAGGCGTCCAATTGCTTACTGAACTTGTTCCAGCGGTTCAGTTTGGAAGGGGTGAACAACGATGAATCCCTGATGCCGAATACGATAGCATTGCCCTCTTCGCCGAATTTTTCGAGGAAGGCCTCGTACTCCAGGTTTACGGGATGGTGATCGGGCAAAAGGTTGGCCTGCGAATTACTAAAACGCATGTTTTTCCATTGCAGCCCCAAGAAAACGGTAAAGGCGGCGACCAGGACCAAAATCAGAATCCGGTTCCGGAGAATGATGTTCGCTGTTTTTTCCCAAAAGCCCCTCGTAAAGTTTGCCAATGCGCTGCGTTTTTTGCCGAGGGCAAAGGTAGGGAATGACGGGGATTGTTCCTAGAGCGGCGGAATATTTGAATATACTAGCCATGGACAGGATGCTGCTGAGAACTGTAAACACTAGTTTTCTTAATTTTAAACAAAAAATGCCTCACAGTAATGAAAAACAGGATGGTAAACACGATAGGTTTGAGCCAACTATTGATAGGTTGTTTTCTTTTTTAAGTTCTGACCACGGGCAAAATCAAACTATCTACATCGATTTTTCGCCCAACTCAAATTTCTAAAAAATGTAAATTGGAAGCTATACGAGCACTGGTTTCCTCGAAATTTTAATCTGGATCCAATCTCAACTTTTTATTCAAATCTGGCAACCAATCAACCTGGTACCGGGCAAATACTTCGGGGCCTGTAGGAAGCCTTGTCTTCGAATTGAACAGAGCCCAGGGCAGAGCGAAAACAAATTTCGCTCTGCCCTGGCCGGAAAAAATGGTGACGATTATAAGCCTTGGGTGCCAGATCTTCGAACTTATAGTGTTGCGGGTAAGGTATACGCTTCCCCTAACGGGGCAGATACTCTATTGGACACCAATTCCCTTTCCGTCAATTCTACCGACCAGGTCGGGGGAGACTCTTCTGGCCGGGTCGTTCAAGGCTTGATGTTGGTCAATGCGGATACGGACCAAGATATTGGCGAGATTATCGAAGGCGGAGGTTTTAATCACAAAAATAACGGCACTTCCAATCTGGACATTAGGGCCGAACCTTCCGCAGATGCCGAGAGTGTCGTCTTTGATTATCAAGGCGAGGCAAACTACCATACAGAAAATGTTCCTGTCTATGCTATTGGTGGGAATTCCAATTGCGATTATTGGCCATGGATAGCCAATCTCGGCACCAATACCTTGACCGCTATCGCTTATGCCGAAGACCGGGGCGCCGCTAGTGCCGGATAACCGGTAACGGTAAAGTTTGAGATTCTCGATCAAGTCCTTAGACACCCCCAATAACCCACTGGAAGTCGGAGACGTGCCCACCGGATATTACATGTTATTAGTACAGAAAGGAGAAATGAACGAGCGGCGGCTCGTGTTTATTAGGTAAGGCGGTTGATTGGCCTTATAGATAAAGATAGTATAATCGAGTCTGAACTCGGCCGCGAGCAAGTTGGACCATTATAGGAAAATCTAAGGTGCAGTTATCTCGTCCTATACTTTCATAATTTCCGCTTCCTTGGCTTCTAAAAAGACATCGATTTTTTTACTGTAGGTGTCCGTAAGTTCCTGTACATCTACTTCGGCATTTTTGCGCAGATCTTCGGATATATCCAGGTCCCGGAGGTCTTTGTTGGCTTCTTGCCGGGAATTGCGCACTCCGATCTTGGCCTCTTCCGCAGCGGCCTTGGCCTGTTTGGTCAATTGAACCCGGCGTTCTTCCGTCAACGGGGGTACGTTAATAATTACAAAATCGCCGTTGTTCATAGGATTGAACCCCAGATTGGCATTCATGATCGCGGTTTCGATCGGTTGTAACATATTCTTTTCCCAAGGCTGTACCGAAATGGTACGGCCATCGGGGGTATTGATATTGGAAACTTGTGAAAGTGGTGTCTCCGAACCGTAGTATTCGACCATCACCGATGATAACATCGCGGGACTGGCCTTGCCGGCACGGATTTTCATAAACTCCTTTTCCAAATGCTTGATGGCGCCTGCCATACCTTCTTTAGCGGTATCTAATATAAACTGTACTTCTTCGTTCATAACTCAAATATAATAATAGCTAAATATCTTGAATGTTCTATCGATAAAAATAATATCCCCGATCGGCTTGGTAACCCAATCAAAGATTTACGACCGTCCCGATATTCTCGCCTTCTACCAATCTCAAAAGGTTACCGTTCTTGTTCATGTCAAACACTACGATAGGCAGTTCGTTCTCTTGACTTAGGGTAAAAGCGGTGGTATCCATAACTTTTAAGCCCTTTAAAAGCACATCTGCAAAGGAAATCGAATCGAATTTGGTGGCATCTTTATCCTTTTCGGGATCGGAAGTGTAGATGCCGTCTACCCGGGTTCCCTTTAAGATCACATCGGCCTCGATTTCGATGGCGCGTAATACGGCTGCCGAATCCGTTGTAAAATACGGATTCCCGGTTCCTCCGCCAAAAATGACGACGCGTCCTTTTTCTAGATGGCGCAACGCCCTTCGCCGGATAAAGGGTTCTGCCACTTCGTTGATGTGTATTGCAGATTGTAATCGGGTCTGGACCCCTGTGGTTTCCAAGGCGCTTTGTAAGGCCAGGCCGTTAATGACGGTGGCCAACATGCCCATATGGTCACCTTGCACACGATCCATACCGGTAGCCGCGCCCGCAACTCCCCGAAATATGTTTCCGCCTCCGATGACGATGGCAACTTCTACTCCTTTGTCCGCTACTTTCTTGATTTCCTCGGCATACTCCGCGAGCCGTTTGGGATCGATCCCGTATTGCTTTTCGCCCATCAGAGCCTCTCCGCTGAGTTTTAAAAGTATCCTCTTATATTGCATCCGAAACGATTTCTTTGCAGCAAAAATAGTCAAAAATTGTTTGTGGTACCGAAGAAAATGGGACGGGAGTTCGATGGTCCGTCTCCTTAATTCTTTGCCAATCATACCGCGGGTTTCTCCTAAAATTTATAATCTTGCATGGATTAATTGTAAAGCGGATGTCCGCATAAATTTAACAGTAAATGAACAGTTTTAAAAATTTGGTGTTACTGACCTTGACCGCTATCGCCTTTTACAGCTGCGGATCGACCAGAGGCTTGGTTACGGCCGATAAGACTCCGATTCGCACTTCCCTGGACCTTAAGAATGTCATCGACGATAAGGTCATGGTTTCTATAGACCCCGGGAGCTTTTCCACTGATGAGGTTACCTTTCATATTCCCAAAACGGTCCCAGGCACCTACAGTACCGATAATTACGGACAGTATATCGAAGACCTGAAGGCCTTGGATTATGGCGGAAAGGAGCTCGAAGTCACAAAATCGGACGAAAACACCTGGTTAATATCCAATGCCAAAAAGTTGGACAAGCTTACCTATTACGTGAACGATACCTACGACATGGAATCGAAAACCGAAAACGCGGTGTTTTCCCCGGCTGGAACGAATATTTTAAAGGATGAGAATTTCATGCTCAACCTGCACGGCTTTATCGGATATTTTAACGGCTTCAAGGAAGTGCCCTATGAGATCAAGATCAGTGTGCCCGAAAACCTCAAGCCCACGACGACCTTGCCTATGGCAGGGCCGACCGATACGTATCCCGAAATGGATGTTTTCACGGCCAGCCGCTATTTCGAAGTTATCGACAACCCTATTTTATACGCCGAACCCAACACCGAGTCGTTTCACCTGGATGATATCAAAGTTACATTAAGCGTGTATTCTCCCAACGACGTCTATAAGGCATCGGACCTTAAGGATAAAATGGAAAGGATGATGTCGGCCCAAAAAGCCTTCTTAGGCGATATCAACAGTACTAAAAAATACGATATCCTGCTGTATCTTTCTAAGTGGGACTCCACCGATGCCGGGGGGTTCGGTGCCTTGGAGCACCATACTTCCACTACGGTGGTATTGCCCGAGGCCATGCCGAAAGATCGATTGGAGCAGGCCATGATCGATGTGGTTTCGCATGAGTTTTTTCACACGGTAACACCGCTTAACATACATTCAAAAGAAGTTCATGATTTCGATTTTAACGACCCCAAAATGTCACGCCATCTTTGGATGTATGAAGGTACGACCGAATATTTCGCAAACCTTTTTCAGGTACAGCAGGGACTGATCGATGAAGCGGAATTTTACCAACGGATGATGGATAAAATTACCAACGCGAAAGCCTACGACGATGCCATGTCGTTTACGACCATGAGCCGCAATATTCTTGAAAAGCCCTACGAAAAGAATTATGCAAATGTTTACGAGAAAGGTGCTTTGATCAATATGGCTTTGGATATCGAGCTGCGGGAATTGAGCAACGGTGAAAACGGAGTCTTATGGCTCATGAAAGAGCTATCAAAAAAATACGGACAGGATAGGCCGTTCGAAGACGACGAATTGATCGATGAAATCGTTGCGATGACCTATCCGGAAATACGCGGGTTTTTTGATGCCCATGTTATTGGCAACACCCCGATCGATTACGACACCTACCTGGCCAAAGTCGGACTTAAGATGGAAAGATCCGAGAAACAGACCGGATATTTTCTTGACGGACAAGAACCTTTTATCGATATCGATCCGACCAAAAACAATGCGGTCTTCGTGCGTAAGGGTATTCCGCTCAATAGCTTTTTTACCGATTTGGGAGCAAAAGGGGGAGATGTGATAGAAAGCATTAACGGAGTACCGATAACATTGGAATCTATGCGACCTATCATCGGGGAAAGCTTTTCGTGGTCTCCCGATTCGAAAATCAGCATGACCGTTCGACGCGGGGATGAAGCGGTGAAGCTCGAGGGAGAGGTGGGTACGCCGATGCTCGAAGTAGGAACCATCGTGCCCGTAGAGAACGTCAGTCCCAATCAGGCGCTACTGCGAGAGGCTTGGTTGAAATCGCAAGCGATATCAATCTTGGTCCCGGGTAAAGGGAACGAATCGGACCGGTAATAGTTTTTCCGTCTTTATTTTGTTTTTCGATTTTGTGGCCAATATCAATTGTTGCACTGAACCTTGAGCTCCTTTGGGTATAATAAGGCGACCTCCCTCGTTGAGTTGTTCCAAAAGTGGCGGGGGAACCTCCTCCGCGCCAGCGGTGACGATGATGGCGTCAAAGGGTGCTTTTTCCGGCCAACCGCCGTAGCCGTCACCGACTTTGACATAGACATTGCTATATTCCAACCTTTGTAGTAGGTCTTCGGCCCTATGGCCCAGCTTTTCGACGATTTCGATGGTGTAAACAGAATCCACGATCTCGGCTAACACTGCGGCCTGGTACCCTGAGCCAGTTCCTATCTCAAGCACTTTATCACTGGGTTTGAGGTTTAACGATTGGGTCATAAATGCCACGATGTAGGGTTGCGAAATGGTCTGTCCTTCTCCGATGGGAAGCGGGCCGTCGTCATAGGCATCCCCTTTCAACCGATCTGGTACAAATTCGTGACGCGGTACTCTTGACATCGCCTGTAATGTTGGCCTGTCGGTTATGCCCCTATTCTTTAGTTGTTTTTCGACCATATGTGCCCTTTGTAGCTTGTAATCTGTCTGACCGAGGCTTGATACTGTTATAAATAGTACGAGTAAGGTAGTAAATAGTCTATACATGCCTTTCTTATTAAAGGTTATACCCATTAAGTCATACTGCCTCCATATAATATAAGTAAAATTTGAAAAACGAGCAATAGGAAAATGCCGTGGGCCTCATCATTTTTTGGAGAGGTATTCTTCATGACAACCTCGGGAATCATCTAAATGGCAACGGAAGGATACGAAAAAAGCCATCTCCGAGTATTTTGGGATGGCTTCTTTAATTTAAGAGCGTGATTTGATTCAGTACGTCAATGACTGAGTTCTTCTTCATCTTTTTGCAAAGGAACTGTCTGGGGTACGAAATCCTGACCTGGAAGTATGTATTCGTCGTTTTCATCGACTTTACTGTAATCGTAGGCCCAGCGGTGTACTTCAGGTATGGCCCCCGGCCAGTTGCCGTGAATGTGTTTTTGCGGTGCCGTCCATTCCAAGGTCGTTGCCTTCCATGGATTTTTTGGACCTCTTTCCCCGTAGAAGATACTATGTACGAAATTATAGGCGAAAATCAATTGGGCCCCCGCGGTAATCAGTGCAAATACGGTCATAAGTACCTGAATATCGGTAAGGTCGTCGAACATCGGAAAGGCGGTATTCTCATAATAGCGTCGTGGAACGCCCGCCATTCCAACGAAATGCATCGGGAAAAAGATACCATATGATCCGATAGCGGTAATCCAAAAATGGATATATCCCATATTTTTATTCATTAACCTGCCCTCGAACATTTTAGGGAACCAGTGATAAATACCGGCGAACATCCCGTAGAGTGCCGATATCCCCATAACCAAGTGAAAGTGGGCTACCACAAAATAAGTGTCGTGTACGTTGATGTCAAGGGTACTGTCACCTACGATAATACCGGTCAGTCCCCCGGTTATGAAAGTAGAGACCATACCTATGGAGAACAGCATAGCAGGATTCAATTGTAGGTTGCCTTTCCAGAGGGTAGTTATCCAGTTAAAAGCCTTGACCGCCGAAGGAATGGCGATTAAAAGTGTCGTAAAGGTAAAGACGGAGCCCAAGAACGGATTCATGCCGGACACGAACATATGGTGGCCCCAAACGATTGTAGATAAAAAGGCGATGGCCAATATAGACGCAATCATAGCGCGATATCCAAAAATAGGCTTTCGGGCGTTGACCGCCAATACTTCGGATACGATACCCATAGCAGGTAAGATGACAATATATACTTCCGGGTGCCCCAAAAACCAGAACAGATGCTCAAAAAGTACGGGTGATCCACCTTGATAATGCAATACCTCACCTTGGATAAAAATGTCCGACAAGAAAAAAGAAGTACCAAAACTTCGGTCCATAATCAATAGGAGGGCGGCCGATAAAAGTACCGGGAAGGTGACTACCCCGATAATGGCCGTGACAAAAAAGGCCCAGATGGTCAAGGGCAGGCGCGTCATCGACATTCCTTTGGTTCTCAAATTGATAACTGTCACTATGTAATTCAGGGAGCCCATTAACGATGATGCGATAAAAATCGCCATGGAAATCAGCCACAGGGTCATCCCCCAACCGGAACCCGGCTGTGCCATGGGCAACGCGCTCAGCGGAGGGTATATGGTCCATCCGGCAGCGGCGGGCCCCGCTTCAACGAACAAAGAGCCTAGCATGATAACCGAAGAGATGAAAAACAACCAGTAGGAGATCATGTTCAAAAACCCCGACGCCATATCGCGCGCGCCGATCTGAAGGGGAATCAATAGGTTACTGAAGGTTCCACTCAGACCTTGGGTAAGCACGAAAAAGACCATCAGGGTACCGTGTATGGTAACCAGCGCCAAATAAACGTCGGCATCCATGACGCCATCCGGTGCCCACTTTCCCAACAAAGCATCGAATACTGCGAAAGATTCGCCAGGCCATGCTAATTGCATTCTGAACAACAGTGACATAGCGATGCCTATAACCCCCATGATGAGCCCCGTGATTAAAAACTGTCGAGAGATCATTTTATGGTCCTGACTGAAGACGTACTTTGTGATGAAAGTCTCCTTATGATGGTGGGCATGCTCGTCATGAGCATTATCATCGGCTATGTGTGTATTCGCACTTACAGACATATTTTTTTTTTTAGTTTGTTACTTTACTTTTTCTAGCTTTTTTTCATTGCAAAAAGACTATCGTCCTTGCGCTTCGGTCGAGGCGGTTTCCGCCATGTCAGGCTCGGATTCGGAATCATCGCCCATGACATTTTCCTTGAAAGTTTTCTGATCGGCCATCCAGGCCTGATAGTCTTCTTGGCTCTCAACGATAATTTTCATTTGCATGTTGTAGTGCGATTTCCCGCAAATTTTGTTACACAATAAAACATAATCGAATTCCCAAGGATCGGAGTTATCCTCTCCATTTGCCGCCCGTTCTTTTCTAATATCATTGATGTTTTTCACCTTTTCGATGATTTCCGATTTCTGTCGCATCTCTGCCGTAGTGATGGTCGGTGTAAAGGAGAACTGGGTAATCATACCGGGTACCGCGTTCATTTGCGCGCGAAAGTGTGGCATGAAGACGGAGTGCAGCACATCTTGCGAACGGATCTTAAAATTTACCTTTCTTCCCACCGGTAGATGAAGCTCTTTTACGATGATATCATCAGCTGCATAGGTGTCGGATTCATCGATACCGAGAATGTTCGCCTTATTGATATCGATCATTCTGACATTGGCCAGGCCAAGTACATTGTCTTCTCCTGCATATCTGGCAGTCCAGTTAAATTGTTGTCCGTAAAGTTCGACAATCAAGGGGTCGTCTTCTTCATCGATACTCATGATGTTCGTCCAGGCATAGAGCCCCCACAGTATCAGTCCGGCCAAAACAATAACAGGAATAATGGTCCAGATAAACTCCAATCGGTCGTTGTCGGCATAAAACAGTGCTTTTTTGCCTTCTTTTCCTCGATACTTATATCCGAAGTAATGCAAAAGTGCCTGTGTTATGGTCTGAACAAAAAAGATGATAATCATGGATACGAGCATCAGGGAGTCATATTCCTCACCGTGTTCAGATGCTGCTTCCGGCAACAAGGTATTACCATATTTCCAAAAACTGAAGATGGTAATGCCGTAGATAAAGATCAGAAAAGCGAAAAGAAGATATCCGTTGGTGTTGTTATCGGAGTCGTTCGCTATTTGAGAACTTTCGGCCTTGAGTTGTGACAATTCGAATATTTTCGTCATTTGCCAAATGGCAATGGCCACTAAGATCAACACCGCTAAAATCAAAACTGTAGTCATCGTATGCTCTACTATTATGCGTTAAAATTACTCAACAATTACCTATTTTAATAATGAAAGTGCCTACTTTCTTCGATATAGGGATTGCGTTTAGGCTGTAAGGGTGCGCTGGCCAAAGCTCGGAATACCCAAAAAATAAACAGTCCCGCGAAGAACAGGATGGAACCGAGTTCCGGTATGCCTATATACCATTGATCTCCAACGGTCGAAGGCGTAATCATTTGAAAGAAATTGACGTACTGCCCCACTAAAAGGATGATGCCTGACATGACTACAAACCAGTTGATCCGTTTATAATCACTGTTCATCAACAGCAAGAAAGGAAGTACGAAGTTAGTTACAAGCATTCCGAAGAACAGTATTTTATAATCAGCGATGCGCTGGACGAAATAAGTGACTTCTTCGGGGATATTGGCATACCATATAAGCATAAACTGTGAGAACCAGAGATAGGCCCAAAAGATACTGAAACCGAACATATATTTAGCCAAATCGTGAACATGGCTATCATTGACATCGGGCAGATACCCCATGGTTTTCAGATAAATGGTAACCATGGCGATGACCGTTACCCCCGATACCATCATACTTGCAAAAACATACCATCCAAAAAGAGTACTGAACCAGTGCGGTTCTATGCTCATGATCCAGTCCCATGATACCATGGATTCTGTAATGAGGTAAAAAACAAGAAAACCTGCAGAAATCCTAAAGTTCAGTTTAAAGTTTGAATTGTCCTCCGATTCGTCCTGGCGCAACGATAGTCGTCTGGAATATTCGCGATAGGCAATCCATCCCCCCAAAAAGACGACCGCTCGAATCAGAAAGAAGGTCGGGTTCAGATAACCGGATTTGCCCTGCAGTAAATGGTCGTTGGCTACGACCTCGGGATCCATCCAAACGAATAAGTGGTTCATGTGCAGTACGGATAGGAGCAGAATAACGAATACAATTATTCCGCCAGGCACCAAATAGGCCGTTATGCCTTCCATTACCCTGAAAAGCAAGGGCGTCCAGCCTGCTTGAGCGGCTCGGTGAATGGCATAGAAGGCCAATACCCCCAAGGCGATCATAAAGAAAAACAGCGCGGCCACGTACAAGGCGGACCATGGGCGGTTCTGTAATTGGTGCAATAAATGTTCCCCGTGGTCGGCATCGTGTTCACCCGCTTGGGCATCCAAGGCATTACCATGCTCGATTTCCGCGCCCATGCCTATGGCGGCATCTTCGTTTTCTTCGTATTCCCCGGCATCGGAGGCTGCAGCTTCATGGCCGTCATCGTGTTCCGATACCATGGCCTGGGCTTCCTCGACGGTATTCGGTGCCATCAGAAAACCACCGATGATGCCCAACGCACCGACTACCATCAAAACAATGGCCCCAATTTTTAAGTTATTCGAAATTGTGTACATATATCTGCGTGCTAATCTATTATTTTGATAAATCGTCTTTCAGTTTCATGACATACTCCGATACTTGCCACATTTCCTTGGTATTCATCTGCGAGGCATATGAACCCATGGCGTTCAAGCCGTAATGTACAGTATGATAGGCGGTGCCCACGGTAATATTACGTGCCGGATCGGCATAACTGGGTACGCCCAATATCTTTTCGCGCTTTACCAGGGTGCCTTGGCCTTCACCTTTATCACCATGGCAAATGGCACAATATATGGTATATAATTGCCCTCCGACGGCCAAGTTCTCCTCCCGGTCTGTCGAATCTAATGGGCTGGACAGCAAACGGGCCTGTTCTTTGCCTTCCGGACTGTCTTCGATACCATAGGGTATCCATCCACGCATGATCGTGTTCTCGACAGGCCTCTGGGCTTCCGTCCCTCCAGGGAGAAAATAAACCTCGTCGTAGGTTTCATAACCTACAGCATCGTACATGTTGGGCATGTACTCATAGTTTCTCTCGTTTTTGTCGAAGCACGATGCCAAAAGAAAAACCATGCCCAATAGCAACCCTAAATTTTTGAAATTGTTCATCATCAATGACTATCTTTTTCCAATATATTAATCTCTACTGCCCCGGTATCCCATAGCAAGTTTTTCAAATCAATTTCATTTTCATGAATTTCGATTTCCATGATGAAATGGTCGTCGGTAGAACGAACATCGGGATTTTCCGCTTTTTTGAAAGGCCACAAACGGCTTCTTAGGTAAAAGGTGATGACCATCAGGTGTGCTGCAAAGAACACTGTGAGCTCGAACATGATTGGGACAAAGGCCGGCATGTTCTCGATATAGCTGAAACTCGGTTTGCCACCGATGTCCTGAGGCCAATCTTCTATCATCATATAGTTCATCATCACAATTGATACGACAAGGCCGACACAACCGTAAAGGAACGATGTTATCGCGATACGGGTCGGGGCCAGGCCCATGGCTTTGTCCAACCCGTGGACGGGGAAAGGACAATATACCTCTTCAATGTGATGTTTGGCCGCCTTTACCTTACCAACGGCATGCATCAACACGTCGTCGTCGTTATAATATGCATGTATCGTTTTAGATGCCATAGTTTTTAAATTCTAGTTTCCCGACATTTCCGGGCGAGCTTATCAAGTTCTGGTCTGTCGCTACCGAAAGACCGGCACAACTAAGCCCTGAACATAATCTCTCAATAATTAATGATCGCTAATTATTACTTACTACTTTTTTTGATACTATCAAGGCTTTACGGCCATCGCTTTGCCCTATTTGTTTCTTTCCTTGCCGCTGAGCAATCTTGCCTGTCCGGCCCAATCGTCACGTTGCGCCCTCCCGGGGAACGATTCCGTAATGGTATCCAATAGGTCGTATTCCCGTTTGGTCATTCTTGCGACCTGGGCGAAGGTAAAGATTCCGATGTCGTTGAGGGTAGCTTCCATCTGCGGACCGATTCCTTTTATCTTTTTAAGGTCGTCGGGTTTCTCTTGTGCCGCATCGAACCTACCGATGGTGCGCAATAAATCGGAAACGCCGGTTTTGTTATCCTTTGGGGGAACCACCTCGCCCATCAAAACATCTTGGGTAACTGACTCTTGTTCGGGTTCGATCCTATTCATCTTTTCGATGGTATACAATGGCTTCCCAGCTTCACGTAATTTCTTATAGCGTTCGCCCGAGGATTTCAAAATGGTCTTCACTTCCGCCTGGGCAATAACCGGAAAGGTTCTCGCGTACAGAAGAAATAATACAAAGAAAAATCCGATGGTCCCGATAAATATTCCGATATCGACGAAAGTCGGCGAGAACATGGTCCATGACGAAGGTAAATAATCGCGGTGCAACGAGGTAACGATAATCACGAAACGCTCGAACCACATCCCTATGTTCACGACAATCGAAATGAAAAACGAGAACATAATACTGGTCCGTAATTTTTTGAACCACATAAACTGCGGGGAGAATACATTACAGGTCATCATACTCCAATAGGCCCACCAGTAAGGCCCGGTAGCCCGATTCAAGAAGGCATATTGCTCGTACTCGACACCAGAATACCAAGCCATAAACAGTTCGGTGATATAGGCACATCCTACAATCGAACCGGTAAGCATAATTACGATATTCATCAATTCGATATGCTGCACGGTGATATACGCTTCAAGACTACATACCTTACGCATGATAATCAGAAGGGTATTCACCATGGCAAAACCCGAAAATATGGCTCCAGCTACAAAATAGGGCGGAAAAATGGTGGTGTGCCATCCAGGCACGATGGAAGTGGCAAAGTCAAAAGATACAATGGTGTGTACGGAAAGTACCAAGGGCGTGGCAAGACCTGCCAATACTAAGGATACCTCTTCGAAACGTTGCCAGTCTTTGGCACGACCGGTCCATCCAAAGCTCAATAGACTGTAAATTTTCTTCTGAAAAGGTTTGACCGCCCGGTCACGGATCATGGCGAAATCGGGTAAAAGTCCCGTCCACCAGAATACCAAGGAAACGGAGAGATAGGTCGATATGGCAAAAACGTCCCAGAGCAGGGGGGAGTTAAAATTGACCCATAACGAACCGAACTGGTTCGGGATAGGCAGCACCCAATAGGCCAACCAGGGGCGGCCCATGTGAATGACGGGGAAAAGCCCTGCCTGTATGACCGAAAAGATGGTCATCGCCTCCGCAGAACGGTTGATGGCCATTCTCCACTTTTGCCGGAAGAGCAGCAGTACCGCGGAAATCAATGTGCCCGCGTGTCCTATTCCTACCCACCAAACAAAGTTGGTAATGTCCCACGCCCAGCCTATGGTCTTGTTGAGTCCCCATGTTCCGATGCCTGTGGACACGGTGTAAATGATACAACCTACACCCCAGAGAAACGCGACCAGAGCGATGGAAAAAACAATCCACCAATGTTTGTTCGCCTTTCCTTCGACGGGAGCGGCGATATCCACGCTAACATCGTGGTAACCTTTGTCCCCGAGAACCAAGGGCTTTCGAATAGGTGCTTCGTAATGCGACGCCATAAATATTAATTATAATTACTTAACTTTTAACTTCTTATGCCTCGTTGGTATTTCGCACTTTTACGTGGTAGAATACGTTGGGTTTTGTGTTCAGGTACTCTAACAAATGATACATTCTATTGCTTTCGAGCAATTCCGAAACCTGGCTTTCCTCGTCATTGATATCGCCGAAAACCATTGCACCGTTGCTACAAGCGGCAGAACACGCCGTTTGAAATTCTCCGTCCTTTATAGTGCGACCATCTCTTTTGGCATCTAAAATGGTTTTTTGCGTCATTTGGATACACATCGAACATTTTTCCATGACCCCCCTGGAACGGACGTTGACGTCCGGATTGATGACCATTTTGCCTAGGTCATTGTTCATGTGGTAGTCGAATTCATCGTTATTATTGTACAGGAACCAGTTGAAGCGCCGTACTTTGTAAGGGCAGTTGTTGGCACAGTATCGCGTGCCTACGCAACGATTATAAGCCATTTGGTTCTGGCCCTGCCTACCGTGCGAAGTTGCCGCGACGGGACAAACCGTTTCACACGGGGCATGGTTACAATGTTGGCACATGACAGGTTGAAAGACTACCTGGGGGTTCGTAGCGGGATCTTCCATCTCGTCGAAACCGCCCAGGGATCCTTTGTCGCCCCAGAGCCCGTCCATTTCCTCCTTTTTCGTGAGGTCCTCTTCGAAAGTGTCCTCGGAGGAATAATACCGGTCGATACGCAACCAGTGCATATCCCTACTTTTTCTGACCTCGGCCTTCCCGACTACGGGTACATTGTTCTCCGCATGGCACGCGATAACACATGCGCCACAGCCCGTACAGGCGTTTAAGTCGATGGAGAGATTAAAATGGTGGCCTACGGAACGATCAAAACCTCTCCAAAGGTCCACCGATGTGGCGGGAACTTCTTGATGGCTCAATGATACTTGGGGCACATGGTTCCACTCCGCATGATCTTTGGTATTGAAGATTTCCAAAGTGGTCTCTTTGATGATATCGCCCCGCCCCATTAAGGTTTTATGTAGCTGGACGCATGCGAATTCGTGAACGCCGGAAGCCTTTTCTATGGTAGCGGATTGGATGTTCTTAAAATCCCGATACAGGGGATACGCATTTACCCCGGTCTGCATTTCGGTTTTCATTCCCACTGTCTTTCCGTAACCGAACGAAAGTCCGATGGAGCCGGTGGCCTGCCCAGGCTGTATGATTACCGGAACGTTATTTATGGTAGCGCCGTTAACCGATACATTGGCATAGCTACCGTTCATCCCGCCGTCTGCAACATGTGGGTTCTCAAAGCCCATCCGATCGGCATCCGCTTTGGAAACTGTTACATAATTATCCCAAGAAACACGCGTAATCGGGTCTGGAAATTCTTGTAACCAAGGGTTATTGGCCTGATCGCCCGCGCCCATCCCCGTTTTGGAATAAAGCGTTAACTCCATTCCGTTACCGCTGGTGGCGTTGGTCAGGTAGTTGATGGCGGTAGCGATCGGGATGGCCCGAACCTCGTTCATGGCCTCGTCTTGGACGGCTGTACCAGTCTGCTCCTTGTCTTCTTCGGAAGTCGTATTATCAGGGTCTGCCGATGCTTCGTTGATGGACTGACCCGTCATTCCCAATTCTTGCGTAAGTTCGGAGGTCATTGTCGACATGATCGGGAACATGTTGGGGCCGACGTTGTCTTTGGATGGCAATACCCCATCGTGCAATGCCTTGTTCCAATCCCCACCGTTAAGTATAGAAGTGTCCCATGTTTCCTTAACGTAATCGTAGTACGTTTTATCGCTGTCCAACCATTTCAAAAGGGCCGCTTGAAACTGTCGGGTATCGAACAGTTCTCTAATGGTCGGCTGCATCAAACTGAAATGTCCTTTTTTGATCTGCAGGTCGCCCCAAGACTCCAGATAATGATTTGCAGCGCCTGTATACTGGGTCACTTCGGTGGTCTCGTTCCAGTTGGCGGAGAAGATTACCGATAGGTCCACTTGCTCCATACCTTCCTTGAAGTCGGCAGCGTTGGGCAAGGTGTACATGGGGTTGACGCCATCCATGATCAGGGCACCGACCTTTCCGCCCTTCATATCCTCGATCAGTTTGTTAACGGCCTTGACGTTTCCTTGGCGCACATAACGTGGCATTTCGGGGTCGAAGGCCTTGCTCCCTAACATTTCGTTTATGGCCAAGACCACGGTTTGGGCATGTACGTCATCTAGTCCGCATACCACCACGGCGTTGCCCTTGTTTTTTCGTATCTGGGAGGCGAGGTCATCAATGACCCGCTGTACGTTTTCGTCAAGCTCGCCGCCAACGTTGGTGCCGTTTAATTTGGCATAGAGTTGCGCCAAGGCCACTTTTTGAAGCATCGGAGTAAGAGGTACCCTCTTATCTGCGTTAGCGCCGGTCAGCGACATATTCGCCTCGAACTGTACGTGGCGCGACATCTTGCCATTTTTTGGAATACGGCCCTTTGCGTAGCCGCTGTCATAGCCTCCGCCTTGCCAGTCGCCCAAAAAGTCGGCCCCGAAGGAAACAATAAGGTCTGCTTTTGCGAAATCGTAGTCCGCAAGGGCGCGCTCCCCATATTTGCCCTGATAGGCATCTAGCGCGGCATCTTCGGAAACGGCATCGTAGGTCACGTGGTTCACGTTGGGGTACTGCGTCTTGAACTCCGCCATTAACCTTTGGGTAGATGGGCTAGCGTAGGTCTGGGTCAATACGGCTATCTGTTGGGCTGAATTGCCTGAATTCCCTAATTTGGATTTTACAGCGGCGTCCAAGGCGCTCCATTCCACAGGTTCGCCGTCAGCCAACGGACCTTGAAGACGGGTGCTGTCATAAAGGGACAGCACGGAAGCTTGGACGCGGGCGTTAGCACCTCCTCCGACTTTGGCATCGACATTGTTCTCGACCTTGATGGGCCGCCCTTCGCGGGTCTTTACCAGGATACTGGCAAAATCGAAACCGTTGGCAATGCTTGTTGCAAAGTAGTTGGCCACCCCCGGTACAATGTTCTCGGGCTGGACTACATAGGGAATGGACTTTTTTACCGGGCCCTGACATGCCGCTAGGGAAGCGGCCGCAGTACTGAAGCCGATGTATTTTAAAAAATCCCTTCTGTTGGTAGATGAATCGGATAATTTTTCTTTGTCACCCAAAAAGTCATCGACCGGAATTTCCTCGACAAACTCGTTTTGCCGTAGCGTCTCGACAATGGAGTCATTGGGATTCAACTCCGCTTCGTTCTTCCAGTATTTCTTATTTGATGCCATACGTTTACCTGTAATTAGCTGCTCTCTTATTCTGTTAATAGTGACACTTGCCACACTCGATTCCTCCCATGTCGGCAACCGTAACCTTCTCTACCCCATATTTTTTCGCGAGCTGGGCGTGTATTTTTTCATAGTACTCGCTACCTTCCATGTTAATTTCGGTTTCCCGGTGGCATTCGATACACCACCCCATGGTCAGAGGCGAATACTGATACATAATTTCCATTTCTTCGACGGGGCCATGGCACTCCTGACATTGTATGCCCGCTACCGAAACGTGCTGGGAGTGATTGAAATACACAAGGTCGGGCAGGTTATGGATGCGGACCCATTCGACCGGTTGGGTCTCTCCGGTATATTGCTGGTTCTCATCGTCCCAGCCTACCGCTGCATATAATTTCTTTATTTCCTCGTTATAGTCCACCCCATATTCCTCCTTTCCTACGGCCAAGGTTTCCTCGGAGACCTCATAGATCGATTTGTGGCAGTTCATACATACGTTCAAGGACGGAATTCCGGAATGTTTTGAGACCCGTGCCGATGAGTGGCAAAATTTACAATCGACCTTGTCTTCTCCCGCATGGATACGATGTGAGAAATGGATAGGCTGAATCGGTTCGTAGCCTTGATCCACCCCGATCTGCATCATCCATCCGTAAGCGTAATAGGCTCCGGCCAACAGCAAGAATATCACGGAAACGAAAACAAGGAATTGATTTTTTGCGAAGGCCTTCCAAATGGGAAGTCGCTTTTCGGTCCTTTCTTTTTCGACCGCGATTCCATTGGCAGCGGCAATGCGCTTTAAAGTCTTGTTCACCAAGAAAAGCATGACTACCAAAAGGCCGAAGACCAGGGTCAACGCCCCCAAAATAATTTCGTTGGAGACGCCACCGGAAGATCCATCACCTCCAGCCCCGCCTGCGGCTGCCGCGTCGTCCGTCTTTGCAGCGGTTGTAGGGGGCGCAGCGGTATAGGCCAAAATATTGTCGATATCTTCGTTGCTCAGGGTCGGGAAGGGAGTCATTGCCGCCTGGTTGTACTCCTCGTAAATTTCATTGGCATAGGGGTCGCCATCGGCAATCATCCCCGGACTGTTTTTAATCCATTCATAGAGCCAGTCCTTGCCCAATCCCTCTTCTTCCTGCAGCTTCGACTCGATGTTGGCCAGGGCGGGCCCGGTCATTTTACGGTTCAGGGCGTGACAGGCAGCGCAGTTTTGGTTGAACAGCTGTTTCCCGGCAGCCGGGTCCCCGTCAAGTTCGGCCGTGGCTTCCTCACCGCCTTCGGCCGATTCCGTAGCCGCGACGTCATCGGCCTCGGCCTCTTCCTGCGCGCTAATGGAAGCTGTAAAGAGAAGGAAAAATAGTACACCTACACCTAAAACTCTGGGAATTCGAGAACAGTACGAAAGCTTTTGCATATGGACTTGATTTCTATCTTAACTTTTGGCACGATTTTTACAAGCTTGTAGAACGCTTTACTAGGTTTAATCCATGCCAAAATCAAGTGCAAAAGTAAGGATTAGACTTTGGTTTGTAAATGTTAATGGATTGATAACACTTAATTTATAACTGTTCTAAATAGTTGCTTTTTCATCATCCCTGTGGTTTAAAAATCTACTTTTGTATAATGCTTTTACCACCAATTAATTGCAAATTATGAAAAGAATTGTATGCCTTCTGTACTTTGCGGCGTCCGCCGCTTTTGTCCAAGCGCAAAAGGGAGAGGTCAATATCGCACAAGATCAAAAAATATCCGATTTGTTGGCGATTTACAAAACGGCTAACGAAAGTGCTGCTTATTATCGCATTCAGGTCGGCTTTGGTTCACACGATAGGGCCCAGGAGATTAAATCGAAAGTCGAGATAGACTTTCCAAACCTTTCTTCCCATATTGATTTTGATTCCCCTACCTATCGGGTACGGGTAGGCCGTTTTAGGGATAAGCTCGATGCGGAGCGCAAGTTCAGGGAAGTGCGTAAGAAGTATCCCGATGCCATGTTATTACAGCCTAAAAAATCATCGCGATAAAACATCCCGGCTTGGTACTACAGCGGATATCGGCTGTAGGATGCCCCTAGGGCTTAGCTATAAAACCAGACAGCCCTAAAATAAAAATCGACCGCTATGGGTCGATTTTTTTTAATTGGGGACCTGCCTTTCGGAAGGCAAATTTGAATTTTCCCGTTTATTTGGATTTCAGTTTCTTTTTCACTGCTACTTCTTGGAAGGCTTCTACGATATCCTCTTCTTTGATGTCGTTGTAGTTCTTAATCTGCATACCGCAGTCATAGCCTTTGGCCACTTCCTTAACATCGTCCTTGAACCGTTTCAGGGAGGCCAGCTCCCCGGTGAACACCACTACGCCATCGCGGATAAGCCGTATGTTCGAATTGCGGAAAATCTTGCCACTGGTGACCATACACCCGGCAATGGTTCCGACCTTCGATATTTTAAAGGTCTCACGAATTTCCGCGGTACCCGTGATTTCTTCCTTGATTTCGGGCGATAGCATCCCTTCCATCGCGTCCTTGAGATCGTTGATCGCATCATAGATGATCGAATACATCCTTATGTCGATTTCCTCTTTCTCTGCCACGCTCCTAGCATTGCCCATCGGTCTGACATTGAAGCCGATGATGATGGCATCCGATGCCGAAGCCAACAAAACGTCCGATTCGGTAATTGCGCCTACACCCTTGTGAATGATGTTTACTTGAATTTCTTCGGTGGACAGTTTTTGGAAGGAGTCCGTCAAAGCTTCCACCGAACCGTCAACGTCCCCTTTAAGAATGATGTTCAGCTCTTTAAAGTCTCCCAAAGCTATACGTCTTCCGATTTCATCCAGGGTAATGTGGCGTTGGGTACGTACGGTTTGTTCGCGCTGAAGTTGAGATCGTTTAGTAGCTATTTGTTTGGCTTCGCGCTCATCTAGCAATACATGGAACTTATCACCCGCTTGCGGGGCGCCGTCGAGGCCTAAAATGGAAACAGGAGTGGCTGGCCCCGCCTTCGGAACGTCGTTTCCGCGTTCGTCCTGCATGGCCTTAACCTTACCGCTATGGGTCCCTGCCAATACATAATCTCCGATTTCAAGGGTACCTCCCTGGACCAGGATCGTGGAGACATAACCACGACCTTTGTCCAAGAAAGCTTCTACGACAGTGCCGTTCGCCATCTTGTCGGGATTGGCGGTCAGTTCCAGGAGTTCTGCTTCAAGTAAGACCTTTTCCAATAGGTCTTCGACACCTTCTCCGGTCTTCGCCGAAATATCTTGGGACTGTATTTTTCCGCCCCAGTCCTCGACCAAAAGGTTCATTTGCGATAGACCCTCCTTGATTTTATCGGGGTTGGCCGTCGGGCGGTCGATCTTGTTAATTGCGAATACGATCGGAACACCTGCCGCTTGGGCATGGCTGATTGCTTCCTTAGTCTGCGGCATAATATCATCATCGGCCGCGATTACGATAACGGCAACATCGGTAACCTGTGCTCCCCTGGCCCGCATGGCCGTAAAGGCCTCGTGCCCCGGGGTGTCGAGGAAGGTGAGTTTTTGATCATCTTTTAGACTTACGCTATAAGCGCCAATGTGCTGGGTAATCCCTCCGCTTTCGCCGGCGATTACGTTAGTTTCCCGTACGTAGTCCAACAACGAGGTCTTACCGTGGTCGACATGGCCCATTACGGTAACTATAGGGGCGCGTGGTTCCAGATCTTCTTCTGCGTCCTTTTCTATTTTGATGGAATCCTCGATGTCGGCGGTCACGAATTCGACATCATAACCGAATTCATCGGCTACAATGGTCAAGGTTTCAGCGTCTAGGCGCTGATTCATGGTTACCATGATACCGAGCGACATACAGGCCGAGATAATGTCGGTGGTGGAAACGTCCATCATAGTGGCAATCTCGCCCACGGTAACGAACTCCGTTACCTTCAAGGTCTTATTTTCAAGTTCTTGCGCTTCGACATCCCTTTCGGTCTGCTCACGGTGCTGATCACGTTTACTTCTTCTGTATTTGGCGCCTTTTCCTTTCTTGGATTTCCCTTGTAGTTTTTCGAGGGTTTCGGCTATTTTTTTCTGTACATCTTCTTCGGTAGGCTCTGCCCTGGCAGCCGCGGATTTCCGACCTCCCTTTTTAAAGTTTCTGCCTCGGGCTGATGCTCCACCGGCCTTGCTAACGATGCGTTTGCGGCGTTTCTTTCTTCCGCCACGTTCGGTCGAGGGTGCCGAGTCTTCTTTCTTTTTCTTCGCTTTTTTGAATTGCGATAGATCGATTTTATCGGTAATCGTAGGTCCCGATAATTTTTTATAATTGGTTTTCAGCACCTCATCGTCCTCCTTTTCGGTGTCCGCGGCCGGCTTATCGGTATCTGCTGATGGTTCGACTGTTTTTTCCGCTTCGGAATCTTCCTTTTTTTCCTCGGTTTTCTTCTCTTGTACCTTTTCCTCGGATTTTGGCTCTTCCTTTGCTTTTTGAGTTTCTGCCGGAGCAGTGGTTTCGGCCTTCTCTTCGGGTTTCGGCTCCTCTTTTTTCGGGGAAGCGGCTTTCTTCTTATCCGCGTCAAGGTCGATTTTACCAACGGTTTTCAGTCCTGACAGCTCCACCTTGCCGACAATTTTCTCTTCGGCGGCGGAGGCAGCTTCGGCCCGTCGTTCCCGGGCTAACCTTTTCTCTTCCTGCTCTTTTTCCAACTGTAGGCGCAGGGCCTCTTTTTCCTTGCGCTTTTCTTCGCCGACCTCTTTGGAAGCTACCTTCTTGCTCTTGTCGGTCTGAAACTCGTCTTGAAGCACTTGATATACCTCGTTGGAAATCTTTGTAGTAGGTCTGGAATCGATTTTATGTCCCTTTGAGGACAAAAAATCTACCGCCCTATCCAAAGAAATGTTGAATTCCTTGAGGACCTTGTTAAGCCTAATTTTTGCAGTGTCTGCCATAAATACTGTTCTCCTTAAACCTTATAATCGTTGCGAATATAGAACTTAGTTCGGGTTTTTACTAAAATTAAGGGTTCCCGAGACCTGTTCCTCGCTATTCTTCCAATTCGTCTTTGAGTATGCGTACGACCTCCTTAATGGTTTCTTCCTCAAGATCGGTACGCTTTATCAAGTCGTCGACATCCTGGTCTAGGATGCTTCGAGCTGTGTCAAGTCCAATTTTCTTGAACTCTTCAATGATCCACGCATCGATTTCGTCCCTAAATTCGGAAAGCTCTACATCTTCTTCGACGCCTTCGCGGAATACGTCTATTTCGTAACCGGTCAGTTGTCCGGCCAAGCGAATATTATGTCCGCCACGACCAATGGCCTTCGAGACTTCTTCGGGCCGCAGGTACACCTGTGCGGTCATGTTCTCATCGTTCAATTTAACACTGGTAACCCTAGCCGGACTCAAGGCACGGGTGACCATGAGCTGCGGATTCCCAGTCCAATTGATCACATCGATATTTTCATTGCCCAATTCGCGCACGATGCCGTGTATTCGAGATCCTTTCATGCCTACGCACGCACCAACAGGGTCGATACGGTCATCATAGGAGTCAACGGCGACCTTTGCCTTTTCGCCCGGAATGCGCACCGCCTTTTTAATGGTGATAAGACCATCATAGACCTCGGGAATCTCCTGAAAAAACAAAGCCTCCAAAAATTTTGGGGATGCCCGCGACATAATTATGGTGGGCTTGGTTCCCTTCAGTTCGACCGTTTCGATGATACCGCGTACGTTATCCCCTTTTCTAAAAAAGTCAGAGGGAATCTGCCTGTCCTTCGGAAGGATGATCTCATTGCCTTCGTCGTCAAGCAGAATGATGGCCTTGTGGCGAATATGGTGTACCTCAGCGGTGTAAATTTCGCCCTCGAGCTCTTTAAAATGCTTGTATATGGTCGTGTTATCGTGCTCGTGTATTTTGGAGATCAAGTTCTGGCGGAGGGCCAAAATCGCCCTTCTTCCCAAGTTGATCAGTTTTACCTCTTCCGATACATCTTCGCCCACCTCGAAATCGGGTTCGATTTTCTGGGCTTCCGTCAAGGAAATCTCTTCATTGGGTTCTTCGACTTCGCCATCGGGTACGACCGTTCGATTACGCCAAATTTCCAGGTCGCCCTTGTCTGGGTTGATGATGATATCAAAGTTATCGTCAGATCCAAATTTCTTTTTGAGGGCGCTACGGAATACATCTTCCAAAATGGCCATCAATGTAACCCTGTCAATAAACTTATCATCCTTAAACTCTGAAAAAGACTCAATGAGCGCAATATTTTCCATTAGGCTATTAGCATTAAATTGTTACTATAACTTTTGCTTCCACAATATCCGAAAAATCGATTTCCGCTTTTTTTCGGACCGTGACCTTCCCTTTTCCGACGGGTTTCGGTTCTCTTGTTTTCCACTCTAGGTTGATGCCGGTATCGGTCACTTCGGTCAGGTTTCCCTCCATGGTCTCCGAGGCCGTCTTGACTTTCAATTTACGGCCGATATTTTTAGGATACTGTCGGGCTAGGGTCAGGGGTGTTGCAGCACCTGCGGAGGTTACTTCAAGGGAAAAATCATGGGCGTCTCGATCCAAATTATGTTCGATGGCTCTACTGATTTTCATGCAATCTTCAAGGGTGACGCCTGAATCACCGTCCAAAACGACCTTTATCGAATTGTCGGGGGATACCGAAAAGTCAATTAAAAATAAGGAATCATTGTCGTCTAAGGCCTCCTCTAAAAGTGCTTTTACCCTATCTTTGAACATATAAAAAACCGTTTTCACCAAATACCGATAGCATCGGGACTGTCCGAATTATCACAAAGCAGAGGTATTATTTTCAAAGCAGCGCGAAAGTTTCGGAAATAAAAAAGAGGACCATAATTGTCCCCTCATGAATACTTTCGATATTCTTTCAGTGGCGCAAATATACAACTTTTTTGGTTTATGCAATGATTTAACAGTATATATCGTTGCAGTCGGGGTGTCTTGGTTCTGATTCCGTGGGGTGGCTCTTATCGATACTCATTGCTAGACGTGTAGGCGAATAAAAAAACCGCATGGTGACGAAACGGTCACCATGCGGTTTTTCGCACTGGCCTTTACTTTTTTTATGATAGATTTACGGTCTTGGTGTCCAGGGGGTTCTCAGAAAGTTTTGCCAAGCAGAAGGCAGCTATAGCCATGACAAGATCCCTGACGGCCACATCCACATAGCTCCAGCTAAAAATAAGGCTTAACGCGATGGCCACGAGCCAAGCAGAAACCACATTGGCCCCTATCCTTGTTTTAGAGAACACCAAGATACCCGCCACGATCTCGATAATTCCAACGATCATCATAAAGGTGCCCGGCTCAAAGGGAAGCATTTCGGCAAGCCCGGATGACACATAATGACTCCAATCGGTCAAGATATTCGTGAATTTATCCAATCCCGCTACAATCGGTACCAATCCGAAGGTGTACTTCAAAAGAGTCTTTACTAGTTGTACGTTCGCATTCATAATCGTATCTTTTAATTTGTTAGACATTTTGTTACTGAAATCATTTCACTACGCTTTGGATGCGGAACTTTTAAAAAGGTTACAGACCTCTGTAACTTTTTTCAAGTTTTACCATCCAAAGGAAAAGCAATAACATGGAGGCCATACAAATCAACGATTTCAATAATGGAAAAATAGAGGAGTCTGAAGTGATACGGCGTGTTTTGGGGGGTGAGAAAGAGCTGTATGAGCTTTTAATCCGACGGAACAACCAAAAATTGTACCGGGTGGTCAGAAGCTATCTTAAGGAAGAGGCTGAAATAGAGGATGCTATGCAGAATACGTATCTCAAAGCCTTTGAAAAGCTGTACCAGTTCAACCATAACTCCACTTTCTCCACATGGCTTATACGCATTGGAATCAATGAGGCCTTGTTACGTTTAAGGGAGAAAGGAAAAATGTTCAATATGAGCGAACAAGGTTGGAATTCCGAAGATGCCCTCGTTTTTGAAATTCAGCCCAAAAACCAAATGAATCCGCAGAAAAGAATTATCATGAGCGAAGCCAAGCAACTTTTGGAAAATGCCGTTGATCAATTGGAAATAAAATATAAAACCGTCTATATACTTAAGGAAGTAGAAGGAATGCGATATCGAGAGATTGCCGAAGTACTTGATCTGACGGTTTCGAACGTGAAAGTTCGGGTACACCGTGCCAAGGCGATGCTAAAGGAAAAACTGTACGCGTTATCGGTCGACAAAAGTATTTTTGAATTCGGTTTTGAGCGGTGTGACAGGCTCACCGAAAACGTGATGGCAAGTATATAGCGCTTGCCATCTTTATTAAGCTCGATTATGACAATAGAATTATGTATGCCAAGGCAGTAAAACTATTTTTAAGACTTGCCCTTTCCATAGGATTTCTGTCGGCGGTTGCCGATAGATTCGGACTATGGGGCGCCAAGGTGTCAGCTTGGGGCAACTGGGACAGTTTTGTAGAATATACCGCATTGCTAACTACGTGGGGGCCCGATTTTATGATTCCGATTCTGGCAGGAGTGGCTACCGTTGCCGAGGTTATCTTTGCGACTCTTCTCTTAGTCGGCTTTAAAACGGAACTGATTGCTAAATTGAGCGGATTTCTTTTGTTGATTTTTGCGCTGTCGATGACATTTTCGACAGGGGCAAAAAGTGCTTTTGATTATTCGGTCTTCAGCGCTTCCGCAGCGGCATTTGCCTTAAGCCTCATGAAAGAGAAATATATGGAAGTAGATAGCTTGTTCCATCCTGACGATTCCAATATCAACTGACAGACCTCGATAATAACCTATGGCACAAAAAAGAGGTTCTTCCTATCCCGCTTCATACGTCAGCCGTTTCCCTTTAATGTTTGCCGGACCGGTATAGGGGTGTTCGGTCTCCTTACCGACTCCCATGATGTGGTTTACTTCCCACCCCTGATATTTTAGGAGGTCGGAAATCATGGAGCGGTGACAGCGCCACCATACCGCTTCGGAACACAGGTAAGCGGTGCGCCGTTTCGATGCGACAGTTTCGAGTTCGGATATAGCGTCTTTGAAAGCGGGGGTTTCCATATAATCCGCATAACCTTGAAAAGATGCGTTGCGCCAAACCGTGTTTTTCGAATTTGGCCGCGCCTTCCTCCGACCGCCCAGAGCTTCGAAATGCCTATATTCAATAGCGTTTTCTCGCAATGAACCTTGCAGGGCCTCTTGGTTAAAATGAGGGTATTTTCTTGAACCGGGAAACCTTCTGACATCGGCTACAAGTTCTATTTGAGAGGACTGTAGCATTTGGATGAACTCATCAAGACTATGGGTCGAGTGCCCTATTGTCCATATAGTTTTTTCTTTTTGCTCGGGCTCCACTATATTCAATTGTAGTTGTTTTATCAATAGAACTCGCTGAGGCTCTTACCGCCAGTGCCGGTAGCCGGGGGGTTGCCGACCATATGCAGGAATTAAAACGCCTCCTTGACGATCAAATCCTCATTGACCTTCAAATGGGCCAATTGCCGCTTCATAATCGTTTTTTTGCTTTGTTCGTCAAAACTCCTATGATTAAAAATAGGGAATTTAACTTAATACCTGAGTGCATACTGGTTAAGTGTACGTTAAAATTCTAAGAGCGCCCCATCATTTTGAATACCAGATTGTGCAGTTCGGCATTCACGGGAATCTGACAGGCCAAGCGGCTGGTCTCGGTTGCGTTCCCGATTTTTGAAAGCGTATGTCTTTCATCAACGTCCATTTTCTCTGACAGGTTGCCTTCGATAATCTGTATATGGCAAGTGCCGCACCATGCCCGACCCTTGCAGTCGCCCCAATCCTCGATATATTTGTCGAAGAGCAGCTCCATTAGGCTATGGTATTCATTGATTATGAACGAAGCATCGCATTCTTCGTCGAACTCGTTAAAGTAGGAAAGACTATAGGTTTTTGGAGCCATGGGCTACGTATCGAATGGCGATTTTTCCACTGATCAAAATAAATGGGCAATTATTACGATACTGCTGAATACGACACTTAATAGCAGTATGGCAAAAGCGGTCTTTGACTTTAGTTGTGCCAGCACCGCTGCGTTGTAGCCCATGGTCAATAAGGTTACTAGAAAAAGTTGGGCAATTTTGAGTCCGAAGGAGCTATCGACCGAAAGAATGAGCATGGCGGCTATTCCCCCGAGGCAGCTCTGCCCCAAAATAGCCAACGTGGCGTACCCGTATTCCTTACTCTTATATTCAGACAACAATCTGTCGTACGTTTGTGTGAATCTATTCCCGTTGCTGTCTTTACTCCCAGAATGTGTCATTTGTATTGTCTCTGAATTTTTCATCGGTATGTATTTTTGAGATTGTTTCTAATTGTGCCTCGGTGGCCATTTTTTGGATTTCGCCAAATAGGACACGCTCTTCGAAGCGGACGTGTTTTTCCAATTCTTCCTCGATCAGACTGAGTGATTTTGAAATCGTATCGGTATCGCGAAAGAGCCTGCCCAGTCTACGATGTTCCGCAAGCGCCCTTTTGACCAGTTCGTTGTCGTTGCCCAAGATGGGAAACAGGTATTTTTCTTCCATATCGAAGTGGGGGCGGATATGATGCTCGAAAAACCAATCGGCATAGCGCTTGATCCTTTCTGGCTCCACACTTTTCGAAAAGCCCGTTCTGATTTTCCAGCACAACAAGAGGGTATGGTGGTGGTCGCGACTTAGCGGCTGTAAATTTTTGTTTCTTTTGATCGGTTTTTTTGCTTCCATCCGTTTTACTTTTATTTTTCCATTTCCTCCATGGCAATGGTGGCGTGGGAGTAGGCAGCCCCGGCCCTCATCTCCGCCGCTACCCAGATGGCCTCCATGATTTCTTCCTTGCTTGCCCCTTTTCGCAGCGCCATCGGGGTATGGGCCTTAATGCACCATGGGCATTGGGTAACGTGAGCCACGGCTACGGCGATCAGTTGTTTTGTCTTTTCGTCCAACACCCCTTCCTTGAAAACCGTTCTGCTGAAGTTGCGCCAGGCCTCTATCTGTTTGGGTGCCAAGTCCGCCTTTTTCTTCGCCAATTCTTTTTCGTTGTCCATGGGGTTGAGTTTATGTTATTGTCTATATAAGTTGTGCATCCATAGTAATTTCAAAGCTCAAGGCTTTGCTGACCGGACAGTTTTTTTTGGCGGCGT
The DNA here is from genome assembly GCF_032248455.1 of Pricia mediterranea. Lineage (NCBI taxonomy): Bacteria > Pseudomonadati > Bacteroidota > Flavobacteriia > Flavobacteriales > Flavobacteriaceae > Pricia > Pricia mediterranea. The sequence goes on from NZ_JAVTTP010000001.1 coordinate 3,045,617, forward strand.
TGGCACAGTCCAAGAATTCGCTTCTATCGATTTTTGGGATTTTGGCTTTCAGCGTTAAGTGCGACCCGGTAAGTTCGAGCTCATCCGCATCCATAGTAACCGTTGCGGTAACGTCGATGGATTTGGCAGTGAACCCTGCTTCGCCCAAAAATAGGCTCAGGGCCATGGCGAAGCAGCTGGCGTGAGCAGCTGCCAACAACTCATCGGGGTTGGTACTTTTGCCATCGCCGAACCGGGAATTGAAGCAGTATTGCGAATCGTTCAAGACCTTGCTTTTTGTCGTTATTTTTCCTTCTCCTTCTTTTAATGAGCCGTTCCAAACGGCGTCTGCTGTATGTTTCATTGTACGTGCTTTAAATTGGTATTTAATTATTCGACCTAGTCCCCAGCGCTGATATTCAGTTCCACGATAATTTTAATGGTGAGGTCCTTGCCCTCGGGCCGTCGTACTTCTTTTTCAATTCGGTAAGGGCTCAACGCGGATTTCCTCATCGATGCTTTTATATTTCACTGGGATGTTTTCGCGACATCTTCTACGCGTTTAGCGGTATCGCCACGGTTTAGGCTCAACCTCACGATACTGTCCACGGTGGCGGTCAGGTCGTGGGGGACGCCGCCGTCCAGGGCGATCAGGTCCCCTTTTTTGAGCGTGTGGACGTCTCCGTTGACTCCGAAATCGATGCAGCCGTCAAATATTTCGACCACAATGGGAAAAGGCGTTCTATGTCTCTTCATTACTTGCCCTTCCTTAAAGGCGATCCGGAGTTCCTTTCCTGATTCCGATTCCAGTAAAACTTGAATCGTAGGTCGGCTTTCGTGGTACTCAATATTATTGCTTAAGGATGCTATTTTCATTTAAATCTTTTTGTGGATTAAAAAATATCAATCCGATGTATTGCCTGTTGTTTTCAAATCGTCAGGGCGGGAAGCCTTATACTGCCTCAATTGCCTACTACGAAGGTAGGCGTTTTTTTTAATTCGGACAAATCTATCCGAAATAAAAAAATTTCTATTTCATCGAGCTTGCGGAATATAGAAAAGACCGCCTTTCGGCTATGGTCAAGGTAGGGCAGGGTCGAATTTTAACCAGCTCTATGGTGGGCTCCCTATCGCCAATCTCAGATTTGTCATGCGGATTAATTGCGTTACCTTTAGCGAATTCGCTTAAACCTTAAAGGCTTTCCAGGGTATGTCACGGTGTAGCTCCCATTTTTCATTTGCGGACCATCATGTCTTGTTTTGCCCCCATCGGCTTGTGAAGTACAGCATTTTTCAATACCAAATCAAATGGAATAAGTTATGCGTATCGTATCGTGGAACGTAAACGGCATCCGCGCCATCGTTAAAAAAGATTTTTTTCAATCCATCGAAAAGCTGCGGCCCGATATTCTTTGTCTGCAAGAAACAAAGGCCCAGAACGAAGAGACGGCGACCGCGCTGGAACCACTGGAAAACTTCAACACTCACTTAAATGCGGCGGATAGAAAGGGGTATGCCGGTACTGCGATTCTGAGCAAGGAAAGGCCCGTTTCCTTTACCAACGATATGGGGGTTGCGGAGCATGATATGGAAGGAAGGGTTCAATGTGCCGAGTACGATAACTTTTTCCTGGTCAACGTGTACGTGCCTAACTCCGGCCGGGAGCTGGTCCGTTTGGACTATCGTCAAAAATGGGATAAGGATTTTTTGGCCTATTTGAAGAATCTTGAAAAAACCAAGCCAGTAATAGCCTGCGGGGATTTTAACGTGGCGCATCGGCCCATCGACCTTAAAAACGATAAGGCCAATTATAATAAGGTTGCAGGCTATACCCAAACCGAAATCGACGGAATGGATCGATTTTTGGATACTCAGTTCGTCGATTCCTTCCGGCTGTTGCACCCCGATGAGGTCGCCTATACCTATTGGAGCTACCGGTTCAAGGCAAGGGAGCGTAATACCGGCTGGCGTATCGATTATTTTTTGATCAGTGAGGCTTTGGTCGAAAAATTGAAGTCGGTCACGATTCATTCCGATATTTTTGGGTCGGATCACTGCCCTATTGGAATTGAAATTGATCTATAATTTCAACTGTCCCCAAGGCAGGCCGCCCGCTAGCTTTATTGAAACAAAAAGCCGACATTTTTTCAGGCATTCCTTATTGTAGCGGGCAAGAAAAATCTAGGCAAAGATGGGGTTGTACACCAGTATGCCCTCTGTGAACACTAGTATCAATTTGTAAATATGAAAGGGCAGGATATGTCGGAGTGGCAATTACCGAAGCGATGGAAGAACGTGATTTTTTGAAAAAGTCGAAAACTAGCTATTCAATCACAGAAAAAGGTTGGCATTGGCTTTCCCAATTCGACGTTTGCCAGATTGACTATGGTAAACGTCGTCCGCTGGCGCGTCGATGTCTTGATCGTACGGAACGAAGGCCGCACTTGGCCGGTCCGATAGGAAGTGCGCTGTTGGAGAAAATGTTGGAAAAAGATTGGTTCGAGAAGATAGAATCTTCCCGGGAACTTATCGTCACCGACAACGGACGTCACGCCTTGAAAAAGGAATTAGGAGTCGTGCTCTAAGTCGCGGCGCGCTCAAATCTTAACACCCTCCTCGTCTTCGCCATAGATCAAATCGATAAAATCGTTTTTAGGGAGGCTGCCGAAATAGGGGGTGATATAAATCTCCTGAAGTACGCTGGAAATATCCTCTTTTATATATCGGATTCCAAGAAAGAGTTTTTCCAGGTCTTCCAAAGGTTCTTTTCCGAAGAAATCCCCATAGATTTTAAAATCCTTGATACGTCCTTTTTCAACAAAGATCCGTAGGTCCACTTCCCCCAAGGGAAAGCGTTTGGTTCTCTGGATATTGAACCTGGGCGAGCGGCCATAATTCCAATCCCACGTATCGTATTTTTCTTGCTTCAGTTCCCGCACGCCCTGCCACTCTTCAGCGGTAAGTCGGTATTCTTCGAAGGGTTCGTTGCCTTCATACAGCCCCTCGAGCAGCAATTTTCGAAAATCCTCAATGCTGAGCGAACGCTCTAGATAGTCAGAAATGTTGGCCACCCTGCTGCGTACCGATTTATGGCCTTTACTTTGAATTTTGGACATTTTCACGTTCAGCGCGTTGACCACTTCCCCGAGGTCGGTATCGTAAAGCAGGGTGCCATGGCTGACCATCCGCTTTCCGGTAGAGAACTGCGCGGTACCCGAAATTTTTTTCTCGACCACCTGAATATCGTTACGGCCCTTAAGTGCGGCATCTAGGCCTAAGTTTCGGAGTACGCGGATCACCGGCGCCGTAAATTTCTCGAAATTGCTCAGGCGCGTTCCGTCGTGCTTGGTGATAAAACTAAAATTGAGATTGCCGAAATCGTGATATACCGCCCCCCCTCCGGATATTCTGCGCACCACGTGAATGTTGTGGTCTTCTACGTACTGGTGGTTGATTTCTTCGAGTGTGTTTTGGTTTCGTCCTATGATAATGGAGGGCTCGTTAATATAGAACATCAAATAATCTTGCGTGGGACTAAAGTTTCGAAGCACATATTCTTCGAGGGCAAGGTTCAGACGTGGGTCGGTATGGCCGTTGTTGTCTATAAAAATCATTTCTACCTTTTAACGGATAAAGGTAAGGATAATTGAAACTTTTGGATGTCCCGATTTTTGAATGGCCCGATCTGAGCGTCATCTGAAAATCGATTGGAAGTCCCTTTGGTGCTCGGTCCTGAGAAGTGAGGAATCGATGGGGATTGCCAACAATAGCCCCCAGGTCGAACCGCCGGGGGATTAAGCTTGGTTCGGCCCCGGGGGGCTTGTTTGCTTTTATAGTCGCACTTATAATTCTTATGCCTTCAGCTGACATTCCATTTCCTCCGCTTTGGGGAAGAGAATGTTGTTTTCTAAATGGATGTGCAGGTGTAGGTCGTCTTGAAACTCCTTCAGCAGGGCGAAGGCCACTTTATAGGTGTTGCAGGCGTCCTGGGGAGGAGTGTAGTCACTACTCAATCTCTCGATCTGCCGGAACCGTTCCCCCTCGTTATCGTGTTCGTGCATCATCGTCTGGATAGGGTTTTTGACGGTACCGAAACCGGGCTCATCCAGCTTTTCGCCGTTTTGTTTTACCTTGACCATTTTGCGGATATAGGGGAAAAGAACAAGTTCCTCTTTTTTCATGTGCATGGCGAGTTCGCGGGCACTGGCGACAAAAAGATCGTGTATCTCTCCTAGTTCGGGATGTCTGGCACCATGTACCTTATTAATCTTGTTCAGGTATTGCTTGAGCACCGGAATCCGTTCCTCGACGTATCGGTGGTGTTTTTTTTCGATATAGTCGGCCAATAGGTCCAACGGCCAAGATTTGTAGTCCGTTGTTTCGGCAGGGGCGTCGGTCAGAGCTACGTCAAGTTCTTTTCGAAGTTTATCGGCGTCAAGACCTTTTTCTCCGCAGGCCTGATCGATGCCCCGGTTACCGTTGCAGCAAAAATCGATACCGAATTTTTCGAATACCGCTGCGCTTCTGTAATCGTCGGCGACAATTTGGCCGATTGTTTTTTCGAGTGTTTCTTCCATGATATGTAGTTTAGGGTTGCATTACCGTTAACTTCCTAAGCGTAATCTGCGACTCTCGCTCCGGTACGTCAAAAATTGTGGACTTTATGGAGACTTGGTCAGTCTATAGGGAGGTTTGGATAATACGTTAAAAAATTAAGGGATTATTTTAGTTGATATGAATTCGATTTCCGAGTCCAAGGCCATTATGGCTATGGCCTTAAAGTCTTTTCTGATGCTGAGTGCGTGTTCCTTGCCGGCGGGAATGACAAAGACGGATTCCTTTTCCAGTAAATGCTCGCTGTCCGGCATTTTTAAAAGGGCCTGGCCCTCATGCACCACGATTACGGCTTCTTTGGTGCTATGGTGCGGGGGCATTGTCGTTCCGGCCAGACCCTCGATCAGCATTGTTTTTATCGAATCGCCCACGATCAGCGGGGTCAGTTCGGGTTTGCTTATTACTTCCATAAGGTGCTGTTTGTGTAGGATTATGCCTTTTTTCGTTGTAATGGAATTGATTTCAATATTTATTGATGGTAATAAGATAGTTTTATCATTTATTTTAATATTGGTATTTGGATGGCTGGTTCTTTATTGAGATGGTAAAGGTAAAACATAGTTTTAATTCGGACAAATTTATCAGAATTAAAATTCCGTTTAATTATATCTCATAATTTCCCATCGGCAAAATGGGGATCCGTGGCAGTTTCAAGGAAGAAATACAGGCTAAAATTGCGTATCGGTTTTCGGAAGCACCTGTCATTCCTACTTAAACGGCAAGTAGAATGGCCACATAGTGGCAGACAGCCGCGGCCAGGACAAAAAAATGCCAAATCGCGTGGTTGTACGGGTATTTTTCCCACAAGTAGAAAATAACGCCTAAAAGATAGAGTACGCCCCCTATTACGATCATGGTCATTATGGTTGTTGGAATGGCCTCGAAGAAAGTGCGACCGCCAACAACCAGAATGCATCCCATGGCGATGTAGAACAGGGTGGAGACGACATTCCATTTGCCGGTAAAGAAAATCTTGAAAACGATTCCCAATGCGGTGAGTCCCCATAATACCGACAGCAGGGTGATCCCAAAGGCATTGTTCATGTAGATCAGCAAAAAAGGAGTGTAGGTGCCCGCTATCAGGAAATAGATACTGATGTGGTCCAAAATCTCAAAGATACGCTTGGCTCCGGCATGTTGAAAACTATGATAGAGCGTAGAGAAGGTAAAAAGCTGTAAAAAACAGAATCCGTATATGGCCGCCCCGATGACCCCCGGGGTGTTATCGCTTTTAATGGCGAACGCGATCAAGATCGGAATGCCCACGATCCCCAAAATAATCCCGAAGCCATGAACGATGCCATTGACGAGCTCTATCTGAATTTGTGTTTCGCGATCAGGGACTTTCATAAAGAAGGATCAAGCCGTAGGAAGATATACCGGATTTTTTTGTAAAGTTACCGATATTCGGGTAAATGGAAAGAGTGGTGTGAGGGGTGGACTCCGTCATTCAAAGGCGTAGCCATCCACTCGACTAGGGCACATTAATTTTTGGTTCGGCTTGAAATCCATTGTTTTATCTTATCGATATCGATTTCGCCCTTTGCGACTTGATCACAAAGTCATATTTATCATTTTGTGTCGCCTCGATGTCAAGTCCATCGTTCATTAGGGTTAGTCTCATCAATACATAACCTGTCCGTTTGTTGCCATCGACAAAGGGATGATTTATCAAAATACTCTCTAAAATAGCCGCGGCCTTATCAATTGGACTCGGATAAAGTTCCTTTTGGTCGAAAGTAGTATAGGGTCTGTTCAATGATGATTCGAGATCGCGCCGATCTTTAAGTCCGTTCGTACCCCTGAATTTTTCGATTAGAACCTCATGGATTTACAAGGCCTGCTCAATATCGATCATCGAGCGAGCTTTTCGAGCAGTTCCTTGTCTTCGGTAAGAATTTTTCTTAGTCTTTGGGACATTAGGATGTCGTCCTCGGCTTTTCCCTTGATTTCTTCCAGATAGTTCAAGATTTCTTCGAGGGCGTTATCGGGAATGTTCTCGATGACCTCCTTAATTCGGGATTTAATCTGTCCGGTCGTCATATTCAAATTTTTACTATAAAGATGCGGGAAATTTTAAGATTCAAGTTTTCAATTCCGGTCGGCAGCTATTTTTTTGGTTTTAAATTCTTCTGATCGGTGGTAGTCGGTTAAAGAAATCGATAGTGGGTTTAAGACAAGGTAATGTTCCCTAAGGTTGAGTATAAAAGTTGCGGCGGATTTGGGACTAAAACTTTTACTAACAAAACTTTCGTTTCTTGTTATCTACACGAAGCGAGTTGCAAAAACCGCTCAGGTCTCACAACTGGGAACGGACCTAACGCAGACCTTCTGGAAATTACGATGGAAACATTGATTTTCCTTAATTGGGTGACCGATTCCCAAGACAATCAGTAGCCTTATGAAAAAGTACGGAATAGTTCCGATCGGTGTAAAGAGCAATCGGAAAGATGGACTGCGAACCCGCGGTATACGAGGTCCGTACTTATGGTGGTGTGGGTGCACTCCGTCAATTGGTGGCAGAGCCATCCATTCGATTGTTTTTTAAACCAACGAACCAATCCAATACTACATGAGGTGAGCCCTAAGACTAAAAGACCAAGATGTCCAAGGGATTAATTTTTGAATTTTGGAAACTTGGGCTTGCTTATTTGATATCAAAGATTGAATAGGTTTTTCAAACTCTGAAATCTGTTCATTTGATAAATAAAGACCAAAATCTTCTTTCAAATAGAGTTAAAGAATCAATAATGCTAATCCAATTAAAACAGTTCCAATTGAAACTAAAAACTTGTTTACATCACCATGATCTATTTTCTGCATGCTATATTAATTATGTCTGACGGTTGATTTTAGTGTAATTTTCCGACAAATGTATCGCTCGTTAGCTTAGGAGTTTTATGGAGTTTCTTTAAGGTATGGAATGCCGTACAAAGATAAGCCATGCGTACCGCTGCCCATAAATAGTTTTATAAATCAGCCGCTTTGCGTGATGGTTCGTTCAATGCCGCTTTGTTGCTGCCAAAGTGTTCCCTTCTTGGTCGTTTTTAGCGGGTGCGATACTTGACGTTTTTGGAACACTGATTAATGATTTGGATGTCGGGTCACTACCCGAACCTAACTTAAATTAAGGGTCGGATTTCTTATTTATTGAGTTATGGTGGGCATGTTGGTCTTCTAACCGGGGTGAGAGCTATTTTCTATTTTATATAGGAGCTTGCTTTCCCCAATTTTCCTTTTCGCTTTCCGTCCATAAATTGGGAAAGAATTTACGTTGTTGGTATTTTGGGTGCAGGTATTTTTTCCAGTGGGATCCTCCGGTCGCGGCTTTGTTCTCGCCCTTGCTGTTCAGGTAATGATCGGCGGTACGCAGGTGAACCAGCGGCCATTCGATATTGTACAACCTATCGAATTCCTTTAATTTTTCGATAAGCGCCGGGGAAGGATTCTCAACTTCCGAAATCCGATCTTCGACGGTCTTTCCGGTCACCTTTTTGGCAAGACCGATAAAACTTTCGAGATATTTTTCTTCAAACTGTCGCATGGTCAGGGTCTTTTTACCGGTTTTTCGGTCCAGTCCCGCATCCTGCCAATAAATATGTTCGAAGTATTGTGCCACGGTGGGTTGGGAGGGAAGCCTTTTCTTGCCCGCATCGTTGACCAGGTTTTTCAAGCGGGTGCATAGAATTTCGATATACCGGAACTGGGCGCTTTGGAAGCCACTGGCAGGAGTAAGGGTTTTCCGGAATTCATTATAGTCATCATAATCCATCCCGTCTTTCATGATATCGAAGGAAGTGATGAGCATGGTGGTATAGCGGTTGGCCCTTCCGATCTTGGTCAGTAAAAATTCCTCACTGATATTTTCTGATTCGACGATCTGTTCCAGTTCGTGCCGCATCATTTTAAGCAACAGCTCCGTGACCTGGTGGTACATGATAAAGATGGTCTCGTCTTTAAAATGGGTACGGGGCCTTTGAAGGGAAAGTAGGGTGTCGACCTCAATATAGTCCCAATAGGTAATGGGCTTGGCGTGTAACAGGCCTTCTAGGTAGGTTTCCGGGTTTTCGCCCAGGCTTTCGTATTTTTTCTTGATGTTTTCCCCGGTATCGGACATGGTTCAGGTTTTAAAAAGTTTGATGCCAAAGATAAGAAGGCAAACCACTTTTACAATTTCCATCCCCACATAGTAAAAATGAAGATTTGAAGCTTCCAGTTCATATCCTTGGATTAAAATTTCTGCCCGGGCATCAAGTTGGGGCAACAACCAGAACGTTTGTACTGCCAAAACCACAAATGGAACAAAATACAATCCATTTTTGGAGGAAAACAATCGTCTGCCGGCCCGAATCATATCGGTCAAGATCACTACGGCCAACACCCATTCGACCGCGTTCAGGGCATTAAAGACCAATCGGCCTATGCCGAGGCCTAGAGGAATGGTGATGCCGGGCGCGAGAAACTTAAGCCAGGCCTCCAAAAAACTGATGGCCCCTACGAAGCCGAGCCATAGAAAAACCGATGCCGATGCCAAGGGCAATTTTACGGACGTCGTCATATTAAAGGTCTTGAGCCGGAACTTCTGAAATTTGCTATTTTAATTTGGAACATTTCCGCCATCTTCGATGCGCGCCATTTGGCCTCGTCCGCTTTTTCGCCCTCGAAATGCTGCAGTAGGGTTTGATAGAACAGATCGAGCCATCGATCAAAATGTTGTTTCTCCACGGGCAGGTCTGCGTGGGGCATAAAGGGGTTTCCGTAATACGTATGTTCGCCCAGCAGGACGGTTTGCCAGAAGGTGTACATTTTTTCCAGATGTACCGGCCATCGATCTTGGATAATATCATTAAAGATAGGGCCTAACAGTTCGTCTTTCCGTATCTTGGCATAGAACGAATCCACTAAAAGCTTCACATCTTCGAACTCTTGTATGTCACGCTTCATCAGAAAAAGGATTTGTAGAGATCGGGGTCCCAGTACATAATAACGTAAAAGAGGGCAAATCCGCCAAAGGCGATAATCAAGGCCCACACCCAGGCGGGAATGGCCTGCGGGGTTTCCGACCCCTTGATTACGAACGAGTCTTTGGTCTCACTGCCGTAGGCGTTTATAGTAATGGGAACTTGGGTATCGATTACCTCGTTTTTCTTCAGGCCTACTACCGAAATCTCGGGACCGTTTCGCACTTCAAAGGGAATAATCCGAATGCCCTCGACATTGCTCGAGGATCGGGCTACGATCTTAAGGGAATGTTTGCCATCGGGTATCTTGGTCGTGTCTAGCACGAACTTGACCGGAGGCGAGAATTCCGCAAAGGGTCGGGGCTCATCGTCCAAGTAAACTTTTATGATCCTATTGTCCTCCATGATCGCCGTAATTTTTGTCCCATACGATGTTCTTGATGTGGTCGGGATCGTTCTCTTTGGGCCGCACCAGATATTTGACGCTGAAAAACAAGGTGAATGCCACGATAACGACCGCCGACCAGGTAATGATATAGTCCATATTTCCCGAAGGGCCCGCTCCGTGGGTAATATTTTCCAATCCCCTGGGCTGGTTCTCCTTGCAGAGATCGCAGGCCAATGCCACCGGACCATAGGCCAAGAGGAACAGCGTTGTGATAATCTGTTTGTTCATATTCCTATTTTTTAGTGCTCCCACGATTCCCGTGGGAATAAAGTGCTACTGTTAAGGCGTGACGCAAGACAAGGTGCCATCTTATGACCCGATCTGCACAAGCTGTTCTATTGCAATACGGCTACATGGCCGAGGATTGTTTTTCACGATCATTATTTTCATTCCTACATCCTACATCCTACATCCTACATCCTTGTATCCTATGTCCTAAAGTCTTAAGTCAAGTCCATTTTCGGGGTTGCCCCTACAGCTTTCATGGTAGTTCCCTATTCATTATTGCGTCGCTCCCTGTTCGATAAAGTCCCTGATCTTTTTGACGTCTTCTTCCGTGACTTCGGAAGCACTGTTGCCCCAGCTGCTGCGTTCATGTGTGGCGATGGCTGCAATTTCCGCGTCGGAAAGCTGGTCGGCGAAGGCCTGCATCACGGAATATTCGCTTCGGGCATCGTACCCCTGCAATATGATCTTGATCATTAATTCGGGATCTTCGTCATTGACGATCTCGCTGCCTGCCAAGGGAGGGAACGCGCCGGCCACCCCTTTCCCATTATCTTGATGGCAGACCGCGCAGGCCTGCTTGTAGAGACTCCCACCATCCAGTCCCATACTTTTTCCCTCGTCGCCCATTCCCTGCGTCTGTATTTTTCGCAAGGCTGGGATGAATTCCTCCGTACGGCCATCGGGCAGTTCGGTTTGCTTTAACGATTGTAGGTAGGCGACCAGTTGCATGGCCTCCTCTTTGGCAACGACCGCTTGCCCTGACGGGGCCGCAAAGGCGTCCGGTAGGTTGACCACCACATCGTCTTCCCTTACCGAGCTACTGTCTACCACCTCGAACAGCCACGGATACGACGGCATCACCGATTCGCCGACCACCGACCGCGGGTTAAAAAGATGTAACAAATGCCAGTCCTGACTGGATTGCCGTCGCCCGATATCGGTGAGGTCGGGTCCGGTGCGCTCACTTCCCAAGAGGGAAGGCGACTGCCGCCAAACATCCATCCGCTCCTTACTGTAATAATAATCCGAGGGAATGGAAGGTCGATTGCCCCATACATTGTCCATTTCTATATTCCGTACCTGCTGGGTATGGCAGGCCACACAACCTTGGTCGATATACACGTGCAATCCCTCGCGCTCGTCGGCTGTCAATGCGGGCTGATCGGGCAAAGGCGCTACATCTTGCATCTGATAAGCGGGAAATACGGCCACGATAAAGCTCAAGGTGACAAACCCCAAGAAAGCAGCCAAGACCAGCAGTCTATGATTTTTATGAAAATCGAACATTCCGTTTAGGTTTTAAGGGTTTGCCTGTTCAAGTACTGGGGCATCCAAAGATTTTATGGGCTTCTTACTGCTCACCATATAGTAAAAATTATAGGCGAATATCAGGTGGGAAATAAACATGGCCGATCCCCCGATGGCACGCCAGACCCAGTAGGGCTTCATCAAAATAACCGATTCGATGAACGCGTTTCCGTCTATCCAGCTCAATCCCTTGTAAGTACCACCGGCCATAAGGGATACCATATAGGCAAAAAGACCGAGAAATGCCATCCAAAAATGTGCGCCTACGAAAATCTGGGGAGGCTCTTTGCCGGTCAACTTGGGTAAAATGGTATAAAAACAGGCCCAAAGTACAAAAGCAATAATTCCGTACATGGTCATGTGCGAATGCGCCACATTAAAATCGGTAAAATGCCAAACGTAGTTGGTAAACCGGAAGGCTTGCAAACTACCTTGTGTCGAACCGACAAAATAGAAGATGACACCCACCAAAAAAAAGGGAAGTACGTAGCTTTTCGAAATATGGCTCCAACTGCCCTTCATGGTCATCAAAAAGTTGGTGGTACCCGCCACTACCGGAATGAACATGCCCGCACTGAAAACGATCGCGGTCGTCTGCAGCCACCAGGGGAGGGGACTGAACACGAAATGGTGCGTACCGATCATGGTATAGAACAACATTTGCGTCCAAAACGCCAGTACGCCCAACGAATAGGAATAAATCGGCTTATTCAAGGCCGAGGGCAAGTAATAATAGATCAGGCCGAGAGTAAAGGTCATAAACCACATGCCCACCCCTTGGTGCATATAGTAGCCTTGGATTACAGTCTCGCCGAGACCGTTCTGAAAGAAAGGCATATACCCGATCGCCCACAATACGATGGTCCAGATCAAGGCCGCGAGGATGTACCAGTTGGACACGTAGATGTCCGATATCGTCCGGGTGGCCACGGTTTTGTAGAAATTCCAGAACGTAATGACGAGGCCGACGGCGAAAAGCAGCATGACCGGCCAAATGTACTCCCGGTATTCCCCTCCACCATTGTTGATGCCCGCCATAAGGCTTATGGTACCCAAAAGCACGGTCAGATTGATCAATATCCAGGCCCAGGAAGCTGCCTTATAACTATAGATTTTGGTATTGGAAGTCCGTGCGATCACGAAATAGCCTAGTCCGATCATGGCCAAGGATGTCCATCCCCAAAAAACGGCATTGGTATGCACGGGGCGGAGGCGGCCAAAAGAGAGCCATGACACGCTGTCCATCTCGGGCCAGACGAACTTCATGCCCACGTATTGACCTACCAATGTGCCGAAAACGAGCCAAAACACGGCGGCGCCCAAGTAATAGATCACGATTTTCTTGAGCTGTTCCGGGGTCTCGATTTCAATGGGTGTTTTCTTCTTCTCATCGACCAGCGGATTCTCCGGTTCGTGAGTGACCCGGTTTACCAGGCCCTTTTCATCCACCACCCGTTCGTTGCCGCCCAGTTCCGTACCGGTCAATTTGTATCTCAATGCTCTTTTTCGTTTATCGAGAATGTCGTCGATCTCCCCTGGTTCCAGCGCCATCAATTCTTCATCGAACTCCATTTTTTTCTTATCGAACTGTCTGTACTTTAACGTATCGACGTATGAATTGAGTTTGGCCAAAAAGATAATCGCCGCAACGAAGAGCACGATAAATATCAGGATAAAGGTGCCGATTATCCCCGGACTTGAAATCCAATTATCCGAGGAGATGGGTTCTGCCTGTGCCCATCCTGAAGCGGGGAATAGCGCAATCGACAGTCCTAAGGATATCGCAGCTTTTTTCATTTTGTTTGACCCGTTTGTCATGCTTGGTGTTTCAGTTTGAGCCTTTCCTAAAAGTAATTTAAGCGATATGGTGTGGCACAGCCTGCAATAATTACTTTGGAGCGTTAATTATTTATATTATCACCTTTTTATCTTAAATAGGCGTAAAAAAACTTACCTCTTAAGGAATGTCAGTCCTACTTCAAGTCCGGTTGCCAATTCGTACAGACTGGTATTTTGCAGCATAAGTTTTAATTCGTCACGAACGATCACAAATTTATCATGCACGGGGCAAGGTTTTTCCGCATTGCATTTTTTGAGCCCAAGTCCACACCCTTCGTAAATGGAGTCCCCATCGATGGCAAACACAATGTCGGCCAATTTTATTTGATCAATTCTTTCCTTTTCGATCTCGAATCCGCCAGTGGGACCTTTGGTGGAGACAAGAAGGTCGTTTTTGGCCAATTGGTGCAAGATCTTTGCTGTAAAAGCTACGGGAGAATCTACCTTCTCTGCGATTTCTTTTAAACTGACCCTTCTGCCTTGCAAGGATTGCATGGCGATGTAGATGGCAGCTTTAATCCCATATTCGCAGGCTTTGGAAAACATTCGTTAACAGCTTTTGGACAAAGATAGGATTTTAATATAATTCGGATAAATTTATCCGAATTATATTTTGCAGCGTTGGATCTTTACCGTTAAATTCGTAGGGTGTGCAAGATTGCACAAGAAATGGAAAAAACCAAACAAAACGATCATGAAACTTTTCAAGAAAGGCGACCACGTGCAGTGGAACTCGGAAGCCGGAGAGGTATCGGGCAAGATCATCAAGGTGCATCATTCGGATTTCGATTATAAGGGACATACCCACCGGGCCAGTGAAGATGACCCGCAATACGAGATAAAAAGTGACAAATCAGACCATATAGCCGCGCACAAGGGCTCGGCCCTTTCAAAGGTATGATGCCCGACTTTATCCCGATGTCATGCTGCACGTATCACAGGGAATGGCGGCAGACATCCTATTCGGGCATCGCCCCTGAAAGTCTGAGCCGTGTCCGTCGGGAGCTAGCGGAAAAAAACCATGGGTCGGCAGTTCTTATTATATAGTAATGAATGTCGATTTTATTGGGATAGTTTTGTTCCTAATAAAATTATGAGAACATGAAAACAAAAACAGTAGAATTGGTAGCAGCCCCGAAAACGCCGCATTTTGTCGGCGACGGGTTTAGGGTACACAACTTTATTCCAAGCGGATTTCGGATGGACATGCAGCGCATGAACCCTTTTATTATGTTGGACTATAATTCAACCTACGAATTCCCGCCTTCCGATACTCCGAGGGGAGTCGGGGTACATCCACATAAAGGCTTCGAGACCGTGACCATAGCATACAAGGGCAAGGTTGCCCATCACGATAGCAGTGGTGGCGGAGGTGTCATTGGGGAAGGCGACGTGCAATGGATGACCGCGGCAAAAGGAGTGCTGCACAAAGAATATCATGAAGAGGAATGGAGCAAGACGGGCGGCGATTTTCAAATGGTACAGCTTTGGGTCAACCTTCCCGCTGAGGATAAGAAATCCGATCCAAAATATCAGGCCATAAAATACGCGGACATCAACCGTTACGAACTGGCCGACGAAGCAGGGAATATTGAGGTCATCGCCGGTGAGTACCAAGGGGTCAAAGGCTCCGCCAGTACGTTCACGCCGATCCATATGTTCAATGCCAAATTGAACAAGGGAGGAAAAGCTGATTTTCAGTTTCCGTCCGAATACAATACGCTGCTGTTGGCGCTCGAGGGAAGTGTTAAGGTCAACGGAGAGTCGGCGGTGCCCACGGACCATTTGGCTTTAATGGCCAACGATGGTGAAAGCTTTGACATAGAAGCTACGGACGATGCCGTAGTGTTGGTATTGAGCGGGGAACCCATCGACGAGCCCGTTGCCGCGCAAGGGCCCTTTGTCATGAACACCCGGGAAGAGCTGAAACAGGCCTTCAACGATTTCAATACCGGAAAGTTCGGGTATTTGGAGGGATGAGCTTCAAAAAGCCCAAAACAGTCCCCTATAATATGGGACGGCAGCAAGAACGTTAATCGAATTAATTTTGAAACGAAACCATCTCCATGACCGCTCGTCACGTCCGAAGGAAACCTTCTCGGCGGCCAAGAGCGTGCTCCTTCGATCGGGGGAACCTTCGCAAGAACACAGAAAAAATTGTGTTGACCTCGATGCCGAAACCATTAGAAATATCGAGAAAAATTTGGGACTGACCTTTGTTCCAGAAAATGGGGAGGCCGGAAACGTGTGTCTGGCCCGCAGCCCAGAAGTCCGCGATGAGTACAGGGAGACGTTTCAGCGTCAAGATATCTTGGACTATGTTTACGCCGTGGTGCATTCTCCCCGATACCTTAAGAAAAATAAGGAATTGTCGAATAACGATACCTATAAAATATCCTATCCCAACGATCAAGACCGTTTTTGGATGTTGGCGGGTCTGGGCGCGCAACTAAGACAACTACATAGGTCGGATTCGGTAACTGCTGTCAAGAAGCCGTCCAGAGAGGCACAAGACATTATCCAAACGATAGCTGACATCGAAAAATCCTTTGCAAACCAGGTCATTGATTTTCATTCTCACTTGCGCTTGACCAAAAGTCTTCCCAAGGAGATAAAAGTGCTGAATCCCTTTCAGGAAAACGAGGAAGTCCTAAGCATTCTCTTTACTTTTTATAGAAAATTCTACGATGACCGGAACCCAAGGAAATTGATTCTCGGAATCAATCCTGGACGATTGGGGGCGGGGGTAACGGGCATTCCCTTTACCGATACCAAAAGGCTATCCGAAATATGTGGTATAAAAATGGAAACCTTGACCACGCATGAACCTTCTTCCGTATTCATTTACGACCTGATCGAAAAGTACGGGGGTCCCGAGAAATTCTACGGCCGGTACTACATCAACTCCGTTTGTCCGCTTGGTTTTGTGCAAGAGAACAAAAAAGGCAATTGGGTCAATTGCAATTACTATGACTATAAGTCGCTTTTTCTAGCCCTCAAGGAGTTTATCATATCCAGCCTTCGAACGCAGATCGATTTCGGAATCGACACGGGGACCTGCTACGTGCTGGGCAAGAAAAACGCCCAATTCCTCACCCTCATCAATGACGAGATGCAGTTTTTTGATTCCATTGTAGCTTTTGACCATCCAAGATATATCGTACAATATAAGTCCAAATACAAGCAAGACTACCTTGCCCGTTACCTGCGAGAGTTGACTTGAAGCGAAAATTCATGGTCTGATATCGGCGGAATGGTGCACGTTATCCGGAGTTTGGACCGTGCGGGCCTATGAGTTCAGGAGTGTTTTCGACATGGGCATGGCATTGTTTGGCGATTAGAATTTCAAGTGCATCATAATCTCATGGGTGCCGCCGCCATCACGGACCTGGCTCTCCAACGGGATTTCGTAGGCATATCCCAGATCCACCCAATTCAATTTGTAGATGAACAGTCCGCTGACACTTTCGCTCAACCGGTAGGCGGCCCCGAGTCCGAATTTTTCCTTAATCTCTAGAAGGGTCGTCAAATCGAAGGATAGGGGAGACGTGCTCACATATTTCAGGAGCGTGCTTGGCTTCAGCACCAAGTTCTCGTTCAGGGGAAAGTCGTATCCGCCGGCCAGATAGAGATGCACCTTATCGGCTCCCAATCTGGCCTCTCCGTCATTTCGTTCAAGACGCTTCGGGGTCAGGATCTTAGGTACGGAGAACGAAATAAAATAGCTTTCATGCTTCAAATAGGCCCCTGCTCCAAAATTGGGAGTGAACCGACCATCGATGTCCATCAATGACATGTCTTGCTGAATGCCATAGGTCACAAGGCCTTGGGTATTGACATCGTAGGAAGTGAAACCACCTTTGAGTCCCAAGTATAGGTCGGTATCCTCGCTCAGTGCCAGTTTATAGGAAAAATCGGCCGATATCGAGGTTTGGGTCTCAATAAAGGTCTTATCGTTCACAATGGAAACACCCAGACCTACATTTTTACCCGCGGGCGTTCCGAAAACGAGGCTTTGGGTTTCAGGCGCTCCTTCTATGCCGGCCCACTGGCTCCTGACGTTCAGTCCAATATCGGTACCCCCCGAAGCTCCGGCGAAAGCCGGGTTGATCAGGTTCATGTTATAGCGGTAGAAGGTATAGTTAGGGTCTTGTTGTGCCGAAAGCGTGCCTATCGATATTATAGATAACAGCAACAAGGCGGCGTATATATTAGTAATCTTCATTTTATTCTATTTTGCTGTTAATAATTGATGAATATCCAACCTCTATGGGGTTTGCTTCCGTTGCCCAACTCAATGGTGTAGAGGTAAGAGCCCGGCGGTAGCAATTTAGAACTTGAGCCCCGGTTGCCGTTCCAGTCGTTTCTGTAATTGACCGCGGTAAAGACCTCGTGTCCCCATCGATTATAAACCGTTACCTTGGCATTGGGATAATTATCGATACCGGGAACCATCCATGTATCGTTGTTGCCATCGCCGTTGGGCGTGAACGCTTCCGCAGGTTTTAATACGGGCTTGTCGTCAGTAGGGAAATCATCGTCGCTATCGGCCACGCCGTCATTATCATCATCTTCATCAATGGCATCCGGTATTCCATCGCCATCGGTGTCCATAGGGTTACTGTTCGAATCTTTGGAATCAGTGCCCTGCTGAACCTCTACCTCATCGGGATATCCATCGTTATCGTCGTCTTCATCACTGTTGTCCCCGATTCCGTCACCGTCCGTATCGGTGGACTCGTCGGGATTCAACGGAAATGCATCTTCGCTGTCGACGATACCATCATTGTCGTCATCGTCATCGACTGTATCGCCGGTACCGTCGCCATCGGAATCGATATCTTCTTGGCCATCGTTATCATCGTCGGTATCGAAGTTGTCACCTATGCCATCTCCATCACTGTCTTTAGATTCGTCGGAATCCTTGGGGAAGGCGTCCTCGCTGTCTGGCGTTCCGTCGCCGTCGTCATCGGTATCCTCGTTATCGCCGGTGCCGTCGCCGTCCGTGTCGGTATCCTCGCTGGAATCCTTGGGGAAGGCGTCCTCGCTGTCGGGCGTACCGTCGCCGTCGTCATCGGTATCCTCGTTGTCGCCGGTGCCGTCCCCATCGGTATCGGTATCCTCATCTGGATTTTTTGGGAAGGCGTCCTCGCTATCGGGCGTTCCGTCGCCGTCGTCGTCGGTATCCTCGTTGTCGCCGGTTCCGTCCCCATCGGTATCGGTATCCTCATCTGGATTTTTTGGGAAGGCGTCCTCACTATCGGGCGTTCCGTCGCCGTCGTCATCGGTATCCTCGTTGTCGCCGGTGCCGTCCCCGTCGGTGTCGGTATCCTCGCTGGAATCCTTGGGGAAGGCGTCCTCGCTGTCTGGCGTTCCGTCGCCGTCATCATCGGTATCCTCGTTGTCGCCGGTGCCGTCCCCGTCGGTATCGGTGTCCTCGCTGGAGTCCTTGGGAAAGGCATCCTCATTGTCGGGCGTTCCATCGCCGTCGTCATCGGTATCCTCGTTGTCACCGGTGCCGTCCCCGTCCGTGTCGGTATCCTCGCTGGAATCCTTGGGGAAGGCATCCTCACTGTCGGGCGTTCCGTCGCCGTCGTCATCGGTATCCTCGTTGTCGCCGGTGCCGTCCCCGTCGGTATCGGTATCCTCGTTGGGGTCCTTCGGAAATGCGTCCTCCCTGTCGGGCGTTCCGTCGCCGTCGTCATCGGTATCCTCGTTGTCGCCGGTGCCGTCGCCGTCCGTGTCGGTTACCTCGTTGGGGTCCTTCGGAAATGCGTCCTCACTGTCGGGCGTTCCGTCGTCGTCGTCGTCGGTATCCTCGTTGTCGCCGGTGCCGTCCCCGTCGGTATCGGTATCCTCACTAGGGTCTCTTGGGAAGTCGTCCTCGGCATTCGGGGTACCGTCCCCATCTTCGTCATCGTCATCCCTGTCAGGTACTCCGTCACCGTCGAAATCTTCCAGCGCGGAGATGGCCGCGCTATAAGCGGTTGCGCTGACCGCGTCGGAAAGGTCCTTTACCTTAAATAAAAAGCTGGAATAGTTTGCTCCGAATTCTCCATTGGCGGTCGTAAAGTATAACTTGGTGACATCGTTGATCATGTCATTGGCCGAAACTGGTGCCCCGTCGTACATCAAGCTGCCTTTCGCAGGAAGACTAAAGATCTGGATACCGTTGAAGGCATCGTTGAGGTCATCGTCGGTGAAGGTAAAATCGGACGCCGAAAAACCGAAAGCTACATCTTCGATTACTTCCAGTGATGCATTCCCACCTTCAGGGGCATCGTTCAACAAGGTGATGTTCAGCGTTGCGGTAACTGTATTCGAAAATGAATTTGCATCCTCAAAACGATAGGTGAAACTATCCGTCGCGACCTCGTCCCCGTTATGTATATAGGTGAATGTCCCGTCAGTATTAAAGGTAAATGAACTTGCGTGCGAGGGACCGTCCATTTCGTAATAGGTTCTGGCGTCGCCATCGACTTCTATGTCATTGGTCGATACGTCTTGATTCAAGGTCGCATTTTCATCGAGATCGAAACTTTCGCCAACGGCCACCGGAAGGTCATCTACCGCTTGAATGGAAATCGTAATTTCGGCTGTGGCCGTGGTCCCATTATCGTCTAGTTCGTAGGTGATACGGTCGGTACCGGTTTCATTCTCTGCAGGGGTATATACAATGGTATTATCAAGTTCTACGGCGGCAGTACCTTTTGTGCCCTGAGCGGTAATAGTTACGACCGGGGTGTTGATTTTATCATACTTGTCGTTGAACAGTACATCTATAGGATCTGATGCGGTATCTTCATCCGTAAGGGCGAGGTCATCTTCGGCCGATACGACCAAAGTGAGCGCATAGGGTCCGAATGAAGTGGTTTCTTCGTTGCCCGCATTGTCTTTGGCCCTTGAATGGATATACCAACCACTTCCACCGGAGGAGAAAGACACCGACTTTGATTGGCTATTGCTCCAGGAGCTCCAGCTGGGGTCTTCATTTGCTGGTGGCGTAGCGTTTTGAAGCAGTACATACTTTTGCACATCAAAACCGCTACCCGAAGCCTCATCCTGAAAGGTCAGCTGAATGCTGTCGTCTGTCGTAATACTGCCACCGGCAGGGGACGCATTTATCGTCGGACTTACGTCATCATCGATAATGGTCAAGGTTCTATAGAACGGTAATGACCACACTCCAGTATCGGTCTGTGTTCGTAAACTGATGATGTATTCCGCACTTTCATTGTTGTAGGACGAAAAATCGGTCAAAGGGGTTCCCGAATTATGGATTTCGGTATTTATGGGGTTCCCGTCATTATCGTAAACTCTTTTTGTAACGATCCATTCTTCCGTCGTCAGGGTTCTTCCGTAAGGGTCGGAAGAGTTGTTGTCTATGGTAATGTCCATGTTGCCCGTGTAGGTAGAGAGCACGTCCGGTAGAATATTGAACTGCGCCAGCGGCAGATCCTCGTTGCCTGCGGAATTTCCTGATTTTTCCACATAGACACTTGCGGGTTTACTCCATGTTCCCTGATGGTCCTGAACTCTTAACATGATGAGGTATTGACCATTGGCTACCGAGAAGGGGTCGAACTGACCATCGGTCCAATCGTTAGCGGCCTGCGCATCTACGGGCTTCCACTTCCATTCTGACTGGGCAATGCCATTGTTGGCCCCACCATCTAGATCATAAGAGGTGTTGTTGATGGTTCCGGAACCCGGACTATAAGTGAAGCTTGCCAAAGGTTTTCTGTGAAAAAAGAGGGTGGTCGGAGCCGTAGGCAGGTCTTCGAAGGTGAAGTCATACTTACCGGTTTTTTCATAGTATTCAGGTACGTCTTCTAAATAGAGTCCGTTCCAAGAGACTTTTCCGCTGTTGTTGGAAAAGAAGGTTTCATCATGGGTGATCTTCCATCTCCCACTGGGATAGCTGGCATTCACCGTATTGGTCTTGAGTTCGGGCGGGGTTACATCTATTTCTACCGAGGTGCCGGCAATAAAATAATTTCCGGCGGTTACGGTGCCGAATTGATATTGATCATGGATGTATTGGGCCATATCCCCTATCCATCCGCTATAGCTGCCATTACTTCTGTTGATGAAAGTACCCTTACTATTGTTTTGGGATACAAATCTTTCGAATTGGGTTTTGTTTCCATCCACGCCCCACCCGATGTAGTGGATGTCTTCGTTTATCGTTCGCATTAAAATCTCCGATAGGTCCGAATCGTTATTGAAATCGGCCACTTCGAGATCATCCAGGTTGACGTTAAACCGTAGGGCACTGTTTCGCCATTGGGGCTCGCGTAGTACGTCTTTGAACGCCCTGAGTTCCAGTTTCTCTATTTCAATATCTTTGAAATACGCGTTTTGTTGTTCGTGAACGTAGAAGCCATAACTTCCGGAGGCAAATGTGTTATCGTTAATATTAAAAGACTCGATCCAACCGCTACCGGCACTGCCACCGCCTCCTCTACGGGAGATTTTTATGTTAGTGTCGGACATGTCAATTTTGAAATCGATTTTCTGACCGTTGTAAAAGGCGCCAAACATATCGGCTCTGTTCTCGTCCCATCCATAAGTAGCTGTTCCAGTCCTTCCGCTATTCGTGTTTACGGCTAGAATTGTGGTCACCCCGTTTTCTCTTTTTAAAATTGCTTCCGCAGGAAAACCATCTCCAGGAGCATAATTCATTAGATTTCCACAGGCTGTATGGTTATCGATGATATAGGCGTAGAAATTGTCGTTATCTACTTTCCGAAAAATAAAACCTACTTCTGCATGGGTATATGGGTCACCAGAGAGACCAAATGTGGCGGAAACACTACCGTCCGATACGTCTCCCGTAGGATCGTACACTGCTACTCCATAATTGCCTGAGTTCCTGGCTACAGGGTCCGCTAAAATCTGGTTGGTGCCGTTGTCAAAGGTGAAATAGGGTCCGTTATAAGGCCCTCCTCCTGCACTGCCAAGATAATTATGGGGGTTGGGAGGTTCGGCACCGTTAAAGTCCATTTTATTCCAGCTGTTAAAAATGTCGCTGGCATCGGCCTGATCGGAAGAGATAGTGCTTCGTTGAAAGGCCTCTACCCGCAGTTTTCCTAAAGGAAGTCCCTTGTTGGTAAGGGCTTGTTCAAGGTCGTTTTCGAAGGTGCTCAAATCAAGTTGCGCTGAACCGACGGTTACCATAACGTCGATGTTGGGTCCTTGTTGAACCTTCATATCCACGGTCTGTGCCACGGTCAAACTTGTAAATAGTAGTAATATCCAAATAATGGATAGGTGGACCAGGTTTTTCATTCGAGGGGTTTTTAATTTTGGAATATGGAAGGGGACAATGAGCTGTCGAGGGATTGGAAATTGAAGGCGAAACCGGCATCGAATACCGATGAGCAATCCGCACCGGAGGCTACATTCATATAGGCCCGCTGGCCGATGTAGTTCAATAGTTCGATTCCTTCTTCGTTAGAGGCCAAATTACAGGAGTATATCAGCAGTTGGTAGTTCGTGCCGCTATACAGACCTTCCATCATGCTCAATTCGAACTCGTTATTGAGCGTTTCAATACTATAGGAGGTGCCTCCCATTAATATGGCGTTATAGCTCGATTCCACGAAAAGGTGAACCGTATTCAAGTTTTTATTGTTTTCGAGGCCTACACGTATTTTTTCCCAGGGATTGGAATTGGAGTTTAGTTCTAGTACTTCCGATCCGGGGAGTAGGGCCAGCACTTTTCCTTTCTCGGCGTATTCGGAATCGATTACTACCAGGTCCTTGGATTGGGCGTAGGTGAATGAAGCTGTAAGAAGGAAAATGAAGATTGGAATCCGATTTTTTTTGAAGAGGTGCATAGGGAGCATGGTGTATAGATTACCGTTAAACTGATTTTATTTACTGTTTAACGAGAGTAATTCGGAAATATTTAAGTACATCCAACGCTTGTTGCGAAAGTCATATTAGATGTTGTGAACCGCTGGTTTTTTGTGGGCTACCGGCAGCTTTTCCCGGAGGCTTATAATCCTACCGTATCGAGCGGGAAAGGGGGGAATGATTTGCGGCCTGGAACATAAAAGGCTTTAAGCGCTTGCGATCGCAACGAACCCGAAAAACATGATAACGCAACGGGTAGGAGAAGAAGGATCGACATAACCCGGCGCATCCACCACCCATATATCCAGAACCACGGGGCAGTGGCTATTTCCTAAGTGGATATACCAAATTCCAAAGTTAAAAGCCGTTGTGGCGTGCAGTCATTCCTGACAACACCATTGTTCACCATCTATTTAATTAAGAAGCAAAGTGACTGTAATGGCCATGAAAGACAACTGGCTTGAGAAGCCAAGCCAATAAACAGAGTCCAGATAAACGATGAGTTCCCAATGTGCTGAAAACCCTATGTCTTAATTGATTAACTTAGCGGGACAATTTGAATCCACGATACTGAATTATTCGCTTTCCCCCGGCCGATGTCAATAGTTGCAAAATGGGAAGTCCGAAATTAAGCGTACTGGGTCTAGGAGGAGCTTTGGCTCCGATACTTTTTTCAAGTGTAACTTTGGTTGGCGCATATATGCGTCCTGAGTACAGTCATCTGGATAATTTTATCAGTGAACTAGGGGCAACCGATACCCCAAACGCTGATATAATGAATTTTATCGGTTTTATCCCTTCGGGATTGCTTTTCGTCCTTTTTGCCATTTCCTTATTGTTATTTTATGCAAGAACGACCCTAGCAAAGGCAGGAACGATTTTGCTTATAGTCTTCGGCCTCGGTATGGCCTTGGCGGGAATATACTCTTGCGATCCGGGCTGTCCGCCCCATGGTTCTCCGGAAACTACAATCCACGATCAGATTTCTGCAGTGACCTTTATTTCAGCAATTTTTGGCATTGTCTTATTGGGCATATCATTTAAAAGTTCGACCCCCTTTAAAAAGCTCCGGAATTATTCCATACTATCAGGAATTGTTGCAGCAATATTATTGGTCATCATGATAGATTCTTTCGAGTCACGGGCACTCACTGGAATTTGGCAGCGATTACTTTTATTGACGATTTTCCTTTGGACAACGATTATTGGAAGCTCTATATATGACATCAATAAAGATTGGTAAACGATTCGCAAGATTTAGCATTCCGCTTTAGCTGATCACAATCTTCCAGAACCCCAAAATATTTCAACCATCAATTCCGGGATGATAGAATCAGACATGTGACAATAGAAGACTTGAAACTCCTTAAATATTGAATACCAAAAAGCATGTAATCGATTCTAACCCGATTGATGACTGGAATTGCGAAATTGAACATGCCCGGACCCCAAAATGGAGGGAGCAACTGGTAGCGGAGCTCAATGACCTTCCGATCGGATTTGTCCAAATCATTGACCCCTTTCTTGAGGAAACCCATATTGGGGAGAGGTTGGAAAAAACAAAAGGGCCATCGATATCTAGATCGGTGAAGAAGCAAATTTGGGAAAAGGGTATGGCACGGAGATAATGCAGCTTGTGCTGAAGCGATGCTTTGATGACCCCATGAAATCGAACGCCGGTGGTCAAAAATTTTACAAAACGCTCGGCTTCCAAGAAGTGGGCATGTCGTTCGGAGGAGACAAGTGCCTCGTGCTTAAGATGCGGAGAGCAACCTAAGAAGGGCTGGCGAAACCGGGATAAACAGTTACTAGAAAGTCTTAATCAATTTCGGGGGTGGAGGCGTTGGTACATTTAGAGTTCAAATAGCATAACCTTACAAAGATTTGGAGATGGCCTGCCCCAAGATAAATTTTAGATTTCAGTAAATTAACAGCATCATAACTACCGCTCCCGATGAGGGAGCCGATGTTCTACCTAAAATCTAAAAATCCCCTGATATCAATGAAATCAGGGGATTCAAGAGTTGGCCTACTAGGACTCGAACCTAGAACGACTGGACCAAAACCAGCTGTGTTGCCAATTACACCATAGGCCAGTGTCAAATTTTATACTGGGGCCGCCGACATTCAGAACGTCGGACCTGACCCGCATAAGAGCGTGCAAATTTAAAACAAAGTTTGGTTTGCACAAATATTTTGGAAAACAATAATCCAAAAACCTTAGCGTCCGATACAAGAACCAACTTTTGCCCACCGTATGGCCTAAGAAACGTGTGATTTTAAGCCTTTGGAACTGCGGTTTTCTTCCGACCAATACAACAATGGTCTCGACTCTCGAAGGCTACTGTGTTTTCGGCGGTTACTAGAACTTTCACAAAAGTTTACCGAACCAAAATAATTAAAATTAGTAATTTCGCCGCAACACGGCAAAAACGTTGTGCCAAAGATTTTAGCCCGTTCAGAACGGCTTAACCCAAGACACATACATGTTTTCAAAAAACTTCGAAAAATGGAACACCCTGGCCGGATGGGGTGTTTTTTTTATAGCTCTTATCGTTTACGCTATCACCGTCGAACCGACCAACAGCTTTTGGGATGCGGGCGAATACATTGCCACCTCGGCCAAACTACAGGTGGGCCACCCCCCGGGAGCACCGCTATTGCAGATGTTAGGGGCGTTTTTTGCCATGTTTGCGCCCGATCCCACCGAAGTGGCCCGAATGGTGAACTATGTTTCCGGGGTATCGAGCGCGTTCACCATCCTGTTTATGTTCTGGACGATTACCAACCTCGTCCAAAAACTCGTTCGAAAGAAAGGTGAGGTGATGACGGATAGCAAGGCCATTGCCATTCTGGGAAGCGGTCTTGTAGGTGCTTTGGCCTTTACGTTTTCCGATAGCTTTTGGTTCAACGCCACGGAGACCGAAGTCTACGCCAGTGCCAGTTTGATCATGGCCCTGCTGCTTTGGCTCGGTCTAAAATGGACGGACAATCTCGATACGCCCCGCGGCAATAAATGGCTGGTACTGATTTCCTTTGTTGTCGGCCTTACCTTTGGGGTCCAGTTTATGGGTTTTTTGGCCATTCCCTCGATCGGATTGCTCTACTACTTTAAGAAATACAAGCAAACCACGGTCAAGAATTTTTTGATTGCCAATGTAGCGGTCGTTGCCATTCTCATGCTGGTCTACCAGTTTTCATTGACCTACGTGCTGAAACTCTTCGGATGGAGCGAGGTATTCTTTATCAACAGTATCGGGCTGCCATTTAACTCGGGCACCATCATAATGGGGTTGATTTTTGCAGCGGCCTTTTATTTTGGCCTCAGCTACACCCGAAAGAACAATTACAGAACGGCGAATACCATTATACTGAGTGTAATGTTCATTTTTCTCGGGTTTTCGACCTGGTTGATGCTGCCGATCCGGGCCAACGCCCAGGTGGTGATCAACGAGAATAATCCCGAAGATGCGCGTGCCCTATTGGCGTATTACAATAGGGAGCAATACCCCGGGGTCGATAGTCCCGTGTACGGGGCGTACTACTCCAGTACATTTGGCAGTGGCGGGGAAGAGAAAGACGAGGCCCCCAAGTATGAAAAAAATGAGGAGACCGGTAAATACGTGATCGTAAACCACTATAAGAACGCAGTTCCCGGTGACGATCCCAAGCATGTCGGAGTTCTACCCCGAATGTGGAGCACCCAGCATGCAGAGAACTACATGCGTTATTTCGGGCCGCTCGACTTTAAGATGAAGCAGTCGAACGAAGAATTGCGCGCCGCGGTCAAGCAGGTGAAGGAAGGCTATGCCAAGGGGGAAATTGACGCCGAGCAGTACATCGGATTTTTACGGCGGTTCGGCGAGTATCTTGAAGTGGAACCTCCCTCGGTCTGGCAAAACATCCAATACATGATGCAATTTCAGTTCGGGTACATGTACTGGCGGTATTTTATGTGGAATTTTACCGGAAAGAACAATGACGTTCAGGGCAGGTACAACGGCAACGGAGAATGGTTGAGCGGTTTGAATTTTATCGATAGCATGCGGCTCGGCAGCCAAGATAACCTGCCCGATGATGTGCTGGACGATAAAGCACGGAATACTTATTATTTTCTGCCCTTGATTTTGGGCATTATCGGCATTCTTTTTCAGGTATCCAAAAACCCGAAACAGTTCTGGGTGCTGTTGGTGTTCTTCTTGTTTACCGGGATTGCCATTCAGTTCTATACCAATCCCTATATCTTCCAACCTCGGGAGCGGGACTATTCCCTTGTAGGTTCGTTCTATGTCTTCTCGTTGTGGATAGGCCTCGGGGTGTACGGACTTTTCGACGAGCTGAGAAAACTGCTTTCCCCAAAAATACTGGCTCCGGTGATTACCGTGGTCTGTCTCCTTGCCGTGCCCACGGTAATGGCCGTACAAAATTGGGACGACCACGATCGGTCGAACCGCTTTACCGCCAACGCATCGGCAAAGGCCTATCTCGACTCGTGCCAAGAAGATGCAGGCGCGATACTCTTTACGATAGGTGACAACGATACCTTTCCGCTTTGGTACGCCCAAGAGATCGAGGGGTATCGTACCGATGTCCGCATTGTTTGTACCAGCCTGTTCGAAACGGACTGGTA
Source organism: Pricia mediterranea (assembly GCF_032248455.1). Classification (NCBI taxonomy): domain Bacteria; kingdom Pseudomonadati; phylum Bacteroidota; class Flavobacteriia; order Flavobacteriales; family Flavobacteriaceae; genus Pricia; species Pricia mediterranea. The sequence continues at coordinate 3,073,485 of NZ_JAVTTP010000001.1, forward strand.
TATCGATCAAATGAAGCGCAAGGCCTATGACAGCGAGCCGATACCTTCGCAGATTACCCACGATAAATATCGATGGGGATCTCGAGATGTGCTCTATCATTACAATGTTGATGATATTTTCAATAGAAAACTTTCTGAAAGTCGGTGGTCCGTGCAGGACTTTATTAAATGGATCGACAGTGATGAACCCCAGACCAAGTTGAAGTTTATTCTCGAAAAGCGGGGAGCGGATCTTGATGCCTATTCCGAAAATAGTCTGAACATTGTCTATTATCCCACTACGCATCTTCGTATTCCGGTAAACAAGAAAAACGTACTGGAGAGCGGACTCGTCAAGGAAAAAGATTCCGCCCAGATCGTCGATTATATCGATATTGACATTCCCCAATCGGCAATCACCAAGAAGAATATGATGATGTTGGACATGTTGGCCAACAATGATTGGAAACGCCCACTTTATTTTTCGGGGGGAAGTTTTGACGACGCTGAATTTATTTGGATGAAAGATTACTTGCAATTGGATGGGATGGCCTACAAGCTCGTACCGATCAATACCCCACGTACAAAATCATCTTTTGAAATGGGTAGGATCGATACCGATATGATGTACGATATCGTTACGAATTGGTACTGGGGTAATTCGGGAAGTCCCGATGTGTACCACGACCCCCAGACGCGTATACAAGGGCTGTCGTACCGAAGCAACCTGGCCCGATTGACCGAAAAACTGATCGAGGAGGGGAAAATCGAAAAGGCCAAGACTATTATCGATATGACCATGGAGAAGCTACCGGTCGAGTACTATCAATACTACACGTTCGTCGAGCCTTTCGTAGATGGATATTACAAGGTAGGGGAGACCGAAAAGGCCAGGGCGCTTTTCGAAAAACTGAAAACCATCTATCAGCAGCGTTTGGAATATTACGCAGGAGTTCCGTTGGATGAGCAGTACGATAACATCGACGAGATTATCGGTGACATGGAGGGCTATCGCAGAAACATCGATATTTTAATCACGAACAACGACCGGGAGAAGGCCGAAAAGGAAACCTTGATCTTTAACGAATACATCGACAAGTTCGAGCATTTTTATGAGAACAACATCCCGGGGGATGAACTTCCGATACAGGGGCAGGATCCGGATATGGTCGATACGATGCCCGTTTCCGATACCAAGAACCGGGACGCCACCGAAACCGATGAAGAATTACTTGAGCGAATAGGGGTCAAGGACCAAAACTGATCTCGTGGCCGGATTGAATTTAGGATTATTAATAGGAATGGGTGTCTCCGCGTTACCGAAATCAGTGATTTCGAACGGAATAAAAGAACGTAAATCGCGTCCTTTTAATTGATATATGATTCGGCAGTCTGTCCTGGAGCGTAGTTTTGCAGCGCTATTTTCTCGATCTGATATCGCACTTTCCGATATGATCGAAGCCATACCGCAGACTGCAAAAGAATTCTAAATATGCGTAATCCCTCCCCGGAAAACAAAGCAAGTACGGGCCGATAAGATTGTGCCTAAATTTCAGGAGTTCATACGAGGAAACGAAGGTGCCAGTGGAATGTACAAATTCTTCTCTCACACGTATTCTTTGAGAATTCCGATAAGGGTCTTGGCATCCTGCTCGCCACTTTGGCGCCATACCATTTCTCCTTTTTTGTAGATCATTAAGGTCGGAAGGCCTTTGACACGCAAAGCACTGGAAAGCTCCTTGTTTTTGTCCACATCTATTTTGATGACCTTGCCCTTATCGCCCAACGCCGCGGCAACGTCGCGGAGAACGGAGTGCATTGCGGTGGACTGTTCGTTCCATTCCGCATAGAAATCCAACAGTACGGGGATTTTCAAATCTATAAGATCACCAAATTTTGACATGTTTGTTGCTTTGCGTTATGCGCCAAAAGTAAGAAAATTTGTGAAATCAAGGCCCGCCCCCGAGGTTTTATGGTACGCGGCCCGCGTTAAAATCTTGTTAGAGACAATTTTAAAAAAGTCCCTTGACTGGGGAGCTTGGTAACTAGGCCTTCTTTTTGAGGGTAATGACACTGATTTCAGGCCAGATGCCGACGCGCCCCGGATACCCCAAAAAGCCCAGACCACGGTTGACATTGATGAACTGTCCCTTTTCCTTATAGATGCCCGCCCAATATTTGTAGCGCCAGCGTGCGGGACTCCATTTGACCCATCCGGGGATTTCGATACCGAACTGCATGCCGTGGGTGTGGCCGCTAAGGGTCAGGTGATAGTGGGTGTCATCAAAGAGCACCACATCTTCCCAATGCGAAGGGTCGTGGCTCAGCAAAATCTTAAAATCGTTCTTATCGATGGTAGCTGCGGCCTTTTTGAGATTGCCGGCCTTTTTAAATCCGCCGCGGCCCCAGTTTTCTACGCCGACCAACGCAACTTTATCGTTCCCCTTTTGTAGATATCGGCTTTCGTTCAACATGAGGTCGAAACCGATGTCGCGTTGGATCAGTTTAAGGTCCTCGAGATTTTGACGTTTTGAGGCTTCGGTCTCCCAATCCACGTAATCGCCATAATCATGGTTTCCCAAGACGGAGAATTTGCCGTCTTTGGCCTTGAGGGTCGAGAAGAGGTCCTTCCAAGGTGCCATTTCCGTGGCCAGGTTGTTCACCAGGTCCCCTGTAAATAAAATGACATCGCTCTCTTGTTCGTTGACCAGATTGACGGCATATTCAACTTTTTTGCGGTCGTCGAGGCTTCCGCTGTGAATATCGGAGAGTTGGGTGATGCGGTAGCCGTCGAAGGCATCGGGCAGGTCTTCGAATTCCAGTTCATAGTTCAGCACCTGAAAATTATACTTGCCCTTGTACATGCCGTAGAGTAGGGCGCCGAACGGCAATGCGGCAATCCCTAGGCCGAGCAAGCTCAAAAATTTCCGGCGCTCGGGAAGGGCAAAGGTCCGGGTGTTGCCGGTTAGTTTATGGTACAGGGCCGAGACCACCCGGAAAATATCCTCGGAGAAAAGAAAAAGAATGGTAATCAACTGAAAGGTAAAAAAGGCGAGCATCAGACCGAAGGCATAGCTTTTCGGACGGCTTAAGACCCGCCCCGGCGCGGCACCCCATGTAAACTGATACACAAAATTGCCCAAGACCAGTAACGATACGGCGATAAAAAGATAGTACACCCAGGGATATCGGGTGGCCGTTTTCAAGGCTTGCAGGGCGTAAAGGCCCACAACTATATAAACTATGGCAAAAACAATCCATCGTAACATGGCTGCAAAGATATTTTTAAATACCCGTTCCCCTATGCCATTTAGAATTTATTTAACCGCATGGACTACTTTTTGGATAGTTTCCACACTAGAGACCGTTATTTCGTCATTTTTTAGAAAAGATGGGGAATTCATGGAAATTCGCGGAGTGTTTGGCAAGGTGCGAACGAATTGGCTTCCCGAAAGATGGGCGGCACGGAATCCTTTATCCTTAAAAACGTCGATGTTTTCCGGTTTAACGCCTCCGCCGGGCATAATTACGAGGCTGGATGCATTTTGCTGGAGTTTTTCCAGGAGGGAGATACCCACAACGGCCGACTTTTCTTGACCTGAAGTCAAAATACAGTCCGCCCCCAGGTTTTCCAATTCCCTTAAAACTTCCATAGGGTCTTTGACCCAATCGAATCCTCGGTGAAACGTGAATTTAAGTTTTCCCGAGGCCTCGATCAAGGTTTTTGTCCGTTTTACATCCAATGAATAATCCTTTTTTAGAACGCCGGAGACGATGCCGTCGAAACCCAAATCCCTACAGATGGCGATATCGGCTCTCATGATCTCGAACTCCCCGTCGGAATAGGTGAAATCGCCGCTACGGGGCCGTATCAGCACGTGTACGGGAATCCCAACCTTTTCCCGGACCGCTTTCAAGAGTCCATATGAGGGAGTGATGCCCCCCACGGCAAGCTCCGAGCAGAGTTCGATACGATGGGCACCCGCCTTTTCGGCGTTTAGGGCAGATTGCAGTGAATTGGCACAGACTTCTATCAACATATCCTTATATTTATCTGCGCTAAATGTAAAGAGTAATTATGGAACGAAGAAAATTTATACGGCATTCCACTGCGGCGACCGCGGGGCTGATTTCGGGGCCCTTGTTGGCATCGTCGGCGGGGCAGGCGGGTCCCACCTTGAAGGACTCTGTTAAGGCTGTTCGTCCCCTTGTCATCTGTACCTGGGATTTTCACAAGGCCTCGGCAAAGGCGTGGGAGGTTTTAAAAGATGGAGGAAATGCCCTCGATGCCGTGGAGCAAGGCGTCAAGGTCGAAGAGGCCGACCCCGATAACCAGACCGTAGGCGTCGGCGGCCGCCCCGACCGGGATGGGAACGTGACCTTGGATGCCTGTATCATGGATAAGGACGGCAACTGTGGGGCGGTCTTGGCGATGCAGAACATTGCCCATCCCGTCTCGGTGGCGCGCAAGGTGATGGAAGAAACTCCCCATGTGATGCTGGCCGGAAAAGGGGCGGAACAGTTTGCCTACGCAATGGGCTTCAAAAAAACCGATCTGCTTACGCAGCGCTCGAAACAGGAATGGCTTGAATGGAAGAAGACCTCGAAGTACGAACCTGTCATCAATATTGAGAACCACGATACCATCGGGATGTTGGCACTCGATCAAGATGGTGATATTTCTGGGGCCTGTACTACTAGCGGGATGGCCTACAAGATGGCCGGGCGCGTTGGGGATTCGCCAATTATCGGGGCCGGACTCTTTGTGGATAACGAAATCGGCGGGGCTACGGCCACGGGGGTAGGGGAGGAAGTGGTCCGCACCGTGGGCAGCTTTCTGATCGTTGAGCTGATGCGGCAGGGCAAGTCGCCACAAGATGCCTGCGAGGAAGGCGTGAAACGCATCATCGCCAAGAACAAGGACAAGCAGGATTTTCAGATCGGCTTTATCGCTATCAACAAGAAAGGAGAGACTGGAGGCTATTGCATCCATCCCGGGTTTTCGTACCGCACCTACTCGGAAGCCGGGCACGTGAACAATCCCTCAAAATCCTATCTCGAATCGTAACGATATCGGAAGCACGGCGAGCATTACGCCCCCAAGTCCCGAAAAGCCTTAATTTCGTATTTTCATTGTAGGCCTATAGTTTCGAACTTGCGACCCAATACCTTAAAAACTAAAAACCTCACATCCACATCTCAGTCCAACATCTCAAGACTAAAATCTCACATCAAAAAATGTCAACACAAAAACGCCTTTTTCTTCTCGACGCCTACGCCCTTATCTTTCGTGGCTACTACGCCCTGATCAAAAACCCGCGCATCAATTCAAAGGGAATGGATACCTCTGCCATCATGGGTTTTATGAATTCCCTCTTCGATGTCATCAAACGGGAGAAGCCCGACCATCTCGCCGTCTGTTTCGATAAGGATGGCAGTGCCGAACGCACCGAGCTCTATCCCGACTACAAGGCCAATCGCGACGAGACCCCCGACGCTATCAGAACGGCCATCCCTTGGATCCAGGTTATTCTAAAGGCCATGCATATTCCCAGTATCGAACTGTCCGGCCTGGAGGCCGACGACATTATCGGTACGTTGGCCAAACAGGCCGAAAAAGAGGATTACAAAGTTTTTATGGTGACCCCGGACAAAGATTTTGCCCAACTCGTTACCGAAAATATCTTTATGTACCGACCCTCCCGAATGGGCAACGGTATCGAAATATGGGGCATTCCCGAGGTACAGAAACGCTTTGGGGTCGAACGGCCCGAGCAGGTCATCGATTACCTTGGAATGATGGGCGATGCCAGCGACAATATTCCTGGTCTGCCAGGTGTCGGTGATAAAACGGCCAAGAAATTTATCAAACAATTCGACTCCCTCGAGGGACTGCTCGACAATACCGACCAGCTCAAGGGCAAGATGAAGGAGAAGGTCATCGCGAACGCCGAACAGGGTCGGCTTTCCAAGCAGCTAGCCACCATTTTTACAGAGTGCGAGGTCACCTTCGATGCCAAGGACTATGAGCTCTCCCAACCGGACAGTGAAAAAGTACAGAAACTGTTCGAAGAACTGGAGTTCCGCCGTTTGAGAGACCAATTTATTAAAATATTCTCCGGGGAAGACGACACGCAGCAAGCCCAAGTGACCAGCACAAAGACCGCAAAGGCCCATGCCAAGGAAGCCGGTGGCGGACAATTTTCATTGTTCGGTGCCGATCCGGGGGCATCCGGCGAGACCATCACAGAGCACAATAGCCGCAAGACCATAGAAGACGTTCCCCATATTTACCAAAGCGTCTCCGAGGGAATGGCCATGGAACTTTTCTTGAAAAATTTATTGAAGCAAACTTCAGTCTGTTTCGATACCGAGACCACGGGACTGAATCCGCTGACGGCAGAACTTGTGGGCATCGCTTTTTCCTGGGAGCCGACCAAGGGTTTCTATGTTCCCTTTCCCGAAAAAAAAGAGGAGGCCCAAGAGCTGATCGAAAAGTTGCGGCCCTTCTTTGAAAGCGAAGACATCGAAAAGGTCGGCCAAAACCTGAAATACGATATTAAGGTACTCGACAAATATGATATCAAGATAAAGGGACGCTTTTTCGACACGATGATCGCGCATTATCTCATCAATCCCGATATGCGGCATAATATGGACGTGCTGGCCGAAACCTATCTCAACTATACTCCGCTTTCCATTACCGAGCTGATCGGCAAGAAGGGCAAGAACCAATTGAGCATGCGCGAGGTGCCGTTGGAAAAACAGACAGAATACGCTGTCGAAGATGCCGATATCACCTTTCAGTTGGCGCAGCATTTCAGTCCCGAACTGGCCGAGGCCAAGACCGATAAACTCTTCAATGATATCGAGATTCCCCTGTTGCACGTGCTGGCGGATATGGAGCTGGAGGGAATAAATCTGGATAAAAAGTTCTTGGACTCCCTTGCCGAGGCGCTGGACGATGACATCAAGCAACTGGAACAGAAAATCTATAAGGAAGCCGGGGAGGAATTCAACATCGAATCGCCCAAGCAGCTGGGGGAAATCCTGTTTGACAAGATGAAACTGGTCGACAAGCCCAAAAAAACGAGGACCGGACAGTATTCCACCGCCGAAGATGTACTGTCGTATCTCGCAAAGGACCATGAAATCATCCAACAGGTACTCGACTTTCGGGGACTGAGCAAACTGAAAAGCACCTATATCGCGGCGCTTCCGGAACAGATCGAGGCGTCCACCGGAAGGGTACATACCGATTATATGCAGACAGTTGCGGCTACGGGCCGCTTGAGCAGTAACAATCCCAATTTGCAGAACATTCCGATCCGTACCGAACGCGGGCGGCAGGTTCGCAAGGCGTTCGTGCCCCGAGACGAAAATTACACCCTGCTGGCAGCGGATTACTCCCAGATCGAGCTCCGGATCATCGCTGCCCTGAGCGAGGAGACCACCATGATCGAGGCCTTTAAGAACGGCGAGGACATCCACGCTTCCACCGCCTCGAAAGTGTTCGATGTGCCCCTCGAAGAGGTGACCCGAGAGCAGCGCGCCAATGCCAAGACGGTCAATTTTGGAATTATCTACGGGGTATCGGCCTTCGGCCTTAGCAATCAGACCGACCTCTCGCGAACGGAAGCCAAAGAACTGATCGATACCTATTACAAGACCTATCCAAAACTCCGTAACTATATCAGCGAACAGATCGATTTCGCCCGGGAGCACGGCTACGTTCAGACTATTCTGGGACGGCGCAGGTATTTGAAGGATATTAACGGTAGAAACGCCGTTGTGCGTGGCGCTGCCGAGCGTAACGCCGTCAATGCACCGATACAGGGCAGTGCGGCCGATATCATCAAGATCGCCATGATCGCCATCCATAAAAAACTATCCGAAAAGAACTATAAAAGTAAGATGTTGTTACAGGTACACGATGAACTGGTGTTCGACATCCACAAATCCGAATTGGAAGCGCTGAAGCCGTTGATCAAATCTGAAATGGAAAACGCCTATAAGCTTATGGTGCCCTTGGACGTCGAACTGGGAATCGGTGACAACTGGTTGGAAGCCCATTAGGGAGCGGCTCACTAAAAGAGAATTATCAAAGGTCCCCCCGCTGTCCTCTTCTCCTTTTATTAGGGTTTTAAAGAGCTACTTTTTAGGAGCAGTGTTCACCGGCCTTCCTTAATGTTTTCCCAAAAAACGATGCTCGCACACATAAAACCCGGCTTCACAACATTTTTTTTTGCTAGGGAGCAGAAGCAGCTACTTTTACGGCAAACTTCGTTTCAAACGGAACCATGCCATGAAAAAGTATTTCCTTTCCTTTTTATTATTATCGGCAGGTCTTCTGGCTACTGCGCAGACCCCCGACCTAAGGAATGACGGACCGGAGGTCACGGAACAATACTCGGCGAAGGTCAAGGTGTTTCCCAACCCTGCGACCAATCTGGTCAATATATTAGGGTTGAAAAACACGGCAAGGGCGGCTATCGAAATTTTTGATATTTACGGCAACACCGTTTCTGCCTACCATTGGGCCATTCGGCGCAACGCAGTGAACATTCCGATTTCCAGTCTTGAGCCCGGGGCCTATATTGTAAGTATCGTTTCGGAACAGCAGCGGATTCGGATCAAGTTTTACAAGAAATAAAGGTAAATGTAAAAAGTTCCGTCAATAAAAAGCTCCTTCGGGTCGCTCAGAGGGGCCTGTACTAACAGAACTTGAAATCATTTTTACCGCTTCCTGAAAATCAATTTCCCGGTGTAATCGAAGTTAGGGATGTCGAGATTTTTTGCATCGATGGTCATCCTACTGCCTTCGATGGTCACTTCCGCGTTCAAGGGCGGTCCGTCCAAATCCTCGATCTTCAGTATTTCTCCATCATAGGTGTAGGTGCCGGTGTCGCTATTTCTTTCTTCGGGACAGGGAATATCCAATCCGTCTTCCGTGGCATTGACCTCAAGATAATTCACCCCGTTTTCCGCAAGCAGGCTCAGATCTTCGTTGAAGGTGAACGTCAGTATATAACAGTCCCTCTCGCTCAGATGGGCCAAGATCTGTTTCTGTAAGACAGCGCCGGGGTCTTCGGTCTCCAGCTGGGTAGCATCCCACGTGCCCGTGATAGCAGTCGTATCGGTATAGTCGGGGCCGTCCTCCTTGTCCGAAGAACACGAAAAGACCGCTGCGATGAGCAGGGCCATTGCTGATAGCTTAAATTTCATCTTTGTCCGGTTTTGGGCAAAAATACAATTTCTTGACGCAACCGGGAATTGTGTTCCTATCTTTGACGCTACAACGGACGGCAATCCCTCTTTCCCATTCCTTTTTTATCCTTATTTTATTTCTAAAAATATTCGGATAACAGGGTTTGTAAATTAAGTTTATTAATGTACATTTGCAGCCCGTTTTATGGAATAGAAGCATTCGGGACAGATAGATTTAATCAAAAAGTAACCGCAGTGGATACATTAAGTTATAAGACCGTTTCGGCCAACAGAAAAACTGTTGACAAGCAGTGGGTGTTAGTCGATGCAGAAGGAGAGACCTTGGGGCGTATGGCCTCTAAAGTCGCCAAAATGCTCAGGGGAAAGCACAAGCCGAATTTTACACCTCATGTCGATTGTGGTGATAACGTGATCGTGATCAATGCCGAAAAGGTCGATATGACCGGCAATAAATGGGAAGACAAGGTGTATCTGCGCTACACGGGCTATCCCGGCGGGCAACGGTCAAGGTCGGCCATGGAGGTCTTGGCCAAACATCCTGAACGGATCGTGGAAAAAGCGGTCAAGGGAATGCTCCCGAAAAACAAACTGGGTGCCGAACTTTTCAGAAACCTTAAGGTCGTTGTAGGTTCCGAACACAACCACGAGGCCCAAAAACCAACGGTTATCAATTTAAAAGAATTTAAGTAATGGAGACCATTCACAAAATAGGAAGAAGGAAAACGGCGGTCGCCCGTGTCTATGTCTCTGAGGGAAAAGGGGATATTACGGTAAACGATAGGAACCTCGAAGATTATTTTTCTACCGGGGTATTGCGGTATAAGGTAAAGCAGGCGCTTTCGTTGACCGATAGCGAAGACACCTACGACGTAAAGGTAAATGTTTATGGCGGGGGAACGACCGGACAGGCGGAGGCCATCCGTTTGGCGCTCTCCAGGGTGATGTGCGAAGTGGATGCTGAAAACCGTTCCGTGCTCAAGCCCGAAGGACTCTTGACCCGGGATCCAAGAATGGTGGAACGTAAGAAATACGGTCAGAAGAAGGCCCGTAAGAAATTCCAGTTCTCTAAACGTTAAGTGTACGGGCATCCATCTTCAAGTTTTTTGGGGATGGATGCCTTTTTTATATTTATTAATTAACCTAGTTCATTGAAAGTCCCGACCCCAGCGAAGTTCTTGGGATACGGATAAATTAAAAATCGTCTTCTCCAATCGAGGATGGTTTTCCGGTAGTCTCGAGCATTTGGCTTCGGGGCGCTTACCGTTAGTTTAGCATCTAAATGCTGGAGGCTTCACACGCTGGTGATACCACTTTAGCATTGCCTATTCAAGAGAACGTAAACTAAAGCAGAAATGGCGAAAGTCGAAGTAAAACAATTATTGGAAGCAGGGGTGCATTTTGGCCACCTCACTCGAAAGTGGAATCCTAATATGGCGCCCTACATCTACATGGAGCGCAACGGAATTCACGTTATCAATCTCTACAAAACCGTAGCAAAATTGGACGAGGCCAATGAGGCCTTGAAAAAAATTGCCGCGTCGGGACGAAAAATCCTTTTTGTCGCCACCAAAAAACAGGCGAAGGATATCGTAGCCGAAAAAGTGAAAAATGTGAACATGCCCTATATCACCGAAAGGTGGCCCGGTGGGATGTTGACCAACTTCGTAACGATCCGTAAGGCGGTCAAGAAAATGGCTTCCATCGACCGGATGAAAAAAGACGGTACTTTCGATACCCTATCCAAAAAAGAGCGCTTACAGGTCAACCGGCTGCGTGCCAAATTGGAGAAGAACCTAGGTTCGATTTCCGAGATGAGCCGCTTACCAGGGGCCCTTTTCGTGGTCGATACCATGCGCGAGCATATCGCGGTGAAGGAGGCCCAGAAACTGAATATCCCGATATTTGCGATGGTCGATACCAATTGCAATCCCAGGGATGTGGATTATTTGATCCCGTCCAACGATGATGCCTCTAAATCCATTGATATCATCATGACGCAAGTTACCGATGCCGTAGCCGAAGGGCTGTCGGAAAGAAAATCGGAGAAGCGTTCCGATAATGAAGGTGGCGATGACACGGATGCCGCACCGAAGAAGAAAAAACGTATCGCCGCGAAACCTTCCGAGGTGACCCCCGAGGCGAAGCAACCAAAGCCTGCAGGCAAAGATAGTACGAAGGAAATCGAGGAGGCGCCCGTAGTCGCGGAAGGCAAAGAAGAGCCAAAACCATCACCCGAGGCGGTAGATACCAAAGCTTCTCCCGTAGTGGCCAAGACACCCAAGCCGGAAGTTGATGTAGCGGCTACCCAAGAGGCGGTTGCCGAAGAAGAGGACAAGACATCCAAGGAAGAAGCTCCCAAAAAGGAAGCTTCGAAAAATGAGACCAAAGACGCCGAGGCAACAGCCGAAAAGACCGATGACCTTACCAAAATCGAGGGCGTTGGGCCCAAAGCTGCAGAAGCGATGACCGGAGCTGGAATCGATACCTACGCCAAGTTGGCCAAGGCCGATGCAGATCATATCAAGGAAGTATTGACCGAATCCAGCTCAAGAATGGCACACCTAGACCCCGGCACATGGTCCGAGCAAGCGGAGTTGGCCGCCGACGGTAAATGGGACGAACTGCAAGAGTGGCAAGACAAGGTCAAAGGCGGGGTCAAGTAATTGGACAGCCCCCCAACAAGAAGACTCGAGTTAACGGCCCTGTATTCCTGAGGTTTTGGAGACGATTCCAATATTACGGCAACGTACGTCCATTTACCGGAGCGATATAGCGGCGATAAAATGAACAATAAATTTTTCGGACGAGTTCATCCTGAACGATGACTTGGAACGAAAACTACAATAAAACAAGACAGTTATGGCAAAAATTACAGCCGCAGAAGTAAATAAATTGAGAAAGACGACAGGCGCAGGTATGATGGACTGCAAAAAAGCTTTGGTCGAGGCCGAGGGTGATTTTGACAAGGCCATCGAAATACTCCGTAAAAAGGGCCAGAAAGTGGCCGCAAAAAGAGCGGATCGCGATTCTTCGGAAGGTGCGGCCATTGCAAAGGTGAATTCCGACAATACCGAGGGCGTAATCATTTCCCTGAACTGCGAAACCGATTTCGTCGCCAAAAACGACGACTTCGTCACCTTGGCCAACGAGTTGGCTGACTTAGCGATGGGCTATGACACTAAAGAGAACTTTCTCGCCGCGGATTTCAAGGGCATGAGCGTTCAGGATAAATTGACGGAGCAGACGGGTGTCATCGGAGAGAAAATCGAGATCGGTGGTTTCGAGAAATTAAGCGCGCCGTTTGTCGGAAGCTATATTCACGCCGGAAACAAGATTGCTACGCTAGTAGGTCTTTCCGCTGCGGTCAATGGGGCCGAGACGGTCGCTAAGGATGTGGCCATGCAGGCCGCTGCGATGAATCCGGTAGCCTTGAACGAAGAGGGGGTCGATCAATCCATTATTGATAAGGAAGTAGAAATAGCCAAAGACCAATTGCGTCAAGAAGGAAAACCGGAGGAAATGCTCGACAAAATTTCCAAGGGGAAAATAAAGCGTTTCTTTAAGGATAATACCTTGGTCAACCAAGATTTTATTAAGGACAGCAAGCAAAGTGTTGCCCAATATGTGAAATCCGTCGATTCTGATCTTGAGGTAACCGGCTTCAAGAGGGTAGCTTTGGGATAATCCATAAATATATCCTAGGCGCTGCTTTATAATAAGCATCCTAATCCTTTACCGTAAGAATTGTAAAAACCATCCGTCGAAAAGTCGGGTGGTTTTTTTGTTCTATTTTTGTGGCACCGTAAGTAATATCCACCAATGGCGAGGCATCCTCAAGACATAGCGATAGACTTTTCTTCCAACGAATTACAAATAGAGATACATACATGAAGAATATCCTTTTTTTTACCGCATTTATTATTTGTTTTCAACTGTCTGCCCAGCGAAAACCAAAGATCAAGGGAAGCAGAATAGTTACCGATGTCCAGCAAAATCTATCTCCCTTCCATACCATCGAACTGAACGACGACATTGAAGTTCGGCTTCGCAAGGCGCCACAACCGGGCTACGCGATTACCGCTGACGACAACCTGATCGATGTATTAAAGTTTGAGGTAAAGGATAGCGTTTTGGTCATCAGTTCCTTTTATACCATTACCGGTAAGAAGAAATTGGACATTACCGTAAACTATACCGATATCGACGCCCTGAATCTTTCTAATGGCGACATCCGTATGGACGGGCCCGTCGTGACCGACGAACTCAAGGTGAAAATGGCAGATGCCGCCAAACTGCAGCTGAATGCCGAGGCAAACCGGATTGAGATTACCATGGACGGCAAAAGTTCCGGGGATTTTACCTTGACCGGGGACACGATGGATTTTGTTCTGAACGGTCGGGCAGATGCGCGCATCTATACAATAAGTGGAACCAACGACCTAAAGATATACAGGAATGCGGGGGCAATAATGGAAGGCACTGTAGATACCTTCAACGCGACCCTCTTGGATAATACGAGTCTGAAGGGCGAACGCCTGGAAGCGGACATGGTGTTCTTGAAGGTGCAGAACTCCGCTTCGGCAAAGGTACAGGTGAATTCAAAAATCGAACTTACCGCCAGCGGCTCTTCCAAAACTTACGTGCATGGCGACGGGGAAATAGAACTCGTCGAATTTTCGGACACCTCGGAACTACACCGGGAGAAGTAGTATTAAGTACCGGTGGCCAAAGACTCCTTATTTTATTTTGCGCCTTGCTTGTCCGCCCGTTGCCAACCTCTTCAAAAAAGACATAAGACTGGGACGTGAGACCGTTGGCCCGGCCGATTATTAAGGAACATTAAGTCTAAAGTCTATTTTCCAATCCTCCGATGCGATCGGTGCGGTCATCAAATGCGCTGGAATTCCGAAGCCGGATACCAAAACCCCGATATGCGGCCTAAGCTCGGTGCAGAGACGTTCGACCCGCTGTCGTATGGCCTTCGATTTCGTGCCTCCCAGATAGCCTTGTTCCAAGTACCACTCGGCATCCCGGCGGATTTCGTGCAGGGCGTAGAGCGCACCCAATTTTTCGAAAAGCCCCCTGTTCTTCCCTTCCGGCATTTCGTTGACGAAATCGGCAAAGGCATTGTAGGCCAATTCTTTACTAAATGCCTTTCCCAGAGCCAGCAAATGGGTCTGTACCTTTAAGAAAGCTTGGTACGGAGGCATTCCCTTTTTAATGTAATCGCGAATACGCATGGCCAAAGTGTAGGTCAGGCGTTGCGTACGATAATTAAAGGCGTGTTTATGGAATTTCGGATTGTACAGATGATCCGCATCCACCTTGTTGCTATACCTGGGGTCGATGGTAGTTAGCGTGTCGCTGATCTGTATGCCCAGTATTTTCAGCACTGCCGTAAATCCCGCGCTATTAAATTCCGAACGGAAATCGGAGAGTACCCCTTTGGCGGCCAGCAGGCTGAGTACCGTGTTGTCGCCCTCGAAGGTGGTAAAAATATCGACGTCGCCCTTAAGGTCCGCTATCCGGTTCTCCAACAGATATCCCTTGCCGCCGCAGGCCTCGCGACATTCCTGAATACAATCGTTGGCGTACCAGGTGATGATGGCTTTCAGTCCGGCTACCTTGGTCTCGATGACCCGTTTGTCGGGCCGGGCGTCGTCGCAGTACGACGCCATCATTTTGTCCAAGGTGATGTGATAGACGTAGGCGCTTGCAACCAAGGGCGTCAACCGTAGTTGATGGGTGGGGTAGTCCATCAAAAGGTCTTCCTGCACCTTGACGCTATCGTTGAACTGTCGTCGCCTTAAAGCGTGGTTTACGGCAACGGCCAAGGCAAATTTCGCCCCGCCCAACCCCGCCCGGGCCACGCAGATACGGCCCCCTACCAGCGTGCCCAGCATGGTGAAGAAGCGCTTATTGGGATTTTCGATTTTCGAACGGTACTGGCCTTCGGTGGTAATTTCGCCATGCTTATTTAGCAGGTTTTCGCGGGGTACGGAAACCTGATCGAACCAAATTTTAACATTATCGACGCCGTTCAGTCCTAATTTATACCCGCAGTCCTCAATCTTTACTCCCTCCATCAGTTGCTGCTGCTCGTCGCGCAATCGGACTAAAATAGCGTGTACGCCCTCGTTTTTTCCGTTGACGATGAGTTGGGCGAACACAGTGGCCATGGTACCGTGCAGGCCGTTGCCAATATATTCCTTATTATCGTTTTTTCCGGGGGTATGTATGATGAGGTTATCGGAGGCCCGGTCGTACGTGGCGGTCGTCTTGATACCGCGCACGTTCGATCCGTGTCCCGTTTCCGTCATGGCAAAACAGCCGAGAAGTTCGGCAGAGCCGATATCCCTAAGGTATTTCTCATGGTGTCTTTTTGTACCCAATTTTTCGATACTGCCCCCGAAGAGTCCGAATTGCACCCCGAATTTAATGGTCAGGCTGCCATCGACGTACATCAGGTTTTCAAAGATGTGCGCGTAGCCCTCCATATCGTTCTGCCCGCCAACGGCTTCCGGGTAAGCGGTCGTCCCGTAGCCCTTGTCCGCCAAAAATTTCACTTGTTCCAGTACGATATCCCGGAATTCGGACTTGTTTCTATGGATGTTCCACTCAAAAATAGCATCCTTTGTTACCGAGCGGAAGCCGTCCACCAGCTCGGCGTGTTCCCCTTTAAGGATGCCGTCCAGTTCCGAAGCGCTGTAGTATTTGGACTCACTCGAACGCTGAATGTCCACCTCGAAAAGGTGTCCGTAGTGGTTCGGCTGAATGCCCAGGTTCGTCTCGATATGCTTGAGCTGATCGTTAAAGGGGCAGGCCTCATGGTAAAGACAGACCAGATTTTGGCTAAAAGAGGTTAGGGGGTAGGTGTCGCTTTCGACCAGTTTGACCCGTGAACTCGAAATCGTTTGCTTCCATTCTTTCAAAAGGCTGTTTTCCGGTGGATTTTCAGGCTTGGACCATGACAGGAGTAGCTCGCGGTGTGCCGCGTTAAGGCTGTTATCGGAATTGATGGCATATTTTACCACGTTGATTTCCGAGGCGGTAATCAGGTCGTCGGACCAGATGACGTAGAAAAAGGGGATGTACTGAAGAATTTCAGGGGGATAGGATTGTCTTTGCATGGGATGAAATTACGATTTTATTGGAAATAATAATTCCTACCGGCCTGAACCGGAACGGTTGGGTTTCCTAAAATTAGCGGTCCGCTCTGCGCAGCGGTCTCGTCACTTTTTCCCTATCTTTGCTATCCTATGAACGAATACCTAGACCCGACCGGAGAAAACCTCTCCGACACCGAACTCGATATCGAAAGGGCGTTACGGCCTATCAGTTTCGACGATTTTACGGGCCAAGCGCAGGTCTTGGAAAACCTCAAGATTTTTGTCGAGGCCGCCAATCGAAGGGGAGAGGCCTTGGATCACACCCTTTTCCACGGCCCTCCGGGACTTGGGAAGACGACGTTGGCGCATATACTGGCCAACGAGCTCGGGGTGGGCATCAAAATCACATCCGGCCCGGTGTTGGACAAGCCGGGGGATTTGGCCGGACTTCTGACGAACCTCGGGGAACGCGACGTGCTGTTTATCGACGAGATCCACCGGCTGAGTCCCATTGTAGAGGAATACCTCTATTCCGCCATGGAAGATTACCGCATCGATATCATGATCGAGACCGGACCCAACGCCCGATCGGTTCAGATCAATTTGAGTCCCTTTACCCTAATCGGCGCCACCACGCGATCGGGATTGTTGACCGCCCCCATGAGGGCCCGGTTCGGCATTACCAGCCGATTGGAATATTACGATACCGAATTGTTATCGACCATCGTTCAGCGCAGTGCCGATATCCTGAACGTACCCATAAGCAACGACGCCTCGATCGAGATTGCCGGCCGTAGCCGTGGTACCCCACGAATATGCAACGCGCTTTTACGACGAGTCCGTGATTTTGCCCAGATCAAGGGTAACGGCAGTATCGATATGGATATCTCACAGTTCAGCCTAAAGGCGTTGAACGTCGATGCCTATGGCCTCGATGAAATGGACAATAAGATACTGACCACCATCATCGATAAGTTCAAGGGCGGCCCGGTAGGGCTTACGACCTTGGCCACCGCCGTATCGGAAAGTGCCGAGACCATCGAAGAAGTGTACGAACCCTTTTTGATCCAACAGGGCTTTATCATGCGAACGCCACGAGGCCGTGAGGTTACCGAACTGGCCTACAAACACCTGGGGCGAATCAAGGGCGGGGCGCAACCGGGGCTTTTTTAAGGTGCAAACTGTGAAAATCACAGGTAAGGGAAAAGTTTACATCACTTCATTCTCTTTGCTTAAAAGAAACAGGTACATGGAAGCGTTTAAACAACTTATATCATTAACCCCCGAAATACGATTTGGAAAGCCCTGTATAAATGAAATACGCATTGCCGTCTCCGATATTCTTCAATAGCTGGCATCCGGTATGACGTACCAGGAAACCAATCTACCCGTGAGGTAGCTAAATTGCTGGAAGAGCATCAAGAGCAGGTAATGAAGCTCGAAACCACGGAACACTTAGGCATATTGGAGATTTTTGATTTTGCCAAAACTAGAACAATACTTTAGATTTTAACAGGGCACCTATGCAAAAGATGACAGATAACAAAACCGCTCCCAGAAAATCCTCCGCTTCCTCAAAGGATCCTGTTCCTTCGGTCTCTCAAATAGACATCCTCAAACATCAAAATTCCATTTTCCGGAATCCTTTGCCCTTCCACCATGAGAATTTTGAACAACTGGGCGACACCTTTATGGTGAAATTGGGCGCGGGGTACAAAGTTATCTTTACACGCAATGCCGATACCATTAAATACATCCTCCAAAAAAACCATAAAAACTATCATAAGTCCCCTTTTCAGACCAAAGACCTGGGCAAATACATCGGGCAGGGACTCTTGACCTCGAACGGGGAGCACTGGCGCAAACATCGGAGAATGGTACAGCCGGCCTTTCATAAGAAAAAGCTGGTAGGGCTGCTCGATGTGATGTGGTCTGCCGTACATGATGAAATCGGGCGTATCGAACCGGGCAAGGTCCAAAACGTACTGCCGATGATGGGCGACCTCGCCTTTCAGGTCGTGGCCAAGTCTTTGTTCAGCGCGGAGGATATTCGCGAGCGGATGCAAAAACTACAGCGGATTACCGTATTGAACCAAAAAATGCTGATCAAGGAAATGCGCAGGCCCTACCTGAAATGGTGGTTTTATCTGAACGGGGATATTAAGCGGCATTTACAGCTTTCCAAGGATGCCGGTGCGATTTTGGACCAAATCGTCGAGGAACGCTTGGCCGGTGGGGAAGAAAATGACGACCTGCTCGACATGCTGTTACAGGCCAAGTATGAGGATGGTACGTCAATGCCGCGCCAACAACTGCTCGACGAATTGCTCATCTTGTTTACGGCCGGGCATGAGACCACGGCCAACGCCCTGAGCTTTACCCTGTATTTGTTGGCCAAGCATCCCGAGATACAGCAAAAGGCCTATCGGGAAGCTGCGGAGGTCAATTTCATAGGGAACGATATCATGGGAAAACTGTCCCGATTATCCTACACCCAACAATGTATCGAAGAGGCCATGCGGCTTTATCCACCGGTGTATATCATCGACCGCGTGAGCTTAAAGCAGGACGAAATCGACGGACGCCAATTTGGAAAGCGCACCACTTGGCTGCTGTCGATGTATGAGCTGCACCGTTCGGAATACTGGGAGAGTCCCGAGGATTTTATACCCGAACGCTTTGCAGCGGAGCTTAAAAAGAACCATTCCGACCACTATTATCCCTTCGGGGCCGGCCCGCGCATGTGCGTAGGCAATAATTTTGCCATGTACGAGATGGTCATGGCCGTGGCGAGCATCCTAAAAAAATACAGTCTCGAGGCGGACATGGACGAGCTGCAACTCGACCCGCTGGTGTCGCTGAGGCCGAAAAACTTAATACTGCGGTTCGTTGCCCGTTAACGCGGTTTGTTTACCTTCGAATTATGGGAGTACAGCACCGTGCCGAATTGATCAAATCCGAAGCCAAGCGCCTCGGTTTTTTGTCCTGTGGTATTTCCAAGGCCGATTTTTTAGAGAAAGAGGCCCCACGCCTCGAAGCCTGGCTCAAAAACGATATGAACGGTAAGATGGGCTACATGGAAAATTATTTCGACAAACGCCTGGACCCCCGGTTGTTGGTCGATGGGGCGAAATCCGTTATTTCCCTGCTCCTGAACTACTATCCCGAAGAAACCCAGCGGTCCGATACTTATAAAATCTCTAAATACGCTTACGGGCACGATTACCATCACGTCATCAAATCTAAATTACGCCTATTGCAGGAATATATCTCCGAGGAGATCGGGGAGGTCAGCGGTCGGGCATTTGTCGATTCCGCCCCGGTTTTGGACAAGGCCTGGGCGGCCAAAAGCGGACTGGGATGGATCGGAAAGAACAGTAATCTGCTTAGCCAACAGGTGGGTTCGTTCTATTTTATCGCCGAACTGATCGTTGACCTTGAACTGGAATACGATGCACCCGTTACCGACCACTGCGGTACCTGTACCGCCTGTATCGATGCCTGCCCCACGGATGCCATCGTTGAACCCTATGTGGTCGATGGCAGTAGATGTATCTCTTATTTCACCATCGAACTGAAAGACGAAATACCCGCCGAGTTCGAGGGCAAGTTCCATGACTGGGCCTTTGGATGTGACATCTGCCAAGACGTCTGCCCTTGGAACCGTTTTTCGAAACCACATTCCGAACCCCTTTTCAATCCCCATCCCGAATTGCTGGATATGACCAAAAAAGATTGGGAAGAAATCACAGAGGATGTCTTTCGGAAAATATTCAAGAAATCCGCCGTCAAACGGACGAAGTTTTCGGGATTAAAACGAAATATCGATTTTTTGAAATGATTCCGGAACCATAAAGAGGGCCTAACCGACCAAACCTCACCGAGAGCTAAGCGGAACAAACGACCTCGGCTACCTGCACCTTACCCTGAATATTGTGCAGCAAACTTCACTATGAATCCGGGCAAACCTATTTTAAGGGGCCACCATTTTTTCAATATGAACCTCGTTTTTTAGACATCCCGTACACTTTTGGTCTGCAAACTGGACATTAAACCTTGAACCTTGAACCTTTTCCCCTAAATTTGTTTTTTTGAACCCAACACCTGAACTCCATGAGCAAACAGAAACAACGCCGGGAAGCCTTAGTCTACCACGCCAAACCCCAACCGGGCAAAATCAAGATCGTACCCACCAAGCCCTATGCCACCCAGCGTGACCTGGCACTGGCCTATTCCCCCGGGGTGGCCGAACCTTGCCTTGAAATAGAAAAGGATAAGGACAACGCTTACAAGTACACCTCAAAAGGGAATCTGGTGGCCGTAATTTCCAATGGAACGGCGGTGTTGGGCTTAGGTAATATTGGTCCCGAGGCGTCGAAGCCGGTGATGGAGGGGAAGGGCCTACTTTTTAAGATTTTTGCCGATATCGACGGAATGGACATAGAGGTCGATACCGAGGATGTCGATGAGTTCGTACAGACCGTAAAAATGATCGCGCCGACATTTGGCGGAATCAATTTGGAGGACATCAAGGCTCCGGAAGCCTTCGAGATCGAACGACGTTTGAAAGAGGAGCTCGACATCCCTGTGATGCACGACGATCAACATGGCACGGCCATCATTTCTTCGGCGGCCCTATTGAACGCGCTGGAGCTGGCGGGCAAGAAAATGGAAGATGTAAAAATCGTGATCAGTGGGGCGGGAGCGGCCGCGGTCTCCTGTACCAAGTTGTACAAAGCCTTCGGTGCCAAGGCCGAAAACATCGTCATGCTCGACAGCAAAGGAGTGATACGAAAGGATGCCGAAAACCTGTCTAAGGCAAAAACGGAATTCGCGACGGATCGAAAAATTGACACCCTGGCCGAGGCCGTCGAAAATGCCGATGTCTTTATCGGATTGTCCATTGCCGATATCTTCACTCCGGCGATGCTAAATTCCATGGCGGAAAACCCGATTGTATTTGCCATGGCCAATCCCAATCCTGAAATCGATTACGATCTTGCCATGAATACGCGCACGGATATTATCATGGCCACCGGTCGATCGGATCACCCGAACCAGGTGAACAATGTATTGGGCTTTCCCTTTATTTTTCGCGGGGCCCTCGATGTCCGAGCTACTGCCATTAATGAAGAAATGAAAATGGCAGCGGTCAAGGCATTGGCCAATCTCGCCAAGGAGTCCGTTCCGGAACAGGTCAATATTGCTTACGGCGAGACCCGGTTGACCTTCGGCCGCGATTATATCATCCCGAAACCATTCGATCAGCGCCTGATCCACGAGATTCCCCCAGCCGTGGCAAAAGCTGCTATGGAAAGCGGGGTGGCCCGTAAAGCCATCGAGGATTGGGACAAATATCGCGAAGAGCTGATGCTTCGTTCGGGTAACGATAATAAAGTGGTACGCCTGTTGCACAGCCGGGCCAAGAGCAATGTCAAAAAAATCGTTTTTGCGGAGGCCGATCATCTCGATGTGTTAAAAGCCGCCCAAATTGTACACGAAGAGGGAATTGCCGTTCCCGTGCTTTTGGGGAACAAAGAAATTATCTCCGAACTGAAAAAGGAGCTTGAATTCGATGATGACATAGAAATAGTCGATCCCAACGATGAGGCCTTTAACGATAGGCGCAACCAGTACGCAAATAAGTATGCCAAACTTCGGCAACGCAAAGGCTCTACCCTCTATAGCGCACGTATAAAAATGCGGGAACGCAATTATTTTGGCGCTATGATGGTGCTGGAAGGCGATGTCGATGGTATGATTTCGGGATACTCCAGGGCATACCCCACCGTAGTAAAGCCTATTTTTGAGGTTATCGGGAAGTCATCCAGCGTCAAAAAGGCGGCTGCCGTAAACATTATGATCACCGATAGGGGCCCGATTTTCGTAGCCGATACCTCGATCAATATCGATCCCAATGCGGAAGAAATAGCGGAAATCGCCCAGATGACAGCAAATCTGGCCAAGGCCTTTGGCTTTGATCCCGTTCTCGCCCTATTGTCGTACGCGAATTTCGGGTCCTCGAGCCATC
Source organism: Pricia mediterranea (assembly GCF_032248455.1). Lineage (NCBI taxonomy): Bacteria > Pseudomonadati > Bacteroidota > Flavobacteriia > Flavobacteriales > Flavobacteriaceae > Pricia > Pricia mediterranea. Next base: position 3,095,832 of record NZ_JAVTTP010000001.1, read on the forward strand.
CGGATGCCAAAAAGGTCCGCGATGCGGTCAAGATTTTACACGATCGCCATCCGGAATTGGTAGCGGACGGGGAAATTCAAATGGACTTCGCCCTGAACAAAGAGATGCTGCAGAGGCAGTTTCCGTTTTCCAAATTGGCGGGGAGGAAAGTGAACACCTTGATTTTTCCGAATTTGGAATCCGCCAATATTACGTACAAACTCTTAAAGGAAGTCAATGCCTCTGAATCCATCGGCCCCATAATGTTAGGGCTCCGAAAGCCGGTGCACGTGGTACAATTGGGCGCCAGTGTTGATGAAATGGTCAATATGGCCGCTGTAGCGGTCATCGATGCCCAAGAACGGGAGAAGCGGAGAAAAGCGCGGAGCGGACAATAGCAGGTGGCAGTTGCGGTCGGGAGCTGTAGCAGCGGCCCGGTTTATGTGGTACGCACCGGAAATTTAAGGTTCAATCGCTATTTCATAGCTGTTCAAGGTTCAAGGATGATCTCACACTTTGAACCGGTCGAAGCCCGGCGTATACTATGAGCCAATCCGGGGTCCCCTGAATTTTGACCTTGCACTTGAACCTGACACCTGAACTTAAGCCTGACACTTTAACTTTAAACAATGATCCACCACCTAAAAGGCAAGCTCGTAGAAAAAAACCCCACTCACATCATCATCGAATGTGCAGGGGTGGGCTATTTTGTGAACATCTCCCTGCATACGTTCTCGAAACTGACCGACAGCGAAAACGTCAGTATTTTTACCCATTTACAGGTCAAGGAAGATTCCCACACCCTGTTCGGGTTCGCCGAAAGGGCCGAACGACAGATTTTTCGGCTATTGCTATCCGTTTCAGGTATCGGTTCCAGTACCGCCCGAACCATGCTTTCGTCCCTTTCCCCCGCGCAGGTCCGCGATGCGATTGCCGGGGGCGACGCGGCTACGATTCAATCCGTTAAGGGCATAGGGGCCAAAACGGCGCAACGGGTCATTCTCGACCTGCGTGATAAAATTCTCAAAGTCTTCGATATTGACGAAGTTTCCGCTGCTGCGAACAATACAAATAAAGAAGAAGCGTTATCTGCTTTAGAGGTGCTTGGCTTTGCTCGACGTTCTGCCGAAAAGGTGGTGGACAAAGTACTACGCCAAGAGCCTTCGCTAAGCGTGGAGAATATCATAAAATTCGCGCTCAAAAATCTGTAACACGTTTGAAAACCGGGGCCAAACTTGTGAACTCATTTAGAGTTTTTCTTTTACCTGCGAATTCCGCATTTTGCACCCTAATTTTGCCTTTTTCTCCCATCGTAGCTATTGCTATGCTGCTCAAAAAAGACTTCATTAGGGCACGACAGCCGAAATTCTCGGTTCCAAACAATGACCCTAAATGAGTTCAAATCTTAAATCTTTATTTAAGCGTACCTTCCTGTCCCTATTTTTCGTCATGGTAGCCGGAGTATCCCTGGCTCAGGAGACGGACGAAGGGGAAAAAGGGAAAGCGAACGGACAGGAGGTCGATTCTGTTCAGGTCGACTCCGTGAAGACGGGCTTTTCGCTGGGAAGGCTTAAGATGGAAAATCCCGAGAGTATTGTTTCTAAATACATATACGACGAGAAACTCGACATGTACGTTTACTCCGAAAAAGTAGGCGATTTCGATATCGGATATCCCATCATCCTAACCCCTGAACAGTACTTCGAACTGGTGCGCCAAGAGGGCATCAAAGAATATTTCAAGGAAAAATCGGATGCGTTTTCGGGAAAAAAGGAAGGTAGTGAGGAGGCGCGGAAAAATCTGCTCCCCAATTTTTATGTGAACAAAGACTGGTTTCAGTCCGTTTTCGGCGGCAACGCCATTGAGATCATTCCCCAAGGCTCGGTGGCAATGGATTTAGGCGTCATCTGGCAGAAAAATGACAATCCCGCTTTATCCCCCCGGAACCGGACCAACACGTCTTTTGATTTCGACCAGCGTATCAGCCTTAGTATGTTGGGTAAAATCGGCGAACGCCTACAGGTAACTGCCAATTACGATACCGAGGCCACCTTCGACTTTCAGAACATCGTTAAATTGGATTATACCCCCACCGAAGACGATATCATTCAGTCCATCGAGGTCGGGAACGTAAACATGCCGCTCAACAGCTCTCTGATTACCGGGGCCCAAAGCCTTTTCGGGGTAAAAACACAGCTGCAGTTCGGGAAGACCAAGGTGACGGCAGTTTTTTCGGAACAGCAATCCCAATCCAACACCGTCGTGGCGCAGGGCGGTGGGACCATCAATGACTTTTCGGTGACGGCCTTGAACTATGATGAGGACAAACATTTTTTTCTCGCCCAGTATTTTAGGGATAATTACGATGATGCCCTGGTCAACTATCCCTACATAAGAAGCCAGGTGCAGGTTACACGGCTTGAGGTCTGGGTGACCAATCGCAGCCAACAGACCTTAAATGTGCGGAATATTGTCGGAATTCAAGATTTGGGGGAATACGACCCCCTGACCGCAGGGGGGCAAAACCCTACCCGTATCGGTACCTCGGCCCCCGCCGGTGTCACCGCCGATTTCTTTAACGCGAATACGGGAGGTTTCCCGAACGCGCTGCCCAGAAACAGTGCCAACGATTATGATCCCGCCTTGATTGGAAATGGGGGTGCCTTGACCCCGGCCATCCGCGATGTCTCGACCGTCAAACAGGGTTTTGACGTGACCGGATACCAGCCCAACCAGGGCTTCGATTATGCCTATCTCGAATATGCCCGCAAATTGGAGCAGGGAAGAGACTTTACCTTTGACTCCCAATTGGGCTATCTGTCGTTGAACCAGCGGCTGAGCAACGACGAGGTATTGGCCGTGGCCTTTCAATATACCTATAACGGCCAGGTCTATCAGGTAGGGGAGTTCGCCAATGGGGGTATCGATGCGGTGACCGTTACCGGAGGCGACCTTGATAATCCGGTAATCAATAACAACACGCTGGTCCTTAAGCTCCTGAAAAGCAATATCACCAATGTCTCCGATCCGATCTGGGATCTGATGATGAAGAACATCTATGCTACCGGGGCATACCGGTTGAGCCAAGAGGATTTCAAGATGAACATTCTCTATAGCAATCCCACCCCCAGAAACTACATTACTCCCGTTACCGACTTCCCCGAACAGACTGATGGTGGAAAACCCTTGGAAGAGCGCATTCTTCTCGAGGTCTTCAATTTTGACCGGTTGAACGCCTACAATGACATACAGCCCGGCGGGGATGGTTTTTTTGATTTTATCCCCGGGATCACGGTCGATACCCAGAACGGACAGATCATATTTACCAAGGTCGAGCCCTTTGGCGAATACCTCTTCGGACGCTTGGGCGATGGGGATTATAGCGACGAGAGCTCCTACAATCCCAATCAGGAAAAATATGTGTTCCGCGATATGTACGAGCTGACCAAATCGGCAGCGCTGCAGGATCCCGAGAAAGATAAGTTTATTTTAAAGGGAAGGTACAAGTCCGAAGGAAGTGGCGGAATCCCCATCGGGGCTTTTAACGTACCGCGCGGGTCGGTACGCGTGACGGCGGGGGGTAGGCAACTACAGGAAGGAATCGATTATACCGTTAATTACCAGGCTGGTACGGTGCAGATTTTGGATCCCAGTCTGGAAGCCTCGAACACGCCGATCAATATTTCCGTTGAGAACAACGCGGTATTCGGACAACAGACCCGGCGATTTACCGGCGTGAACGTCGAGCACCAATTCAACAAGAACTTTGTATTGGGCGCTACGCTGTTGAACCTGAACGAACGGCCCCTGACCCAGAAATCCAACTTCGGGGTCGAGCCGGTCAACAATACGGTATTCGGTATGAACGGTATTTTTTCCACCGAGGTCCCCTTTCTGACCCGAATGGTCAATAAATTGCCCAACATCGACACTGACGTGCCCTCCAACGTTTCAGTACGCGGCGAGGTGGCCCTTTTAAAGCCGGGTTCCCCCAAGAATGCGGACTTTCAGGGCGAAACCACGACCTATCTCGACGATTTCGAGGGAGCCCAGGCCTTAATAGACATCCGTTCTTCCCTGGGTTGGGCCATGGCCAGTACGCCCTTGGAATTTTTGGACAGTCCCGATCAACAAGGCCTTGAAACGGGGTTTCAAAGGGCCAAATTGGCCTGGTACACCATTGATCCCGTATTCTATTCCAACCAGCGGCCATCGAGCATTAGTGACAGCGATATCTCTACCAACGCCACCAGACGCATTTTTATCGACGAGGTATTCCCCAAGGTCGAGGTGGCCCAGGGCCAGACCCGGCAGCAGACCACGCTCGACTTGGCGTACTACCCCAATGCCAAGGGCCCCTATAATGCCAATGAAAATTTTGAAGGGGTGTCTCCTGACCAAAAATGGGGAGGTATCATGCGCTCCCTGAGCAGTACCAATTTCGAGCAGGCGAACGTGGAGTTCGTACAGTTCTGGGTGATGGATCCTTATCTTGAAGGCACGGCCACCACCGCGGGGGAACTTGTGCTTAATATGGGCAATATTACCGAGGACATCCTGGCCGACGGTCTGAAACAGTACGAAAATGGGTTGCCAATCGATGGGGAGGGAGGCGTGAAGCCCGCCGATCCCATTTGGGGTCCGGTACCTGCGACCCAAGCTTTGATTTACGCTTTTGATGTCGATGAGGCGGGCCGTGCCCAGCAAGATCTGGGTCTCGACGGCCTTGACGATGCGGAAGAGGCGGCCATCTATGGCGAAGGACCGGATCCCGCATCCGATAATTATGAATACTTCCTACAGCGCGAGGGCAATATCCTGAACCGCTACCTGAACTACAACAATACCCAAGGCAACTCTCCCGTACAGGTCGATAACGACAATCGGGGTTCTACCACCCTTCCCGACGTGGAGGACATCGATCGCAACCTTACCATGAACACGGTAAACAGTTACTACGAATACCGCATCCCTATAAAACCGAATACGAACATCAACGATAAGTACGTTACAGACATCCGCGACTCGCTGGTGCTTTCGGGCAATCGCATTCCCGATGGCAGTACGGTACGTACCCGTTGGATACAGTACAAGATTCCCTTGAGCGACTTTAATGACGCCGTCGGGGGCATTGCCGATTTTCGTTCGATCAGCACGATGCGTATGTACATGACGGGTTTTAACAGCGACGTGGTGCTGCGCTTCGCTACCCTTGATCTGGTACGCGGCGATTGGCGCACGTATGTGAAATCCCTCGAAACGGACGATCCGAACCCGAACGACGATGGTACCACGTTGGATGTCAATGCCGTCAACATCCAGGAGAACGAGAACCGTGTTCCGATTCCCTATGTGCTTCCCCCCGGTGTTCGCCGAGAGCAACTGAACAACAACAATACGATCATCCAGCAAAACGAGCAGGCCCTTTCCCTGGTCGTCGAAAATCTCGAGCCTCAAGATGCGCGCGGAGTGTTCAAGAACCTGAACATCGATTTGCGGCAGTATGAAAAATTGAAGATGTTCATCCACGCCGAAAAAATCCTGGAAGGCGACATTTACAATATCGAAAACCCTTTGGTCGGTTTTCTGAGGATAGGTACCGATTTTTCGCAAAATTTCTACCAACTGGAACTGCCCTTGGAATTCACCGCCTTCAATTCCCGTTCTGCGGAGGCTGTTTGGCCCAGCAATAACGAAATGGAGGTCGTTCTCGACCACTTGAACAAGGTAAAGTCCGTTTGGATCGCGGGGGACGACCTTAGTGAAATCCGTTATTTTGAGGTGAACGGGGGAGAAGTGGTCGCGGTGGACGAGTTCTCCCCGCGTACGCCCGGACGCTTGCGGATCGGGATCAAGGGAAACCCTTCATTGGGAAGCATTCGGAGTATGATGGTCGGGGTAAAGAACGCCTCCAATGTACCGGCACGGGGCGAGGTCTGGTTCAACGAACTTCGTTTGGTAGGGCTGGACAATGAAGGTGGATGGGCCGCTATTGCCGCCGTGGATGCCAATATCGCCGATTTTGCCGATATTTCCGCCACGGGAAGCACCAGTACCTCAGGTTTCGGAGCCATCGATCAAATGCCCAATGAACGGGCCCGGGAGGATGCGATTTCCTACGACCTGGTCACCAATGTGAACGTGGGCCAGTTGCTTCCCCCGAAATGGAACATCCAGATTCCCTTTAATTATGGTATATCCGAACAGATCATTACCCCTGAATTCGATCCGGTCTACGACGACCTTAAATTGGACGATCGCATTGCCGCCGCGGAAAGTCCCGATAGCAATCAAGATCCCGACGACATTAAGGAACAGGCGGAGGACTACACCAAACGCACCAGCATCAACTTTATCGGGGTCCGTAAGGACAGGGGGGAAGAGGCCGAGGCCAATTTCTACGACATCGAGAACTTTACCTTTAATTATTCCTACAATGAGACCAACCACCGCGATTTTGAGATTGCCGCCCTTACCGATAAAGACCTCAAGACGGGTTTTGTTTACAACCATGCGTTCGAACCCCTTGAAGTGGCGCCTTTCGCCAAAAAAGACTCCCTGTTCACCGGAGCCTACTGGCAATGGCTCAAAGATTTGAACCTGAATCTGCTGCCGACCACGGTATCGGTCAACTCCAATTTCAATCGGCAGTTTAACCAACAGCGTTTCCGAGACGTGGTAGAAGAGGGGGTCGATAAGTTGGACCTCCCGACCCTACGTCAGCGCAACTACCTGTTCAACTGGCAGTATGCAGTGAATTACGCCCTGACCAAATCGCTGCGCCTGAACCTGACTGCCAGCAACAATCACATCGTGCGAAATTATTATGAGGATTTTACGGACGATGAGGGCATCCGACGACAAAGAATCGATGAGACTTTAGGACTTTGGGACGGTTTCTGGAACCTGGGCGAACCCAACCGGCATGCCCAGCAGTTGGAACTCAACTACGAAATTCCCTTCAGTAAAATCCCCGCCCTCGATTTCATCAACGCGCAATATAGCTATACCAGCAATTTCGACTGGCAGCGCGGGGGCGATGCACTCCGCGAGGTCGCCGGACAGGATATCAATACCGTGCAGAATGCCAGTACCCACAACCTGACGGCCAATCTGACGATGGACAGGTTCTATAACCTGATCGGACTCAAAAAGCGAAGGGGCGGAGGCAAGGATGCCGCACCGGCTAGTAGGACCAATGCGGGAAACTCCGAAGGGGGTGCCGAAAGAATAAAAAAGAAGACCAGCGGCCTATTCAATACCGCGGTTGACATCCTGACCATGGTCAAAAGGGTCAATGTAAACTACAGTGAGAATAATGGCAAGGTACTTCCAGGCTACACCCAATCCGTCGGCTTTGTCGGCTCGTTGCGTCCTTCACTGGGCTTTGTCTTCGGTAGCCAGTCCGACGTCCGTTTTAATGCGGCACGAAAGGGCTGGCTGACCAGTTTTGGCGAGTTCAACGAACAATATATCGAGAATACGAACAAACAACTGAACATCACGGCCACGGCCGTACCGATCAGGGACCTGACCATCGATCTAACCGCGGACCGGCAATTTTCAAGCAGCTATCAAGAGAGTTTCGATATTTCCGAAGACAACCGGTATCTCGTGCAGTTGGGCAACGACTACGGCAATTTCAGTATCTCCACGATGATGATAGGCACCTTTTTCAGTAAGAGCGACGAGTTCACTTCCGATAACTTCCAGCAGTTCAAACAGAATCGCATCACTATTGCGAACCGCTTGGTCACCGACCGGGGGCAGTCTCCCGGAGATTTGGATGAGGACGGGTTCCCACAGCTTTACGGAAAGACGCAGCAGGACGTACTGTTGCCGGCGTTTTTCGCCGCCTATACCGGCCAGGACGCCGCGCGGGTAAATCTGGATGCTTTTCGGCAGGTTCCCATCCCCAATTGGAATATCAAGTACACGGGCCTGATGCGCAACAACTGGTTTAAAGAGAAGTTCCAGCGTTTTTCCCTAAGCCATGGATATCGGGCGGCTTACAGTATTAATTCCTTTCAGACCAATCTGGAGAAAGCACAGTTGCAGAACGACGGTTTGCCGGCAACCGACCCGGAGTCCGGCGACCTACTATCCGACCTGATCCTGAACAACGTGGTATTGAACGACGAGTTCAATCCCCTGATGCGGGTCGATTTCGAGATGAAAAACTCTGTCAGCATTTTGGCCGAAATGCGGTCGAACCGTACCTTGGCATTGAGTTTCGACAACAACCTGATGACCGAGGTCAACGGAAAGGAATATACCTTGGGAATGGGCTATCGTTTTAAGGATGTTCAGTTTGTTACGAACATCGGGGGCAACAAGACCCGCTTGAAAGGCGACCTGAACCTCAAGGCCGACGTTACCCTGCGCGACAATATTACTATCATTAGAAACCTCGATATCGACAATAACCAAATCACTTCAGGGCAAAATTTGCTGTCGATCAAGTTTACTGCCGATTACGCCTTGACCAAACAATTGAACGCCCTGTTCTTCTACGACCATTCCTTCTCCCAATTCGCGGTCTCCACCGCCTTCCCTCAGACTACGATCAATGCAGGATTCACCCTCCGTTATAATTTTGGGAACTAATGGTCTCGGTGCTTGCAATTTCCCCTGAAGTCCATCTTCGTTCCGCTCCCCGCAATAAACTTCCAAAAATCGACATTGTCGTTTTTCCTTGAAAATCGAGTCGGAATCCGTTACATTTGCCATTACACAAAAAAATAGGGCATGAATCTACCATCAGAATTAAAGTACACCAAAGACCACGAATGGATCAAGCTTGAGGGCGATATCGCCACGGTGGGCATTACCGATTTTGCCCAGGGCGAACTTGGGGACATCGTTTATGTCGAAGTCGAAACCCTTGACGAGACCTTGGACAAGGATGAGGTCTTTGGAACCGTCGAAGCGGTGAAGACCGTATCGGATCTGTTCTTGCCATTGAGCGGCGAGATTATCGAGTTTAACGAAGCTTTGGAAGATGCTCCCGAAAAGGTCAATTCCGACCCTTACGGCGAAGGATGGATGGTCAAGATCAAAATAAGCGATACATCGGAGGTCGACGCATTGTTGTCCGCATCGGAATACAAGGAGGTCGTCGGTGCTTAAGACCCAGAAGTACCGCATTGCTTTTTTGGTCTGGATGGGTTTGGTTACCTGGGCCAGCCTTGCCACTTTTCCTGAAGAGGACACTCCCGATCTGGGTATCCCCCATTTTGATAAGCTGGTCCATTTCGGCTTTTATTTTGGCGCCGCCGTTTTGGGCACCCTTTATGTCCGCGAAGCAATGCACGATTCGCCCCCGCTCACTAGAACGCTGATCTATGTGGCCTTGGGCACCATTATTTATGGTATAATTATTGAGGTATTACAACATATCTTGACGGTCGATCGACAGGCCGATATTTTCGATGTCGTAGCGAATAGCTTAGGCGCAATCATTGGGGTATGGGTACTAAATAAGCTATTTTCAAGTCCGAAGGGATTAAAATGGAAAAAATAATTGCTTGTTTAGAGAATATTTAACTAAATTAGCACACACTAAAACGCAAGAACATGGAACCGAAAAAGAACCCGAAAGCGGATGTTGGTCGAAACAGCGGGCTGTACTTTGTTATAGGACTGGCAGTAACCTTGGCCGTTATATATGGTGCATTTGAATGGAAAACCTATGATGAGGTTAAGGATTATGATATTTCGATGAACGTCGATGATGACCTTGAAGAAGAGGTGCCGATGACCGAGCAAATAAAAACTCCGCCGCCCCCACCGCCCCCAGCCGCCCCGGAGGTTATCGAAGTAGTCGAAGATGAGGAAGAAGTGGAGGAAACGATTATCGAATCTACCGAAACCAGCCAAGAGGAGGAGATCATCGAGGTCGAGGATGTCGAGGTCGAGGAAGAGGTCGAAGATGTTGATGTACCCTTCGCGGTTATCGAAGATGTTCCCGTATTTCCAGGGTGTGAGAATGCCCCCGACAAAAGAGCCTGTTTTCAAGAGATGATGCAAAAGCATATCAGCAAGAATTTCCGCTATCCCGAAATCGCCCAGGAGATGGGAGTTCAAGGTAGGGTATCGGTGATGTTCACTATCCAAAAAGATGGAAGCATCGGTAATGTAAGGATGAGGGGTCCGGATAAAAATTTGGAGAAGGAAGCGGCCCGTATTATAAGTAAGTTACCTAAAATGACTCCGGGAAAACAAAGAGGCAGGGCCGTGAGGGTTCCCTTTAGTATCCCGATTACGTTTAAGCTGCAATAACCACTGGCTTCTCGAAAAGTTCGGGAGCCGCTTGATACTAGATTATAAATCCCGCCCTTCTGTATAGGGCGGGATTTTTATATTAGACGATTATTAAAATTCAGGCATTTCATTGCAAACGACACGGCACCTCGTTATCTTTGCAGACCGAAAAGAAGATGTATGAAGACCGCGGTCGACACGGCGACAAATGCTACTACGGCATTGACTTTTGCCGACTTTAAGGAAATTACAAAGGTCAGACTGGCGGTCAGTGTGGTCTTTTCTTCCGTTGCCGGTTATCTTCTCGGTGCCTATCAAATCGACTTTACATCCATTTTGCTCCTTGCATTCGGTGGCTACTGCATGGTCGGTGCATCGAATGCCTTCAATCAAGTTATAGAACGGGATCTCGATGCCCTGATGAACCGAACCCGAAACCGGCCGATACCCGCGGGGCGTATGTCGGTCAACAAAGCCATGGGTATCGCGATTACTTTGACCGCCCTCGGGGTTATCGCCCTGTACGTCCTGAACCCCAAGACGGCGATGTTCGGGGCAATTTCCATATTTCTCTATACCAGTGTATATACGCCTTTGAAGACGAAAACGCCCCTTGCGGTATTCGTGGGTGCGTTTCCCGGTGCCATTCCCTTTATGCTTGGCTGGGTAGCGGCTACCGGTGATTTCGGTATCGAGGCCGGCACCCTTTTTATGATTCAGTTTTTTTGGCAATTTCCCCATTTTTGGGCTCTGGGATGGATGTTGCATAAAGATTATAAGAAAGGCGGTTTCAAAATGCTGCCAACGGGGAAAAAGGACAAGGGAACGGCCCTGCAGATTATTATGTACACCATTTGGATGTTGGTCATTTCGGTAATTCCGGCCTTTGGGATTACGGGAAGACTTCAGCTTTCCATTCCCGCAGCTATCTTAATTTTCGCCATGGGCATGGTCATGCTGGCATTCGCCTTTCTGCTCTATGAAAAACGCAACAACACCACCGCTAGAAAACTGATGCTTGCCAGCGTAAGCTATATAACTTTGATGCAAATAGTGTACGTAGTCGACAGGTTTATTAGTTTCTGAAGCGATGGGGATGAAACCAAGGAGAATAAAAATCCCCGGCGCACGAATCTACTGGCTCACGAATCCACTACCCCACGAACCTACAAGCTCATATATCCATGGATCTAACACAAAACACGAACAAGGAAAAGAACGATAGGGCAAAAAAAATGATGCTCTGGTTCGGGATGGTCAGCCTCGTGATGGGCTTTGCGGGGTGGACCAGCGCCTACATCGTAAGTAGCTCGCGCGACGATTGGGTCAGCGACCTGCAGCTTCCCCAGTCGTTTTTTATCAGTACGGGAATCATCATATTGAGTAGTCTCACCTATATCCTGGCCAAAAGAGCCATTAAGATAGATGACCACAATAGGTGCAGCCAGTGGCTGTGGGCTACCTTGGCCCTAGGTTTCGCATTTATCGTTTTCCAGTTTAGGGGGTTTTCAGAAATGGTGGCGCAGGGCTATTATTTTACCGGCCCCACCAGTAGCATTAAGCTATCGTATGTTTTCTTGATCGCCGCCGTGCATATCGTGCACGTTGCGGCGGGCATCATTTCGCTCTCCGTCGTGCTTTACAATCAAATTAAGCGAAAATACTCCTCCCAAGAATATTTGGGACTATCCCTAGGGGCTACTTTTTGGCATTTTTTGGATATTCTATGGCTTTATTTGTTGGGCTTTATGTATTTCGTAGGATAATACCGCGTACAATTGAAAATAATGTCGGTTTTCATATAGTTCGGCTTTCGTTTCAAATAAGAAAACTCTATTTTTGTGTAAATTTTAACCATACTACACTTTAATTATATGGATACAACGGTAACTACGAAAACGGGGGAAACAAACGTTTGGGGCGGTGGTAACCGGCCTTTGGGTGCCAGTTACGGTAAGCTGATGATGTGGTTCTTCATCGTTTCGGATGCCCTGACCTTTTCCGGGTTTTTGGCCGCTTACGGTTTTTCGAGATTTAAATTCATCGAATCCTGGCCGATAGCCGATGAAGTATTTACCCACGTTCCTTTTTTCCATGGCAGCTACCCCATGATCTATGTGGCGTTCATGACGTTTATATTGATCATGTCTTCCGTAACCATGGTGTTGGCGGTAGATGCAGGGCATAAAATGAAACAAAACTCCGTTATTTGGTATATGTTTCTTACCGTTATCGGTGGTGCTATATTCGTAGGCTCACAGGCATGGGAATGGGCTACCTTCATTCAAGGCGATTATGGTGCGGTAGAGACCAAGGGCGGCAGGATTTTGCAGTTTCAGGATGCATCCGGGGAGCGGGTCGCACTGGCCGATTTCGCAAAGACAATACCTTCCGAACGCCGAGTACACGATGAGGCCATAGGGGTCTGGTATGAGGCGGAGCCTTATGTACCCAGCTATTCACTGACCGAGGTGACCGAGGGTTTCAAAGCCAATCCGAATATCGTTATCCGTACCGAGGCTATTATTCAGGAAGGCGATCTAGAAGGACAAAAGACCGTGCTCACCCGCGAGGAGTCCCTTGAAAAGATTAAGCAAGGGGTTCAGGTGGTAGAGGGCGCCAATCTTATTCACAACGAATACGGGTCCCGCCTATTCGCCGACTACTTTTTCTTTATAACGGGTTTTCATGGTTTTCACGTGTCCGTGGGGGTCATCATTAATATTATTATCTTTTTTAATGTGGTACTCGGCACCTACGAACGAAGGGGACATTACGAAATGGTCGAAAAGGTGGGCTTGTACTGGCACTTTGTAGATTTGGTCTGGGTATTTGTATTCACGTTCTTTTATCTGGTCTGATTTTGAAACCGGGCCGAAGGGCCGCGCGTTCATTGAATCTTAAAACGCAGAGGATGCTCGTTACTAAATAATTACTAATCAATAATCCATTATAAAAAATGGCACACGAACATAAACTGGCAATTTTTAGGGGAGCCCTGAAGTTTAAGAGCAATGTCTCAAAAATTTGGGGCGTGCTTATATTCTTGACCATCGTAACCGCTATCGAGGTAATCTTGGGTATCTACAAGCCCTATGTCCTTACCCACTCCTATATATTGGGAATGAAAGCCCTAAATTGGATTTTCATAATTCTAACCCTTGTCAAAGCCTATTATATTGCATGGGACTTTATGCATCTTCGTGACGAAAAAAGTTCCTTGCGAAGGGCAGCCGTATGGACGCCTCTGTTCCTGATATCCTATTTGATCTTTATCTTGCTCTTCGAAGCCGATTATATCTACAATGTCTTAGGGGAGGGATTTGTCAAATGGAATTTTTAGACCCTGTCGGTATTTAAAGAAAACAACGGGGACGAGGCTTTAAATTAACAGCTTACTAAGACGGTTTTAAAGCCGTCTTTTTTATTTTTGTAAGGTTTGTGGGAGGCACATTCCGTACCTGTTATTCGGAATTAAAAGGTCTTGTTATAGTACCTTATGAAATTAGGATGTTGCACGAAAAACCTGTTCCAATAGACCTTTTCGAACAATTAATTTGAGTGGGCCTCCCCGAATAGCATGTTGCGGCGGACTGTCCCAATAGATTCTTTTAGACCGTCCATCTAAAGGAATCTTATTTCGTGCCGTTCGGCCTGGGGCGAAAAGGTTAGGTGGGGCAAGTGAGTAAAAGTTTGAAACGTATGAAAAAGACGGTTGTTCTCGTCATTCTTTTTGTCTTTCCTATCGTGGCATACCTGTTTTTTGCCTCGGGGGTGACCAATTTCGGAAAGCTTCCTGTGCTGACCGATGCAGTGAACGATGTATCGAAAATGGATGAATCCTTGACTTTAAGGGATAAGATTACCATTCTCGGATTTTTGGGGAGCGACATCGAACACAAGAAAGGCAATGCCTTTAACCTCAATCAAAAAATCTACAAGCGCTTTTATGAGTTCAACGACCTTCAGTTCGTCATGGTCGTTCCAAAGGGCAGCGAGTCGAAAGTTGCCGAACTTAAAAAAGAGTTGGGCCATCTGGTCGATATAAGCAAATGGTTTTTTGTCTATGGCGATGACCAAGATATCGAGCACTTTTTTGCGGGATTGGATACGGACCTGTCCCTAGACCAAAATTTGGCCACCCCGTACGTTTTCATTATCGACAAGGATATGGGTCTAAGGGGCAGGAAGAACGACGACAACCAAGGTAATACATTCGGGTTTAACACGGCCTCGGTTGCGGACCTGAACAACAAAATGGTGGATGACGTGAAGATAATCCTGGCAGAATATCGAATGGCGTTGAAAAAAAATAATGCAGACCGATAACCATGAACAAGAAACACACATATGTTTGGGTCTCTTTGATTATTTTGATTTTTGGAATCATCGTGATTCCGACCATCATCGACCGTATAAAGCGGGGTACGATTGTGGAGAACGATAGAATGGCCATTGCCGACAAGTCGGCCCCGCTGGCCTATGTTACCTATGACGGCGAAAAGCGCAAGGTGCCGCCCTTTGAGCTAATCAATCAGGACAGTCTTTTGATATCCGACAAAGACTACCTCGGAAAGGTGTACGTCGTGGAGTTCTTTTTTACGAGATGCCCCGCAATATGTCCCATAATGACCGAAAATTTAGTGGCACTACAAGAAGAATTCGAAGAAGAAGAGGACTTTGGGATTGCCTCGTTTTCGATTACCCCTGAGTACGATACCCCCAGGGTGCTGAAGCAGTATGCCGAGAAGCACGGGGTCGAGAATATGGACTGGCATTTTATGACCGGGGATAAGGAAAAGATCTACAGTCTGGCCAATGATGGTTTTAACATCTTCGCCGCGGAAAATCCCGATGCCCCCGGGGGGTTTGAGCATTCGGGCCTGTTCGCCCTGATTGATAGGGAGGGGTATATCCGGTCGAGGACGGATGGATATGGCAATCCCATTATCTACTACCGGGGCGCTATTACCGAAGACCAAGGGGAGAACGACCATGGCGAAAAAGAACAGATATCCATCTTAAAAAAGGATATAGAAAAACTATTGCAGGAATAATGGACGGTGCCGGGAGAAAAGAAAAAAAATTGAATACCTTGATCACCATCGTTTCGATCGTAGTGCCCGTGGTGGTCGCAATATTGTTCGGGGTGAAGATCCCGAATGTGGAACGGCTCGGGTTCCTACCCCCGATATACGCCTCCATAAACGCGCTCACGGCATTTATTCTGGTCATTGGCCTGTGGGCGATTATTAATGGGAAAAAGCGCTTGCACCACAATTTGATGACCACATGCATAGGGTTGTCCGTCTTGTTTTTGACCATGTACATTGCCTATCACATGACTTCGGATTCGACCTCTTACGGGGGGGAGGGTGCTGTGCGGTACGTCTATTTTTTTATCTTGGTCTCGCATATTGTTTTATCCATTATTATAATTCCCTTGGTGCTTAAAACCTATAGCTTTGCCTATCTGAAAAATTTTAAGAAACACCGCAAGTGGGCCAAGGTCACTTTTCCCATTTGGCTGTACGTGGCAGTTTCAGGGGTGGTGGTCTATTTGATGATATCCCCTTATTATGTAAGTTGATGCTATGAAATGAGCCATAACAAATCTTGATACAGACTGAGATGATTGTTGGCGAATTACATTTGACCGATAAAAAGCAGTGAAAATAAACAGATGAAAAGAAATGTCGTTTTTATTTTGATGGTTGTGCTTCTTTTGCTCCCTTTAGTATCGGAAGCCCAGTGTTCTATGTGCCGTGCCGTACTTGAAAGTGAGGGCGATACTTCTACTGCCGAAGGTATCAACAACGGTATTGTCTATCTGATGGCTTTTCCCTACATCGCGATAGCCTTATTGGGCTTTTTTGTGTTCAAAAAGATGAGACCCAAGGCCGGCCAGGAAATTTAAGTTTATTTTAAGAGCTTCCGTCGTAACAATTCCTTCTTAATCCCGTCTGTTTAGAGACGGCTTCCCCACCGTAGTAGTCCTACTATATTCATCAATCAATGAACCTGCCCCAGGTTCGATAAGTATCGATCCATGTTCGACATCGAAAGGTGGCAAGAAATTTTCGACACCATCCGTAAAAATAAACTACGGACCTTCCTCACCGGCCTTTCCGTAGCCTCCGGTATTTTTATCTTGGTTATATTACTAGGTTTCGGTCAAGGCATGCGTAATGGTATTGCGGAGGAATTTGAGAGCGACGCCGCGACCAGTGTTTGGGTCTGGGCGGGTACCACATCCAAGGAATACAAAGGCCTGAATCCCGGCCGGCGGATACAGTTTCGAAATCGGGACTACAAGGCCGTAGTGAACCAACTGGGTACCGGTATCGAGCACGCCTCCCAGTTCGCCTACATCGATAGTGCGACTACCACTTATGGCGACGAGGCCTTGATCTATCAGGTTTTAGGTACTTCCGCCGAGTTGCAACCCATAGAAAACGCTGCTATCCACGAGGGACGGTTTTTGAATTATCTCGACGAAGAGAGGCGCAATAAGGTCGCCGTCATTGGCAAGGTCATTAAAAAGGATGTTTTTGACAAGGTCGATACGCCCATCGGTGAAACTATCGAAATTGGGGGAGTACCGTTCAAGATTGTCGGTGTCTTCGCCGATAGGGCGGGCGAGCAGGAAGAAGACCGCATCTTTATTCCCTATACCACTGCCCAGCTCATTTTTAACGGCGGCGATCGCTTGGGCAACTTGATCTATATGCTGCCGCCCCGGGAGAATTTCGAGGATGCCGTAGCCCAATCCGTAACCTTTAAGAACGAGTTGCGCGACTATCTGAACGCCGCCCACACCGTGGCCCCCGATGATGAAAGTGCCGTAGGTATATGGAACCCCATGGAAGAGGCCAAACGTTTCTATACCCTATCGAACAATATGAAGCTTTTCTTTTGGTTCGTAGGTATCTGTACCATAATCGCCGGGGTAGTAGGCGTCAGCAACATCATGCTGATCGTGGTGAAGGAACGTACCCGTGAGATCGGCATCCGAAAGGCACTCGGGGCCAGACCCTTGGAAATCGTCGGTATGATCCTCCATGAATCCGTTTTTATAACCGCGATGTCCGGCTTTGCGGGACTCATTTTTAGTATGGGGCTTTTGGAGCTTGTTGGTCCGCATATCGAGGTGGACTATGTATTGAACCCGTCCGTAAATTTCAACGTGGCATTGGCTACGGTTTTCGTGCTGGTATTCGCCGGTGCCATAGCGGGATTTTTCCCTGCGTGGCGGGCCGCGAACATTCACGTAATCGACGCCCTGAGAGACGAGTGATATTGAGAGTAGCAGTTGGCAGTCGCGGTAGGCAGCAACAAATTTCTAGGTTCAAAGTTGCTTCTTATATTGGATCCTAAACATTGAACCTGTCAACGGCAGAACGGAACCTTATATTCTCAGAATTCCAAATTGGAATTTGAATTTTGACTTTTGTAATTTTTCACGCAGTGAACTATGTTTAATAGAGACCGTTGGAAAGAGATTATGGAAGTGCTGACCGGTAATTGGTTCCGGACGGTACTGACCGCTTTTGGGGTCTTCTGGGGAATTTTTATCCTTTTGATTCTATTGGCAGCGGGAAAAGGTATGCAGAACGGCATCATGGCCGATTTTGGCGATATCGCCACCAATACCATGTTTATTTGGACCCAAGCCACTTCCAAAGAATACCAAGGCTTGCCCAAGGGGCGGGAGTTCGAATTCAAGCTGGAAGATGTAGCGACCCTGAACAGCAGCATGCCCGACCTGAGGTACGTATCCCCCAGAAACCGTCTCGGGGGCTTTGGCGGGGGCAGTAACGTAATACGCGGAATCAAAACGGGGGCGTATAATGTGTTTGGGGATTATCCACAGATAATCAAGCAAGATCCCTTGGGTATAACCTCGGGCCGGTTCATCAACCAATCTGATATCGGGGAAAAACGAAAGGTGGCCGTCATCGGGAACGGGGTCAAAAAAGAACTGTACGATAAAGGTGAGAATCCGTTGGGTAGCTACATCAAGATTCAAGGGGTCAATTTTATGGTCATCGGCACCTATAAAAGATTGGACGATAACAACGGGGAACAGGGACAGAAGCAGATTTTCGTACCCTTTACCACGTTTTCCCAAGCCTTTAACCGCGCCAACGATGTAGGGTGGATGGCCATAACAGCCAATGACGGCGCTTCAATTACCGATCTGAAGGAAACCGTTGTCTCCATTTTGAAAAAAAACCGTAAGATACATCCCGATGACAACCGCGCCATTGGATACTTTGATCTGTACGAACAGTTCAACCGAGTGCAAAGCCTGTTCTGGGCGATCAAGTTTATCGCTTATTTTGTGGGAATTTTGGTCTTGCTCTCTGGAATTATAGGGGTGAGCAATATCATGCTCATAGTCGTCAAGGAACGGACTAAGGAAATCGGTATTCGTAGAGCCTTGGGCGAAAATCCATGGTCCATCAAATTGCAGGTGCTGATGGAATCGGTTTTCTTGACTACCATTTCAGGCATGGCCGGAATCAGTTTTGGGGCCTTGGTCATCTATGCCATCAATACCTTGCTAGAGATGAACGGCCCGGTAGATATGTTTTTAAATCCCAGTGTCAGCTTGGGCGTCGTCATCGGGGCATTGACCATTTTGGTCGTATCGGGTTTGTTGGCCGGTTTTATCCCCGCCCAAAGTGCCATTAAGGTAAGGCCGATAGATGCGCTGCGGACGGAATAACATCAATCTAAAAATTTCCGCCTAAGCTAATGTTGAGCGAAGTCCAAGTGCGGTAATCACATAAAAGAAAACTAAACAAATGAAAAAATCAATCACGCGAATCATTTTGGTCCTCATCGTCTTGACCTTCGGGGGGGCGATGTATTATCTCTATCAGAAAAATGCGGAAGACCCCGTGGTTTATGAGACCGAAAAACCCTCTAAAAAGAATATCGTCAAGAAGACCGTAGCGACGGGTAGTATCCTGCCTTTGGAAGAAGTGTTGATCAAACCGAATATCTCGGGGGTAATCGAGGAAATCTTTGTCGAAGGCGGCGATTACGTGCAATCGGGTGACCTGCTTTGCCGTATCAAGGTAGTGCCCAACCTGAACGCCCTGAACGATGCCCGCAACGCAATTGACGAGTCCAAAATCGCCCTGGACGACCAACGTCGCAACCTGCAGCGACAAAAGGGACTGTTCGATAAGGGGGTGGTCTCCAAGGTAGATCTGGAACGGGCGCAGGTGAATTACGATCAGGCGAAGCAGACCTACGCTGCCGCCAATAAAAACTATGACATTGTCAAGACCGGAACCACAAAAGGGTTCAGCAATTCGGCCAATACCCAAATCAGGGCGACGGTCAGCGGTATGGTGCTGGAAGTGCCGGTAGAGGTGGGCAATCAGGTCATTGAAAGCAATACCTTTAACGAAGGCACTACCATCGCCGCTATTGCCGACGTCGAGAAAATGATATTCGAGGGGAAAGTGGATGAATCGGAGGTCGGGAAGATCAAGGAAGACCTACCCCTCGAAATAACGGTAGGCGCCTTGGAAGGAAAAGTTTTTCAAGCTGTTCTGGACTATATTGCACCCAAAGGGAAAAAGGAGAACGGAGCCGTTCAATTCGAGATCAAGGGCACAATGAAGAAGCAGGATTCCGTTTTCATTCGGGCCGGACTGAGCGCCAACGCTTCGGTGATACTGGCGAAGGCCGATAGTGTGCTGGCCATCAAGGAAGCCTTGGTGCAGTTTGACGATGAAACCAAAAAGCCATTCGTAGAAATCGAGAACGGCGGCCAAAAATTCGAGCGCAGGGATGTCGAACTCGGCATCAGCGATGGTATATTCGTAGAAATAAAGTCCGGCATAAACGAAGAAGACCACATTAAGGTCTGGAACGCTCTTGAAAAAGAAGAAGACGCGTAAAAGGAATGCCCCAAAATTAATTTAACAAAACATTTAGAGGGTTGCTTGTAACAATTAAGGAACTTACCCGTCGTGTTGTTGTCTGCTGTAAGGTAAACCACCCAAACGTAAAATCGAGCCTTTATGATCGAAATTAAAAACCTTCATAAATCCTATAAGATGGGTACCAACTCCCTTCACGTCTTAAAAGGATTGAACTTTAATATTGCAGAAGGCGAGCTCGTCGCCATCATGGGGTCTTCGGGATCGGGAAAATCTACACTATTGAACATTTTGGGAATGTTGGACGAGCTTGATGAAGGTTCGTACACCTTGGATGGCGTTCCCATCAAGAACCTGAACGAGACCAAGGCCGCAAAGTATCGGAACAAGTTTTTAGGATTCGTCTTTCAGTCCTTCAATCTGATCAACTACAAAAGTGCCATGGAAAACGTGTCCCTGCCACTGTACTATCAAAAAGTACCGAGAAAAGAGCGGGAAGAAAAAGCCTTGAAATACTTGGCCCAGGTCGGTTTGAAAGAATGGGCGACCCATCTGCCGAACGAACTGTCGGGGGGGCAAAAACAGCGGGTCGCGATCGCCCGCGCCATGGCCGCGGAGCCCAAGGTGTTGCTGGCCGATGAGCCTACCGGTGCGTTGGACAGCACAACCTCTTATGAGGTCATGGATCTTATCCAAAAAATCAACGATAACGGCAACACGATTTTGGTAGTGACCCATGAAGAAGATATCGCCCATATGTGCAAGCGTATCGTGCAATTAAAGGATGGGGTAATCGTCGAGGATAAAAAGGTCGAACAGGTAAGAGCATCACAATATGTTTAGTAGGGACAATTGGAAGGAAATCTTCCAGACCATACGAAAGAACAAGCTACGGACCTTTCTGTCGGGGTTTACCGTGGCCTTGGGCATTCTTATCTTCGTGGTGCTTTTCGGCTTTGGCAACGGGCTCATCAATACCTTTGATGATTTTTTTGGGGATGATGCGACCAATGTCCTTTTTGTCTTCACGGGAAGGACGACCATGCCGTACAAGGGCTATAAATCGAACCGGACGATCGAATTCGATAACTCCGACCTCGAGGATATTAAAAAAAACTTCCCTTTTTACCTCGAATATGTCTCTCCGAGAATTATCCGACCGGATACCGTCAAATACAAAAACGAATCCAATAGCTACTCCACTTGGGCCGTAGCACCTTCGCATCAGTACGCCGAAAAGACCATCATGATGAAAGGTCGCTATCTGAACGAGTTGGATATCAGGGATAAGACCAAGAATGCGGTCATCGGTAGGCTGGTGGAACAGGATCTTTTCGGAACAAAGAATTCCGTGGGCAAGTATATCGATATCGGGGGGATAGCGTTCAAAGTCGTTGGTGTTTTTCAGGACGAGGGCGGCGATCGCGAAGAGAGGAACATTTTTATTCCCTATACCACCAAGCAACTGTTGGAGAAGAATACCGATAAAATCGACGCTATCGTGCTCGGTTTCAAACCCGAAGTAGGTTACGCGGGGGCGATGGCCCTAGATCAGGGGGTCGATAAGTTCTTACGCGAAAAGAAATTCATAAGTCCCCAAGATCAAAACGGCATCTTTATTCGCAATGTAGCCGATCAACTGAAACAGAACCAACAATTTGCCAGAGTGTTACAGATGATCGTTGGTTTTGTAGCTTTCGGTACTATTATCGCCGGTATCATCGGTATCAGCAATATCATGGTCTTTGTGGTCAAGGAACGCACCAAAGAGCTCGGTATCCGAAAGGCCTTGGGCGCTACCCCCAGATCCGTAATCGGTACCATCTTACTGGAATCCATTTTTATCACTACGGTTTCGGGTTTTACCGGTATGGTCATCGGCATGGCCATTTTGGGTTCCATGGGCCAAAAGCTGAAGGATTTTTTTATTACCGATCCCTTTATCGATTCGGGTACAGCCGTTTTTGCAACCGTATTGCTGATTATTTTCGGGGCAATTGCCGGCTATATTCCCGCGAGAAAGGCGGCACGTATCAAACCCATTGTAGCATTAAGGGACGAATAATATGCGATTTTTATTTGATAGAAATACCTGGCAAGAGATTTTCGGCTCCATCAGCAAGAACAAGACCCGTACGGTCATTACGGTAATAGGCGTGCTGTGGGGCATCTTTATCTATATCGCCCTTTCTGGAGCCGCAAAAGGAATGGACAACGGATTTGAGAGCATGTTCGAGACCATTGCCAAAAACAGTATGTTCGTCTGGGCACAAAGTACCAGCATGCCCTATGAGGGCTTTAAGACCGGAAGGCAGATGCAACTAAAACTGGGTGACGCCACGATGATAGAGAACCGTATTCCCCAAGTCGAATTCATCGCCCCACGAAACGTTATGGGATTTTTCGGATCGCCTCCGGCCACCATCGGCCGTAAAAACAAGACGGGAAGTTATACCCTGTATGGCGATTTCCCCGAGTTTACTAAAATAGCCCCTAAGAAGATTTACGATGGTGGACGCTTTATAAACGACGAGGATATCGAACAGGCCAGAAAGGTTGCCGTAATCGGCGAACGAACCCAAACGGAACTTTTTGAGAGCGACGAAGATCCGATTGGAGGATACATCAAGGTCGATGGGGTCTTTTTTCAGGTTATCGGGGTCCACAAGTTCGAGCAGAGTGGGGGTTTTGGCGGTGATGGCGACATCTTTATTCCTTTTAGCACATTTAAAAAATTATACAATACAGGGGATAATGTAGGTTGGTTTTCCATTGCGGCCTACGACGATGCCGATGTAGTGGCGGTCGAACGCAATATCAAGAATCTCTTGAAGAACATCCATAGCGTCCATCCGGATGACGACCGCGCCTTCGGTTCCTTTAACCTCGGGGAGCAGTTCAATAAAATTGTCGGATTTGCCGATGGCATCACATTCCTGTCCCTCGTGGTCGGTATCGCGACTATCTTGGCCGGGGTAATCGGCATCGGAAACATTCTATTGATATCCGTTAAGGAACGCACCAAAGAGCTCGGAGTACGAAGGGCTCTAGGAGCTACGCCCGCGGAAGTACGGAACCAGATCATTCTTGAATCGGTATTCTTGACGGTAATTGCGGGCATTATGGGTATCATCATCGGTGCGGCGACCCTGTCGATGATAAACAGCTTTACCGAAGACATCGATTTCCCCTATACGAACCCGACCGTTCCGATTCCCTATGTATTGGGGGCCTTGGTCATTATGGTCGTATTGGGGACGTTAATCGGACTCATCCCGGCTCAACGCGCCGTAAGCATAAAGCCGATCGATGCGCTGCGGGAGGAGTAAAATTTAAGCTCAAGTTCAAAACTAAGAGAAAGTTCTAATATAAAATCAAAAAGAGAAAGCTTTGAAATACAATCCCAATCCGGCCAAGATAAGTAAACGGAGTTCAGCCCAAACTTTGAACTCGAAGCATTCAATCCGGAATCACCACCAAATCCTAAACAACTAAACATAAAGATTCACAGTAATGAACAAAATCGTTAAATACATTCTCATCGGGATCCTGGTGCTCGGTGCGCTCTGGGCCGCCGCCTTTTTCATCAAGACCAACAGTAAATCGGCCATAACCTATGAGGTTCAAAATCCGTTTATATCGAATATCGAAAAGAAAACGGTGGCTACCGGCAAGTTGATTCCAGAAGACGAAATCGAGATCAAGCCGCAGATTTCCGGTATCATCGAAAAGATATATAAAGAAGAAGGCGATGAGGTAAAATCGGGAGATTTGATCGCTATGATAAAGGTCGTGCCGAACGAGCAGTCCCTGAACCAGGCACGGGGCCGGGTCAGGAACGCCGAATTGGCGTTGAACAATACCAAGGTTGAGTTTGAGCGCAACAAGGCCCTGTTCGACAAAGGTGTTATCTCGAGCCAGGATTTCAATGAACTCAAACTTCAGTACGATCAAGCCGCCCAAGAGCTGGAGAATGCCCAGGCGGACTACCAGATTATACGCAGGGGCTCCGCAGGCGGTTCCTCAAGTGCCAACACCAACATCAGGGCCACTGTAGAGGGCACCATCCTAGAAATTCCGGTACGGGAGGGCGACCAGGTCATCGAAACCAACAATTTTAACGAGGGTACGACCATTGCGACCATAGCCGATATGAGCAGTATGATCTTTGAAGGCAAGGTCGACGAGGGTGAAGTCGCCAAACTTGAAGTCGGTACGCCCTTAAAAATTAATCTCGGGGCGGTCGAAGGAGAGGAGCTCGATGCCGTACTCCGATTTATCGCTCCTAAGGGCATCGAGGAAACGGGGGCCGTACAGTTTAAGATAGAGGGCGATGTGGAAGTGAAGGACGATGTTTTTATCCGGGCCGGTTATAGTGCCAATGCGTCGTTGGTGCTCGAGAAAAAAGATAGCATTTTGGTCATTCCCGAAGCTTTGCTGCAATTCGAC
Organism: Pricia mediterranea; assembly: GCF_032248455.1. Lineage (NCBI taxonomy): Bacteria > Pseudomonadati > Bacteroidota > Flavobacteriia > Flavobacteriales > Flavobacteriaceae > Pricia > Pricia mediterranea. The sequence continues at coordinate 3,120,425 of NZ_JAVTTP010000001.1, forward strand.
AAGGAGACCGACGAACCCTATGTAGAAATTGCGGAAGGGCCGGTAGAGAACCAGCAGTTTGAGCGGAAGGACGTGGAGATCGGAATCTCGGACGGGGTGAACGTAGAAATCGTATCGGGACTTACGGAATCGGACAAGGTCAAGGTGTGGAACAAGACCGAACCTATCAAAAAGGGCGAGGACGAAGAAACAGAAGAGGAGACTAGCTAAGCGCTAACATCCATCAAGAACATCAATCAAAATCAATAACCCGCCCCTGTCCCGGACGGGTCAAAAACAATCAAGAATGAACTTTAAACTGACTGCTTTACTGCTCTTGTGTTCGCTGAGTGCCATCACTGCGCAGCAAAAGAAATGGACGCTACAGGAATGCGTCGAATACGCCGTCGAACATAACCTTACTGTCGAACAATACGAATTAGATCTGCAAAATGCAATGATCGATAAGTCCGATGCCGTGGGAGCATTGCTGCCCGATGCCAATGCGTCGGTGAGCGCCTCGGGCAATACGGGACTTTCATTTGATCCTACCAACAACCAACCGGTAACGACCACAATCTTTACGGCTACAGGTGGAGTCACGTCTTCGGTAACCCTATTTGACGGTCTCCGCAACATTCACCGGCTCAATCGGGCCAAACTGAACGCCATTGCACAACAGTACCGGTTAGACGATCTGAAAGACGACATCCGGCTTAGTGTGGCCAATGCCTATTTGCAGATCTTGTCGAACAAAGAAACGCTTATTGTCTTTCAGGCCCAGTACGCGGTGACCGAACAGGATTTGAAACGCACCAAAGAGCTGGTAAACGCCGGGGTCGTCCCCGAGGGCGACCTGCTAGAGGTCGAGGCCACCGCCGCGAATCTGGAGCAGCAGATCGTAAACACCGAAAACCAGGTTTTGATCTCAAAAATAAACCTGGCCCAACTGCTACAGATTACCGACTATGAGAATTTCGACATTGCGGAGGCCGATTATGAAGTGCCACCATCGGATATCCTCAACAAATCGGCCAAGGAAATCTTTGCGGAGGCCCTAACCTTCAGAAATGATATCGAATTCTCTAGAGCCAATATCGATTTGGCGGTTAAGGATCTGGCCATCGCAAAAGGAGCCAAATATCCGACCTTGGGCGCTTTCTTCAACTACAACACCCGTTATTCCGATCAAGCTCGCTTTAATAATATAACCGGGGTTTTGGAAACACAAAGTTTTGGCGACCAGTTATGGATGAACGACGGGATTTCCTATGGTGCCCAGTTGAATATCCCTATCTTTAATGGGTTCAGCGTTAGAAACAATATTAAGCGGGCGCAGATCAATGTACAGAAAGCGGAAGTGCAGCTGGAACAGGATAAACTTGATCTGGAAACCAATATCAACCAGGCCTACGTCGATGTCAAGAGCTTTGCCAAGGCGTACTACGCCGCCCAAAAAACGGCGGAAGCCAGAAGATTGGCGTACGAGTATTCCAAGGAACGCTACGATGTTGGGCTGATGAACGCCTTCGATTATAGTCAAGCACAGTCCCGGGTCGAAGACGCCGAGGCCGAGGTCGTACGTACTAAATACGACTATATTTTTAGGATCAAGGTGCTGGAATTCTATTTCGGGGTCCCGTTGTTGCTGAACGGATCGTAACGACCCAAAGCCTTGCCATGGTGTTCGACAGCCTAACCTAACGCTCCGGCCGCCCCCGCCCCATAATTTCTGAGGGGGGCGTTATCGACACACTTCATTTGTTCAATTGGAAGTACCTTATCTTACTCAATGGCCATCATCTTAAACTTAGAAACAGCGACCACCAACTGCTCGGTAAGTGTTGCCAAAGACGGGAATCTTCTGGCGCTCAAGGAACACGATACCCCCAACTATTCCCATTCCGAACAGCTGCATGTTTTTGTTCAGGACGTTTTAAAGGATGCCGGGCTCGCATTGTCCGACCTCGAAGCGGTCGCCGTCAGTAAGGGGCCGGGATCCTATACCGGACTGCGTATCGGCGTTTCCGCCGCAAAGGGTTTGTGTTTTTCCTTGGATGTGCCCCTGATTGCACTGTCCACCTTGGCGAGCATGGCCCATCAAGCACAAGGGGAGGATATCGATTTTATCGTACCTGTATTGGATGCCCGACGTATGGAAGTCTATTCCGCCGTCTTCGACGCCCACAAAAGTCAGATCAGGGAAACCAGGGCCGAAATCATCGACGGGAAATCCTTTGCCGAGTACGTGGAAAGTGGAACGATGCTGCTGCTCGGCAGCGGGGCGCAAAAATGCAGGGAAATTCTGCAACACCCCAATTTTCGTTTCGACACCTCCGTAGTGCCTTCCGCTAAGCAAATGGTCACGTTGTCCCATAGAAAATTCGAAGTAGGCGATTTTGAAGATTTCGCCTACTTCGAACCTTATTACTTAAAGGATTTTTTAATCCAAAGGAAAAAGTAATCAGGGCTTTGCCAAATGCCATTTTTGAGGACCGGACTTTTAAGCCTCTAGGGCCTTCCCTTTCATGTGAACATCACGCTGTGGAAAGGGTATCTCGATATCCGCCGCATCGAACCGGTTCTTCGCCTCCTCGATGACGTGAAAATGTGCCGGCCAGAAGACACTGGTATCCGCCCAAAAGCGTAGGGTAAGGTCCACCGAACTGTCCCCAAGACCGTCTACGTGGACTTCCGGGGCCGGGTCTTTGGAGATATTTTCGTTATCGGCGCAAATCTGCAACAGGATATCCTTGGCTTTTTTAATATTGGAACCGTAGCCGATACCGATTTTTATGTTATCCCTTCGTTCTGATAAGGCGTTGTAGTTGACGATATTGTCATTGGATAATTGTCCGTTTGGCACAATGGCCACTTGATTGCCGAAGGTGGTGATTTTCGTGTAAAAGATGGTAATTTCCTTTACCGATCCATCGACCCCCTGTGCCGAAATCCAATCCCCGACCTTAAAGGGCTTGAAAATAAGGATTAACACGCCCCCGGCAAAATTGGAAAGCGATCCCTGTAAGGCAAGTCCGATAGCCAACCCGGCGGCACCGACCGCGGCGATAAGCGTAGATGATTGCACCCCTAATTGGGTGATGACGAGTACGAACAACAACACCTTCAGGGCTATACCTATGAAACTCTGGAGGAAGGACTCCAAAGCGAGATCGTAATCCTTTTTCTCAAAAAACTTGCGCACCATCCGGTTGATGATCCGAATCAGCCATAGGCCGACTAAAAGGGTAATAACGGCGACAACGATATTAATTGCCATGGTGGGCAATACTTCCCAGGCCCAATCGATGGCCTTGTCCATATGTTCTTGATACTCTGAAATTTCGTTCATAAAAAGGATTTTTAGTATATCCGAAATTCCACTACGATGGACATGGAACTTACGGTAGTTTTTGAAAAAAAGTTTAAGGGTTTGGCGGTGCTATTATCGCTAGACAAAGCCTGCCGAAATTAAGGACGCAACCTAGTAAAAATGGTCTTCGAAGTCAAATATAATTCCAATAAACTATGGTTAAGGGCGGGAATCGAATCTTATTTGCGCCAGAACTTCTTCCAATCGCGCAGTAGGCCGCTGGCATGCACCCTCTTCGCATACATGGAACAGGGTCTGCCCTTCGACATATCTATCCCGAAACAGCGCTATGCCTTCCTGTTTATCCGAAGCCGCCAAAATGCTGTTAGGCAGATATTGGCTTCCAATCGATTTTGCTTTCTCCCCATATCGGTCCCCGACGATGGCGATTTCATAAAAGGGCCGTTGAAAATACAGGGCCAGATCTAACCAATTGGCGTGGTTCTGAGCACTTTTCTCAAAATTTTCCTGCATGTTTTTCAGGAGCTGCATGGCACTGGAGGCATAATCGTACTCCGGAAAAAACCGGGACAGCTTAAAGAGGTTTTTTGCCATGATGGAATTCGATGCCGGTATCACATTGTCAACGGTCTCGATGGTTCTTCGGATAACAAAATCGTCCGTATCGGAAGTAAAGAAGAACATCCCGCTGCGGGGGTCGTGAAAGTGCGCTTGACAATATTCCACCAATGACTTGGCCCGTTTTAACCAGTTGATGTCATACGTGGTTTCATAGAGGCCGATATAGGCATCGATAACGGAAGCATAATCCTCAAGGTAGCCGTTGATGCTGCTTTTACCATTCTTGTGATTGTGGAATAGTCCTCCGTCGGGCGTCCCCATATTTTTTAGGATGAAGTCCGCATTCTTTAAGGCGAGGTCCAAATAATCAGGATTTTGGAGGTAGCGATAGGCGTCGGTAAGCCCTTTTAGCATGAGGCCGTTCCAAGAGGTGAGAATTTTATCGTCCAATCGGGGTCTATCCCTTTTTTGGCGCTCCGTGTAAAGAATTTTGAGACACTCCTCCATGGTTTCTTTGAGCTCTTCAAGGTCGATTGCATGTTTTTCGGCAATTTTCTCTCGGGACGCGTTTCGGATCAGCACGAAATTGCCATTCTCCCAATGGCCGTAGTCATTGATGTTATAGACCTCCTTAAAAATGGCGAAACGGCTTCCTAAAAGTTGTTGCAGTTCGTCTTCTCGCCAGACGTAAAAGGCACCCTCTTCAAGCGCGCCGTTTTCGGTCTGGCTATCCGCATCCAAAGAGGAATAAAGTCCGAAATCCTCCGACATCAGTTCCCGTTGAACGAAGGCAATCGTCTTTTCCACCGTTTCCCGGAAGAGGTCGTTTCCGGTCTCGGCATAGGCTTGCGCGTAGAGGCTGACCAATTGGCCGTTGTCGTAAAGCATCTTTTCAAAATGGGGTACGTGCCATTTGGTGTCCACGGAGTAGCGGGAAAATCCCCCGCCGACCTGATCGAAAACGCCGCCCCAGGCCATTTTGGTCAACGAGGTGTTGACATAATCCATTATAGGGCCGTCTTTTCGGGCCGTACCATAATGGAGCAAAAAGTTGAGGTTGACGGGCAACATAAACTTAGGGGCCCGATTGTACCCACCCATTTCGTTATCAAAATAACGGGACCATCCGGCAACGGCCGCTTCCATTTCGGCGGAATCAAAACTATCCGGCGCGTCGGCAAGTTCCACCAAATTAATGGCCTTGATGCCGTCGGCCAATTTTTGTGCGTACCCCTCGACCTTGGCAGGGTCATCGCGGTACAGGTCCGATAATTGCTGCAAAACTTGCGTCCAATTCTCTTTCTTTACATAGGTCGCGCCCCAGAAGGGCCGTCCGTCCGGCAGTGCGGCGATGTTCAGGGGCCAGCCCCCTTGTCCGGTCATCATCTGAAGGGCATCCATATAGATGTGGTCCACATCGGGCCGTTCCTCGCGATCCACCTTAATGTTGATAAAGTTTTCATTCATGGTCCGGGCGACCTCGGAATCCTCAAAACATTCACGCTCCATAACGTGGCACCAATGGCAGGCCGCATAGCCGATACTGATCAACAAGAGTTTGTTTTCTTTCTCCGCCCGTGCCAAAACTTCGGGATGCCATGCCTCCCAATCTACCGGATTATGGGCATGTTGCAGGAGATAGGGACTCGTTTCGTCAATCAGGGCGTTGGTAAATTCGGGTTCCATGGGCTTTATTTGTTGGATTAAAATGCAGGGAGATTAAATTTAGGACAAAAAAAAGCATCCCGGCATAAACAGGGATGCTATATCTTGTTACAGGAAAAGGGATAACGGACCCTAGTCGACTTCGAAGGTTATCTTTACGTTCACCCGGTAATTCACCATATTCCCATTCTCAACGGTAGCGCTCTGCTCGTTGATATAAACCGACTTGATGTTCTTGACGGATTTTGAGGCGTGGGCCACCGCATTTTTGGCGGCGTCTTCCCAACTTTTTTCCGAATTTGCCAATACTTCAATAACTTTTAAAACTGCCATAATGTGTTTGTTTTTAGGTTCGACCCAATATAACAAAAATAAATGGGGAAATAAGAGTGGTAAGCCGTATAAAAAGGACTCATTCCATATTGGGAAAATGATGGACCCCAGCCTGTTGGTCGCGAATGGTTTCCGAAACTCCCGAATCATCCCGGGTGAATCGGCTTTAGCCAACTCCTGCGGCGGGGACTGGAACTTGAACCAGCACTTCCACCTGAATTATCCCTCGCATCTGTCGGTAGACAGCCTTGAACCCATCATCCATTGATCGCCACCACTTCGTTCACCTTATCGCCCATCATATTCTTGAGCATGGTCTCGATTCCGTTTTTCAGCGTAAAGGTAGAGGAGGGGCAGCCGCTACAGGCCCCCTGTAGAATCACGCTGACCGTTCTACTGTCCGATTCGTAGGATTGAAAAAGGATGTTACCGCCGTCACTGGCCACTGCCGGCTTTACATATTCCTCCAGAATATCCACGATTTGCTGGGAAGTGTCGTCGAGGTCAAGTGTTTCCGGAGTAGCTGAATTCTCTTTCTGCGTCGACCGCTGAACGGCCTCTTCGGAGACCACGGATTTCCCGGCGGCCAGATAGTCGCGAATAAATTCCCGCAGTTCCAATGTAATATCCTCCCATTCCGCCATATCGTATTTGCCGACCGAGATATAGTTCAGGTCGATAAAGATCTCTTTAACGAAAGGAAAGTGAAAAAGCTGCTTGGCTAACTCGGAGTTCTGGGCCTCGTCAATGTTCTTGAATTCGAAGGCCCGAGGAACAATCGCTTTATTGGCCACGAATTTCATGACAGACGGGTTTGGTGTAACCTCGGCGTACACCGTGACCGCCACCTGTTGCACCGGCCGCTCATCATGAATCACCGGCTCGCCCGCGTTCAGATATTCGACCAATTGCTGGGCCACCTCGTCCTTAACATCGTCCCATTCGACGATGTCGAAACGCTCGAGACCTATAAAATTGCCCGAGACGTAAACGGTCTTGATAAAGGGAAGATGGAACAACTGCTGCGCCAAGGGGGAACTTTTGGCCTCATCGATGTTCTTGAACTCGTAGTTTTTACCCTTGGTCAAAAAGTGGTTCGTCTCGAATTTTAAAATAGCCGGATTGTTGGTCTTTGAAACGGTGATATTATACTCTTTCATCGCAGTTCTTAGTTTGGTGCAAAGTTACGACATATAATATTGTTACCTTTCGACCGTTATACTTTAATATTCAATCGCTATTTAGGTTGATTTTGACGTATCGCCGATAATAAGACCGATGAAACATCGCCTGCTGCTCCTTTTTACCTCTTTTATCTTTGGCGTTCAGTCGTACGCTCAGGAAGGTATCCCCGTGTATTTTGATTATTTGTCCGATAACTACTATCTGGTCTACCCCTCCATGGCGGGCATTGGCGAGGGAACGAAGATCAGGGCTACGGCCCGGATGCAGTGGTTCAGTGTCGAGAATGCCCCCAATCTGCAGACGGTCAATGTACACTCCCGAATCGGGGAAACCAACTCTGGAATAGGAGTGATTGTTTTCAACGATGCCAATGGATATCACGCCCAAACGGGACTCAAGCTTACCTATGCCCATCACCTCAGGCTCGGAGGCGATGGGCGCAGTTTGAACCAGCTTTCATTCGGGATAAGTCCCACCTATCTTCAGAGCAGTCTCGACGAATCGGACTTTTACGAAACGGGAGACCCTGCTATTGCCGGAATTAAGGTCAGTGATGGGTATTTCAACGTCGATTTGGGATTTTCATATAACCTGATGGAGTTTTATGCCCATGTTGGTGTACTAAATGTGCTGGAAAGCAGAAGAAATGTATACTATAAACAGCGTAACGAAGCGCAAGTAGGGGTCATCGACAACCTGCGACGGTATCTGGTTTCCGCCGGATATATCTTCGGACGGCAGGAATGGCAGCTGGAGCCTTCGGTACTGTTCCAGATGACCGATTTCACCAAGGAAAAGACCATCGATATCAACGCCAAGGTCTATAAGGATGTCGATTTCGGCCGGTTGTGGGGCGGACTCTCCTACCGGCGCAGTTTTGAAGGTATTGAATATGTGACCAATGAGGGTTCCGGGAACCAACGTTTGCAGTTGATAACGCCCATTGTCGGAGCCAATATCGGCAACTTTATGGTCTCCTATAACTACTCGTACCAGACCGGGGATTTCCGTTTTGACAGTGGCGGTTTCCATCAAATAACCCTGGGATATAACTTCGGACAGAACGAACGGCGCTACGACTGCTATTGCCCGGCGGCCCAATAATTTTCTTTCTAGGTTTTATTTTTTAGACATAGCGCTTTAGTTCCGAACAGAACTAAGGTTCAAATCTTTTGAGGTCAACGCCCCCCCTGTCCCATCCCTTTATTTCCATCTTCATATCTTTGCTTACAGAGTGCGTCATGGCTACGGCCTGCGCTTGACTTTCTCAAACGCTGTACATATGATTAAATCGGTAAACGGAAAATCCCCTCAGATCGGCAACGACTGCTATATCGCCGAAAACGCGACTATTGTAGGGGAGGTGGAGATGGGCAACCAATGTAGCGTATGGTTCAATGCCGTCATCAGGGGCGATGTGCATTATATAAAAATGGGCGACAAGGTGAACGTACAAGATGGTGCCGTCATCCATTGCACCTATCAAAAACATCCGACCCAGATTGGAAACAACGTGTCTATCGGCCACAATGCCATCGTTCACGGCTGTACCGTAGAAGATAACGTCTTGATCGGCATGGGCAGTATCATCATGGACGATTGCGTCATCGAAAGCAACAGTATCATCGCGGCCGGGGCGGTCGTTACCAAAGGCACCCGGGTACCATCGGGGACTATCTTTGCCGGGATGCCCGCCAAGAAAATCAAGGATATCAGTGCCGAGCTCACTTCCGGGGAAATCGACCGGATCGCGAACAACTATGTGATGTACTCCGGATGGTTTAAGGAAGGTTCGTAGCTTGCGCTTTTTTCTTACATTCGTCATTCCTTAAAACTTTTAAAGATGAACGCATATATATTTCCGGGCCAGGGTGCCCAATTTGTAGGAATGGGCCTTGACCTATACGAGAAATTTCCATTAGCACAGAAACTTTTTGAAAGTGCGAACGAGATTTTGGGCTTTTCCATAACCGATATCATGTTCGAAGGAACGGCAGAGGACTTAAAGCAGACCAAGGTCACCCAACCCGCTATTTTTCTTCATTCCGTGATTTTGGGAAAGATCCTGGGGGACGGGTTTCGGCCCGATTGCGTAGCGGGGCATTCACTGGGAGAATTCTCTGCCCTGGTCGCCAATGGCGCGCTGAATTTTGAAGATGGGCTAAGATTGGTTTCCCAGCGGGCGATGGCGATGCAAAAAGCCTGTGAACTGCAGCCGAGTACCATGGCCGCCGTTCTGGGATTGGAAGATGAGGTCGTGGAGCGGGTCTGTAGGGAAACGCCCGGAACCGTGGTAGCGGCCAACTACAACTGCCCCGGCCAATTGGTAATCTCCGGGGAGGTCGAGGCGATCGATACCGCCTGTAAAAATATGAAGGAATCCGGTGCCCGTAGGGCCTTGGTCCTGCCTGTTGGCGGAGCCTTTCACTCCCCCTTGATGGAGCCGGCCCGGGAAGAGCTTGCATCGGCCATCGAAAATACCGATTTCGGAAAGGTGACCTGTCCCGTGTATCAAAATGTTACCGCCCGCGCCGTAAGTGACTCCGCCGAAATCAAGAAAAACCTGATCTCCCAATTGACGGCGCCCGTAAAGTGGACGCAAAGTGTACGGAATATGGTGAACGACGGGGCCAGCACGTTTATTGAAGTAGGGCCCGGGAAAGTGCTGCAGGGATTAGTGCGAAAAATAGCTTCGGATGTAGAAACTCGCTCGGCCGAAATCCCTGATTGACCTTTTTGCGTATATAGTGTGGTTCATCCATAAAACCTTGATTTGAGCCTATAATTAGGGTCTAGGGATGAATTTTTTAGTAATATTGGCCCCATTTCTACTTAACCGCACGGTCTTACTGAGTGTTGGATCGATATGGATTCATAAGACAGTTTATGAAATCGAAGAGAGAGAACGTTGCCTTTTTGGGGAATTCCGGTCCTGTTGTTAGAGGATGGATGCTTCTTCTGTTGATGGCCACGGGTTTTTTTGGGCAGGCCCAGGTCGTGTCGATAACATCTGCCAACGATAACGCCACTGAGGGGGGGGTCGGAACCGATGGAACGCTTAGTTTTACGATATCCAGAGGCGCCTTTAACATTTATAATACAACGGTAACCTATTCTTTCGCGGGTACCGCCGAAGCCGGATTCGATTATGCCGTGCCAGCCACCCCCTCCGCACCGGGAGAGAACACCGTTGAGCTATCCCCGTTTCAAACTTCCCTCACGGTGACCATCGATAATATTGTCAATGACGATCTTGTTGAGGGCCCCGAAACTATCGTAGTTACTTTAGAGACCGTGGATAATGGTACACTAGACCCGACACAGAGCGAAGTTACCTTGAGCCTTGACGATAACGATGGGGTCTTTACGGTAACGACGGTGGGCGAAGCTGCCGAAGAAGGGGCAGTGCCGGGAAGCTTTACCGTAACCCTGGACAAACCCGTCGCCCCTGGAGTTACGGTTTCATTGCCTTACACCTTTGGGGGTAATGCCGATGTCACTGATTATACCGTCGGAGGGCAGCAGAACACCCTGACTTTTACCGATGATGAAGCCTCCTTGTCGCAGGTCATTACGATTACCCCCGTTGACGATGACATCGTCGAAAACGATGAAACGGTGGTGCTGAACTTGGGCACCCCGGACGCGGGTACGGTAGATCAAGTACCTGCCACCAATCGGACGATAACTATTGCGGATAACGATACCGGCACCTTTTCCGTGGAAACTATAGACGCCGATGCGGCCGAAGAGGGACAGGATCAAGGCCGGTTTTTAATAAGTCTGGATAATTCAAACGGTACGGGCACCCCCGTTACCGTTCCCTATACGTTGGGCGGGACCGCCAGCCAAGGAGACGATTTTACGATAACGCCCCCAACCCCCCTTTCATTTCCGGACGGACAAGATGCCATTGAGCTTGTAATCACACCTATAAACGATGCGCTTCCCGAAGACGACGAGACTGTAATCTTGGTGCTAGGTACACCAAGTGACCCTACCAAGTTTTCTTACACGCCCGAACCCGAAGCACAACGCACGGTTACGATTCTAGATGATGACTGCGCCGCTGGTACCGAGGCACCGGTATTGACCCAAAATGAGGATACGTTCTGCGATGATTTTTCCGTCGGTCTCGACACCTATTATACCGGGACGCGGCCCAACGGAACCGCACTGATATGGACGGAAAATGGGGCAGATCCTTTAAATCAGGACGATTGGGCGCCAAGGACTGGCGCAAGCGTCATTGCCGAACCCGGTTCCTATTTCGCCTTTTTCTGGGATGAGGTCGACAATTGCAACAGCCCGGTGACCGAGTTGGTCATTACCCAAAATATATCTCCGACTGCAGGAACGCTGGTCCCAAGCGAACCTACCGCCGTCTGCAATAACGATACCGACGAATTCGGACCCAACGAAATCGACCTTGATGATTATATTACAGGACAGGATGCGGGTACCTGGGTACAGACCGGGGGTCCCGATCTAGGAGAAAATTTAGATGGTACGGAGGTGGACTTTGAAGGGGAGGCTGAGGGCACTTACGAGTTTACCTATACGACCAACTCCGCCACTGCTCCCTGTACAGAAGACACCTTGGTGCTTACGCTCACCGTAAGCGATTGCGACCCCTGTGTCGCCGGCGGGGTCGCCCCCATATTGGCAGCTGGACAAAGCGACACCTTTTGCGGCCCTATTCCCGATACCGCGAGCCTTAACGATTTCACTTCGAGCTCCGCTCCTGCGGGAACAACCTTGGTCTGGACGACCAACTCCGAGGACTTTACCGACACCAGCGCACATTTGACTGCCGATCAGATCAACAACTTTTTAGCGGGCGACTATTACGCTGTTTTTTATGACGCGCTCAATGACTGTACAAGTCCGGCTTTGACCGTGAGTATCGTTCAGAACGATATCCCAGACATTACGGATTCCACCGGAAGTTCTAGCTGTGGTCCCGGCACTTTACAGCTGAGCGCAATTGGAAGTCTCGACGCGACACTACGATGGTTCACGACGGCCACCGGCGGTGAGGAACTTGCCGAAGGCTCACAATTCACTACCCCTGAGCTCACTCAAACTACTGCCTATTATGTAGAAGCGGAGGCCAACGGGTGTATCTCCCCCCGCACGGAGGTCATTGCCACGATAATTCCCCAGCCCTCGGCAGGAGCACCCCAAAACACATCTTCCTGTAATGCCGCCGAATTCGGGACTACCGTACTCGACCTTGACAGCACTTTTTCTGGGACGCCCGACGCGGGCACCTGGTCGTTTACCGACGGACCTTCGGCCATAACCCTGAACTCGGAAAACGTAGTCGATTTTCAAGGGAGTGCCAATGGAGACTATACCTTTACGTACACGACGACAGGAGCCGAGCAACCCTGCGAGGACGCTTCCGCTACCATAACGATTTCCGTCAGCAGCTGTGATACCGATGATGATGATGACGGACTGTTAGGGGGGATAGAAGCTATTCTGGGTACGGATCCCAATGACCCCGATACCGATGGTGACGGGATAGACGACGGGGTCGAAGTGGGAGACGATTACGAAAATCCGCTTGATGAAGATGGAGACGGAATTATCGATGCGTTGGACTCCAACATCCTCGATTCCGATGGGGACGGAATCAACGACCAACAAGATCCCGCCAATGAAAATCCATGTGTGCCCGAAAGGTTTAACGGGGCATGCGATACCGATGGCGATGGAATATCCGACCTTCAAGAAAGGGAAGACGGTACCGACCCCGACGACCCCTGCAGCCCCAATGAAACTCCAAGTTGCGCCGAACCCATTGACCTTCAAGTGACAAAAGAGGTCGATCGGAAGGATGCTTTGGTCAATGACGAGGTGGTGTTTACCGTTACGGTGAACAACCTGTCCGACAGAAAGGCGCTTAAGGTCGTGGTAGGAGATCTATTGGAAACCGGATTTGCACTTGGGGCAGCCGGAGCCGATAGTACCGCCGTAGCAACCGCAGGGGAATACGATGTCGAAACCGGAATGTGGAACGTTCCCGAAATACCGGCCATGGGGTCGGAGACCTTGACCGTCCCGGTTCGGATTTTGGAAGGGGGCCCCTATGAAAACACGGCCGAACTCCTGTCCTCCATACCCGAAGACGGCACTCCCGATAACAATACGGCAACGATTACCCTGAACATCGACCTGCCGGAGGGCATAGACCTCGTGCTGGAGAAATCCGCGGCCATTGTAGACTCCCAAGATTCGCTTGCCGTAGCCGCTTTTCAATCGGGGCAGATCAATCCTTTGTCAGGACAGGAAGTTATTTTTAAGCTTAAGGTGACCAATGAATCGGAAAGAGATACGGTTTCCAGCATCGTGATACGCGATAGCTTGTCGCGAGCTTTTTCTGAGCCGAGGTTTGCTCCGGAATTGGACTCTATCGTTCAATTCAATTCCGAAACGCGAATATTGCAATGGGTAGCAGGGGAACTTCCCAAGGGCGAGTTTGCCGAGTTGGAGTTTCGCGTGACCGTCGATAGCTTGGGTACCTATGTGAATACAGCGGAAATCGACCGATCGTCTCCGGTCGATAGTGAGGGCAAATACGACAATAATACAGCCACAGTTGCAGTAAGGGTATCCGAACCGAACGAGGTCGAATTCGGCATTATTTTCAACCAGTTCTCTCCCAATAACGATGGGGTGAACGATAAGCTTAAAATAAACAAAAGACGGACCAACGATGACGGCAGCTTGGGCGATGAGGTCGATTTACGGTATTCCATCAAAATTTTCAATAGATACGGAAGTTTGGTCTTCGAAGGGAACCAGCTCACCGACGAGGTCATTTGGGACGGAACCAGAAAAGGGGAAGACGTACCTGACGGCACCTATTTTTACGTGCTCGACCTGACAGTAAACGAAGAATTAGGTGTCGTTACCAATACGACAGAAAAAGGATGGATTCAGTTGATCAGATAATTTAGGTTTGATTTGAAGCCCGATCGATAAGATAGTACGGATAATGCAGCATAGAACACTACATTCCATCGTTATAAAGATTTTCCCCCTGCTATTGTTATTGGGTATCGTTACCGTGGGCCGTGCACAGAAAGAACCCCAGTACACCCAATACATGTACAATATCGGCAGTTTCAACCCAGGCTATGTGGGCACGACCCCGACCCCTGAGATTACGGGACTCTACCGGGCGCAATGGCTCGATGTTGAAGGATCGCCACGAACCTTACGCTTTGGGGCAAACTATCCGCTGTCCAACGAAACCATGGGGCTCGGCTTTAACATCATCAGCGACCAATTGGGTCCATCGACCCAAACCTACGTGGAGCTGGCCTATTCCTACCAATTCAATGTAACTGACAATACCAAACTTTCATTTGGGATGGACGTTGGCGGCTCTTTCTTGAATGTCGATTTTTCGAAGGGCACTTTTGAGAACCCCGGGGAACCGATTCTGCAAGGCGAAATCATAAAGGAGTTCTATCCGACCGTTGGGGCAGGTTTCTTTCTGTACGAAGATGATATTTGGTACCTTGGAGCTTCGGTACCTAATTTTCTGACCGATGGCGTTTACAACGATGAGGTAGCGACCATTGTTGACGACAAATTACAGTTCAACTTTATCGGGGGATATGTGTTCGAGCTGTCCGAAACCTTAAAGTTCAAACCGGCCTTCTTGGTCAATTTGGTCAGTGGAGCACCAGTAAACACGAATGTTTCTACCAACTTTCTGATCAACGAGCGGTTTACCTTGGGGGCTTCCTACCGGTTTGGCAATGCCGTTAGCGGTCTGGCGGGCTTTCAGGTTACCAACAGTACATTTATCGGCTATTCCTATGATTACAATACAAACCCGCTGGGCGAGTTCAGTAAGGGTTCTCACGAGGTCATCCTGAAGTTTTACCTGGGCAGGGAGGGTAGCATCCAAGGCAACGACAAAAAATTAAGGGGCAAGCCAAAACAGATCGATACACCTAGATTTTTTTAAATGAAATCGAGACTTATCATAGCGTTCTTTTTTATCGGCATTGGGTTCGGTCTTGCGCAAGAAATCGAGTCGCAAGGCGACAAGTACTTCTATGCCTACGCCTACGAAGACGCCATCAGGGCCTATCAAAAACAGATGCAGCGGGGGGAATCGTTGAACAACTATCAACGCCTAAACCTCGCCGATGCCTATTTTCAGACCAGGGATTACAAGAAGGCGGCAAAAATTTACCTGGATGTGGAAAAGAATGATTCCATCATGTCCGATCATCGCTTTAACAAAATGCTGCAGAGTCTCGATAAAATCTCGGAGCATGACAAAGTAGTGACCTTGTTGCAATCAGGAGACAACTCGTTTAAGGGCGAACTTCTCGAAAATGCCGAATTCAACGACGGTGCAATGCAAGCGGATGGTTCGGGAGCCGCCGAATTTGCTATCCTCACTCTGAACGGTAACAGTCCCCAAGCCGATATATCGCCGGCTTTTTACCCGAACGGTCTGTTGTTCAGTAGCAGCCGAAAGACGCGTTCAAAAAAGATATATGGTCCCTCGGGCGAAGCTTATCTCGATATCTACAAGGCGGCCAATGCTGACAGCGGAGCCTTGACCGAAATCGAACCCTTGAGCCGAATCCCAAGCTCCAAATTCCATAAGTCAACGCCCCATTATTCCGAGAGCACCGGCAACGTTTACTACGTATTGTCGAATACCGAAGATGATGAGCTTGCCTTCGACGATAGAGGTAAGAATGCCTTGGCCATTGGAATGGTCAATGAGAACGGCAGCTTTCGTTTCCTGTTGAAAGATTTAAGTACGTCGTTCTACTATCCCTTTTATGACGAAAATACAGGAAGACTCTATTTTTCTGCCAATTTTAAGGACAGCTACGGAGGTACCGACATCTATTATGTCGATATGAACGGCGGACAGGTCATGTCAGAACCTATCAACCTCGGGCCGCGCATCAATTCCCCCGGCAATGAAATCGCGCCCTATATCTTTGATAACAGCCTTTATTTTTCCTCGGATGTATTTTACGGAATAGGGGGGATGGATATCTACCGCTCCAATATTATGTCGGACAACGGTTTTAGTATCCCCGTGAATTTGGGCCGGGACATCAATACCATAAACGATGAATTCGGATTTATCATCAAAGAAAATCCGGAAGGCGGCTTCATGGGCTATTTCTCCTCGAACAAGCCTGGCGGGAAGGGAAGCGACGATATATATGGATTTAAGATCAGTGAAAAACCGGGGCTCCGCACCTTACTCTTTAAGGGAAGGGTGGTCGAGGCCCCCTACGATCAATGGATTGCCGATGCATCTATCAAAATTCTAGATGCCGAAGGTAATACGCTCAAAGAAGATTCTTCTGGTACCAATGGAGGGTACCAACTGGAA
This sequence comes from Pricia mediterranea, assembly GCF_032248455.1. Lineage (NCBI taxonomy): Bacteria > Pseudomonadati > Bacteroidota > Flavobacteriia > Flavobacteriales > Flavobacteriaceae > Pricia > Pricia mediterranea. The sequence continues at coordinate 3,136,876 of NZ_JAVTTP010000001.1, forward strand.
ATACCTCATAATTCCGAGGTGACCTTGGAGGTGTCAAAACCCTTCTTTTCAACGTTTAGCAAAACCTACTATTCAGAGGAATTGGAAAACTTAGGCCAATCTCCGTTAAAAATAGAACTGACCTCCATAGCGGATATCGTAAAGGAAGCGGAAGGAAAAATGGTGCTGGATATAAACAAATTCTTTTTCGCGACGGGTCAAAGCAATCTTACGCCGGAAATTACTATGGAAATCGACAAGGTTGTCGATGCTGTAAAAAAGTTCCCCAATTTAAAATTCTCCATAGAAACCCATACCGACAGTCGTGGGGGCAGAAGCTCAAACCAAAGAATTTCGGAGCAGCGATCGGCCGCCATTGCGGACTATCTTCTGAAAAACGGGGTTTCTTCGGATAACATAACCCAGGTAAGGGGCTTCGGCGAGGATAAAATTGTCAACGATTGCTCGGACGGGGTCTATTGTCTTGAATTTCTTCACCAACAGAACCTGCGAACGCTTTTCGTGGTGGAGAATTATGACAAGCTGAGCCAGTAGTCGGCGTACAGCAGTAAAAAACACGAGATGTCCGTTCGAGCCTTTCGACTACGGTTCATGCTGAGCGAAGTTGAAGTGCTCAAGATAAACTAAAGTCGAGAACTTCTCGGTCCGGTCGAAAGCGAAAAGGAGATTATCACCCTATGTTAGAAAATCACCATCCAAAAATAATAGATGGAGAAAACAGAAAGAAAAAGAATTCCGGCATAGGTGAGTCCCTGTAATCCCCGTCCGGGGCGTTGGTGTGGGGGCAGTTCCGAACTCATTACATTCTTCAGGTTCATGAAACCGATAATCGGCGCGACCACGAAAGATACAAAAGTGGCCAGGGCGACCAATTGCCCCATGTTGGCGCTGAACGCCGTCACTACCGTAAAATTGATGATGGCCAGTAGAATGATGCCTATTGCGTAAAATCTTCTCTGGCCGGCAAGCGTATATTTGGGCAAGAGCAGGTCGATGATATCCAAGCTGACCCGGGTGATGGCATCGTGGGCGCTCATGCAGCTACTGAAAAGGGTCGCGAAGGCAGAAACGGCGATTAAAAGATAGGCCCACGGCCCGATGTGTACGGTGAAAAGCCGTACGATCTGATCGGCAAAGGTCACAGCATTGCCACTGAGTTCGGCGTGGGTGCCGTACAGGGTAAACCATCCTATAATCATAAAAAATACGGCCAGCACGGCGGTGGAGAGGTATCCAAAATTAAATTCCTGTAGGGATTCCCTAAGGGAAGGTTTGTGCTTCTCGTCTTTCCATTTTGTGATGCTCCAAAGACTGACCCAGCTCGATGCCTCAACTGTGGTAGGCATCCATCCCATAAGACTGATCAGAAAAAGTATGCCTGCATCGTTGAACACGGTAGGGGGACTAAAATCTGGAACGTGTGCCACGGGACCCTTGATAATAACCAAGGCCGTAGTGATGATCAGGGCGGTGAACAAAATGGCGATAACGAACTTGAGCGAAGTCTCCAAAAAAGAATAGCGGCCGATGATCAATATCAGGCTGATCCCGATGAAAAGTCCCAGTGCAATGTAGGCCGTTGACACGCTTGACAGGTCAAAAAGAGTGCTGAACAGACCGGCGGTCACCGTGTAGAGGGCAGCCAATATAGTAAAGGTCGAGACCAAGGTGATCAAGGCGTAGAACCACAGGTATCCCTTGCCGCGATTCCGATACCCCTCGATCAAGGTCTTTCCGGCGACATTGGTGTACCGTACCCCGAATTCGAAAAAAGGATATTTAAAGAGGTTCGCCAATACGATGGGAAAAATCATGACCCATCCGTATTGCGCTCCAGCCTTGGTCGATAATACCAGGTGCGATGTGCCGATGGCCGTACTGGCAAACAGCAGTCCCGGCCCTAAATTTTTCAATAAAACCTTTAATTTGGACATCATCGTACGTTTCAGCATTCGATCTTTACCCGTTCGCCGTAAAACTTGGGCTCGGTATTGAAAAGCAGGTCGATAAAGACCTTCACCCGGGCCAAGTATTCCCGTAGCTGCACTTTAAGTCCGTGTTTCATGGAGATGTCCTCCGCATTGAACCCGATGGCCTCAAGTCCTTTTTTTTCCGCCAAATAGATGGCCCGTTCATTGTGGAATTGTTGGGAAATAACGGTAACCCGGTCCAGTCCAAAAACTTCCTTGGCGCGCACCATCGAGTCCAAGGTGCGAAAACCGGCATAATCTAAAAAGATTCGGTCTCGGGGAATACCGCCTTTTACCAGATCATTTTTAAAGGTCTGGGGCTCGTTGTAATAAGTAGTGCTGTTGTCCCCACTTACTAAAATGAAGTCCACTTTATTGGCTTGATAAAGTTTAAGGGCCGCCTCTATTCGGTAAGCATAGTAGGGATTCGGCAATCCTCCGATCAACTTTTTCGAGGTGCCCAAAACCAGACCGACCTTGTTTTTGGGTATTTTGTTGGTTTGGGAAAAGATTTTCCCTTTTGCCGCAGAACTTATGATAAAACTGCACGCAGCTATCAACAGCAACGGAATACCGATAAGCAATCCCAATATCTTGAGGTGCTTTTTTTTCATTTTGGTTTGGCTAGGCAGAGTAAAGGTAATGAAATATAGTTGTCCGCCACGGGGAGCACCTAAGACAAAATGAGTAATGGGAAAGGTAATTGCCCTGTCGAGTAAGACACACGACCTGTTTCGAGGAGCATACTGGCTCTTGATCAGTTGATTTGGTCATTACACGAATCTGACCCCGTAATTGCCACAGATTTTTGCTACCTTTTCAAAATCGGGCGGCCCGGGCGGAAGGTCGGCCAATTCATAGAACATGTTTTCGATACCTGCGGGGAAAGCGGAGGTAATCATCTTGGCCTTTTCGGTTCCGACCACTTTCCATGAGTGTGGTACTTCTTTGGGAGCAAAGGCAATATCTCCTTCATTAAGGATAGTTGTCTTCCCGGCTATCATAATTTCTATCTGCCCCCTGATTACCCTGAATATTTCATCTTCACTGGTATGGACATGGGGTGGTATCCCTACGCCGGGCTCAACATCATCTACCCATTCGACAACCTGGTTTCCCGTATCAGTACCGGTCAACTTATGCGTCTGAATATCGCCGATTACGTTCAAAATTGCACCCTCGGTATCTCCGACGATTTTTGGATCGACTTTTCCTACAGCGTACCCGTTATCGGAAGAAGATTGGCATTGTACCATGCCGGGAAACAGGGCGAAGCCTAATCCGAACCCCGAAGTTCTTAAAAATCTTGTTCTGTCCATGGTTATAGTTTTACCGCAATGTACAACGACAGATAGCGCCGAATTCTACGAAAAATACGGTAAAAGCTTAGATTTTGGGAACTGTTATCCTTTTCTGAGAGTGGATGGAGCAAATCCGGTATGGGTCTTAAAAAATTGACTGAAATAATCAGGGGATGAGAAACCGAGTTCAAAACTGATTTCCTTAAGGGTTTTGTCCGAAAATTTCAATGCATGTCTTGATCGCATCATCAGCTGCTCGATAATGATAGCTTTTGCGCTTACGGTCAGTATGTCTTGAACACATTCGTTAAGGTATCTCGGTGAAACATGAAGGAGGTTGGCATAGGAGGTTACATCGTGATGTTCGAATAGATATTTGTTTACGAGTTGCTTGAATTTATAGACCAGGTTGGCTTTCGCATTCTCATTGGAAAGGTTTGATTTTATGTTGCATTGTCCATCACAGTAAACGAAAAAGGTTTTTAAAAGGGCCAAAATGGCATCATCCTTATGATTTAGGTCCGATCCCAAAAGCTCATCGATCATCTCCAGTATCGCCTGGGTCCTTTTCTCAATAGTCGGACTCAATTTAAACAAGGGAATTTCTCCCGAACTGAAAACCCGTACTGTATTGATGTGAAGCTTACTTAAAATAGGGTTATTTAGAAGCGTGCGGGGCAAGCTCAAGAGGTAACCTGAGGAGCCATTATTGTCTTTTTTAGAGATGGACCAATGAAACTTCGGATCCAGAAAAAAAATGGTATTTGATACGTTGGAATAAGGTGTCCGGTCGATTTCGATCGTTGCAACGGTACTTTTGATCCAGCACACCGTAAAACAAGTCGAGTTCTTGGCAGACGAAATGTTTTTAAGAATCGGTGATATTTTGACGGATTCGGATTTCATAGTTATCGGGTTTTACGCTATAGCTGGTTTAGCTAGGGCCATATTTGATTGCGTAGGCGCCCAGTTTCAAGAAAGAACCCGAGGGAAGTCCATAATCTAACAGCGAGGTGTCCGAAGTTACGCTATTTTTCAAAATGAAAGGGGATAAAATGCGGAACAAGAAATTTGCCACTTCTTTTTATTGGTTTTCCAAGGGATGCCATGTCGCTGCAACAACTGAAAAAAACTACATCGATTTCAGTGCGCTACAACGCCGTTAAACTATCACGCGAATTTTATTCGCTGATTTACGAATTGAGACATCAGTAAAGAGGATTAATTTTTTGATTGCCAGAGAACCCGATCCTTGAGGGTACCGTTCATAATAATAAGGGATAGACTCCGATTAGAGTCCATCCCCTTTCCCCATCCGGTTAAAAATCGGAATTTTAGTGGAGGTATTGCCGTGATTCCGCCCAACGGATGCGCTTACTATCCTTAAAATTAGTGAAGAAAGCGAACCTACTTGATTCCGTTGGCGATTGACCTGCCTGTCCGGTAGTCAGGTTGATAAAAGTTTTCATGACTGCTGTTTTAATGATTAATAATTTTTTCTTTACGATCGTGATTAGCGATTGAAGTCTCTGAACTGTGACCATTCGACCCTCTTACTGCCTACGAAGGCCGGGAAGTACTGTCCCGTTTTTGATTCTGTTGCCGTTCCACTGATTGATGCTCATTTATATGGATTTAAAAGTTACTTGTTGATCCTCCGTGATTAGCGGTTAAAATTTCGGTACTGCGCCCATTGGCCTCTTTTACTAACGCTAAAGGTTGAAAAAAACTGTCCCGTTTTTGATTCCGTTGCTGTTCTGCTGATCGATGCTTTCATGACTTCTAGTTTTGAATGTGATTTTATTATTGGTCCAAATGATGTTATACCAAGCAGACGACAAATAAATCATTTTGCTACAGTACTATGTATAAAAAGGTACTGTTTTAAGCCATATTTAACATTTACACCGCTTTGGCAACCTGAACTGTACCGGTTCGAATTATACTATTCTGAAGGCTGACGGATTCTTGGAAAAGGGTAGTAGCGCAACATTTTCAACTATCGGGCATAGTAATTTGCAATGCTTTCCGGATGTGGTTAGCGATAAATTTGTTCCGTTAAACAAGTCCCTTCTCCTCCGGGGGATAGACTTAACTTGGACTGATTTTCCCAAAATCGGTTTTTGATCCGTTGGATGGCCACTTTGATTCATGATGATAGGTTGTGGCAATAATAGAAAGGGCAAATGCCTGTTATGTACAACACATCGTCAGGGCAGCGATGCATAATAAACAATAGATTTATAGCAGATCGACCCTGAAAAAAGGAATATCGCCTGGCTAATTATTTTGCCACTGTCCACCTTTTGTCCACCATACTTTTTTTTGTTCTATGAAACTGTGGCTTAGGTTTGTTGTGTCATTAAGTTGACAAACCGTTTTGTGGTGTCTTGCTCGGTTAGGGCTGCAGACCGTTTCCGAGTGGGTCATTCAAAGCGAATACAAATTTTAACCACAAAATATAGCACTATGAAAACTTTTGATTTTAAAATGTTATGGAGAACATGTATGTTCGCGATAGTACTGCTTGTTACTTTTTCCTGTCAAAAAGATGACATATCCGATCCCACCCAATCTATTACGGGTGGAGAGGCCGATGAATTTAATGTGCTAATGGCAAATAGGCCATCTTTCACCCAACCGGAAGAAGTTTCCGAACCAGTGGAGGTTGAAGAAAAAGCAATCCCACCGGCTCAAGATGAACAAGACTCGTCGTTAGAGTGTTATACAAATTACTATAAGGCAGCTCCTGGATTTGATGAAATGTTAGCCTTAGATCCCACTACTGACGTAATTTTTCCAGGAGCAATTTTGAAAGGCGAGACTATTCCGACAGGGGAGTACGTTCCTATTGTAGCTGACAGGGCACCAATAACCCTTTCGGCATCGCTGACCAATATTAGCGGTAGTCCAGTTGTACAAATTACAGATCCTAAATTGTCAACTGTTCGTGAAGGAATAAAAACGCAAATTTTAGATCAAGAGGTTACCGGTGCAACGGCAGCAAAAGTGAATTTTTCCATTTCTGAAGTATATAGTGAAGAACACTTAAAATTGGCAATCGGGGTCAATTATAGATCAGCAGTACAAAAAGTTTCGGGGTCATTTGATTTTTCTAAATCTACATACCAACATAAGTTTGTGCTTAAGTATTTTCAAGTTTATTATACTATAGATATGGACCCGCCCAAAAATCCAAGTGATTTATTTACCAGTGTACCGGATATTAATTCGCTGGGTAGCACAAGTCCGGTTTATGTTGCAACGGTCACTTATGGAAGAATGGTTATTTATACCATAGAGTCAAATTATTCAATAACTGAAATCGATACTGCTTTCAAGGCTGCGCTTGACCCAGGAAATGAGGGAAGTGTTGATACCGAATATGAAAATGTTATTTCAGAGTCTAAGGTGGAAGCACTTGTAATCGGAGGCTCTGGCAGTGATGCAGCCCAAACGGTTAACGGTCCTGCGGATGTATATCAATATATTTCCAACGGTGGCGATTACTCGAAAGACTCTCCAGGGGCGCCCTTGTCCTATAAATTAAGATACCTTAAGCAAGGTACACCTGTCGCACGGGTGGTTTTATCTTCGGAGTATCCTGTTAGACAGTGTGATCTGGCGTTCCCAGTTTTTAGTATTGAGCTTGATTATTTAGAATGTACAGGATGCCAAGATGGCGATGGAAGCGAAGCTGAACTTTTTGGAAGGCTCACGGCCACATTGTTTAGTAACGGAACACAAAAAGGAGGTAAGGTAGCTTGGGATTACAAGGAAGGTGCAACGTTTCAACTTAAGAAAAATGAAAAAAGGTTTGTTAACCTCACGGTACCTCCGATAGAATTGTATAGACCGGATTATAATGCCGATCATGTGGCTATTGGTGGAAGATTGGAAGAAGACGATGTTTGGCCAGATGCCAACGATGATTTTGGATCGACTCCGGACAAGATTCTTTTAAAGAATATCCCATTTGAAGGAAATACTTTTATTGTAGATTTCGGAGAGGTTAAAGTTGGGTATTATTTAAAACGCTTGAAGTAAGATTGTAACAACGTTTTAGTGGAGAATAATATTAAGACCGGAAGAAATTTCGGTCTTTTAATTTTATAGACCTAGCACCAGGTCTTGCAAAGAATCTTCGGTGGTGATATTGAGTTTTTTCCGAAGACGATACCTCGCTTTTTTGATTCCTTCAGCCGAAATATTCAAAATACTGGCAATTTCCTTTGATGATAAATTCATTTTCAAAAGGGCCAGAAGACGAAGTTCGTTTGAGGTGACTTTAGGATATTTTGTCTTGACATTTCTGTTAAAATTTTTATGTACCTCTTCAAAATAACGAGAGAAGTTTTGCCAATTGTTATCGTCCTGTAAATCGAAATTGATCGAACGGATCAGTTGATTGTATCCAGCCCTCGTATTTTCCTTTTCCTTAAATTCCTGTGCTTTAAGTTTAAGATTTTCCAAAGTCTCGTTCTTACGGGCAAGGTTCAAGGCGTGGGTGGTCAATTCTTTCTTTTTGAAGGCCAGTTCTGCATCTACCTTTTCTTTTTCTACTTTATTACGCTTCATTTTTTGGCGGATACCGTAGTACAACAACCCAAAAAGACTTAGTATGGCTATAATCCCAACAATGAGTAACGTATTTTGAAGTGTCGCCGCTCGTTGCTTTTCTTCCAATAACACTATTTCATTCTCTTGAAGGGCAATTTGCTGTTCCTTTTTCTCCGTTTCATAGATGGTACGTAATTCCTGAATTTGCTGGGATTTTGTCGTGTTGAAAATACTATCGTTGACCGCTTTGAACATTTCGTGATCTGCTAGGGCATCCTCTAGGCTTCCCAAGGATTTGTTCACGGCATATCGTAAACTATAGGCTTCGCTAAGGTTATCTTTGGCCCCTATTTCTTTGGCAATTGAGATGGACCGACTTAGATTATCAAGGGCCGCTTTAAAGTTGCCCGCTTTTGTTTGGGCCTCCGCCAAACCATTGAGATCCATGGAAATTACCTTTTGGTAACCGAGCTCCTCGTGAATGGTCAGTCCTTTCAGAAAAAAGTCGATAGCCCGATTTATTTTCCCAATTGCCGAATTGGCCATTCCCAGGTTGACCAATGAATTGCCCTCGATGTCCCTATTTTTGATTTCTTGGGATAATTTTAGGGCATCCTCAAAATAGTTGAGCGCTTCTTCCGGTTTACCCAGATTGAGATAGGTGTCACCTATTCCGTTGGCTGCATAACATTTATATTGTTTATCTTCAAAATTTCCATAAATATGATACGCTTTTTTGGTATGTGTCAAGGCTGATTCAAAATTTTCTAGATTTCGTTCCAATGCCCCAATTTGCATCAATGCATCCGCCTGTCTCAGCGTGTCTTTTTCTTCTTCAAAGAACTTAAGTGCATTCAGCGTTTCTTTTAAAGCTATTCTATAATTTCCCATTTCTTGATGGATTCCGCCAAGAAGTTCGTATTCTGCACCTATTAAATTGAAGGCTCCACCATGTTGGGTAAAAACAGTATCGCGATTTTTATAAATTTCGATGTTCCTGTTCACAAGAGCTAAAGCGCTATCGTAATTCCCTAGACTTTTTTCGAAAGATGCCAGTGAATGGTTCACAAATAATATTCCGATGGTACTATTAAGAGCGGTATATCCCTGTATCGATTGTAAATAATAATATCGGGCGGAGTCTATCTTTCCTCTGTCCTTAAAATAATCCGCAAAATGTAACTGCCCTGCTGCGATACCCGGCTTATATCCTATTTTTTTCGATAGTGCGTATTCTTTTTTTGCATAGATAAAAGACATGTCGGGGTCCCTGAACATCAATTGTTCATATAGCGTGCCGTAACCAGCCACCTTCAACGAATCATCAGGTCTTTTATTGGTTATCTCAATAAGGCTGTCTATGGACTTGGTGTACTTATAATTTTGGGATAAACCACAAAAAGGAAAAAGAACGATAAGGCAAATCGATGCATTGACAATGATTTTCATCTCGGTTTGGTTTGTTAGTGGGGAGGGGTGAGGTCTAAAGTACTATTTTTTTGCGGGTTCGGAGGATTGGAAAACGTTTTCAGTTAGTTCTCTATATGACCATGTCGTAATCGATGTCCCCTCTTGAAAGCCCAAGGTATTTATCCTTTGCCTGCAATAGGATTTGTATCCTATTATTGGAAGTTCCAATCAATGATGGGGATTTCGGCCAATTTTTATATTGAAATCCTTTAAACAAAGAATTGGTGGCGAGGGTAATTGGATTATAGCAGCCCTTCCTCCTCTAGAGACGTTTTCAGCTTAGCTTGATTTTCCCAAAACCTATCTTTGATTTTTTGGATAGTCACTGAATATTCCGGATGCTTTTTCAAAGGTTTGATCAAGGGGTCCATTTCAATGAACAACAGTATCCAATACTGAAAATGATCTTGTACAGCAAAATGGTTGAGCTGCTCAATGCCTTGGTCAACCTTTCCCTCATATGCATACTTGAGAGCCATGCTAGCGCTCTTATAAATAGACTCGTCTCGTTCGCAATATTCAGCGTACCTCTTGAAAAAATCAGCTGCTTGTTCTTTAAGCCCCATTTTCTCATAGACCAGAGCGATCTTTCCGTCTTCCTCGGGATAAATATTCAGGCTACGGTCTTTCCTGGTTTCCACAAATTTCTTGTAGTACTTAAAAGCGCCATCGTAGTCCTCTTGAAAATAGTGCATTTTTGCCACTTCCTGCAAGATATCCAAACGGGTAGTATCCTTTTCCAATTCTTTTATTAATGAATTTTTGGTCTGCTCAATATCCCCATTCTTTGCGTATTGGATGTAGGCTTTCAAATAGGGCGCAAAAGCGTTCGCTGAGTCATAATCAAGCGACTTGTTAATGTATTCAAAAGCCTCATTGACAAAACCCGTTTGGGCCAGCGCGTTGCTTAAGGTTAAATAAATATAGCCTTTGGCAATCGAGTCGTTGGCGGCAATATCTAGCTGAATACCCAATAACGCATACTTCAAATACTCGGCGGTATCAGGAATATAACGGTAATACAAAATAGAAAGTACTTGAACAACATCGGCCGAATTGGGATTGTACTCTAGGGCCTTCTCCAAATGGGGCAATGCCAGTCTGTATTCCTCGGTGTGCATATAATACAATGCCCTAGAGATTAGGCTAACGTCATTTTTGGAATCATATAGCAAGGCCTTATCCGAATAATTATTTATAAGATCTGTGTATCGTTTCTGTTTCCGGTGTATATCAAGGTAATAATATGATATGGCAAGATTGGCATAGGCGAGCGCAAATTCTGGATCCTGTTCCACGGCCTTTTGAAATAAAGGAATGGCTTTTTCCAAGCCTTCGGTAGTCTGGGAATAAAGAAGATCAAGTGCTTGTAGGTAATAATCATAGGCCACCAGATTTTCAGTAGGCCTTTTTTCGATTTGCTCCAATTCGGCCGGAGTCACGACCGCCTTAATGGCCTTGGCAATTTTCTTTGCGACATCGTTTTGCAAAGCAAAGACGTCCGTTACTTCCTGACTGTACTGTTCCACCCAAATGGGTGTATCCGATGAAGCTTCGATCAATTGAACATTGAGTAAAACCTGATTGCCAACGCGCTGGCCACTACCTTCTACCAAGTAATTCACATGAAGTTCTTCGGCTATCTCAGGGATGCCTTTGTCGGTCTTTCTGTACTTCTCTACCGAGGTTCTACTGATTACTCTCAGGTCTTCAATTTTCTGAAGGTTGTTCAATGCGGATTCCATCAACCCATTCACAAAATACAGATTGGTGGAATCGGCACTCTCATTTTTAAAGGGCAACACGGCGATGGATTTTTCAACTTCCAGCTCCTGTACGGCATCCTTTTTACGGAAAGGCAAAAATGCAATAATCAGCAATATTATGGATGTGCCAGCGATAATAGGCCATCGGTATATCTTCAAATAGTTCGGCTTAACCTGTTCGGTTTTTTCTTCTATAGCAGCTTTGCCAACCTCTCCGGGCGGATATCCATATTGTTCCCGAAAACATTTGATGAAATAGGAAGTACTTCCAAAGCCTACTTGATATGAGATTTCCGAAACCGTCGAGGAAGTTTCCTTGAGCAAGGCCATTGCTTCTTGAAGACGGACTTTACGAATGAACTGGCTTGCAGAAAGCTGTGTCCGTTTCTTGATTTTCCGAAGCAGGTTAGACCGGCTCATATGCATGGCGTCCGCAAGTTCGGATACCCCAAATTGCTCACTGGCCAAATTTTCAAGAATTATGGCCTCAGCTTGTTCAATAAAGGTTGACCTGTTGGACATGATGTTTTCTACTGGCTCTAAATTAGATAATTATAAAGAAATAGCCGCTATGTCAACGGGTTCATATTTTGCACGAAACTCATCGTTTGCACCATAATTTATATCCCTGCATCATAGTTTTCATACCCTCCTGAAAGTTTACATAGGCCGCTGCATAGCTCATAGGTGTTGCATCAAGCTATGCAGCACCTTTGTATCATCAAAAAATCATAACAAAACAATTTAAAATTAAAAATCATGAAAGCATCGATTACAACAACAGTAACGGAATCTAAAACAGGACAGTACTTCTCATCCTTTAGGAATTGCAAGAGAACCCAATGGGCGCAGTACAGAAACTTTAACCGCTAATCACAGTTTAAAATAAAAATTAATCAAAAATCACAGTCATGAAACCATTCATCAACCTGCCTACCGGACAGGCAGGGCAATCGCCAACGGAATCTAGAAGGTTCACTTTTTTTACCCACTTGAAGGACAGCAAGAGAATCCGTTGGGCGGAATCCAGAAATTACCTTCATTAAGATCTTACTTCATCTGATGAGAGAAAGGGGTAGGCCCTCATCAAAGTCTATCCCTTCTATGTAGAGCAACTTACATAGTTTTCCGCATAGTTCAAGCGGGTTGCCTTAAGTTTTTTAAAACCCATGAAATAACAATAATTATAACAAATCATTTCAAAATTTAAATCATGAAATCGAAGATTCACGAATACTTGTTAAAATTAAATAACAAAGCCTTGAGTAAAACATCTAGAATTAATTCAATGAGAATAGTAGCAAACATGTCACTCGTTCTTCTTTTACTCGCAGCTGCTTGCGGGCAGTCCGGTACTAAGACAAAAGAACAGGCAAATAGTAGTACCGAAGCCAAGTCGGTAGTCGATAGGCCAGAAATGGACATCCAAGCGGCAATATTGTCGGATAATCTTGAAGCCGTGAAACAACACATTAAGGCAGGTACCGACCTTGATAAAAAAGATGCTATGAGCGGTTCTACACCGTTGATCACCGCGGCAAGTTTCGGAAAAATTAAGATGGCCCAAGAACTAATCGATGCCGGTGCGGATTTAACCGCCAAAAATAATGACGGGGCCACAGCCTTACATACCGCTGCATTCTTTTGCAGGGTTGAAATCGTCCAAATGCTCATTGACGCAAATGTTGATAAATCCGCGCGGAACAATTTTGGTGCAACGGCTCGGGAATCCGTAATGGGACCCTTTGCGGATATCAAGCCCATCTATGAAATGCTTCAGCAACAATTACGGCCCATGGGCTTGCAAATCGATCTGAACGAAATCGAAAAAACCAGACCGGTCATTGCAATGATGTTGGAGTAATAATTTTTAAAACCATATTCCCATGACAACGGAACGAAGACATGATATCGATTGGCTCAGGGTTATTGCCATTGGTCTGCTACTCATTTATCATATAGCCATAACTTTTCAGCCGTGGGCCATGTTCATTGGCTTTATCAGGAGTGATGAATTTCTAGAGGGTTTATGGAAACCCATGACCATGCTCAACGTCTGGCGAATTCCGTTATTGTTCTATGTATCCGGTATGGGGCTCTATTTTGCCATGCGCAAAAGAAACTGGAAGCAATTGCTTGTAGAAAGAACAAAGCGGATCCTTTTACCCTTCGCCTTTGGCGTTGTGGCCATAACCACCTTACATATGTTTATTTTTCAGATCTATTACGATATACCCTTGGGCTATTTTCCGCATGCGGGGCATTTATGGTTTTTGGGGAATATTTTTGCATACGTACTGCTCTTACTACCGTTGTTTTTTTATCTAAAAAAAAACGAGAACGGAAGGTTTAAAAAAGGGTTGTCCGCATTTACGGGCAATCCCGGTGGACCTTTGTTGATTTCGTTGTTCTTTGTCTTGGAAGCCGTGATGGTAAAGCCCCAGCTGTTCGCCATGTACGCTGAGACCTGGCATGGCTTTTTCCTTGGACTGCTTGCCTTCTTTTTTGGTTTTCTTTTTGTATATAGTGGAAAAACCTTCTGGCAAACCGTTTTAAGGTGGCGATGGTTATATATTGGCTTGGCCGCTATTTTGTATAGCGTCCGGTACTTTGTTTTTGCGACGGAAGCACCGGGTTATCTTACGGCCATAGAATCCAATTGTTGGGTTTTCGGGGTTTTTGGGTTGGGGTGCAAGTACTTGAACAGGCCAAGCAAAATTTTGAGCTATTTAAGCCAAGCTGCATATCCCGTGTACATTATTCACATGTTTGTATTGTATGCCGGGTCTATGCTCATTTTGCCATTGGAGATACCGGTTTTCCTAAAATTCATGGCTATAACAGCATTTACGGGTATTGTTTGCTATCTTGTTTATGAGTTTGTCCTTCGGAGGGTTGTTTTCTTAAGGCCCTTGTTTGGATTGAAATGGACGTTTAACAGATTGAAACGCCAAGCTACGAACATCGTATCCGAATCAAAAACATGACGGTTTTGGCGTTTTGCTCGGTTGAGACTTGACAGTTCCCCCTACATTTTATGAAATCAAATATGTTGTACAAGACGCAATAAATATTCTTGTAAGAGTTATGAAATGAGCATAAACTTTTTTAAGCATACCTTACCGATATGATTAAAATAGGTTTATGCGAAAACGAAGTGGTTACATCTGTTTAACGATTTTGTAATTACTTCTATTTTACCGGATTATAAAATTTTAAACAGATGAAAGCAGCGATCTATAACAAATACGGCCCACCCAATGTCATAACGTTGGCAGAGGTAGAAAAGCCACGGCCCAAGGATGATGAAATCCTTATCAAAATACATGCAGCTACCGTGACCTCCGGAGACGTTCGACTTCGTGGTTCAGACTTCCCGCCTTTGTTCTGGCTTCCGGCAAGGCTGATATTTGGTCTGTTCAAACCAAAAAAGAAGATTCTCGGTCATGAACTGGCCGGAAGCATTGAAGCGGTTGGAAAAAATGTTTCAAAATTTAAAATCGGAGATCATGTGTTTGGCACGACCACCATGCTAAAGAAAGGTTCCTATGCGGAATACATCTGCCTGCCACAAGAATGGAAGCATGGGGTTGTTGAAAAGAAACCCGAAAACCTAAGTTTCAAAGAAGCTGCGGCCTTACCCGTGGGAGCAATGACTGCCATGTTCCTCCTTGAAAAAGCGTACCTAAGTCTCGGCATTAAAAAGGGGAGAAAAGTACTGATTTACGGTGCATCGGGAAGTGTGGGAAGCTATGCCGTTCAAATTGCGACCCGGCAAGGTGCAACGGTTACAGGTGTATGCAGCGGTTCTAATTTTGAAATGGTAAAATCATTGGGCGCAGAAAACGTAATAGATTATAAAAAAGAGGATTATTCAATTCTTGAGGAAAAATTCGACATTGTTTTTGACGCAGTGGGCAAGACAACAAAATCAAAGGCAAAAAAAGTTTTGAATACCAAAGGTGCTTTCGTTTCGGTCAAGATGCTGACAAAAGAAAAAAGTGATAGTCTCAAGCGAATAAAAAATCTTGCAGAAGAGAAAAAACTAAAACCATTTATTGATAGGATATTTACGTTGGATGAAATCGTAAGTGCCCATGAATACGTTGATTCGGGACGCAAAAGGGGAAATGTGGTCATTGATATCATACAATAAACCGAATATGTTGTTCAATATCCGTTTAACAAATTACAGCAATGAAAATCTTTCGAAAAATACGGTTAAATCTATTGAGTGAAAATAAGACCAGAAAGTACTTAATATATGCCATTGGCGAAATTATTCTGGTGGTAACAGGTATTTTGATTGCCTTACAAATCAACAATTGGAACCTATGATAAGTAACGAACCAAAAATGCATGAACAAGTCCGGAAGACGATACTGTTGTTTTTGGGAATTTTGACCTTGCTAAGTGCTATCTGTTATTACGCAATACTCAAATTGAACCCGACAAGCATCTATGTCGGGGCTTTAATGATGTGCCCTGCATTATCGGCCTTTATTACATTGAAACTAATGAAAAGACCCATTTCAATTCTTCCCTGGGGCTTGAAACGCTTGAAATACTTGCGCTTATCCTACTTAATTCCAGTGGGCTACATTACGATTTCTTATACATTAATTTGGGTGTTCGGTTTTGGAAATGTGCCCAATCAGGAAACCATTACCGAGTGGTCGCAAGAATTAGGAATGGGAGGGTTCAGCAGTTCGTTCGTACTATTGACCATGATCGTTCTTTTATCGGTCGTTGGCGTTGTAAAGAACATTGGTTCTACGTTGGGCGAAGAAATAGGATGGCGCGGCTTCTTAATATATGAACTTCGAAAGCTATTTTCTTTTGGCGGTGTTTCCATGAGTAGCGGATTGATTTGGGCGATATGGCATTGGCCAATTATCTATTTGGTTTACAGAGGAAGTGGAAACCTGATATTCCATATTGCAGCTTTCACTGTAATGATAATGGCAATATCGATCATTTTGGCCTATTTTACTTTTAAGTCGAACAGCTTGTGGCCAGCGGCTCTATTTCATTCCGTACATAATATTTTCATACAGAAAATCTTCACGCCCTTGACCATAACGAATGAGAGCAGTACTTTTTGGATTGATGAATATGGACTCATGCTACCGATTATCACGACGATTATTGCCATTTATTTTTGGAGAAGGGCGAAAGTTGAGAACTTATAAGTTTTCAATCTTAAAATGAAAAAACAACCGCATCATGACAAAGAACCGAACAAAACAAATACTCAGAATACTATTCATTGCTATAAGTATTGGCTCTTTGTACTTCGTGCCATGGATACTGGTAAAGGCCTGGATTTTACCGTTGCCCGATACGGTGCAAGAGCAAGTGGATGAAATCATCATCAGTATATCAAAGAGAAATCCTGTTACCGCTAGAACTGAACAATACGTTTTTTCGCCTGACGAGGTTCATCTAGATGATGTAATGGGCGGCTATTATGGGGGCATTGATAAAAGAGTGGAATTTATCGGAGATTGTAATCAATCGTATTGTAAAATCCTGAGAAGAGAAAAAAATTCATAAGCAGTGCTCTAAGATAAAACAATGCTAAAATTCTTTCGAAAAATTAGGCGTAAGCTTGTTGCTGAAAATAAACTTCGTAACTACCTATTGTATGCCATAGGAGAGATCGTACTCGTCGTTATTGGAATATTGATCGCTTTGGCCATCAACAACAGCAATCAAAACAGGGCGATCAAGGAAAAGGAACGGACGTATTTGACAGGCTTAAAGGATGAATTTCAGACCAGTAAGTCGAAACTGGAAAAATTGATCGAGGTCAACAGAGGTAATTACGAAGGGGCAAAAAAAATAATTGGGCACATGTCAAAGGATACCATTGCCATTACGGAACAGCAGTTTTCCGAATTGCTCTATAGTTCGTTCGTTTCGGATATTTCCTTTAATCCCAATAATTCCCTACTCAATGAAATGCTCAATTCCGGAAGTTTAAGAGATATCTCGAACCAGCGGTTGAGAATATATTTGACCAATTGGATATCAACTTTGGAAGATATTGCCAAACAGGAGATTGAACTGGCCCGACAAAGGGAAAAAGCACTGGATATGTTCCGAACCGAAGAAAACAGCATCCGTACCATTTTCAACTTAGCAGGGGCGAGTCAAGAATTAAATCTACCGGAACGGAAAAAACAGAGCAGCAACTTGCATTTATTGAATTCCAAAGAATTCGAGAATAACCTTCTTTTGTTCATGCTTACGGCATATGCGACGGAAGATGCACATTATGATCCGTTAATGGAACACCTAAATTCCATTTTGGAATTGTTGGAAGCGGAGATCAAGAAATAACAAAAGGTAGGTTCGATATAAATTGGCTATCCATGCTATCCCCGAAGACAAAAAGAAACATTTCACGGATTATTCCGTACGGCGTGATCTGGCTTGTGCTGGGATGGGTCAACCTATTCTCCCAGGAAGCCGTTCTGACCGCTGCACTTGAAGAAAATTCAGCTCAGTCTGCCGTTATCAGGATGACTCCCACGGTTTTTATTTTTGCCAGTATAGCCGTCATTGTAGTCGGATTACTGGTGGGCACCATCGAAGTCGTATGGCTTGGTAATCTGTTCGGCAAAAAGAGTTTTTTACGGAAAATTGGCTACAAGCTTGTCTTTTATACCATTTTCTTGCTGCTGATCATCCTCATCTGCTACCCTATCGCGGCCGCCTTGGAGTCCCGAATATCCCTTTTTGACCCCATCATTTTGGACAAATTGTGGAACTTTCTCAACAATATCGAATTTACAAGTACCATGGTCTCCATCTCCTTCAGTCTGTTCGTAAGTCTTTTTTATTCCGAGATCAGTGAGAACATAGGTCATGGCGTTCTGATGAACTTCTTTACCGGAAAATACCATACCCCGAAAGAGGAAAAGCGCATCTTCCTGTTTTCCGATATGAAATCCTCGACCGCGATAGCAGAGCGATTGGGCCACATCGAATACTTTGAACTGCTCAGGCAGTACTATTCCGATTTCTCGGATGCCATTGTTCGCCATTCGGGGGAAGTCTATCAATATATCGGAGATGAAATCGTCATCTCTTGGAAGTATGAAGACGGCATCAAGAACAACAATTGTATCAACTGTTTTTTTGCCATGAAAGAAGCCCTCAAAAAGAGGGCGGATGGGTACAATAATACTTTTGGCGTAGCACCCACCTTTAAAGCGGGACTTCATGTGGGCATGGTAACCACTGGCGAAATAGGTGCACTGAAAAAGGAAATTATTTTTACGGGCGATGTTTTAAATACCACCGCCCGTATTCAAGCGCTTTGTAATCAATACAATGTGAACCTATTGGTTTCTGAAGATTTGGTCAATGAGTTGGAATCAGCTAGCAAGTTTCAGATTACATCTTTGGGTAAAAATGAATTAAGGGGCAAAGAAGAGAACCTAGAGTTATTTACCGTTCGTCATAAGTGTTGATAATTGGCTGAGCTTTAGTTTGTTCGGTAACAAAGGAATAATCTTATCGTCATACTTATATCACATAAAAAAAATGAAAAAATGACAATTCTAGTAGTAGGGGCAAGCGGAGCAACAGGACAACATTTGGTAGCACAACTTCTGGAACAGGGCCAATACGTCAAAGCTGTTGTACGGTCTGCTGGAAAGTTGCCGGAATCCATCAGAAATGAACATAATTTGTCCATTATAGAGGCCAGTATTTTGAATCTTAGCGATACGGAAATGGCGGAACATGTAGCCGGTTGTGATGCCATAGCCTCGTGCTTGGGTCATAACCTAACCTTTAAGGGTATTTATGGCAAGCCGCAAAGATTGGTTGCCGATGCCGCACGAAGGTTATGCGGCGCAATTAAGGCGAACAATCCAGAAAAGCCTGTCAAATATGTACTGATGAATACTTCAGGGAACAGGAATCGCGATTTGGATGAACCTATTTCATCTGCTCAAAGAGGCATTATCGCATTGTTGCGGTTGTTATTGCCCCCACACGTTGATAATGAAAAGGCCGCGGATTTTCTACGAACCGAAATCGGTCAAAAAGATACAATGATCGAATGGACGGCAGTTCGCCCCGACGGATTAATCAATGAATCGGAGGTAACGGAGTACGAAGTACATCCCTCTCCTATCAGGAGCCCGATTTTTGATGCCGGAAAGGTTAGCAGGATCAACGTAGCCCATTTTATGGCAAACTTGATCAGTAATGATGACCTTTGGCAAAAATGGAAGGGGCAAATGCCCGTTATTTATAGCAAAGAGATGTCATCATAATGCGAGGTGTTTGTTAAATGACTACGTTACGGGACTCTAGGTTTGGGAGAATTAACTTTACTAACACGGATGCCATTTTGCTTGTATAATACTGATATAAATATTAAACCAAACATTTTGGTTGTTTACTAATAGCGTATCAAGTAAAAATTTGAATTGGAAATGAACTATCGAAACTAATCACAAGCCTAAAGGATTAAAAAGACTTTTTAAGTTAATCGACAGCATCAACAAAATAATGACCAAGACTAAGCGTATGAAACAACTTCAGCATAAATTAATTTTTCCATCCATTGTTTTGGTTTTTCTGGGTTCTTGTTCCAATCCATCTAAAAATTCTGTTACCTCAAGTGTTCATTCAGATTGTATTAACCAAGAAGGATCAGTTGATAAGAAAGTTCAACTAGAAGCTGGAATTCGTGGGCAAGTGAAGTTTTTGGGAGAGGATGAAAATTTCAGCTCCATAACAAATAAAATGTCAGAATACAAAATTCCGGCTTTATCTCTTGCGGCAATACATCAAGGCAGGATTGAATGGGCAGATATTTATCAAAATACAGATTTTCCCGAAGAACAAAAATTGGACTGTGCGAGTATTTTTCAGGCAGCTTCATTGTCTAAACCAGTTACCTTTCTAGCGGCACTTCGTATGCATTCGGCTGGCGAAATAGATCTAGATGAAAATATCCAAAATTACCTAAAGCATTTTGAACTGCCCCAAGGCAAACAAACGGCGGAGAACCCAGTTACGTTTCGCAATATTTTCTCCCATACGTCCGGAATCAGTGCCGGGGGATATGAGGGATACGCGAAAGATCTTGCCATACCCTCTGATATAGATATTTTGAGAGGTAATGAAGGGGTCAATACTCCGGCGATAGCCATAATCTCAGCGCCAAATGAAATGCTGGCTTACTCCGGTGGTGCCTACACATTAGCCGAACTGGCGCTTCAAGACATATACGGTGATGAATTCTCGAACATCATGAAAAAATGGATTCTTGAGCCTGCCGGAATGGAACACTCTGAATTCACACAACCATTACTTGACCCGATAACTAATCAGGTAGCCAAAGGTTACACGCAGTCAGGAGACATTTTAGAAGGTGGATGGAAAAACTACCCAGAGCAGGCTGCGGCAGGTCTTTGGAGCAACGCTATTGATATGGCAAAATTCCTAGTTGAAATCTATAATGCCTATCAAGGAAAAAGCTCGATATTTTCACAATCCGACATTAAATCGATTTTAGGCCAAGAACGAGACGGCCTAGTTTATGGATTCATAGTGAACCGGTCCGGAGATGATATTGCCATTACTCACTACGGAGGTAATGCAGGTTATCGCACGGGAATGACTATAAGTCTTACAAGTGGCAATGGTTTGGTCTATTTGATCAATTCGGACAATGGAGTGCCCCTGGGGAATGAACTCCTTCTATCTGCCTCACAAGTATATAACTGGCAGCATTTTAAGCAAATCGATGCTCGGCGGAAAGAGGTAAGTTCAGAAGTTTTAAAAGGATTGATAGGTAAATACAAGTGGAACGGTCAAATAGACCTTTCGATTACATATGATGAAAATGATAACCTTATTTCACTTTATTTTCCAAATGGAGATGAATATAAACTAACCCCGATTCGTGGTGATGAACTGGACTTTATCGATCCAAATACTGGTGTGAAGGTTTCGTTTTTAAAGAATGGAGACTTCAAATCTTTCTCCCTCTACGGGCAAACTGCTGTTAAATTGAAATCAAAACAGATGCCAACAAAAAATGAACGGTATTAAAATGACTGATTATTTGAACAGTTGGCGGTCATCTGAAAAATATGAAGAATAAAAAGATTATCACATTCTTAATAATCACCTTTTTATGGTCATGGACTTCATGGTTAATTGGTCTTAATTATCTAAAAGGCGGAATAACGCAAGAGACCATGAGTGTGTTCTTAATATTCTTCTTTGCTGGTGTTTATGGCCCAACTATTAGTGCCATAATTACGTGTATGTTCTTTGATGGCACCCCGGGAGTCTTGAACTTGTTTAAAAAGTTATTGATTTATAACGTCTCTTATAAAAATTACATTTTCATCATTTTGGCACCAATTATTTTTGTCATTATAGGAATTGGGCTGTACAGCTTTTTGATTGGAGATATCGGGAACATTGAACCTAAGGCGTTTCTTTCGATTCCCACAATATTATGGGCTGGATTATATGCCGGGCCTCTTGGGGAAGAATTGGGGTGGAGAGGTTATCTGTTGCCTGAATTTCAAATGCAATTTTCGAATTTACGAAGTGCGATTTTTATTGGAATAATTTGGTTTGCTTGGCACATTCCTCTATTCTGGGCACCTTTTGGAACCTTGGTCAGTGGAGAAGCGATTTCTTTTTTGCCGGTAATAACATATTTTGCTATGTTAATTTGTCTTTCAATTATAATCACTTGGCTGGTAATTAACTCCAAAGGGAGCGTGCTAGTTGCGATTTTGTTTCATCTGTCGATTAATGCTGGAATTGCATTGCTGTTTTTTCCAGAATTGAATTTAGATTTCAAAAAAGTGCATTTATTATCCAGCGTAGGAATGCTACTATTCACCGCAATATTGATAGTGAAAAATAAACCACTATGGAATAAAAATCCATAGTGGTTTATTTTTTGTTGGAAATTACATTTACCCAATCTTCAACTGTCCTCAAATTATCATCGTGCAATTTCGCCCAATACGGAAAATCGGTCCGCCCAACGTGGTACATCGAATGATTTGCTCCCTTTAATTGAACAATATCAAAACTTTCGTTACCCCCTTTTTCCAACGCCTTTGAGATTATTTCATGGCTGTTTTCGGGAATGATTTCGTCCAAAGTTCCTTAAATTACTAAAATGGGCTGTTTGGTTTTCTGAAAATATGGCATGGGACCGTTTAAAAGTTTTGGATCGGCCTGAACTTCTTCAAGATTGGGAACCCATATTTTGGAGAACCATGGTTTGGACCTTTCCGCTTACTTGAACCTTTCTTGCCGGTATCTGAAATGCATTCTGCTCCAAACTGGTAAAGAATACCTTCCAGTCGGTGGAATCTTTTTTTATTTCGAAGGATATGGCATCCGAAAGATTGCCATGGTTAAAAATGCCGCTGTATGTTCCTTCCTTTCCAACTTCCTTTGCTTCTTGCTGCAAACAACTGCTGACAATCATGACCGTAAGCAATAATAGGGCAAAATTTTTCATTTTCTCAAGGTTCTAATTCCCATCAGGATAAGCGTCACCAATAAAATTATAAAGTACAGGGTCGTAACCCCGCTTTTGAAAAGACTAAAAAAAGCAGCGTTTGTTACCATTCCAGATGTTAAATTGGGATAATTGATCAGTAAATTAATGATTCCAAAATTCTCTAAATAATCTGCCAATCCCGCAAATAGCGGTAGCAAACAGAGATAAAACAACTTAGTATCAAACTTGTTCAACTTTTTCAAAAAGTAAGCGAGTATCGAACAATAGCTGATGCCGAATAGTGCCGGGTAGATCATATCTATAGGAAGTTGACGATACAAGTATGTGTCCCTTCCCTTCGGCCCGAGGGCATCGAACAGTGTATTTACATAATCAAGATTATAACCGGTCGGCATCATATCCAATAATTTTAATCCTTCTGCATATCCTGAAACAAGTGGAATGGTTATCCCCAACATTATGAAATAGATGAAACTGGTCATTATAAAAAGGGCCAGTACCTTTTTGCCCTGAAGATTCTTTCCGATAATCGCTCTTAGCTTTTTCATTCCTCGAATTTTATTAGACAAAGGAACGACCCTCGTTGGGCCCCTACATTAACAAATGATAAAAAGCGATTTCAGGTCTGCTTTCTTAATCGGCTTAGGGAAACATTGGTAATGCCTAAGTAGGAAGCGATCATGGGATGGGGAATTTTGTTCTCCAACATTGAGAAATCTCTTCGGAATTGTTCCAACCTTTCCTTGGCCGACCATGATGCCATTCGGATTTCTTTGTTTACCTTATTCAAAAGTTCTTGTCGCAGGACAGTATTGCCGAATTCACGTATCTCAAGATTGTCTATCATTAATGATTCAAATGCTTTGGCATCGATTTGGACAAAAGTACAGTCGGTAATCGCTTTACAATGCAGTATCGATTTTCCCTTTTGCGTTCGCGTAACAAAAGGAGGTAAAACGGTATTGTCTTCAAAAAAGGAAAGCGTGATTTCCTCTCCTTCGAAGTTTAACAAAAAAGTATGGGCAATGCCCTGCAAAAGGATATATTCAGATTGTTCGGGTTGATTTGGTTTAAAAAGAAGTGTTCCGCTTTTAAAGTTTTGCTCTTCGCAAATGGATGCTAATTCTTTACGGGATTTTAAAGATAGGTGTGGTGTATAGATATCAATGGCCCTATGCAGTATTGAGGCTTTCATATCTTAGATATTAGCATAATGGAAATGGTTCGAAATACGTATTGCATTCAGCAATTTTTAAGCTCCGTAGTTTAATTGCCCAATTCTGTTACTCCTTTTGACAATCTAGGCGATTTAAAACAACTGGGCACCTCTAACGAGTCGATAAGTCCAGAATATTCCAAGGCACCCCGTATATAGGAGTTGGAATTATACCCTTTTTTAGGAGTCTCGGGAATTAGGGCATATCTAAGCGAGTTATGACAGTTCCGTTCATATTCTAAAATGCGCTTAACCACATCTATGTCATTTACCGCTATTTTTTTACAAAGACCCTTTTGCCGGATTTATGATTATCGATTCGGTCAAAGTTTAAAACCTTGATGAGATTCCCCATTTTGGAAGCCGTAGTATCGTATGTACATTCTGAACTTGCACTTATTGTTGTTTCCCATAAAGTTTCTTGTTTAGTTTTCAAACCATTGAAACAGGATGCCTCGTCTTCAGGAAAATCCCTTGTTTTGAAATCATAAAAAGGTGTGGTTCTTTCCATAAAATCGGGTTCTAAATCAGTTAAAAATAGTTAAAGTAAAACTCGATCGCATTCCCAAGAATAAAACTTGTTATTGCCCATGCAAGGGTTATTCTTCCCAAATTAAATACATTTGAAAAGGCTATCCATAAGGACACCATTGCACAAACAAAGAACAGCACCATGGCATAATTGGGGACTCCGCTTATAAAGATGCCCGTTAGATTGAACAATATATCCGACAAAGCTGTAAATGCAAACAACGCCAAGGCAAAATTGCATTTTTCATGTCCCATAAAAAGATAAATAGCGGCAACTAACAACTCCACACAAATCGCCAAAGGTCCGAATTGGCCGTAATATGATTTCTTGAAATATCCTACAAAGTTTTCGGGGTAATCGATTTTCAAATAGAAGACAACGCCAAGTATCACTGATAAAACAATAAAGGCAACGGCAATAGTCTTTCTGGTTTTCATTTATTCGGATTTAGCAAAGTGGAATTATTTTTCAAACTCCTCTATCTCATTTAAAAACTCCAAGGACTTCTTTGTTTTTGTCCCGGTAAAAAAGCCGATGGTCTTTCGCACCCATTTGATATGTAGGTTTTTATAGGTCAATTTACTTAAAAACCAAAGAAGAGGGAAAACCAATAAAGCATTGACCGCGACATATTTTACCACAAAATCGGGATCTATATGGGGATAGATATCGATATTGAAAAAATAGTTCAGCGCTACTACGGGATAGGCCCACCATATCGGCGCCGAGAGAAATACCAGTTTTAAAAACAGCAAGGCATGTGAATTGACCAGTTCTATTTTTTTTCTGATTTCCACGATCGGCTTTGCGTAATCGATTTGTTGCAACAAAACCAATTGACCTATACTTCCCGCAAGGGCGATCAACGTAAAAACATGAAGAATGACCCCGCTAACGGCCAAATGCGCTACGGCCCAGTTGTCGGCTATAAAGCTACCGAGAATAACAGCCAATATCGAGAACGAGACCACCTCGATACTTCTAAGTACAGATATCCAGCGGGTCTGTTTGTGGATTCTGTCCAACTTTATCTTTTTCAGCGAGCTTTCGTTCAATTGTAATGCTCGGTCTAGTTTGGCATCGTATGCCGCAAAAAGTTCTTTTAGTTCGTTTGTTTCCATGATGCTCTATTTTTTAAATTCCTTTTTCAGTTTTAATTTGATTCGGCCGATTTTGGTGCCCACATTCGTTTTTGTGATTCCCAGGATCTCGCCGATTTCCTCATAGTTTTTCTCCTCTAGATATAATAACATCAAGGCTTTATCCAGTTCCTTCAAATTATGGATGAAATCCTGTAATAGTTTGATATTCTGATTCAATTCTACTCCATCTTCATGGTCTTCATCCGCCAGGCCAAAAATGGAATCATCGCTTAAAAAGTCGGTTTTGGCATACCATTTTTTCTCTTTTCTGTAAAAGGAGATAGCCGTATTCAAAGCGATTAGATACATCCAAGTGGAATATTTATAATCTGGATCGTACTTATCGAATGCCCTCCATAATTGAATAATGATTTCTTGCTCCAGGTCTTTCCGATCCGCTCTGTTCGGGCAATACGAATTCACAATTTTATAGATGATCTTCTTATGTTCATCTATCAGGGTTATGAATCTGTCTTTTTTGTTTGCCTTCATCCTTTACTCTATTATTCGCAACACTTTAAAAAAAATCACACTTTTTGTGATATTTTCTTTGGATAATCTTTTCAAGCATTTGTAGGTTGGGGAGTTGAGCCCCATCGAAAGTTCCGATTATTATACAGAAGCCGCAAATTCTTGCCAGAAAGCAAAAGTGCAGAGGAATCGGTAATTTGAAGTACACAGGAATCGGTAACTAAAAGTACACGATCCCGAATCAAGGATACCGATATTTTTCAGTTTTTAAAGATCGTTTTCCTGTTTTGCATCCTATAGCTTTTTCCGGAGAGCTTTACGATCTCGCACCGGTAGAGGATCCTGTCCAGGATCGCCATTGTCAGTACGGAATCGTTGAGTACCTCTGCCCATTGTTTCGGGGACTTGTTCGTGGTAATGATAAGTGAGGCGCTGTCGTGCAAATGGTTTATCGGGTTGAAGAAGGCCACGGCCTGTTCCTTGGTCACCGGGAACATCATAATGTCGTCTATGACGAGCAGGTGCGCCTTGCGGATACGTTTGTACAGAACCGCCTCCTTTCGCGTGATGTCCTTCATCTTCAGTACCCTTACCAGGGATTCCATGGTCTGGAAGTAGGCCCTGTAGCCCTGATACACGGCATCGGAGCACAGTCCCACCCCGAGGTACGCTTTTCCGGTTCCCGAGTGGCCCATCGGGATAGGGTTGTAGTTGCGTTCCATCCATTTGAGTTCGCACAGCTGTGCGAGCTGTTGTTTGCCGATGGAATTCTCACCGGTGAGGTCATATCCGTCCAGATCATGCCCCAAGGGCAGTGCCGCATATCTTTTCCGGCGTTCCCTCTCTTTTTGTGCCCTGTGGTCGATCTCGTTCTTAAAGAGTTGGTTCAGGAGTTCCACTCGTCCCGTGGGTTTCGGCCTTCGTTACGGCATCTTCCATACTGTCCGCAACTGCCTTCAGTCGCACTTGCCTGCACTGTTCTTTGACAGTTTCCGACGGCCATGACAAAATTATAGGCGGTCTTTTTGCATACCCCCGGCAGATCGTGATGTGCCTCTTTGAGCCAGTCGAACATCTGCGCGGCAGGAGCCTCCGGGAACCCCTCCAGGCGGGAGCATACAAAATCCCCGTAAGGGTACTGTATTTTTGCCCTTTTACCCTTTTCCAGGAGGTTCGAACCCCGCCTCGTCCACCTTGGCGTAATATTTCTTGACGGTACGCCAGTTGATGCCAAGGTGCTTGGCTATCTTGTTCTTGCTGAACCCCGGGCGGTCCAGCCGTTGAATCTCACAATACATAATCCAGGTGTTTGCGGTCCTTGTATCCATACTTTAGCGGTGTGTGTTTGAACCGCCCAAATAAAGGGATCGAAACTCAAGGGAGTGGTTTTGCCCCCCGGGGGGCAAAACCACTCCCTTGGCAATTATGTATTTCTAGTTGCCGAAAGTTGTGTATTCCTGTTTACCGATTTCTCTGTAGTTTTATTTACTGATAACACCAAATAGTATATCGCAAAAAAATCTCCGCGGATTAGGGAAAAGTGCATCTTTCTACGCAAAGAAAAGGGATAGGCCTTGTTAAAGGCCTATCCCGTCTTTTTATCCTTAGTAAGGTGAATTGTTGCTAAAAGCACTGATAATGTCTAGTTGCGGTCCAAGGGATTCGCTTACTATGGATATTATTTTGGTATAATGCGGACTTTTTAGATTCCGTCGGAGAAAAGATCCGCCCCCCAGTAGATATATTGATGTTTGTTTTCATGACTGTTTTTTTTGATTGTCGAACTGGCCAAATCGTGATTAGCGATTAAAGTTTCTGTACTGCGCCCATCGCGCTCTTTTGCTGCTGCTGAAAGATGAAAAGTACTGGCCTGTTTTTGATTCTGTTGCTGTTTTTGTGATTGATGCTTTCATGATTTCCTTGTTTTTATAGATTGATGATTACTGTTTTTAGTTACTGATTATCTGATGAAGTGTCTATAGCGTGCCCATTGCGTTCTTTTGCTATTGCTGAAAGATGAAAAGTACTGGCCTGTTTTTGATTCTGTTGCTGTTTTTGTGATTGATGCTTTCATGATTTCTGGTTTTTATTGTTGTTTTCAAATCGTTCTACATTTATCAGACGAGGCAGTTTCTATTTTGTGACAGTACTATGTATAAAAAGGTACTATATTATGCAATTTTTAACATTTCATTCAATTGATTGAGATTTAAATGTATGGTTTAGAGCAGTGTATGATTTTCAAGTTATCGCTATAAAATTTCCTTTTTTGTGGATGGTATCTATATATCGATGCGCCTCGGCCACTTCTTCCAATGAATAGCACCTGTCAGGGATCGATTTCAGTTGTCCGGATTCTAAAAGTTTTTTGAGTTCATTCAGGAGCGATTTGAGCTCTGAAACCGCTTTCAAGCCTGTGGCGGAGAATTGAGCTTTTTTGTCGTCGAACATTGAAGTCCACAGCATTTGTAGTAACAACGGCAGGCTAAGAACAGGGGACAGGTAAAACCACAAGCGGGTCCACCGCATCTATAAGGCCATCGGGCCGCCCTTACGGAGAAAGGCGAAGAAGCGCCTTCCGGCAAGGGTCAAGGAGCCGTTGGAGGTGCCCGGGGAGGCCAACCGGGTCTGGAGCATCGACTTTATGACCGATGTGCTGGAGAACCAAAGGCGTTTCAGGTCGTTCAACGTCATCGACGATTTCAACCGGGAGATACTTCATATAGAGGTCGATTTCTCTTTGCCGAGCAATCGAGTGGTCTGGGTGCTGAACCATCTTATCAACAAAAAGGGGAAGCCGGGGAAGATAAGGATGGACAACGGCCCGGAGCTGATCGCGAACCTTACGAGGGATTGGAGCGAAATGCACGGAATAGAGTTCAAATATATACAGCCTGGAAAACCGACCCAGAACGCATTCGTGGAAAGGTTCAACGGAAGCTATCGAAGGGGCCTACTCGACAAATACATATTCGAGGACCTGGAACAGGTAAGGGAACGGACACAGATCTGGGCGGACGATTACAACCATCACAGACCGCACGACGGACTGGGCGGGATACCGCCGGTGGAATACGCTCTAAAGAAGCGTGTCGCTGCCGCTGGGCCCTTGGCTAAAACAAAAACGCGACCAAAAAATTTAATAAATACCTTTCAAGGGTTGCGGATAAAGCGAAAATTAATAAAAAACTGACCATGCATATTGCCCGTCATAGTTTTGGTAATATTGCTGGGGATGCCATTCCTCTTCAGATGTTGCAAAAGCTTTATCGCCATACCTCAATTACCACTACAATAAACTATCAAGCGAACTTCATGCACCAGGATACCGATGATGCCCTTGATAAGGTGATTAATTTCTAACTTATGTTAAGATATTTCTCTAGAATCTTACTTTAACTCATTTTAAAATAAGAAGGATAGTCCTCGTCCTTTGGATTTGTCCTGTTTCTGCCCCTCGGTCAGGTTCAATATCTCTTTCTGGAAATATTTATAGGATTGGTTGAACATGAAGTTGCGGAACACATCGATATCCTCGTTTTTCCTGGTCTCTTCAAGGGCATCGAAATATTCCTGTCTGTCGGTATTGGAAACGATTGTCATGGGCTCGCCATGGTAGTGTTGGACATAGTTCATAAGAAGTCTGGACAACCGGCCGTTACCATCGGCGAAAGGGTGTATCGAAACCATCTGGAAATGGGAGTCGAAGGCCAAGATACTATTTTCCACGAAATCTTTACTTTGATTTATATTCTTGTTGATATGGTCGAGAAGTTCTCCGACCTTTTCCGGAACCTTTCGGTAGTCCATAAACGACCTGTTCCCGGCGCGAACCGTCGTCTTTCTGAATTCTCCTTTTGAGGAGTCGAAATCACCGGCCATCGTAGAAATTGTGGAACCGGTACTTTTTAATATCAAGGATGAAATTTTCCGTATCTCCCCAACGTCCAGTTTTTTCTTGGATTTGGCCAGTTCCACTACATATTTAAGTGCATTGTAATGGTCAACGGTCATCAAGGTATGGAGTAACGGTTTGTTCTTTGGGGTAAGGTTTTCGTCCAACAGCAGAAATGTTTCTTCTTCGGTAAGTGTCGAGCCCTCGATCGAAGTACCATGGTGGACAATCGAATAATAGTTGAATTTGTCATAATCGATGACCCCTCTTGTAAGCTCAAGGTATTTATCCCTTATCTGTATCAGCTTTTGTATTCCATTACTGGGAGTTTCCATTACAGACAAGGATTTATGGTTGATTTATAGACTTTTACAAAATTATTACAAACCATGCTTAATTTCTAATAATAGTTGAAGGTTTTTAAATTTCCGAAAAACGTTTTTTTGGACACACATACTGGTGGAGTAGCTGAGGAAACAGATGTCGGAGTAATTGCCAGAGTAGTTGACAGAGTAACCAAAGGAGTGAGAAACAAGTTGGCATCACTGCTTAGAGCGGTTGACGATAAAGAAGGAAAGACAATTCCTTTTTACAAGGAATATGCTCAACTTGATGATAGTGATAGGACACTGGAACGCTATATGCAACAATTACGAGAAGCGGATTTAATTAAATTTCGGGGAGATGCACTGAAAACGGGAGGTAGCTTTCATGAATATAAAATTAAATTTCACGCTGCAATCGTTTCTCTATATCCGAATGATACATACAGTCAAGCAATCGATAAACTTCAGAGAGCTTTTGTCCAAGCAGCAGAAGAAAAAGATGGATTAAGAGTTTTTTGGAATAAATCTACAGAACAGAAATTCAGTACAAAATTTGGGTATATATATGATAATGCAAAAAAGGAATTTAAATTACAGGATGAAGATGAAGCCAAGTAATTGCATCTACCCGTCTGTCCTGAAAATCCTGCAGGAATTTTCAGATCAGTCTGTTGTTACTTTTAAAGCCAAGTTCCAGCCCATTCAACTACTTATATCCGGAACCGTTATGCGATTGCCGAAAGTTAAATACCAATTTGTTGTACCTATTGTACCTCACATAAAAAAGCCAAGGACGTGAATCCTTGGCTTTCCCTTTGTACTCGAGGCGGGACTTGAACCCGCACGGGCGAATGCCCACAGGATTTTAAGTCCGGCGTGTCTACCAATTCCACCACTCGAGCAAATCGGACTTAAACAAAAAAACGCCGGCGAGCGACGTTTCCCTTGAGCGAAAAACGGGATTCGAACCCGCGACCTCCACCTTGGCAAGGTGGCGCTCTACCAGCTGAGCTATTTTCGCATTTGTCTTTAAAATTATGAATGTCGCATCTCTACCCGATGCGGATGCAAATTTAATATAATTCTTCAAAATCCAAAGAAAAAAGCAGGAGAAAAAATTGATAATTAGGTTTGCTAAAAAGCGCTTCGAAATCTGATTAAACAGGTCGGAACCCCAAATGTCTTTCTTTTAAGTTGCACCTTGATAACCGGATCTGTCGAGAATTCGGGATTCAAGACTCTTCCAGCCAAAGATGGAAAAATCTTCTACCCTTTGCCAGATTTCCAGGGGTGAACTGAAATGGATAAGAAGCAGGTTTTCTGTTTCCAGTAGTTGCTCCAACGGTTTAGGTTTAAAATGGACTCAGCAACCTACAATGGGCGAAAGCGTTCATTTTCCGGTTCAGGATGTAGCCTTCTTATCGCGCGTCAACAACCTTTTAATTTCGTTCAGTTTCATCAGGGCCTCGACCGGGGTCAGTGTATTGATATCGAGATGCGTGATTTCTTCCTTGATCTGCTCCAACAATGGATCGTCGAGATTGAAGAAACTGAGCTGCATCTCATGCTGCGCAGCGTTCAGGGTATCGGTTAGCTCTTCGTTGGAATGTGATTTTTCGAGTTTCTTCAGAATCTTGTTGGCCTTGTGGATGACCTGCTGTGGCATCCCGGCCATTTTCGCTACGTGGATTCCAAAACTGTGTTCGCTACCGCCCGGGGTCAGCTTACGAAGAAATAGTACGTTATCTTTCAGTTCCTTGACCGAAACGTTGAAGTTTTTGATGCGCTCAAAGGTTTCGCTCATCTCGTTCAGCTCGTGGTAGTGGGTGGCGAACAGGGTCTTGGCCCGAGCAGGATGCTCGTGTAGGTATTCTGAAATGGCCCAAGCGATAGAGATACCGTCATAAGTACTGGTGCCCCTCCCGATTTCGTCCAGCAATACGAGACTACGCTCGCTGAGGTTGTTCAAGATAGAGGCGGTTTCGTTCATTTCTACCATAAAGGTCGATTCGCCCATCGATATATTATCGCTGGCCCCCACCCGGGTAAAGATTTTATCGACATAGCCGATTTTAGCCGATTCCGCGGGAACGAAACTTCCCATCTGCGCCAAGAGAACGATCAAGGCGGTCTGCCTCAGAATGGCAGATTTACCGCTCATATTCGGCCCGGTAATCATTATGATCTGTTGTTCGTCACGATCTAACAAAAGATCATTGGCGATGTAGGCCTCACCCAAGGGCAGCTGTTTTTCAATGACCGGGTGTCGCCCGTTCTTGATTTCGATGGCGGTGGAATCATCGATAACGGGTTCGACATAGGTGTTCTCCTTGGCCAGCAGGGCAAACCCGCAAAGGCAGTCGAGCCGGGCGATAGCGCGGGCATTGTGCTGCACCGGGGCGATATATTCCTGCATCCAGACCGTCAGCTGCGCGAACAATTGCTGTTCCAGACTGAGAATACGCTCCTCGGCCCCCAATATCTTGGCTTCGTACTCCTTGAGCTCTTCGGTAATGTAACGCTCGGCACTGACCAGGGTCTGTTTGCGGGTCCATTCGGGGGGCACCTTATCTTTGTGGGTGTTGCGGACCTCGATATAGTATCCGAACACATTGTTCGAGGCTATTTTTAAGGAGGATATACCGGTCCGCTCGGTTTCCCGCTCCAGCATCTTATCTAAATACTCCTTTCCGGAAAAAGCGAGCTTGCGAAGTTCGTCGAGCTCCGGGGAATATCCGTCGGCGATAGTTTTGCCTTTTAATATATTTACGGGTGCCTCTTCGTAAAGCGTCTCCTTGATTTTACCCCTTAGGGCATCGCAGGTATCCAGCTGTTCCGATATCGATTTTAGGGCATTGTTGTCAACTTGGGATGTCAGTTGCCTAATGGGAACGATGGCCTCAAGGGAATTCTTTAGTTGGATGGTTTCCTTCGGATTGATTTTTCCGGTGGCCACCTTGGATATAAGGCGTTCGAGATCGCCCATTTGTTTCATCGCATGCCGTAATTTCCGAAGGATGGTTTCATCTTGGAATAAATGGGATACGACCTGATGCCGCTCCCGAATTTTTTCTGCGTTTTTCAAGGGAAGCGCCATCCATCTTTTGAGCATCCGCCCGCCCATGGGTGAAATGGTTCTATCGATGATGTCGATCAGGGTAACGGCATTTTGGTGGTGCGAATGATAGAGCTCGAGGTTTCTGATGGTGAACCGGTCCATCCAAATGTATTCTTCCTCGGCCACTCGTTTAAGACCGTTGATATGTTGCAGCCTTCGGTGCCGGGTTTCGGAAAGATAGTGCAAGACCGCTCCCGAAGCGATAATCCCGTGGTTCAGGTGATCGATCCCGAAACCTTTTAGGGTGCTGGTCTTAAAATGGTTGGTCAAGGTCTCATGGGCATAATCGTCTTGAAATATCCAATCTTCAAGATAAAAAGTATGGAACTGGGTTCCAAAAAGCTCGGCGAACTCTTTTTTGTGGGTCTTGGGCACCAAAACCTCGTTGGGGCCGAAGTTCTGCAAAAGCTTATCGATTTGTTCTGCGGTGCCTTCGGAGGTCAAAAATTCCCCAGTGGAAATATCGACGAAGGAAACGCCCAGCAACTTTCTTCCAAAGTGCACGGCGCATAAAAAGTTGTTGGATTTGGTTTCGAGGATGTCGTCGTTCATCGCGACCCCTGGCGTCACCAGCTCGGTAACCCCTCGCTTGACGATGGACTTAGTGGCCTTGGGGTCTTCGAGCTGGTCACAGATGGCGACCCGCTGCCCGGCCTTGACCAGTTTCGGCAAATACGTATTCAGCGAATGGTGGGGAAAACCGGCCAGCTCGGTGCGGTCGCCCCCGTTGTTACGATGGGTCTGGATGATGCCGAGAATACGCGATGCCTTGACCGCATCTTCCCCGAAGGTCTCATAAAAGTCACCCACCCGAAACAGCAACAGTGCATCAGGATATTTGGTCTTGATGCTGTTATACTGCTTCATCAAAGGGGTGACCTTTTTCTTGCTTTTTTTCGATTTTCCCAAAACGGATCGTGACGATTTCGTGTTCTTGATGCTATTTTATCGAATGTACTATTTTTGATGCGGAACGCTACCTTTTGTTGATATTTCATGATAACTTTGCCCGCTGTGTCGTCCCGACAGTGGGACTGGGTAGGGTTCATTTAGAAATAGTTTTCTTGGGGATGCCTCACTTGGCGATGGTTCCCGTAGGATTGCAAGCTTTAGGGCAGTTTGTTTTAGCAAATTCGCCTTTTTAGACGTTTTGGCATGAACCGGGAGCGTTTTTTTTCTTTAATCAAGAAGAGTGGAAGAGTGGAAGAGTGGAAGAGTGGAAGAGTGGAAGAGTGGAAGAATGGAAGATTTGAAGGATGTAAGGATGAAAGGGCGGGAGGAAAGTAGAACGGAAGAAAAAAAGGAGAGGGCAAACAGAAAGAGTGAAGGAAGAGAGGTGGAAAGAAAGAGGGGTGAATGGAAAGAAGGAAAAGAGAGATGGTAGGGTGGAAGGAAAAAAGCGGAAAGAAGGAAAAAAGATGAGAAAATTAAAGAACGAAGAGCTCGACCGGCTTGATGTAATCGGTTTTAAAAAAGCCGAGAAAACTCCGATTATCATCGTGTTGGACAACATCCGCAGCCTGAACAACATCGGTTCGGTCTTCCGTACGGCGGATGCTTTTTTGATTGAAAAGATATACCTCTGTGGAATTACCGCTACCCCGCCGCATAAAGATATTAGAAGGACTGCCCTCGGCGCTACCGAAAGCATGGCTTGGGAATATGGGGAGAACGCTGTGGAAGTGCTATCCGGACTCAAGGCCGATGGATATACCGCACTGGCGATCGAGCAGGCCGAAGGCGCCCAAATGCTTCATGAATTGCAAATCGATGCAGCCCACAAATATGCCCTGGTCTTCGGGAACGAGGTGAGGGGAGTGGACCAAAAAGTAGTAGACGCCTGCGATGGCGTTTTGGAAATTCCCCAATTCGGCACCAAACATTCGCTGAACATTTCTGTAAGCGTCGGGGTCGTGGTATGGGACTTTTGGTCGAAATGGACCGCTGTCAAATCTGAAATAAAAACCTTACCAAGAAATCCACCTGACTCTAGGGGAAATGGAGCAAAGCCCCGGGGATAGTTGCCTATAAGTCGTGTTTCCGTATTGCCAAAATGTCAGGTCGAGCGCAGTCGAGACCCCATATTGAACGGCCAAAAAGTTTTCGGCTGCCAGCCCGAACGAACGTTCAGTCGAGCCCGCCAAACTGGACCTTTCTGGCTGGCCTGCCCGCGTGCAGCCCGGCCAGTCCATCACTTCGGTAACCGCATCGCAAACCTCACGATTTTTTCGATTACAGCTTGGTAATCCTCCTGGTTCTCGACGAAATCGTGATCTCCAAGTTCGATGACCAAGCTGTTCTGTTCGGGGTTGCCCCGAAGAAATTCAAAATAGCCCTTATTAATTTTTTCGAGATATTCCGCAGAAATGTCCTGCTCGTAATCCCGGCCCCTTCGCTTTATATTTTCCAACAGCCGCTCCGTAGTCTGGTAGAGATACACATAGATTCTAGGCTTTTTTACTTCTTTGTACATCAAGCGAAAAAGCTTGCGATACAAGGCATACTCGTCTTGTTGCAGGGTGATGCGTGCAAAGATTAGCGACTTGTAAATGTCGTAATCGCTCACCATAAAACTTTTGAAAAGGTCATATTGACTGGTGTCATCGGTAAACTGCTGATAGCGATCGGCCAGAAAAGACATTTCCAAAGGAAACGCGAACCGGCTTTTATCTTCATAGAACTTGGGGAGAAAGGGGTTGTCGGCAAACCGCTCCAATACTAGTTTTGCGTTGTAGTCTTCGGCTATTTTGGTAGCCAAGGTGGTCTTGCCCGCCCCGATGTTTCCTTCTATGGCTATAAAATTGGTGTGCGAAAAAACTTCTCCGCGGTCTTTGAACAGGCGAAACTCCGTCTTTTCCAACCGGCCCCTGTCCCGACTTTCCTGTATCAAATTACGGGTGTCTTTGTTCAGTACCGGATGGTAAAACTGGGGTGCTATATCGGCCAGGGGCTTGAGTACGAATTTTCGAAAGGGCAGCTCCGGATGTGGAACGATCAGCTGCTCCGATACTACGGTTTCCCTTTCGTAATAAAGAATATCGATATCGATTATTCGGTCCTGATAGCCATGCTCATTGTGCCGTACCCTGCCGAGATCTAGTTCTATTTTCAGGGCGGTTTCGAGCAATTGGTGGGGAGACAGCTGCGTTTTTATGGAAAGGCAGGCGTTCAGAAAATCATTGGATTCGAAACCCCATGAACTACTCTGGTACACCGGCGATATCCGTTCTATGTCACCCGCCTTTTTTTGGAGGGCGAACACAGCATCCTGCAGATGTCCCAAAGGGTCACCTAGGTTGCTTCCTAACGAAAGATATGCGGTTTTAAGGCTGGTCATAATGGTCGTGCAAAGTAACAAAAATTCAAGGGGAGTTCACTATCTTTGCCCGATTGAATTCTAACGACCCTCCAATGAAATTTTTACGAAATTTGCTGGCCGCTATCCTGGGGACGCTCGTAGCCCTGGGTATCGCTTTTACCATGTTCTTTGTGCTCATCGGTATCATAACCAGCTCCGAAGACTCCGTCTCCATTAAGAAAAACTCGGTGTTGGAGCTGCAGCTCCAACGCCCTATTAGTGATTATGTAGGCGACAACCCCATGGACCCGTTTTCAGGTGGGATTTTTCAACAGGCGCAGGGCCTTGATGAGATTTTAAATGCCATTGGCGTCGCCAAAAACGACGATGATATTAAAGGGATCAGCCTGAACAACAACTTTATCCTCGCCGGTCTGGCCCAGACCCAGGCAATCCGATATGCGCTGAACGATTTTAAAAGCAACGGTAAGTTTGTCTATGCCTATGCCGACTTTTATCCCCAGAAAGATTATTACTTGGCCAGTATCGCGGATTCCATCTTTATGAACCCTGTTGGAGCGCTGAATTTTAGGGGCTTGTCTTCGGAGGTCCTGTTTTTCAAAGATCTTCAGGAAAAGTCGGGTATTAAATTGGAAGTCATTCGTCACGGCAAGTATAAAAGTGCGGTCGAGCCCTTTATCGCGAACGAAATGAGCGACGCGAACCGAACCCAGATCAATGAACTGATCAGCTCGTTATGGGGTACCATGGTCGACGATATTTCCGATTCGCGCAAAATCAATCCCAAAAACCTGAACGTAATTGCAGATACCCTAGGGGGCAGAACTCCGGAATTTGCGAAGCAAAGCGGACTCATCGATGGGATCACTTTTTACGACGGGTACGAGAACAGTCTTAAAAGAGCTGTCGGATCGGATAAGGATCTGAACGTAGTGCTATTAGAAGACTACGTGATTCGATCAAATAAAAAGGCGACCAATATGGGAGCGGATAAGATTGCCGTAGTATTTGCCCAGGGCGAAATTCTCTACGGGGAAGGCGGTCCTGACATCATCGGTCAGGGAATTATTACCGAGGCCCTGCGGGATGCTAGGGACGATGACAAGGTCAAGGCCATTGTGCTCCGGGTGAACTCCCCGGGCGGTAGTGCCCTCACATCCGATA
This sequence comes from Pricia mediterranea, assembly GCF_032248455.1. Classification (NCBI taxonomy): domain Bacteria; kingdom Pseudomonadati; phylum Bacteroidota; class Flavobacteriia; order Flavobacteriales; family Flavobacteriaceae; genus Pricia; species Pricia mediterranea. The sequence goes on from NZ_JAVTTP010000001.1 coordinate 3,174,656, forward strand.
TCATTTGGCGTGAGATCGAACTGGCCAAGGAAAAGAAACCGGTCGTGGTGTCCATGGGCAACGTGGCCGCTTCGGGCGGATACTACATCGCCGTTGGAGCGGATAAGATTTTCGCGGAACCGACGACCATTACCGGCTCCATCGGGGTTTTCGGAACCGTGCCCAATATGACGGGACTTGCCGAGGACGTCGGAATCAACGCCGAACAGGTGGGTACGAACAAAAATTCGGTGGAGTATTCCTTGTTCGAACCCATGACCGACGATTTTAGGAATTTGGTCCAAGAGAGTATCGAAAGCACCTACGACACCTTCCTGAAACGGGTCGCACAGGGTCGCGACATTAGCGTGGCCGAAGCTGATAGCATGGCGCAAGGTCGGGTCTGGAGCGGGGTCGATGCCCAGCGTATCGGACTCATAGACGAACTGGGCAATCTCGAGGACGCGGTAGCCGAGGCTGCGAACATGGCAGAACTGGAGGAGTATGGCATTAAAAAATTCCCGAAATATAAAACGGGACTGGAACGTTTTCTTGAAGATATGGGCGGGGCCGGAACCAAGGCCAAACAAGAGTTTATCGAAGGAGAAATCGGTACGCAAGCCTACTCTGTTCTCAAACAAGTGAAATCTGTTATGGATCAAGAGGGCGTACAGGCACGGATGCCATTTGTATTGGACATCAAATGACCCTAAAGGACAAAAAACTGGCCTACAGGATCTACCTGTATCTGGGCGCTCTGTTCATCACCTCCCTGGTCGTATCTAACCTGATTTTTCAAAAATTTTTTTATTGGAACCCCTTCGGACCGGTTGAGGTGTTCGGGGCTTCCATTTTCGAGATATCGGTTGGTGTGCTTCCCTATCCGATTACTTTTTTGATCACCGACCTTATTTCCGAGATCTACGGTAGAAGAAAGGCCAACCAAGTCGTTACGGCCGGAATTTTTGCCTCTCTTTTTTCCATGCTTATTATTTTAGTGGCGGAGGCGGCACCGGCCATAGAATCCTCTCCCATAAACGACAAAATCTTTACCCAGGTCTTCGCCCTTTCCCCGATTGCCGTGCTGGCCTCGATGATCGCTTACTTGTTCGCGCAGTACATCGACATCGGTATCTACCATTTTTGGAAAAAGCTGACCCGAGGCAGGTACCTGTGGCTGCGCAATAACTTTTCTACCTTCCTCTCCCAATTTATTGACACTTTTACCGTAGTCGGACTGCTCTGCGTTTTTGGCGTGCTGCCCTGGAGCATGTTCGTCGGATTGGTCATCAGTGGTTTTCTTTTTAAGGTTTTTATAGCATTCTTGGATACCCCTTTCCTCTATTTTTTCGTTTATATCCTAAGAAAACGCTTCCATCTTGCCGCCAACGAAGAAATACAACTCGAAGTATAATATTTGCACGGTTTGTGAGTTGTTATCGGGGAGAGCGTGGAAGAGTAGGGGCGGAGCAAAGAGCAAAGAAAAAAAACGTTAGAGCAAAGACTTCTGCCGGGGTTATTTAAATTTTCCGGGAAAATTAGCGGTTTAGAGATTGGGAACTTGACATTCTCCCCAGTTTGAATATCTGGTAGGAAAGCCCGGTGGTCGGATTGGAGAAACTTCGAATAGCACGAAGATTCCATGCTTCTCTAGCGTAGAGCTTGACAGCAGCAATTTTTTTGCGCTGTAATCGAATTTTATAAGGATGAATTTTTATGAAGAAGAAGGCTTTAAAGATTATAGGAATTATTGTTTTGGTCATCCTCGCCATCCTCATTGCCGTTCCGCTTTTCTTGGAAGGCAAAATTGGCGATATCATCAAGAATAATGTCAACAATAATGTAAACGCTACTTTCGATTTCGAGGATGCCGATCTCAGTCTACTGGCGAGCTTCCCAAATGCGGAAGTGAGTCTGACCGGGGTGCGTTTGATAAACAAGGCTCCTTTTGAGGGAGACACGCTGTTTGCCTCCAATGAAGTAGCCTTGAAAATGGGAATAGGCGAACTGTTCAAGGGAGCGGACGACCCGATCGGAATCAAAAGTCTGGTCGTCGACGGCGCAAAATTGAACATAACGGTCGATGAAGCCGAGAACGCAAGCTATGACGTAGCCTTGGAGTCCGACGCGAATCCTGAACCGGATGCCGGCAGTGGCGAGGGGTTCAAACTCGACCTGCAATCCTACGAAATCTCCGATGCCCGAATCGTGTACGATGATAGGGCAGCAGGCATGCGTTTTGAGATTTCCGAGATGCAGCACAAAGGCAGTGGCGACCTTTCCTTGGAGACCTCAGAACTGCAGACGACTACCGATGGACTCGTGTCCTTTGAAATGGATAGCACCAATTATTTGAACAAGAACAAGGTGCACCTCGATGCGCTTATCGGGGTGGATCTGAAACAGAACAAATATTCCTTCCTAAAAAACGAGGCCTTGGTCAATCAATTGCCCTTGGTGTTCGATGGTTTTGTCAAGTTGAACGACGATGAAACCCAAGAAGTGGATATCAGCTTCAAAACGCCATCCTCCGATTTTAGGAACTTTTTAGCGGTCATCCCAAAAGAATATTCCAAAAACATCGAGAACGTAGAGACCACGGGCAATTTTACGGTAGAGGGGAAATTCAGCGGCATTGTCGATGAAACGCATATTCCTAAATTCAAGATCGATATCAATTCCAATAACGCTTCCTTTAAATATCCCGACCTTCCGAAATCAGTGACGAACATCCATATCGATACCAAGATCAACAACGATACGGGTATCGCCGAAGACACTTATGTCGATCTCGACCGACTCTCGTTTATGATCGATCAAGACAAGTTCAATATGTCTGCCAAGGTCAAGGAGCTTTTGGGAAACACCAAGGTGAACGCCCATATTGACGGGAAGATGAATCTGGCCAATGTGTCAAAGGCCTACCCCGTGCCGTCGGACTTGAATCTAAAGGGAATGCTATCCGCCGATATCAATACGGCATTCGATATGGCATCGATCGAGAATAAGCAGTATGAAAATACTGCGACTACGGGCAAACTGAGCCTGAAGGATTTTGAATATACTTCGGGCGATTTTGCCAACCCTATCACCTTGGGCACTAGCACAGTGACCTTTACCACAAAAGCCGTTACTCTGGAGCAACTGGAAGGGAAGACCGGTAAAACAGATTTCAACGCCAAGGGAAGCATTGAAAATATGTTGGGCTATATGTTCAACGATGAAAAGGTAAGAGGTAATTTCGACCTGAAGTCCAACACCTTTTCCCTGAACGATTTTATGGTCGAGGAGACGGATAATCCACCCGCGGAAAAGACGGGGAAGTCCGACGATGAAAAGGAAGCTTCAGATTCAGACGAGAAGATAAAGATTCCCGCTTTTTTGGATGTAACCATCAATGCCGCCGCCAATACGGTATTGTACGATAATTTGATGCTCAAAGATGTAAGGGGAATCTTGCGGATCAAGGACGAAACGGCTACGCTTTCGAACATGACCTCCTCTATTTTCGATGGAAAAATGGCGTTCAACGGCGAGGTCTCCACGAAACAGGAAGATCCGACTTTTGACATGAAACTCGATATGAGCCAGCTTCAAATCGCGGAAACTTTCGAATCTTTGGAACTCTTTAAGGTCCTGGCACCAATCGCACAGATTTTACATGGTAACCTGGATTCAGATATTTCCCTTTCGGGAAACCTGACCGACGATTTGCTGCCCGATTTGATGACCCTGAGCGGTACTATTCTGGCGAACATCGAAACTGAAAAAATCGATACCGAAAAGGCCCCGTTGTTGTCGGCCTTGGACAGTAAACTCGACTTTATTGACTTGGATCAATTGGACCTGAAGGACCTAAAGACAAAATTGTCTTTTGAAAACGGATTGGTTTCCGTCAAACCTTTTACCATAAACTATAAGGATATCGCCATCAACATCGACGGAGGCCACACCTTTGATAAAAAGCTGAACTATAAGGCGACGATGGAAGTGCCCGCCAAATACCTCGGGGGCGAAGTGAACAAACTATTGTCCCAGCTCGGGGAAGAAGACCTAGATAACCTCACCATTCCCGTTGTCACGAATATCAAAGGTAACTATACAAGTCCCAGTGTCAGCACCGACCTTTCCTCGGGGGTAAAAAGCCTGACCGACCGGCTGATAGAAATCCAAAAGCAAAAACTCCTCGACAAAGGCAAGGACAAGGTCAAAGACCTGATCGGTGATGCCCTTAAAGGGGAGAAGTCGGAAAAAGACTCGACAAAAAATAGGGACGCGAAAGAGATAATAGGCGGACTCTTAGGCAAAAAGAAGCAAGATTCAACCTCGACCGTTAAAGATTCCGTACCTCCAAAAACCGAGGGGGACGCCGTTAAGGAAACGGCCAAGGATATCCTCGGCGGTCTCTTTGGTAGCAAAAAGAAAGATAGCACGAAAAAGAAGTGAGCCGCCACAACGGTCGATGACCATGGTGACCGTTCCGAATAAGCCAATTACGCGATAATCGAGATTTGAATGCTCCGAGGCTTGCCTCGAAGAGCTACAACTATTTCCTTACGAAGGCCTCGGGGGCTTTGCGCCGAGGTAGGTGACTTACTTACGCAATACGAATGTGGCCCCTCGTCTATGCTCGGGACACCTTTCCTTATTTTGGAATTGGGATTTTTAAACCTTCACGACCATTTTTCCTTTGTTCTTTCCTTCGAACAAATCGAGAAACGCCTGGGGAATATTCTTAAAACCCTCCACGATGGTTTCCTCATAGGTCAGTTTGTCCGCGCTAAGCCACTGGGCCAACTGCTGGGTAGCAGGACCGAATTCCCTTACATGGTCGCGTACTAGGAAACCTTGCATTCGCACCGTCTTTTTGACCATAATGCCCTCGTATCTAGGTCCTTTTGGTGTTTCGGTCATATTGTAAAGGGAAATGGCTCCACAGTTGATGACCCGTCCATCTTTATTGATGTTCTGCATGGCGGCATCGAGAATCTCACCGCCTACATTATCAAAATAGACATCGACGCCATCGGGACAAGCCTTGGCAACGGCCTGGTTCATGTCATCGATGGTCTTATAGTTGATACCGTGGTCAAAACCGAACTTTTCTTTCATCAGTTTGATTTTTTCATCGGTTCCCGCGATTCCAACGACACGGCAGCCCTTAATTTTTCCGATTTGCCCGACGGTACTGCCCACCGCCCCCGAGGCTCCCGACACCAACAGGGTTTCCCCTTCCTGAAGCTTGCCGATGTGCTCTAGACTGATATAGGCGGTAAGTCCGGTGAGTCCCAGAATACCAAGATAGGCCGAGAGCGATGCCTTGTCCGGATCCACTTTGTTCAGACCATTTCCGGTAGCGGTTTGATATTCCTTCCAATCCAGCATTCCGTTGACAAAATCCCCTTTTTCAAAATTGGGGTTTTTCGATTCGACCACTTCGGCAATAATGCCGGATTCAAGGGGTTCGTTTAGCTGGAAAGGAGGAATATACGATTCTTCGTCCCGCATTCTGCCCCGCAGGTAGGGGTCTACGGAAACATACTTGGTTTTAAGAAGCATCTCGCCGTCCGCGGCCTGTGGCTTTTTTTCTTCGACAAATTCGAAATCCTCTAGTTCGGGCTTTCCTTTAGGTCGATTCTTTAAATGGATTACTTGGTTCATAACGTTTTACTTTTCTAAGTGGATGTTGAATGTAGCGTCAATCTTTGGCATCGATCGATGCTAAACAAGAGAATTGTATCTCATTCTGTGTTGCGGCTATCCTGCAAGCGAACCGGTTAGGGTACCCGAATCTTCCCCGCACAACAGTATTCCTTCGTTGGCGTCCACGCTCAGCGCGTTGTCAGCGGCCTCCCGAATCTTCCCCATGATGGTATTCGTACCCCTTTTTAGCCCCGTTTGATTTCGAAAGTGGGCTAAAAAGGGCCAGAATCGTTTCTATAGTACCTCCAATCCCACAAAATATCCCTCGTTGCCCCGAACATTGAACACGGTGCCATCTTCAAAGATGAGATACTGTCCTTTAATGCCTTTTAAGACTCCGGAGAAGCTGGGGGTCTTGTCCAGATTCAAGCTTTTGACTTTTTTTGGATATCGAAGCACGGGGAATTGCAAATGGGTTTCCGGACGTGATGCAATGAAATAATCAATGGCTTCGCCCGGGATATATCCTTTTAATCTATCGCGCCAACCTACCAGATCCTCATCGTCTACTTCGTTGGTCAGCATCTTGCGCCAGTTCGTTTTATCGCCGACATGGTCTTTTAGCGCTACCTCGGTGATGCCCGCCAAGAAACGGTTGGGAGTCTCCACGATTTCGATGGCCTCGTGCGCGCCCTGATCGATCCATCGGGTCGGGATTTGCGACTTTCGGGTCACTCCGACCTTGATATTGCTGGAGTTCGCCAAATAGACGATATGGGGCGTGAGCTGCACTTTCTTCTCGTATTCCAGGTCTCTATCTTCTTTGTCCAAATGTGCGGTACTCAGTTCGGGACGCATGATCCAGTCGCCCGCGGAGGGAATATCAAAAAAACAGTTTTTACAGAAACCTTGGCGATAAACGGGACGGTCTTCCCCACAATTCAAACATTGGTATTTGATAAAACGGATGCTCAATGCCCTGTTGAGTACTTGGTTGACATTTAAAAAATCATCCTCGAAAAGAAGGTAATATTGAATAGGATGTCCGACTTCGGATTTCATTTTTCGTAATACGCCTTCGTACTGCATGTCTTAACTTTTACTTACTTTTATCCCGATAAAGATATCCAAAATAATGCCGATACCCATAGTAAATTCCATAGCCTCGTGGCTTTTGAAAAAGCGTTATCATCAAATTGAGCTTTTCCTTAAGTACCCCGTGGAAGTGCAGGAAGAGGTATTGCAGCAGTTGGTCGAAATAGCCGAGGACACTGAAATCGGGAAAAAGCACGGGTTCAAAAGCATTACCGACTATAACACCTTTCGCGAGCGTGTGCCCATCGTATCTTATGAAGAGATGCAGCCCTTGATCGAACGAACCCGCCGGGGCGAACAGAACCTGTTCTGGCCGACATCGATAAAGTGGTTTGCCAAGAGCAGTGGCACTACCGATGCCAAGAGCAAGTTTATTCCCGTTAGCTCGGAGTCTTTGGAAGATTGCCATTATAAGTCGGCGAAAGACCTGCTCTGTCTGTATTTGAACAATAACGAAAATTCCCAGCTTTTTATGGGAAAAGGCCTCCGGTTGGGCGGAAGCAAGGAACTTTACGAAGACAACGGCTCCTTTTTCGGCGACTTGTCCGCCATTCTTATTGACAATATGCCCCTATGGGCCGAATTTAGCAGCACCCCGAGCAATCGGGTCTCGTTAATGAGCGAATGGGAACAGAAGCTGAAGGCCATCATTAAGGAAAGTACCCAAGAAAACGTAACTAGCTTGGCGGGCGTCCCCTCTTGGATGTTGGTGTTGCTCAATCGTGTACTCGAGGAAACCGGAAAGAACCATATTTTCCAGGTTTGGGAGAATCTGGAAGTCTATTTTCACGGGGGAGTCAATTTTAATCCCTATAAAGAACAGTATCGCAAACTCTTTCCCCGCAAAAATTTCAGATACTACGAAATATACAATGCGTCAGAAGGCTTTTTCGCTATTCAGGACCGAAACGCGTCCGACGAGCTCTTGTTGATGCTGGATTATGGTATTTTTTACGAATTCATTCCCATGGACAGCTATGGTACCGCCAGCCAACAAGCGATTCCGCTTTGGGAGGTGCAGACCGATACCAATTACGCGATTATTATCACCACCAATGCGGGGCTATGGCGCTACCAAATCGGCGACACGGTACGTTTTACGTCAACGGATCCGTATCGGATCAAGGTTACGGGCCGCACCAAACACCATATTAATGTGTTCGGTGAAGAGTTGATTATCGAGAACGCCGAGGAGGCCTTGAAAACGGTTTGCCTAAAGACCGGGGCCGAGATTAAGGACTATACTGCCGGACCTGTTTTTATGGCCGGTAGGGAAAAAGGAGCCCACGAATGGATTGTCGAATTTCGTAAGCCGCCTCAAAATCTCGATTACTTTACCGAGGTATTCGACAATGCCCTCAAAGCATTGAACTCCGATTACGAGGCCAAGCGGTATAACAATATCACCTTGAACATGCCAAAAATACACGTTGCAAGGCAACAGTTGTTTTATGATTGGCTCAAATCGAAGGGTAAGCTCGGGGGACAGCACAAGATCCCCAGATTGTCCAACAAGCGGGATTACATCGAAGAATTGCTTCGAATGAACAAATAATTATGGATATTTACCGTTTAAGGTGCAAATTAGCGACAAGAACTTAACCCAATGTACCCCTATTGTTTCTGAAAATCGAAATTCTTAAGGATAGACGTACAAGCTAATTAAAACACGTAATTGTTATGGCAGAAAGACTCGTCATTATTTCCGATATGTGGGGCGTAAAAAAGGGACAATGGATTACATCTTATCTCGCGTACCTACAGCAGTATTTCGATATTACCTTTTACGACAGCCAGCAATTGGCGCACTTGGAAGTACAAGTGCATTCCGAAGAAAATATTCTCAAGGCCTTTGTCGATGGCGGCATTGATACCGCAGCCGTCCATCTTTTGAAAAAAGAGAAAAAACCGGCCCACTATCTGGGTTTCGGCACGGGGGGTACTATCGCTTGGAAAGCCAACCTCGCGGGACTATCCATGAAATCGCTCTACACCGTCTCCTCGACTAGGATACGCGGCGAAAAGAAAAGGCCGGGTTGCAAGACCACCGCATTGTTCGGCGACTTGGACATTTATCGACCGAAATCAACATGGTACGAAGAAACGGGCTTGAAAGCCGAGCTGATCAAAGGTTTCGGCCATAAAATGTACACCGACGATAAGGTGATTCAAAAAGTCTGCTTGGATCTACTACGTTCGGTCACCCAAAAATCATGGGACCGGGAAAAACGGGAAAAAGCGGTGTGATTTGAGTTTATCAGTTTATGGGTTTAGGAATTTATGGGGTGTGATCTTTGACCGTACGACCCCTGATCCTCTTACTTGCAAAGCTGATAACGGAAATTAATTTCAAGGGCCCTACCACAGATGTTCTTGAAAGGTATCAATGAATTCTCCAGATTTATGACTTAGGCCATAAATCCGAACACGATGGACTTAAGGGTGAAATTCCAACAAATGGCCGTACGTCAAGGTATAATGACCAATTGTCTTACGTCTTACGTCCTTTTGTCTTAAGTCAAGTTCTAAACTATTACAATTTTACCCTCAAATGTTGGTAGAACTGTTTCAAGAAACCGCTTTCAATTTCTTGATTGTTTCATACGATAACTTATCTTCCGCGTAGGGCTTGGTAACCTTAAGTTCGGTCTCGTCGGTGCTTGGCATTTCGAACATGGCGTCGGTAAAAATAGCCTCGCACAAGGATCGTAGGCCCCTAGCTCCCAGTTTATATTCGATTGCTTTTTCCACGATGTAATCCAAGGCCTGATCGGTAATGCTAAAGCTGATATCGTCCATAGCGAAAAGCTTTTCATATTGTTTGATAATCGCATTCTTCGGTTCGGTAAGAATAGCGCGTAGGGTAGTGGCATCCAATGGATTCATATGGGTCAAGACGGGCAGCCTACCAATAATTTCGGGAATCAATCCGAATTCCTTAAGATCTTTTGGGATTATGTACTGTAGGATGTTGGTCTGATCTAGGGTTTCATCTGCCTTGGAAGCGCTATAGCCTACCGCCTGCATATTCAAGCGCTTGGTAATGGCCCGTTCGATACCGTCAAAGGCACCACCGGCAACGAATAGAATATTTTCGGTATTTACCTCGATGAATTTTTGATCGGGATGCTTGCGTCCACCTTTGGGCGGGACGTTGACCGTGGTACCTTCCAATAACTTCAAGAGACCTTGCTGTACGCCTTCCCCCGAAACATCGCGGGTAATCGATGGATTGTCGCTCTTGCGGGCAATCTTATCGATTTCATCAATGAACACGATACCGCGTTCGGCCTTTTCCAGATTGTAGTCGGCCGCTTGAAGCAACCGGGTAAGAATACTTTCAACGTCTTCGCCAACATAGCCGGCCTCGGTCAATATAGTGGCATCAACTATGGCCAAAGGTACGTTGAGCATCCTGGCAATGGTCTTGGCTACCAAGGTCTTACCGGTACCCGTGTTGCCGACCATGATGATATTGCTCTTCTGAATCTCGATATCATCGTCTTTGGACTTGGGTTGTAACAGCCTTTTGTAATGGTTGTAAACGGCGACGGACATTACTTTTTTAGTCCGTTCCTGTCCGATGACATAGGTGTCTAAAAAATCTTTGATGTCCTGTGGCTTTTTCAGTATAAGTTCCGAAGAAAGGTCATTGGTCTTGGTCTGCCTCGATTCTTCGGTTACGATACCGTGGGCCTGTTCTATACAGCGATCACAGATATGTGCATCGAGCCCTGCGATCAATAGGTTGGTCTCGGGCTTTTTCCTTCCACAAAATGAACACTCTAAATTTTCCTTCGCCATAGTCTTATGTTCTCTTATTTACGTAAACCGGAAACTTGAACCTAAATAGTAACGCTGTGTTTTTCGTTTTGGTTTACCTTTTATCGAAAAGTGTATTGTCTGGTGGTCATACCTGACCGTCGAAGCCACAAGTTTATAGACTGCACCTACCATTAGCTGGCTTCGCGTCATATTTTTAATTTTTTCACGAGTCCTTATCCCTCTTCAAAATCTCGTCGATCATTCCGTATTCCTTGGCTTTGTCGGCCTTCATCCAATAATCACGATCACTGTCTTCGTTTACTTTCTCGATGGTCTGCCCCGAGTGCTTGGCGATAATCTCGTAAAGCTCTTCCTTGATCTGTAGAATTTCGCGGGCCGCAATTTCGATATCGCTCGCCTGGCCCTGCCCGCCGCCCATGGGCTGGTGTATCATGACTCGGCAATGGGTCAATCCGCTGCGTTTGCCCTTTTCACCTGCACAGAGCAATACGGCTCCCATTGAGGCGGCCATACCGGTACAGATGGTCGCCACATCGGGCTTGATGAACTGCATCGTATCGTAGATGCCCAGTCCGGCGTAAACACTTCCGCCTGGGGAATTGATATATATTTGGATGTCTTTTGCCGCATCGGTACTTTCCAGAAACAATAGCTGGGCCTGAACGATGTTGGCTACCTGATCGTTGATTCCGGTACCCAGAAAGATGATTCGGTCCATCATCAGCCGCGAGAAGACATCCATGGCAACGGCGTTCATTTGTCGTTCTTCGATGATGTTAGGGGTGAGCCCTACAGGGTGCATGCTTTCGACTATTTTGTCGTAATACATACTATTGACACCTTGGTCTTTGGTGGCGTATTTCTTGAATTCTTTTCCGTAATCCATTTTCTTGTTTTCGAAAGGTGTAGTGAAAAAAGCATCGAGATGCTGATTCTCGGTAAGGTAAAGATACCCTATATTTGTTAAAGACTTTCCGCAATCAACCGGAAATCATTATCCGTAAACTTCCTTAATAAAATCTTCGTAGTTCACTTCCTTGGTTTTCAGATTTGCTTTTTCCTTATAAAGTTCAAGCAGTTTCTGGCTCATCAACTGCTCCGACAAACGCTTTGCCTCGTCCTGGTTTGCCAATACCCTCGCGGCAATGCCATCGAGTTCTTCCTCTTTGGGATCTAATTGTCCATATTGCGCCATTTGCGAGCGAATGTAGCCCTTGGCGAACTCCATAACCTCCTCGCGCTGTAATTGTATGTCGTTGTCCTCGATGATTTTACCTTCTATCAACTGGTAACGAAGTCCTTTTTCCGATTTTTCGTATTCCTCGACGGCCTGGTCTTCGGTCAAAGGCTCTTCCCCGGTCATTTTTATCCACTTGGTTAAAAATTCCGCTGGAAGCTCGAAGTCAATGTTTTCGATAAAGTATTCGGTTACGTCGTTCAGCAGCTTTTGGTCGGCCTGCTGCTCGAACTGTTTCTCGGAGTCTTCTTTGATACGTTCCTTCATTTCCTCCTCGGAAGTTATATTGCCCTCCCCGAAAATGGTATCAAAGAATTCCTGCGTGAGTTCGGCAGGTTCCCGTTCGTTGATTTCCTCGATGGTGAAAACGACTTGGATATCAAGATCCTTGGCCTTTTCCTGGGTTACTCCCAAAACGCTCGATAGAAGATAATCGTCCTTTAAGAGGCCTTTGGTGTTCAGCGTAATCGAATCGCCGACCTTTTTTCCTTTGAGGCTTTCAAGTGCCGTTTCGTCCTCGATCTTCTCCAGTTCTAGGGTAGCCTTGTTGTCTATCTCCTCTTCTTCGTTGGTAAAGGTGCCGGTAACCTCATCTTTTGTGTTGACTTCGGACTTACTGATGAGTTTTCCGTGCTGTTTTCGCAAGCGCTCGACCTGCTCGTTGACCATTTTCTCGTCGGCAACGATCTTGTATCGGGTAATCGGCTCTTCGGTATCGAGCGAAACCTCGAAATCGGGGGCAAGGCCCAATTCGAATTCAAAGGCGAGCTCTTCATTGTCCCAATCGAAATTATCCTGTTGCTTGGGCAACGGATTCCCTAGAACATCAAGCTTCTCCTCGGTCAAATATTTGTTGAGGTTGTCCTGTAGCAGCTTGTTTACCTCGTCTACCAAAATGGACTTCCCATATTGTTTTTTGATCAGTCCCAAAGGCACGTGGCCTTTTCTGAAACCGGGAATATCGGCCTGTTTTCTATAATCTCTCAGGATCTTATCCACTTTTTCCTGATAATCCTCCTTGGTGATGGCTACGGTTACGACTGCATTGAGGTCGTCGATCTGCTCTTTGGTAATATTCATCTAAATCATCTTTATTAAAGTTCCTCGAAACGGGATGCAAAAGTAGTACAATTTGAGTATCCTACCAAGTTTTGAAACCGCTGCGGGCCAAACTTTTGGGCAAGATGGAATAGCATGCCGGGAAGCACCGCTATCAACCTTTAGCACTGGTTTTCACGATGTAGTAGACGTGCTGCTGACTTCGTATTGGATGGGGGGGGGAATGAATTAGCGGGTGAAAGGGCGGTGTTTTTTTGGGATGCCTACATAAGGGCCTTTTGTAAATACATGTGGACTATCGCCGAGGAATTATAGTCCGTTAGGATGCGTCTTTTAGTTTTTATGAAACACTTTTGCTTATAAATGCTTGGTTATCAGATAGTAATCTAGATTGAAGGCTTTTAGCTCTAAAGGAAAACCACTGGGTTTTCGTCCTACACCTTGCCCTTTTCATCTAGGAGGGAGTACAACAGGGACTGTAAAAAAGAGAGTAGTAAGCTGAACAGCAGCGCCCACCAGAAGCCGTCGACACTGAAACCGCTGATAAGATTATCGGCCAATAGGATGATTATGGCATTGATGATCAACAAGAAGAGGCCCAAGGTCAAAATAGTCACCGGAAGTGTCAGGATGACAAGAATTGGCCTTACAATCAGATTCAAGAGACTCAGCACGATGGCTACCACGATGGCCGTAAAATAGCTGTCGACCGAAACATGAGGCAATATTTTCGACAAAATTACGACCGCGAGACCGCTGAGGAGTACCCTTAATATGAGTTTCATCTTTAGAATGGTATTAGTTGGACGACGGCACCGGAGTATCCGACGTCTCCAAAATTAGAACTTTAATTTGAATCAAGGTCGCCAGCCAAGTATGAAGGCCTTTGTCGGTTCGACGTCACTTGAAAATAATTCTCTCAGGGTTGGATGGCCCCCGATTAGGACAGATCACCCCGTTCCTTTACTCATTTTCCGAATTTTCGGCCTTTCTGTCCTTATGTCGGTCGGTTTATCTTGTTATTTTGTACTAGTTGACGTAAAGTCCCTTGTATTCGAGCGGATCGATTTCGGGCAAATCGGCGTTGTAGGTGGTTTCGATGGCCTCGATAAATTCGTTGGCCATGATGGCATAGCCCCGTGGGGAGAGGTGCACCCCGTCGAGCGAAAACCCGCCGCCCGTTGCAAATTCGGCGGTCACGCTACTGCCGTCGGAGAGGGGAATGCCTTCTTCACTGGCCGCTTGGGTTAAGACCGCGTTCGCATCTACAAACGCCAGTCCGTATTGGTCGGACAGCCCCGAGATGGTCGTATTGAACTTTTCCGTCGCCGTCAAGACCGTAGCCTGCTCGTCAGGGGTCAGCACCCATTGGTCTTCCAAAGGATAGGTTACCCCGTTTACCGCGAGTTGCCCGGCATTGGCGGCGGGGAGTCCCATTGCTTGTAACGATGCAAAGGCAGTTTCGTTCAGCGTTGCGATTTCGCTTTGGGCGGTGAGTACGATTAGGTCGTTCTCATTGGCCTGTCTGGCCTGACCGTAGAGCATTCCAAAGACGGTCGCGGTACCCGCATCCAATCCTCCCTGCATCAAGGCGCCGGTAATCTGTTGTGACAGGTCGGGCAGCGACTCGTCCTTGATGACAAGGGCACTGGCGGCATCCTCGGCGAAGACGATGGAGCGTTCGGGCACTTGCAGGGCGGCGAAAACTTGGTTCAATCCCGCAAAGTTCTGGTTCAAGGTCGGAATTTGCGGCCCGAAATCCGGATTCGTGGGATCCAAGGGATCAAAAGGTACCGTCGTGAAATATGGAACCGTGGTTACATCGGGCAAATTGGCCAGCGCACCGCCGGCGCCATTGGCGGTAAGGGCCTGTAACAGCTGGTTGTATATGTTTGCGAATACGTTGGGGTCGGTGATATCGTTAGGGCCGTAGATAGAAGGATCGAGGTTGCCTTCCTGATCTACCCCTGATCCACCAGATGTCGCATAGGATAGGATATCGTTGTTACCGATCCACATTGTAAAGAAGGTGGGGTTTTGTGCCACGGCATCGCCAATTACAGTAGCCATAGGGTCGGAGGCGAACCGCACAAAATACGGATTCGCGGCCCCGATGGCCAGGGCATCGAGACTGCCATAACCGGGGGCTGCCAGATGATAGATCTTTGCGCCCGGCACGCCCATGTTGTTGAACGGACCGGACAATACATTCGTTACTTCCGTGGAGCCTTGCCCTTCTAAGCGTACCGGGGAGGGGGAGCCGGAGGCGAAGGACAGAATAAATCGATTTTCAAAGCCCTCGAGCTTTTCTCCTCCCAAAGTCAGTCCGCCCAAGTTATCTGCCATAAAGGGGATTTTGAATTCACCTCCGCCCACTTCGGCGAAACTGCCGGCGAGCATATTGGGAAAGGACGCCTCTTGGCCGTCCATAAACAGGGCGCCGTCGGAATATCCGGCGGTCAGGGAGTTTCCAAGGGCCACGTAGTTTGAAAAATCTGCGGAGCCGCTGGTGTAATTTTCAGGAGTGGGTTCGGGGGGCGTGGGGCCTACCGGCGCATTGTCGTCATTGCTGCACGAAATTGCGAACAGACTGCAAAAGGCAAGTAACGCTAAAATCTTCTTCATCGTTTTGTCTTAGGGGGTTGTTAAGGACATGTTAATTTATACCTGTAATCAAAATTAACCAAAAATCCCATACGTACAATGTTTTCCACAAAAAATTATGCATGCATAGTATTTTTCATTTGAACCATTGACGCTTAATCTTTCATAAACGCCAGAGACTTCTCAAAGAATTGGTCCGGGTTCTCGGCATGCAGCCAGTGACCGGCCTTTTCAATGGTCTCCATTTCAGCTTTTGGAAAGTGTTTTCTGAATTCGGGGAGATCGCCCGGGGCGATATACTCCGAACGGTCACCACGAAGAAAGAGGGTAGGGCCTTCATAGTAGTCCGATGAGCCGATATTTTCCCCCACTTCCCCCATTTTTTCGCTAAGCACCTCGAGGTTGAAGCGAAACGCCAGCTTGCCCTTTTCGATCCAATATAGATTTTTAAGAAGAAATTGCCGGATGCCTAGATTGGATATGTGTTTTTTTAGTTCGGCATCCGCGGTACTTCTCGAGCTAAAGGCATCGGGACCAAGCGCGTTCAATGCGTCAACGATGGGCTGATGGTGGGGCGGATAGAACTTGGGACCGATATCGGCGACCACTAATTTTTCCACAAGGTGAGGATGGTCGCAGGCGTACTGCATGGCCGTCTTCCCGCCCATGGAGTGTCCCAAGAGTACCGCTCGATCGATTTCGTGGTGTTGCGTATAGCGGAGCAGGTCTTCCGAAAGTAGATCGTAGTTGAAATCGTCGGACCAGAAACTCTGTCCGTGGTTGCGTTGGTCGATGAGGTGCACCTCGAATCCCGATTCCGCATACTGGCCCCCCAAGGTTTTCCAGTTGTCCAGCATCCCTAGAAAACCATGCAAAATCAACAATGGCCGTCCCTCGCCCTCTATTTTTGAATGTAGGATTTTTTCCTCCATAGGCCTTAAATCATTTCAACCGGTGCAGATACATATTGACAACGTTTTCGAGTCCCAAATATAGCGATTCACAAATAAGCGCATGCCCGATGGAAACTTCGAGCAAGTGGGGTACTTTTTCCTTGAAATAGTTGACGTTGTCAAGACTCAGGTCATGGCCCGCGTTGAGTCCCAACCCTAGGCGATATGCCAATTTGGCCGCTTCGACGTAGGGTTCTACGGCCAGCTCGTGCTTGCCCTCGGCATACTGTACCGCATAACTTTCGGTGTAAAGCTCGATTCGGTCCGTGCCTGTTTCCACAGCACCTTCGATCATTTTGGGCACGGGATCGGTGAAAATGGAGGTGCGTATCCCGTTCTCCTTAAAGGTGCCGATGACATCCTTCAGAAATTGCTTATATTCGATGGTATCCCATCCTGCGTTCGAGGTGATTGCATCAACGGAATCGGGCACCAGGGTGACCTGGTCGGGTTTGACCTCGAGCACAAGGTCGATAAACTTGGAAATGGGGTTCCCCTCTATATTGAATTCGGTGGTTACGATACCTTTAAGTTGCCGTGCATCCTCATAGCGGATATGTCGTTCGTCGGGCCTTGGATGTACGGTGATGCCCTGTGCCCCGAATTCCTCGATGTCGGCCGCCGTTTTTAAAACATCGGGGACGTTTCCGCCCCGGGAGTTGCGCAAAGTGGCGATTTTGTTGATATTCACACTGAGTTTCGTCATTTATCCTGTTTTTGATACCGTTCATACAAAAATACGAATAAGGCACACCTTTTGATATTATTAATTAGTAATTTGCATAAAGAGCGGACCGTAATCCCTGAGATTCGGACGCCCTATTAGAACAAAAGACAGATATGCACATCCAAAACCACATTGTTTCCAATATTCCGGTCTTTGAAGTCGATGACCCGTTGTCCGAAGTCATCCATTTTTTCAAGGAGACCACGCATTCCCATGTCGCGATTATCGAAAAGGATAGTTATTTGGGCGTGTTGGACGAAAATGATTTGGAACAGTTCGAAACGGGTAAAACCGTGAATGACCATCGTTACGATCTTGGTACTTTTTTTGTCAGGAAGGATACCAATTGGCTCGATGTATTGGAAACCTTTGCACGACATGAAGCCAATCTAGTTCCCGTCTTGGATGAAATGGGTAGGATGGCAGGGTACTATGATCTGACCGATATTGTCAACCTTTTTATCGACACCCCGTTCTTTACCGAGCCTGGCGGAATTATCGTGTTGGCCAAGGGGATAAAGGACTACACCTTCAGCGAAATTGCCCAGATCGTGGAAAGCAATAATACCAAGTTGATCGGGGGCTTCATTACCGATTCGAAAAACGATGTCATCCAGATTACGATTAAAGTAGCCTCCTCCAACTTGAACGAAATCATACAGACCTTTCGCCGCTATAACTATAATATTCTCTTCGGAAACGACGACGACCAGTTCATGGAAGATCTCAAGGAGCGATCGGACTATTTGGAAAAGTACCTAAATGTATAAAAAGCTTTTATTCTCAACATTCGTGGGTAATCCTAAATTCCGCAGAGGCTCATTGAAAGGCACACCAAGGGAGCAAGGACGGAAAGAACAAGGGAGATAAACGGATACCCTTTTAGAAATATCCAAAGGTCGATCTCGATCTCATACCTAAAAACACCCTTTGGCATTTCGCTGTTCTTATTCCTTCTTCCTTTCGTATTTTGGTCAGAATCATTAATGATAGTTCTGTTTTACACCATTGGATAGTAGTGCCCTAAAAATTTTTAAGGGATTCTACGGAAAGGTTCAAAACTGTTTTGTAGTTTGGTTCGAGTTTCAAAGTTGTCTAGCTTTGGGCCTTGATAAAGTACAAGGTAGCGGTTGAACCTTGTTTTTTAATTCCGTCATTCAGCCAACCTAGAAGCCCTTTCGTTCAACAGATAATATCTAAAATCGAACATCCGATACCAAATCGAAAATTTAGGCCAAATCACAACTACCGACCAATAACTAATAACTAACGACTAGCGTCCATAATGTAACACCTAACGTCTAACGACTAAAACCATGAAAGTTGCCCTCTTTAGTCAAACCTATCAAGAAGACACTTCCGAATACGTGGTAGAACTGCTGGACGAACTTCATAAAGAGGATGCCGAGGTGTGGATAGAGACCGATTTCTATTCCTATCTTTCCGAAAACCGTGCCTCTAAAACCTATAGTACCTTCACCAATACGGAGGGACTGGACGAATCTTTCGACATGTTCGTCAGTTTCGGAGGCGATGGTACCATTTTGAGGGCGACCACGTTTGTTCGGGATTTGGGAATACCTATAGTCGGGGTGAACACCGGTCGATTGGGTTTCCTTTCCACCTTTAATAAAGAGGAAGTGCGAAAAGTGGTTCAGGAATTCAAGTCCGGTAGATATTCCATCATTGAACGAAGCTTGGTCGAGGTCAACTCCGGCTCCGAGTTTCCCGAGCTCAACGATTTGAACTTTGCCCTTAACGAAGTAGCGGTGAGCCGAAAGGATACCACTTCGATGATTACGATCGAGACCCATCTCGACGGCGAATACCTGACCTCTTACTGGGCCGACGGTCTAATCGTATCCACGCCTACGGGCTCAACCGGCTATTCGCTCAGCTGTGGCGGCCCGGTTATCGTACCCACGGCAAAATCGCTCGTGCTTACCCCGATTGCGCCCCACAACCTCAACGCCCGACCGTTGGTAATTTCCGATGAAACGCTGATACGCCTCAAAGTCTCCGGCAGGGAAGAAAACCACCTCATTTCCTTGGATTCCCGCTTGGCATCCGTACCCAACGGAAAGGAGATCAATATCAGAAAGGCGGACTTCGTTATTAAAATGGTCGAGTACACTTCCGAAAGCTTCCTAAAGACCATTCGCAACAAACTGCTGTGGGGCGAGGATCGCCGGAATTGATGTGGTCATTGAGACGCAATTGATTCTATGCCAAAACAATAAAAAGTGCCAAATCAAGTTTATCAAGAAAGAACACCATCCCTATCTATGAAACGATTTTTTGTCGTACTTCTTTTATTGTCTTTCGGCAATATGGGCGCCCAGACTTATGAAATCGGCGTCTTTGCCGGTGGGGCCAATAATATCGGCGATGTAGGACGTACCAATTATGTGCTGCCTTCGGATATCGCAGTTGGGGGGCTCTTCAAATGGAATATAGCCAAGCGTTACGCATGGCGGGCCAGTATGATCTACGGAAAATTTACGGCCGACGACTCGAAATCGAGCATTCCCTCGCGAAAGCAAAGGGGCCGGGTAATCAACAATTCCATTCTTGAGGCTTCGGCGGGACTCGAATTTAATTTTGTGGAGTACAATCTACACCGGTTGGGCCCTGCTTTTACACCTTACCTATACACCGGGGTGACCTATTTCAGGTATGATTATAACTATTTCGATGCGGGACTCATGATGGACATCGGCCAAAAAGACGGTAGTTTCGCTATCCCCATGACAGTAGGGGCCAAATTGCGACTCAACCAGTTCTTGATCTTGGGGGCTGAAATCGGGGCGCGCTATACTTTTACGGACAACCTTGATGGCAGCAATCCCAAAAAACTGAACGTAAGCCGACAGCTCGGCGACCTACAGTTCGGTAACATTTTTAGCGACGATTGGTATGTTTTTTCCGGAATAACCCTAACTTACACTTTTGGCAGAAAGGCCTGTTGCGATAATTTTCAATAGTTTTTCAATTAGACCGAAATTCCAGAACTAAACGCTAGGCATTTTTTGCTGTTCCGTTAACAGGAAATTGTATTTTTGCAAGCCGAAGACACGAACTAACTCATTTCGGATGCGCAAATTTAAAATTCTTCCAATTCAACAATGCTGCACGACGACACGGATCCGTCTCGCTACCCATGCCTAAACCTTAAATCAATCGTATATCGACTTCAATGAATTCCTTTGCCGACATCGACAAGAAAAACCTCCCCCGACACATCGCCATTATAATGGATGGTAACGGTCGATGGGCCAAAAAGCAGGGCAGACTGCGGGTGTTCGGCCATGAAAACGGGGTTGATACCGTACGGAAGACGGTTGAAAACTGTGTCGAGATCAATATTGAATACCTTACCTTATATACGTTCTCGACCGAAAACTGGAAACGGCCCAAACTGGAGATCGACATCCTGATGAAACTGTTGGTCTCGTCCTTAAAAAAGGAACTTCACACCTTTATGGAAAACAATGTACGCTTGAACGCCATCGGCGATATTAATTCCCTTCCCAAAAAAGCCTATCGGGAGCTCAAAGAGGTAATGGAGAAGACGAAAAACCATACCGGAATGACCCTGACCTTGGCCCTAAGCTATGGGGCGCGAGAGGAAATAAAGAAGGCCGTAAAAGAAATCAGTATCAAAGTTAAAAATAATATAATTTCAACCGATGATATAGACGAAACCATTATAAATACTCATCTTTACACGCACGATTTGCCTGATGTAGATTTGCTTATCCGGACCAGTGGGGAATGTCGGATCAGCAATTTTTTGCTTTGGCAGATCGCTTATGCCGAACTTTATTTTATCGACGTATTTTGGCCCGATTTCAGCGACCTACATTTAGCGGAGGCCATACAAAGTTATCAGAACAGAGAAAGAAGATTTGGAAAAACCAGCGAACAACTCAACTGACGATATGAAGCAGTTCATATCCCTTCAACCTTTATTTACCCTTCTACTACTCTTACTAACCACATTTGCCGTCGCACAAGAACTTTCTTTCGAAGACGGTAAAAAATATATTTTAGGAGGACTTGAGGTAACCGGACTACAGAGCTATAACGAGCAGACGGTGAAGACCTATACCGGCTTACGGGTGGGCCAGCCCATTACCGTTCCCGGGGACGAGATCAGTAGTGTAATCAACAAATTATGGGGCCTTGAGCTTTTCCGCGATATTGACTTCTTCATTACCGATATCGACGGTGACAAAATCTTTCTGGAATTGCACATTACCGAGCGTCCCACCCTATCCGATATCAAGGTCAACGGGGTAAAACCTCGAAAGGTCGATGGTATTCTTGACGATACGGACCTAAAGAAAGGAAAGAAGATTACCGAGAGCCTAATCGCAAATACCAAAAACTATCTCGAAAACAAGTACAAAAAGGAAGGCTATCTGAACGCCAAGGTGGCCATCGCGGTAGCCAACGATACCTCCCAGACCAATGCCCAAAAAATGGTCATCAACGTCAATAAAGGAGACAAGGTCAAGATAAAGAAGATTATTTTCGAGGGGAACGAGCAGCTATCGGACAGCAGGTTGCGCGGCGCGATGAAGAAGACCAAGCAGAAACAGTTCTTTCGATTTTGGAAGAAGTCCAAATTTATTGCGGAAGATTACGAGAACGACAAGCAATTATTGATCGATAGATATGCGGAAAACGGCTACCGGGATGCCCGGATCGTTTCCGATTCCATTATCAAGGTCGATGAAAACAATATCAACCTGAAATTCGATATCGAGGAAGGCGATAAGTATTATTTTGGCGAAATCGACTTTGTGGGCAATACGGTCTATACGGATAGACAGTTGGCCTCGGTGCTTGGCGTAAAAAAGGGGGATACATACAACGGGGTGCTGTTGCGCGAACGTATCGCAGATGACTCGAAACCCGACGCCGAAGACCTTACCAACCTCTATCAGAACAGTGGTTATCTCTTTTCAAGCATCAATCCGGTGGAAGTATCGGCGCAGAACGATACCATCGATTTTGAGATCCGGATCATAGAGGGCAAGGAGACCTTTTTAGACCATGTCGATGTCGTGGGCAACGACCGTACCAACGATCATGTGATCTATCGGGAACTGCGAACCCGGCCCGGACAGAAATACAATAAAAGCGATATCATTAGAACGATCCAGGAGTTGCAGCAACTGGGCTATTTCGATGCGGAGCAGATCAGTCCCGACATTTTAAACCCGAATCCCAATGAGGGTTCCGTGGATCTCAAATGGAACCTTGTGGAATCGGGGTCGAGCCAGATCGAGCTGCAGGGCGGTTATGGTGGTGGTGGCTTTATCGGTACGCTCGGTCTTTCGTTCAATAACTTTTCGATAAAGAATATTTTCAACGGCGAGGCGTATAAACCGGTACCTATGGGCGACGGACAGACCTTTGCGATGCGGGTGCAGGCGAGCCGATCGTTCAGGGTGTACAGCCTGAATTTTGCCGAGCCCTGGTTCGGGGGGAAAAAACCGGTACGGTTCAGTTTGAACTTTTCGCGGACCCAACAGTTCAGGACCGATTTCAGGAATTCCACCAGAAGCAGGCTAAAGGTTATCAAGGATGAAGGTTTTTCTATTACATCCGTCTCCGCCGGCTTGGCCAAGCGCGTGCAGTGGCCCGATGATTATTTTACCGTTTCCCATTCCTTAGGGTATCAGTTGTACGAGTTTAATAACTATAACTTAGGGCTATTTAATATAACCAATGGAACTAGTAACTCCTTAACTTATACCTTGGGTATTTCGAGAAATGCCATTTCGGGCGGTCGTATATTTCCGAGAGGAGGATCTAATTTTGAGGTTACTGCACGCTTGACACCACCCTACTCCCTGTTCAGCAACAAAGATTACGCTTCGCTGCGGGATAGAAACAAAGAACTGGTTCCCATCGTACGGGCACAGGGAGGTCAAAATACGCCTGAAAGAAGGGAGCTTGAAGACATCGACCAACAACGTTTCAAATGGCTGGAATACTACAAGCTGAAGTTCAAGGGAGATTGGTACACTACACTGGTCGGGAGCGGCGACAAGTCGTTGGTGCTTCGCACCAATGCGGAATTCGGTTTTCTGGGAAGCTATAACAACGACGTCGGCGACGTACCCTTTGAGCGATTTTTCGTTGGAGGCGACGGCATGGGCAATTTCACCTTGGATGGTAGGGATATCATCGCCTTGAGGGGTTACAAAAATCAGTCATTGACCCCCGTTGACCCATTGACCCGACAGCAAGAGGGCGGGCTGGTATATAACAAATATTCATTGGAACTTCGATATCCATTGACCCTGAAGCCTTCCGCCTCGATATACGGACTAACTTTTTTGGAAGCGGGGAACGCTTTCCGCAATTTTCAGGAATTTAATCCGTTTGACTTAAAAAGGTCTGCCGGGGTGGGGCTGCGCATTTTTATGCCGGCGTTCGGACTGTTGGGTATCGATTTTGGCTACGGCTTCGATCCCGACAATACGGGACAGGAAACCAGTCCGCACGGCTGGGAGACCCATTTTATTATCGGACAACAGTTTTAAAAATCTAGAAAAGAGAATATAGAGAAAAGAATATAGACACAACTGCCATGATTGCGTTTTTATTGATTTCGAAAATCATGTCTTTTTGGGAACGCGATACGACGACTAGGGCTGAAAAGGCGCCGCGAAAGTTTAAATACGCGACGGGAACCTAAAGCTCGAATGTTAAGGCTAGTCCTTTTTCGGTTGCGGGTACTTCTTTTTTAGCGAGTCATATATGTAGAGGCAAGGAAGAGCGTAACGCCAGTATACCACGTAATAATCTTGTTTTACATCCATATCTTTTTTCTCTTTTCTCTGCTCTTTTTTCTTTTTTCAACTTTTGGCACGATATTTTCTATAAGGGTTAAACGACTTAACAATGAAACCAAAAGCGAACGTTCTTTTAGTACTGACAATCGTCCTTTTTTCGACCTGTTATACCTTTGCCCAACGAGGAGTGCGTATTGGCTACGTCGATATGGAATATATTCTCGAAAATGTGGAGGAGTACCGTGAGGCCACCGAACAGCTGGCGGATAAGGTGCAGAAGTGGAAAATTGAGATCGAACAAAGGCAGAGCGCGGTCGAGCAGATGAAAAATGACCTAAGTGCCGAACGCGTGCTCCTTACCGATGAGCTGATAGCCGAACGGGAAGAGGAGATACAGATCATGGAAAAGGAGATGATCCAATATCAGCAAGACCGCTTCGGTCCCGAAGGTGACCTAGTTTTACAAAAGCGGCGATTGATTCAACCGATCCAAGACCAAGTGTTCAACGAGGTACAAAAGATTGGGGCCAATAAAAAATATGATTTTATTTTTGATAAATCTGCGGATGTCGTAATGTTGTACTCCGAAAACCGCTGGGATATCAGTGATTTGGTTTTACGGGGCATTGCACGGACAAGAAAGGTGAGTGCACCGAAAAAAAAGGCGGATCGCCGGAACTCCCTTCAAGATTTCGAGGAAGAAGAAGCGCTGACGGAAGAGGTCAGTGAGGCCATTAAGGAGCGACAGCAGCAGGCCGAGCAAGCCCAAGAAACACGAAAAAGGACTGCGGACGAAAGAAGGGCCGAACAGGTGAAATTGCGGGAAGAACGTAAAAAGGCCTACGAGGCAAGAAGAAAAAAGCTTTTGGAAGAACGCGAAGCAAAAAGACAGGAGAGGTTGGAAGAACGTCAGCAAGAGAAAGATTCCGTTGAGTAAACAAGATGCACTTCTCTTAATAACTAACCATAAATTATAACTAACCATAAACTCAATAATTAACAAACCCGACACTCAAATCATTAAAATTAACACTCAAATGAAACATTTAAAAAAGATTACAGTAGCCTTAGTACTATTTGTTGCCGCGACTGGTTTTATTAATGCACAAAGCAAAATCGCACATATCGATGTAACACAACTGCTTAGCGCCATGCCCGAAATGAAGTCTGCAGAGGCGGAACTGAAGAAGTTATCGGAAACCTATAACGCCGATATCGAGAGTTCGATGACCGAGCTAAAGAACAAGTACACCCTGTACGAAAACGAAGCGGCATCGAAAACACCCGAGGAAAACCAGAAGAGGGCCGAAGAACTTCAAGGGGCACAAAAGACAATAGGAGAGGCCCAGCAGACCGCCCAAAGGGAGCTGCAGAAGAAACAACAAGAGCTGTTCGCCCCCATTTCCGATAAGGCCAAAGCGGCCATTGAAAGAGTGGCGAACGAACAGGGGTACGATTATGTGATCGACGCCCAGGCCGGTGGCGGTCTTATCGTAGCCAACGGAAAAGATTTGTTGGCCGATGTGAAGAAGGAGTTGGGAATTTAGGATCTACCCATCTAAAGCTTGTAAAGACGTCCGCTGCGAAGCGGACGTCTTTATTTGGTGCAATGGCGATTCTAGCGTTCCTTCAAAAGTTTACGGCGTATGTTGTCCCATCTCAATTTTCGGATATAAGCTCCCTCTTTTTCGTTGACCAAAAAAGGGGCTTTCTCCCTGTGTGCTTCGAGATAGCCTTGTATATTGTCTAAAAACGCCTTGAGGTTGCGTTGCTTCATTGCCATTTTTAGGGAAGCGATGGCCGTGATGGAAATTCCGTATCGCATGCAGAACATGGCCTTGCCCTGCAATAGTTTTGCATTTTGGTCATAGGCATTTCCCGTGGGCCTCAGATGTTTTACATGTAGGTTGCTGTCGGTAAATATCCCGAAATTATGATATCGGGCCAGGAGCTCGTCAACGGTATCCCAGCCCATGGCATTACGGAGTCCTCCAATCGCTTTGAAACAGGCTTTGGAATAGGCCTTAAAGGCACCCCTCACATGGTCTTCGTTCATGGGGTGGTGGAGCTCCCATTGTCCGTTTTCATTCTTTTCATAGATGAAACCTCCGGCAATCCCCGCATTGGGATGACCCCTGAAGATATGGGCGATTTTCTCAAAGTATTTATCGGGCAAGATGAGGTCCGCATCCAACTTTACCAAAAAATCGTAGTCGTCGTCAAGGAGCACCAATCCCTTCCGGAAAGCTTCTATGACCTTGCTTCCGGGCATATGGACTTCCGAGGAGACGCTGTTGAGCTTTTCGAAAATGGGACTCAGGGTCAAAAAAGTGTCGATGACCGCTTCGGTCCCATCTGTAGAATTGTCGTTGACCACCACTACCTTCTGCGGTTGCAAGGTCTGCCGCAAAATAGAGTTCAGCGTATCGGCCAAATAAGCTTCTTCGTTGTGGGCGGGGATTATTACGTAATACTTCATTTAAATAGCAAAATTCTGGGCTTGTGCAAAGGGCCGAAGGTCAAGAACCGGGAGCCAAGAGACAAGACTAGTTCTAAATGCCCAATTTATTCTGTGTTTATCCTATCCTGCCTGCTGCGATGACACTCAAACAAACTTCCCGAACACCTCATAACCGCTCAAGCCCACTCATAAACCTATAAACTCATAAACTCCCTTTTTCCGCATATACCAAATAATACCGCGGGGTAAGACTTCGCAGCAACGGCCGCACCCCGATTTTTCCAACGGGATTTGTGAATTTCTCCCGATCCTTGATCTCCCAACCGGATTTTTCGAGCAGCCAGTCGAACTGCCAGTCCTCGAACTCGTGATAGTGCCGGTCCCAAACATCGGTTTTACTCCGATAGGCGGGAGAAAACCAGAGTTTAAGGGGAATGCTGGCCACGAGTTTATCGGCCTTGATTTCCCGTAAGACATTGAAAGGGGACACTAAATGTTCGAAAATTTCAAAGGCGGTGACCACCTCGGCGGATGATTTCTGTACAGAAGTGTAATCCACATCTAAATCTTCTCCTTTAGTGTTCTCAACGGTATAGCCCTGCTCCACCATGATCTTTGAAAAAGGATTCTCGACCCCCAGATCTAAAATAGCTTCTTTGGTAGAAATGTGTTTTTGCAGGAACGACAGGGTGCGTTGAAAACGTTTGTCCGGATAGGTGTTCTCGTACATTTTAAATACTATAGACCATGGCGTTGACGTTCATGCCCGCGCCTACGCTGGCAAAGATAACAACATCTCCCTTTTTTACCCGTTGATCTTTGAGTTTTCCGTTGCGCACCATATCGAACAAGGTGGGAATGGTCGCCACGGAACTATTGCCCAATTTGCCGATGCTCATGGGCATAATTCCAGATGGCACTTCCTTTTTATACAGCCCGTAAAATCGCTTTACGATGGCCTCGTCCATCTTCTCGTTGGCCTGATGGATGAAAATTTTCTTTACGGAACCGATATCGACGCCGCTTTTTTCCAAACAGAGTGCCATCGCTTTGGGAACATAGGTAATTGCGAATTCATAAATTTTTCGCCCGTACATTTTAATGTACTTGGTGGTGTCTTTTGTTTCCCTATAGGATTTTCCATAGAACAAAAAATAAGCCTCTTCGTAGGTGTAGGAGGCACTTTCATGGGCTAGAACTGATCCCGCACCTTCTTTGGCCTCGATGACCGTTGCACCTGCACCGTCGGAATAGATCATGGAATCGCGGTCGTAGGGGTCAACGATACGGGACAGGGTTTCTGCACCGATCACCAAGCATTTTTTGGCGATCCCGCTTTTGATGAACGCATGGGACTGAATCGAGCCTTCGATCCATCCGGGGCAACCGAAGAGCAGATCGTAGGCCACACATTTCGGATTTTTGATACGCAATTGATGCTTGACCCGGGTAGCTAGACTAGGTACGGTGTCACTTTGGGATTGTCCGTGGCCGACATCCCCGAAATTATGGGCGAAAATAATATAGTCAAGCTGCTCTTTATCGATACCCGCATCGGCAATGGCTTTTTCTGCGGCCAAATAAGCGATATCCGATGCGTTCAGCGTGTTGTCCACATAGCGTCTTTCTTCGATTCCGGTGATCGCACGGAATTTCTCGATAATACGGGAATTGTCCTGTTTGAACGGTGAGCCGTCCGAATTCAGGAATTCAGAGGTTTCAAAATTTTGGTTGGCAACAACCAAAGGAGGTATATAGCTTCCTGTTCCTGTGATTCCGATTGTCATAATGGGTGGGTAATTCGGTTTGTCGGATACAAGATAGTTCAAAGTCGATCGAGTTGTTTGCCCACATCTCTTTTTATACGATAGTCAGGGATTCGTGCGTGCGGCCTAAACCTATTGAAAAAGCCTTCCCGAAATTCCGGGAAGGCTTGTAGTCATTGATCGTGAACGCTTTATTCCGCTTCGGCGTAGGCTTCGATAGGGTCGCAAGTGCACATTAAATTACGGTCTCCATATGCATCATCGACCCGGCGTACCGCTGGCCAAAATTTGTTCTCGGAAAGGTAGGGAAGGGGGAAAGCCGCTTTTTGCCGGCTATATGGAAAATCCCAAGTGTCGCTGGTCAACATTTCCAAGGTATGCGGCGCATTTTTCAGAACATTGTCCGTATCGTCTGACGATGCCCTATCGATTTCTTCCCGAATGGAAAGCATAGCTTCGCAAAACCGATCAAGCTCGGCGAGGCTTTCGCTTTCGGTAGGCTCGATCATAATCGTTCCCGCAACGGGAAAGGAAACTGTTGGGGCGTGAAAGCCATAATCCATCAAACGTTTGGCGATATCGGAGACCTCGATGCCTTGTTTCTTGAACGGTCTACAGTCGATAATCATTTCGTGGGCGGCCCGTCCCCTTTCGCCGGTGTACAGGACGTCGAATTTTCCGCTCAGCCGATTTTTGATATAATTGGCGTTCAGGATGGCAATTTCGGTGGAACGTCGCAGCCCCGACCCTCCCAACATTTTTATATATCCATAGGAAATCAGGCAGACCAACGAACTGCCCCACGGGGCCGCGGAGATGGCACCGATTCCCTTTTCGCCCCCGGTCTCGATGATCGGGTTGCCCGGTAAAAAAGGTACCAACTGTTCGGCAACGCAAATGGGTCCCACTCCGGGTCCCCCGCCCCCGTGGGGAATGGCAAACGTCTTGTGCAGGTTGAGGTGGCAAACATCGGCCCCGATCTTGCCCGGATGGGTCAGCCCTACCTGGGCGTTCATATTGGCCCCGTCCATATATACCTGCCCCCCATGATCGTGGATCAGCTGGGTAATATGCATAATCGATGACTCGAAGACTCCGTGGGTAGAGGGGTAGGTCACCATCAAAGCCGCGAGATTTTCGGAATGTTTAGCCACTTTATCCTCAAGGTCGGCAACATCGATATTCCCCTTTTCATCGGTTTTGGTCACCACCACCTTCATCCCGGCCATAACGGCGGATGCGGGATTGGTGCCATGGGCCGAAGCCGGGATAATGCAGATGTTTCGGTGTGCCTCGCCGCGGGACTCGTGATAGGCGCGAATGACCATAAGGCCGGCATATTCGCCCTGCGCCCCCGAATTGGGCTGCAACGACGTGGCCGCGAATCCGGTTATGGTGGTCAGGTCTTTAGCCAGTTCCTTTAAGACGATTTGATAGCCTTTCGCCTGTTCGACGGGCACGAAGGGATGAATGTTTCCCCAGCGCGCCATGCTCAAGGCGAACATCTCGGAGGCGGCGTTCAATTTCATGGTGCAGCTTCCCAAGGCGATCATGGAGTGGTTGAGGGACAAATCCCTGCGTTCCAGTTTTTTGATATAGCGCATGAGTTCGGTCTCCGAATGATAGGCATTGAAAACCTTGTTCTGTAGAAAATCCGATTCGCGCCGTATGCTCTCCATGATGGCAGTGTCTTGCAGTAGCGCATCTATGTGAGCGGAATCTTTCCCGAGGGCTTCCGAAAAAACGGAAACGATCTGGTTGAGGTCCTTGACCGAAGTGGCCTCGTTGACCGCGATGGAAGCTGTGTCTTCGTCCACGTACAGAAAATTAACTTCATGTTTTTCGGCGATGGGCCGCAGGGCATTGGAATCGATCTTGACCGTTATGGTGTCGAAATAAGAGGTGTTGACTTGATACAAGCCTAGCTTTTCGAGGGCATCGGTCAACGTGACCGCGGTCGAATGTACCTTTTTGGCGATATATTTGAGTCCCTCTGGGCCGTGGAAAACGGCGTACATTCCCGCCATGACCGCCAAAAGCACCTGTGCCGTACAGATATTCGAAGTGGCCTTGTCGCGTTTGATGTGTTGTTCCCGGGTCTGTAGGGCCATCCGCATGGCGGGTTTCCCATCTACGTCTTTGGTGACCCCGATAATCCGGCCAGGGATGTTTCTTTTATAGGCTTCCCTAGTGGCAAAAAAGGCAGCATGCGGCCCCCCGTAACCTAGGGGGATTCCGAAACGTTGGGTAGTTCCGACGACTACATCGACGCCCCATTCTCCCGGGGGCGTCAGCAATACAAGGCTGAGAATATCCGCGGCCACTGCGGTTTTAATATCGTTTTCCTTGGCCTTGGCGACGAAATCCCCGTAATCGTGTATCTGTCCGTGTTTGCCGGGATATTGCAGCAGGGCACCGAAGAAATCGCTTCCGAATTCGAAATCCCCATGTTTGCCGACCACCAGTTCGATGCCCAGCGGGGCGGATCTTGTTTTTAAAAGAGATAAGGTCTGGGGTAGAATTTCATCGGAAACGAAGAATTTCAATACTTTGTTTTTCTTTTGCTCCCGGCTACGCACGTCGAAGAGCATAGTCATCGCCTCGGCCGCCGCGGTACTCTCGTCCAACAAAGAGGCGTTGGCGAGTTCCATCCCGGTAAGGTCCGACACCACGGTCTGAAAATTGAGGAGGGCCTCCAACCTGCCTTGGGCGATCTCGGCCTGATAGGGCGTGTAGGCCGTGTACCAGCCCGGGTTCTCCAGAATATTCCTTTTAATGACCGAGGGGGTCAGGCTCTCATGATAGCCGAGACCGATGTACGAACGGAATAACTGGTTCTTTTCGGAAAGCTCTTGCATGTGCGCCAAAAATTTATGTTCGCTCATCGGAGCCTCCAGCCCCAAGTTTTCTTTTAGGCGGATTCCCTCTGGCAGGGTCTCATAGATCAACTGGTCCAAACTCTCCGTGCCGATAGTTTCGAGCATATGTTCGAGGTCGTCGTCGGTGATGCCGATATGGCGCTTCGCAAATACATCTGTTCTCATAGAATGGGCTTAAAAAGGAACTGCAAAATTACGGATTTATACCCTGATAACGGACAGATTAGCGAGCTAACGAAGGAAAGTTTTTAACCGAAATCAATACTTATACTCATGCTACTTGAAAAACCGAGAACAATACTTATCAACGGTATCGCTACATTTGTTCAATGCAGGTGCTACGCCGATGTTTTGAATTTTATTTGGATGCCAGTATCCACGTTGCGCTTTCCGTTTTAGCGTTGGTCCACGTCACTTGCATGAGCTTGAACATTGCGTTTGATGACCATCTGGGTCGGTTTCTGTTTTTTGGTTCGATCGTTTGCTATAATTTCATGAAATACGGGATCGAGGCGAAAAAGTACGTGGTGGTGAACTATCGTCATCTAACCCTGATACAGGCAATAAGCTTAGCGGCCTTGGGGTTTGCAATTTACCAGAGCTACTTTTTAAGCCTTTCGGTCTATATCGGCATTGGGGTGCTGGTCGTGTTGACAGCGCTATACGCGATTCCCGTGCTGCCGCATACTAAAAACCTACGTAGTTTAGGGGGATTGAAAATTTTTGTGGTGGCCTTGGTATGGGCGGGGTCGACCGTAGTTCTTCCTGTACTCGCCGCGGATGTTTCCATTTCTTGGGATGTTCAGATGGAAACCGTACAGCGTTTTCTGCTGGTATTGATTTTGCTGGTGCCTTTTGAGATCCGTGATCTGGCTTACGACAGTCCCGAATTGCACACCCTACCTCAACGCTTCGGGGTAAAGGGGACGAAGATTATCGCGGCCTGTGCCATCGCCCCCTTTTTTTTGCTAACGCTCCTAAAGGATGCGGCCCATCCGGCGGAACTGTGGGTCAACGCGGTGCTGTGTTTGCTTTTAGGGGTGTTGATCTTATCGACTAGAATAAGCCGGAACCGGTATTTTGCCTCGTTTTGGGTAGAGGCTGTTCCAATTTTATGGTGGGCCTTGCTTTTTTTATCGGAATCCTAAACCGATCGATTAGGTTTCCGCGGCCCGAATCTCGAGCTAAATTCACTCAAGAACTTTTTGGACGGACTTACTGGTGCATTTCACAATAACTTCTCGGCCACTTCCTGCCAATTGTCAACACGTTCGAAACCTGTAGTGTGGATGTTGTGGGGGGACGTAAATTGTAGCGACCTGCCCTGGAATTCCGCAAGATTGTAGCTTCGGTCATCGATTAGGATATCTCCCCTTAAAATGTGCTTGTTGCCACATAGGATGCGCCGTTGCCAAGGGATAAAGGGAAAATGCTCATCGAGCCATTCGGATTTTTCCTCCAGGGAATTGGGAAACTGCATCGCGGCCGAAGCGATATAGACCTCATACTTGTCGTTCAGGGCCTTCATTACAGAACGACTATCGGCAATGGGGTTCAGGTCGCGAAAGAAGCCACGGTTTCGGGCATGGTTGCGTACGCTGGTCTGCCTGTTTTCCGGCACGGTATGCCAGACTTCCTTGCCCATACAGGCCTCAAGGGTAAGACATTCTTCGTAATCCCGATTGTAAATTTCAACATGTGCGCCGTAGGTGTCCGCCATTACCTCATCCATATCAACAAAAAGAACCATAAATATTGTTTTGTGCGAAGATCGTGAAAATGAAGATAAAGAGAAAAGTATTCGACAAACTTAGCTACCTGTTAACCTTTATAAAGAAGTTATCGAAGGGGCCGAATGACTCGATTGTCCGTTTGGAAACCTAAACCCGACGTAGGGCTATGAGACTTAAGATGAAGGACTAAATATCTTGAAATAACCGTCCGTTTTAAAACGCTCTTACGTCCTAATACCTGCTGGCCTTAGTCTTATGACAAAGGGATGAATGGCGGACAAGCATTCTAAATAAAAAAGAGGGCGTCCCCACGCCCTCTTTTCGTTGTTAAAAAAAATTACTTTGATATAACCTTTTTAACCTACTTATGAACTACAAATGTAAGATAATTAATATACACGTTAATAGTCCTTTTCGTAAAAATTTTAACTCATTTGGAAGAAACCATGTCAGTTTTCTTTAACAACCCTGCGCGTTCGAGCAGTGCCTCCACCTTGGGTTCAGCGCCCCGGAAACGTTTGTAGAGTAACATGGGATTTTCGGTGCCACCTTGCGATAAAACGTTGTCCTTGAATTTAGTTGCGACTTCTTTGTTGAAAATTCCTTCTTCCTTAAAATAGGCGAAGGCATCGGCATCGAGTACTTCCGCCCACTTGTAACTGTAGTATCCGGAGGAATATCCACCCTGGAAAATATGGGCAAAAGCGGTACTCATACAGGTCTCGGGCGTTTCGGGGTATAGTCTGGTGCCTTTAAAGGCCTGTACTTCGTGAGTCTTTACATCGGAGATGTCCGTGGGGTCGATACCGTGCCAAGCCATATCCAGAAGCCCGAAACTCAATTGGCGCAGGGTCTGCATGCCTTCCTGAAAAGTGGCCGAATCCTTAATCTTTTCGATCAGTTCCATGGGGATGGGGTCGCCCGTCTCGTAATGGGTGGCGAAGAGCTCCAGGGCCTCTTTCTCATAACACCAGTTTTCCATCACCTGACTGGGCAGTTCCACAAAGTCCCAATAGACCGAGGTCCCCGATAAGCTAGGATACACCGTGTTGGCCAGCATTCCATGTAGTCCGTGTCCGAATTCGTGAAAGAGCGTGGTCACCTCGTTAAAGGTCAAGAGCGAAGGTTTTGTCGAGGTACTACGGGTAAAGTTACAGACGTTGGATACGTGGGGCCGTACGTTCTCGCCGTTTCGTATATACTGAGGTCTATAAGTGGTCATCCAGGCCCCGCCGCGTTTGCCCTCTCGGGGGTGGAAATCCGCATAAAACAGGCAAATAAAATTATTCGCTTGGTCATAAACCCGATAGGTCTTGACCTCTTCGTGATATTTGTCGATGTCGAACACCTCCTCGAAACGGAGTCCGAATAATAATTCGGACACTTTAAAGACCCCGGCGATGACATTTTCAAGCTTAAAATAGGGTTTCAATTTTTCGTCATCGAGGTCGAACAGTTTTTGTTTCAGTTTCTCGGAATAGTAACTGCCGTCCCATTTTTCCAACCGGTCGATCCCATCGAGCTCGTTAGCGAACTCTTCGAGCTGTTTGAACTCCCGTTCCGCGGCAGGCTTGGCCTTTTCCAACAGTTCTTGGAGAAACTCCCGGACCTTTTCGGGGGTTTCGGCCATCCGTTCCTCCAATACAAAATCGGCATGGGTCTTATAGCCCAAGAGGTTAGCTCTTTCGTAGCGCAGCTTCGCGATTTTGAGGACGTTCTTTTGATTATCGAGTTCGTCGCCGTGAAATCCTTTGCTGCCGAAAGCCAGGGAAAGCTCTTTCCGTAGTTCGCGGTTCTCCGCATATTTCATAAAGGGGATGTAGCTAGGGTAATTCAAGGTTACTAGCCATCCTTCTTTTTCCCTTGCTTCGGCCAACTGGGCGGCCGCTTCCTTTTCGCCTTCGGGCAGACCCTCTACATCGGACTCGTCCGTCAGATGCAGTTCGTATTTATTGGTTTCCGCCAGAACGTTTTCCCCGAAGGTCAATTTAAGTTTGGAAAGTTCCGCATCGATTTCCCGTAGGCGTTTTTTCTTGTCCTCGGGCAGGTTGGCACCGTTACGGCTAAAACTCTTGTATTTTTTATCAAGCAGCATGATTTGCTCGGGGGACAGGTCCAACTCATCTTTTTCGTCGTAAACGGATTTTACCTTTTTGAAGAGTTCCGTGTTCAGTGTAATGTCGTTACCGAATTCGGAAAGAAGGGGAGATACTTCCTGCGCGATTTTTTGGATGTGTTCGTTCGTTTCGGCGGAATTCAGGTTAAAGAACACGCTGGAGATGCGGTCGAGCTGTCGGCCCGAAAACTCCAAGGCCTCGATGGTATTTTCGAAGGTCGGGTTCTCGGGATTCTCGGTAATGGCGTCGATTTCCGCCCGGGCCTCGTCAATGGCCCGAAGAAAAGCAGGCTTGAAGTGCTCGTCTTTTATTTTTGAAAATGGGGCGGTGTCGAAAGGTTCTAATAAGGGATTCATGGGCAAACGTTTAGGTTATCGAGTTTAGGACAAAAGACGTAAAGAATAATGAATAAGGACGAAAGGAGCAAGGACTAAAGAAATAAAGAATAAGAGTAAAGCGTGGTACGTTTTGAGTTTATTGGTTTTGGGCAAAACTAGGCTGGCGATATTTCAAGAATATTGACCTTGTTATTCACGACCGACAACCGACAACCGACAACCGACAACCGACGACCAACAACTATTTACTGTTCATTGTACTGCCACTGCCCACGATTTTCGCTCCCTCAACAACTTTTTCTTTCAAACGTTCCTTGTAGGTCATAATCCTATCCCGGACGGTGGTATCTGCAGCCCCGATGATCTGTGCGGCCAGGATACCGGCATTTTTGGCGCCGTTCAAGGCTACGGTGGCCACGGGGACGCCCCCAGGCATTTGCAAAATGGACAATACGGAATCCCATCCGTCGATGGAGTTGCTGCTTTTTACCGGCACGCCGATGACGGGCAATGGGGTCAACGAGGCGACCATGCCCGGTAGATGCGCCGCGCCGCCGGCCCCGGCAATGATGGCCGCATACCCGTTCTTGTGTGCGTTCTTACCGAACTCGAACAGTTTTTCGGGCGTCCGGTGGGCGGAGACGATATCGACCTCGGTTTCAATACCGAATTCCTTTAAGATGTCAATGGCATCCTGCATGACGGGCATGTCACTGGTACTGCCCATTACTATGGCTATTTTGGTCATAACTATTTGCTTATTACTTTGATCGTCTCTTTCACTTGCTGCGCTATCCTCCGGGCTTCGGTAATCGCCTCGTTAACTATCGTCACGTGTCCCATTTTCCGGAAGGGGCGGGTCTGTTTTTTGCCGTAGATATGGGGGGTAACGCCTCCAAGTCGTAGAATTTCCTCCATGTTCTCGTAGACCACGTCTCCGGTATGGCCCTCTGCGCCGACGAGGTTGACCATAATGCCGGCGACCTTGCTCCGCGTATCGCCCAAGGGGAGGTCGAGAATGGCCCGGATATGCTGTTCGAACTGGTTGGTATAGCTGGCCTCGATACTATAATGGCCGCTGTTATGAGGGCGTGGTGCCACCTCGTTGACCAGAATCCTATCGTCTTGGGTCTGGAACAGCTCTACGGCGAGCAAACCTACATGTTGCAAGGCGTCGGATGCCCTTAAAGCGGTTTCCTGTGCCTTTTGGGCCACTTTAGTGTCGATACGGGCGGGGCAGATGACATATTCTACCTGATTGGCTTCGGGATGGAACTCCATTTCGACCACAGGATAGCACTTTACCTCGCCGCTGACGCTTCTCGCTACGATAACGGAGAGTTCGTTCTTAAAATCAACAAGCTCTTCCGTGATACATTCCCCCTCGGGCAGTCCGTTTAGGTCCTCCAGTTTCCGCACCACGTTCACGCCCTGTCCGTCATAGCCAAATCGAGCAGCTTTCCACACAAAGGGAAATTTCATCCCCCCATTGCTAATGCTATCCTCAATTTCGCTTTTATAGGCAAAACGCTGGAAGTCGGCCGTTGGTATTCCCTTATCTACGTAGAACAATTTTTGTTTTGCCTTGTTCTGAATGATGCGAAGGGCTTTTGTCGGCGGATAGATTTTCATGCCTTCCCTTTCCAGTTTTTCCAAGGCATCGACGTTGACGTTCTCGATTTCAATAGTGAGCACATCGACCTTTTGTCCCAAGTTGTAAACAGCATCGAAATCCATCAGGTCCCCCAAGACGAACTCGTTACAGGCAATCTTGCAGGGGGCATCCTCCGAGGCATCCATAACAATGGTATGGATGTCGAATTTTCGGGTTTCGTAGAGCAGCATCTTGCCCAATTGTCCACCTCCTAAAATCCCCAGCTTGAAATTCGAGGAAAAATAATTTTTTGGATTTGCCATGGCCATAGCTTCTTTAATGAGCGTAAAAATACGGCGAATTCCCAAAACCTGACCTGCCTTATCCGAAAAGCGGAATCAAAATACTATATTTGGCTCTTTACCTAAACACGCCAAGTGATTCAGCTCCACGATAAATATTTTAAGCCTTTTTTGAGCGAGGGACAAATACAGGCCGCGGTGAAGGAGGTCTCGCGTAAAGTTGCCGCCGATTATGGAGAACAGACCCCGATTTTTGTCGGAGTGCTCAACGGATCGTTTATGTTCGTTTCCGATTTTCTAAAGGCCTACCCGCATCCGTGCGAAGTGTCGTTCGTAAAACTGAGCTCCTATCACGGTCTGACATCTACAGGCATTGTCGAGACGTTACTTGACGTTTCCGAAAATATAGAGGGGAGAAGCGTGATTATTTTAGAGGATATTATCGACACCGGCCGCACCTTGAAAAAGCTGGTCCACCTTTTTTCGAAATCCAACGTAAAGGAATTTAAGATTGCCAGTCTTTTCTACAAATCGGAAATCTACAACGGGGAATATGCCATCGATTATTGGGGCATAGAGATACCCGATAAGTTCATTGTAGGCTATGGGTTGGATTACAAGGAACTGGGCCGCAACTTAAAGGAAGTATACCAATTAAATCAAAAACATATGATCAATCTCGTGCTATTCGGGAAACCCGGTGCCGGTAAAGGTACGCAAGCCGAATTTTTGAAGGAAGAATACAATCTCAAACATATTTCTACGGGCGACCTGTTCCGTTACAACATTAAAAACGACACCGAACTCGGTAAGCTGGCCAAATCCTATATGGACGATGGCAATCTGGTGCCCGATGAGGTGACCATTAGAATGTTGGAGGAGGCTGTGAATAGCAATCCCGATGCCAGTGGATTTATTTTCGATGGATTTCCCCGAACAACGGCACAGGCAGCTGCCCTGGATGAATTTTTAGTGTCAAAGGGAATGAAAATCGATGCCACGATCGCTTTGGAAGCCCATGACAAAGCTTTGACGGAAAGGCTGCTGGAACGCGGAAAGGTGAGCGGTCGTACCGACGATCAAGACGAGGCCAAAATCCGGAACCGGTTCGCCGAATACAATGAGAAAACGGCCCCGCTCAGGGAGTATTACGAAGCTCAGGGAAAATTCCACAGCGTGAACGGTATCGGAGAAATCGATGCAGTCACGCACCGGTTGAGAAAGGTTATCGAAGAATTATAAACTAGCCCGAATGACCGAAGGTAATTTTGTAGACTACGTTAAAATACACGCCGAATCGGGCAACGGGGGCAAGGGTTCCGCGCATTTGCACCGGGAAAAATATATTGTCAAGGGAGGGCCCGATGGCGGTGATGGCGGACGCGGGGGCCATGTCATCGTTCGTGGCAACGAAAATTTGTGGACCTTGGTCGGTTTCAAATTTAAGAAACACTTTAAGGCGGGCCACGGGGAGCACGGCAGCAAACAACGCAGTACAGGTGCAGATGGTAAGGATGTTTATTTGGAAGTGCCTCTTGGCACGGTCGTCAAGGACCCCGATAGTGGCAAATCCCTTTTTGAGATAACGGAGCACGACGAAGAAA
Source organism: Pricia mediterranea (assembly GCF_032248455.1). Taxonomy (NCBI): domain Bacteria; kingdom Pseudomonadati; phylum Bacteroidota; class Flavobacteriia; order Flavobacteriales; family Flavobacteriaceae; genus Pricia; species Pricia mediterranea. Next base: position 3,213,345 of record NZ_JAVTTP010000001.1, read on the forward strand.
AAATACTGGTGGAAGGTGGTATGGGCGGGCGCGGCAACTGGCACTTCAAGAGTAGTACGAACCAGACCCCCCGATATGCCCAACCGGGAATCAAAGGTCAGGAAATCGATGTAATCCTGGAACTGAAGGTGCTTGCCGATGTGGGACTGGTAGGCTTCCCGAACGCAGGAAAGTCCACCCTACTCTCCGTAATTACTTCTGCAAAACCGAAAATAGCGGATTACGAGTTTACGACCTTAAAGCCCAATCTGGGCATTGTAAAGTATCGGGATTTCCAAAGCTTCGTCATGGCCGATATCCCCGGGATAATCGAGGGAGCGGCCGAAGGAAAGGGCTTGGGGCACTATTTTCTGCGCCATATCGAGCGCAATGCCACCCTTTTGTTCCTGATTCCCGCCGATAGTGATGACATCGCCAGGGAATATCAAATCTTGTTGGACGAACTGCGTAGATACAATCCCGAACTGATCGATAAAGACCGCTTGGTAGCCATTTCGAAAAGCGATATGCTCGACGAGGAGCTGATGGGCGAAATGCGTACGGAATTGGAGAAAGATTTGCAAGATGTACCCTTTATGTTTATCTCTTCCGTGGCGCAACAGGGCATTGTGGAGCTGAAAGATCGACTTTGGGCGATGTTAAATAACTGACAGGTACGGCGGGGAGCGGCGAAGTGACTTTTGCGGGCCCTCACACACCCTTTTTTCCGTAATTTTGATAAAAACGATATCATGAAAGGGAAACTATTCTTGTTCGCTGTTGGCTTATTGTGCTCCTGCAACGCGGTAAAGGTCAATTACGATTACGATAGGGCGGTCGATTTTTCCAATTATACTACCTATAACTATTATCCGGACCTGCACACCGGATTGAGTGAGCTGGATACCAAGCGCCTGCTCGACGCGGTGGATGCCGAAATGCAGGCTAAGGGCATTAAACTGACCGAGGAACCGGACTTCTTCATAAATATTGAGAGCAATTCCTACCAACAGCCGAAAAACAGTTCCGTCGGGGTCGGTCTCGGAGGAACCGGACGGCAAGTCGGAGGCGGGGTTTCCGTAGGGATTCCGGTAGGTAGGCCGGATGTGCAACGGCAGATCCGATTCGATTTCGTCGATAACGAAAAAGACGAGCTGTTCTGGCAGGCCGAAAGCCAAAGCACTTTTAAGGAAAACAGTACCCCGCAGGAACGTGAGGAAATGCTAAAGGCCGTCGCGAAGAAGGTGCTCGAAAAATACCCGCCTGAATAGTTGGGATGAAGCATAGCCACACATTCTGCGAAAAAACCAGGTTTCTTTAGGGATGGTTCGCCCAATTTTAACCAATTCATAACCTCAGGTCTTGACTCCTGCAAAATAGAATTGGTTTTTCACTTTTCACTTTTCACTGCCATTGCCACCGCTACACTAACCGCCACTGCCCATTATCTACCGTCTACTGCAACCCGTACCCCCTCCGAATGACTACTGAACTCCGGAGCGTACATGCTCTGTATCGTGGTAATACCATTGCTGAATTCCCCAGCGTTATTGACCCTTAGGTCGTATTCGAACACATACACCCCCTTGGGCAGATAGTCGAAAAAGAAGTCGGTACTGGCATCCTTGGTGCTTTCGTAGTAGCCAAGGCCGTCCTGCCATTTATATCGGGACAGGACGTTGACAGGCACAAAACCGGCGGCCCGCATGTCTTTCATGTGCAGAAATTCCATCGCCCGGTCGGCCCGGAGCTCGATACGCACCCGGACCAAATCACCCACCTCTACCTTCGTTGTGGGCGTGATTTCGGAGATTGCTTCCCCGGTTTCGGTGTTTTTTTTCAGAAATAGTTTTTTCTTGAGGTGCAAAGGGGTCTCGGCGGATGTTATCTTATCCAATTCCTCAAAATACTGCCAATAGAGCGCGCCCCATGCGATGCCTTTTCCTTTTTTGTGCAGCTGTACCTCGGCCAGCTCGGGTTCAATTTCGTTGGCGTTCCAAATAGTCTTATAGTAACCGGTGCCTGCTTCGATCGGCACTTTCTCCCCTTGCAGGCCAGCGGCATGGGAAGCATCGATGTTGTCGCCCCCGACAAGCACCTCGACGGCATCGGTAATGGACAGCCAATCGCTTCCATGCAGCAAGAGGGCGTACGTCGCTTCGGCGGTGGCTTTGGTGGTTCGCCATTGGTTGGTCTGTTTGTGTTTGAGCAACCATACCTTGAGCTCGTCAATGGTTTTCGTATCGTTTTGAATTTCCCCAAAAGCCTCTATTATAAGGGCCTGTGCCTCGATCGGCGCTTGATACCAGTGCCAGGACGGCGTATTTTCTTTCCAGTACATGCCAAGTTCTTCGGAGGTGATACTGTTTTCTCTTAGCCCACGTAGTATCTTATTGGCGGTGTCGCCGTCGTTCATGCGGGATAGGGCCAAGGCCAGCATTCCTTTGGGGTAGAGGTCTTTGTTGGTCCAATATTTTTGGGCTTGGCCTTTATAGTACGCGGTAATTTCATCTACCTTTTTGGATGTTTTGATATTGGGGAAGAAACTTCGCATATAGAGATAATGGATCTGAGTGGGACTCAAATGGTCGTCCTCGATATTTTGGCTATGCTTTTTCATACGCTCGTACTCTTTTACGAACTCCGAGTCGAGATAGGCGATGGCGTTTTGGAGCATTTCCGAAGCGCCTTTCCCGAGCGCGATCGAAGGGCCCGACCTCTCGTCGGAGCCTGTCCTGAGGGCAATCGAAGGGCTTGAGATGGCGTTCAGTCTTTTTAGGTGGCCCATTCCCGCTACGATATACTGGGTAACGACCCGATTGTCCGGCCCGCCGCTGAACCACGCCCAGGCCCCCGAGGGTTTCTGGTTGCTTTTCAGCTTGTCAAGTTCGTTGGTCCGCTCGTTTTTCATCCTGTTCATATCGAACAGAAGGGCGATCCGCTTTTTCTGCTCGGATTCGGATTGGGCAGCACGTACCCAAGGAGTCTCTTGAATTAAGAGGGATTTCAGTTCTTCGTTTTTTTCCAAATTACTGAGCAGGGCATCGGAACCTGCCCATTGCTCGAACACTTCTCTAATCCGAGGATTTGAATTGGCGATATGCTCTGCCAAGCTGTTGGCATAATACCGCGCAAAAATCTGCTCGCTGCAATCGTAGGGATATTCCATCAAGTAGGGAAGGGCTTGCACCGCATACCAAGCAGGGTTGGAGGTGATTTCCAAGGTCAGTTTGTGGTTTTTTAGGGTGGGGGACTTGGTATTCTTTAGTTTGTCCAGTTGAAACGTCTTGGTTTGGTCGCTGCGGACCCACATCGGAAGGGTTTCCGTAACCAGTTTCCGGTTGGTCAGCACGGGAAGCAGGTTTTGCTCCCCGTCGCTAAAATTCCCGGCTTTGGCCACCACCTTGTACTGTACCGCTTGAACATTCTTGGGAATTTTGAGTCGCCATGAAACTTGGGTATTGCCCATCGAGTCCACCTTAAAAGAGATGTCCTGGATTTCTTTTTTTGCCTTGGGATTTTTACCGGCGGCACCATTGCCGGTCGCCGTCCGGTCTTTTTTGTAATTGTGGCCCGCTTGCCCCGAACGAGCCACATCAAATGAAGCAATCAGTAGTTTTTCCGTAATGTCCTCATGGGTCAGGGCATCGGTCAATACCAGCTGGGCCTGTCCGGAAAGCATTTGCTCCGTCAGATTGGAGATTTTGGTACTGATGCTGACTTCGTCGCCTTCTCGAAGAAAGCGAGGGGCGTTCGGGATGACCATCAGCTCTTTTTGGGTCACGGTTTCCATCCGGGTCATGGTACTTTTAAGGGACTCCGTATGGGCCAACAACTGCAGTTTCCAGCGGGTCAGGGCCTCCGGGGTCGTAAAGTCGAAGGAAACGTTTCCATTCCCGTCCGTCCGTAGTTGCGGAAAGAAAAAGGCGGTTTCCTGTAGGTTTTTGCGGATCGGTACTTGGTCGGGGGAGATGTCGCCCGATGGGTCGCTACCCGTTTCTTTGTTTTCAGCTTCCTCCGTGATTACGTTTTCGTTTAAGGCAGCCTCGGTAGCGCCTATCTCCTCAAATTCCACATCTGACGCTGCCTCCGGCATACTGTTTTTTTGGGTCCTGTGAAGCGCATTTGTAAAATGATATCCATTTCCAAAGTACAATCCGAACCACTCGAACGTATCATAGCGTTGCGGGGTAAAATTGTAGCTATCCCTGTTCAAATACGTTCTGAACGAAGTAATCCCATAACTTTCACGGGCATTGACGTATAGATTTGAATTGTACGCAGACCGCATCAGCGGATCAAAGCTCCAAGAATGTTCGCGAAATGCATCCAGCGAGGCATCGTACATCCCGGCCAAAAGTTCGGCGGATACCTTTTCGCCCTTGGGACCTTTTATCTTGAAGGACCAGGTTTCGTCAGTACCGGGGGATAGCTTGTCCCGGAAGGTCAAGGTCTCGATTTCCAGGTCCGAATTGGGATAGGGCACGGAAATGGAAAGCGAACCCGATTCGAACGCGTTGTAGGCCGACAAGCTGTAGTTGATGGCAAAGCCTCCTAAATCATCGGCGACTACGGGAACGGTGAGGGAGGTCGCATTATCTTTCAATTGGATAATCCATGTATCGACAATTTTTTTATCCTTTTCCACAAAAATGGAAACGCTCAGGTTTTCGGAAGCCGAGGCCAATGTGACCTCGACATCCTCCCCGACGGCATAGGATTTTTTGTCCGTTGAAATCCGGAACAGCTGGTTGTCCGCTACTTTTTTATCGGCACCCCCGTACAAGGTCGTTTGGGCAAGGGCCCTTACTTCCTGCCCGAATCTATCCGTAGTTTCCAGTTCGACAACATATTTTCCCGGGTCCCATTTTTTGGGAATTTCCAGCGGTATTTCAGTGGATTTTCCGGTATCGAAATCCGATTCCCAGACCAATTTTCCTCTTTCCCAATTTGTCGGGTCATGTTCATCGGCAAAGGCCTCGTGGGGAAAGTGCCTTTTAAATTCCGTTTTCTCCCAGTTTCTGTAATCCGGTGCCGCCCAGGGTCTTTGGCGCAGCACGCGGTCGGGGGCCTGCAACTTGTACATTTTAAGGGTTCCGCGTGCATCCACGGCCAGCCCGTTGAGGTTTTGTGTTGCAATGCCCAGCGTATCGGTTTCGCTGTCTTTGTTCAAGCGGTCGGGAATATCGATGCTTGCGGTAAGGGCATGGTAGCCCACGGCGACGGTTGTGGTCGCGGTATGGGTCTCCCCGTTGATATCGGTTACATCGGCGGTTACCTCGTACCGGAATATCGGTTGGTTTTCTTTGGGAATACTATGATCCGGTATTGCCTTGAAATCGATCTCATAATTACCGGAAGCATCGGTCACGGTCTCTCCCCGGGCGATTTCCTGCGGGGGTTGGTTGAAATAGGGGCGGCGCCAATAGTACCATCCCGGAAAACGGACCACCCTTTTTACCCGATAACTGACTTTAGCATCGGTGACCTGGCTTCCGGCATAGGCCGCGGCATTCCCTACGACGCTAATTCGGTCGTTCACCCGAAAGGTTTTTGTAACTGGGGAGAACGAAGTCTCGAATTTGGGGCGCTTATACTCCTCTACCGAGAAATGTGCATATCCGCTCAAGGCTATTTCCGTAGAACTCGCCTGCAAGGTATAATTGCCGGTCAGCCCCGTATCGGGCAGGATGAATTCCCCCGAAAAGGAGCCGTAATCGTTGCTCTCAAACCGCTGTGTTTTGACGGATTGACCGTTGACATCCCTTAAATCGACCTGTACCTCGGCATCTTTAAGAATGCTTGATTTGTTCTGTTTTTTTTGGATGGCTATACCTTTGAAATATAGGGGCTGCCCGGGCCTATAGATGCTGCGGTCGGTAAATAGGAAACATGAATTTTCGGAATTCGCGGGATTCGAATCACGCCTGGCACCGACATAATAGGGTCCGAATCTAGCCGTATCGTCCCCTTGGGCTACCTGAATCCGAATATCGCTCCAACGCTCTTCGGATAGGGGGATACGGATTGTACCGTCCTTATCGGTGAACATGGTTTTGTACAAATCGGGTTTGTTGTGATTTTTGCGATACGTGAGTTGGACTTCCGCCCCTGAAATGGGATGCCCGTCGGTTCTATGTATAACCTGAAAACTATAGGAATCCGACGTTTCGAGGGTGATCAAGGCCAAGTCGGTCACCTGAACGGGACTAAAGGAGAAGGTTTTGGTTTCGGGGGAATGGCTATCGGAGACCTCTCCATCATTATTGTTCTCCTTTCCATCATTTTTGGCAGGGATAGCCATGATGATATACTGTCCGTTTTCCAATCCCGGCAGCAAGACCTCGATGCCGTGCTGTTGGTAGTCCCCCTCATCCTTAAGGGAAGTATCCCAGGTTTTTGCTACCTTGAGTTTTTGCAGGAATGCAAGCTGTTTGGTTTGCGGATACGTTTCGTTCAGCAAATCCAGCTCCTCCTGGGATATCTCAAAGGCCCTTAGTTGCAGCTTTCCGATGTTTTTGTAGCGGACCAATAGCAGCGCATCGGTCCGATTGGGGATGTGCCGTTCGGTGGTCAGTTGCACGTCGGGGGCCAGGATTTGGAATTTTAGGGCCCTGCATTTCTCCGCGCCCCGGCTGTCCGGAAATCTAGCGATAACAGCATCGCAAAGTGCCAGGGCCTCCTTTAGCTTCCACCGCCGATCATCATCTTTTTTTGGGGTGTAGCTATTGCCCTGCCGATGGTACAAACGGGCCATTTCATAGCTGTATAGGGCCGACACTTCGTGCTGTTTGAGGTTTTCGGCGGAGTTCTGAAGTACGTCAAGATAGATCTGATCTTTGTTCTCCAATACCGCATTTTCGTGGATGTAGTTCAGGCGCTCTATATCTACCTCGACCAGTGCATCCAGTCGGGGATGGGGAAAATGGAATTGTAAGAGCTCTTGATATAACAATAATGCTTTGGCCTGTAGGGAAGTTTGGTCTTTGGTGGGAATTTTTTTTTGAGTGAATGCATAGGCTCCGCATAGTAGTTCGGAATCGGCGATCTCGAATTGGTCCGCCGGGCGGGTGATACCGGTTTCGTCCGTTTTATAAAATTGAAGCGCGGAATGGGCCAGCAGGTCGAAAAGGGTAGGGCGATAGGTATCGGATTCGGGGCGATCGATCAGGATGTCCTTGAAGTCTTTCAATCCCGTTTTTTGAAGACCTTCTTTGTTTTCCAAGGAGGCCTTGAAATGCCGGTCGATTTCATGGAACAATGTAGTCAGGTCCCAAGTCCTAAAATCGGTGGTATCGACCTTGGTAGCGGTTTCCGTCCGATTGTAAAATCGATGGCGATTTTGTTGAAAATACTGCCAATACAAATGCGCCAAATAGCTTTCCAGCACGTTTTTGGCGGGGAAGTCCGCTTTCCGGATTTCCGAGCGAAAATCTTCGATGATCTTCAGTTGGGCATCTTCTTCCAGGGTCAGGACGTATTTTGATGTGTAGAGCAAGGTCTTGATGATCTGTGCGGCATTGTTATCGCTTTTTGCCTTCTCCGAAATGATCCGCACTTGGTTTAAGGCGGATTTCGTCAAATCGTCTTTTTCAAATTGCTCGACTTTTTTCCACAGGGCACTATAAAAGTCGTCCTGATTTTGCGCATTGCCCGTTAACAGCGTTAGCATTAATACGGGAAGAATGAATGTGAGTTTCGAAGGGGTCATTGCCGGCATAGAGCATTAAAGTTACGGAACAAAAGGGTTACAAAACCTATGCCACCTTGAATTATCGATCCATGAAGGGCAGTCGCCCATCTTTGTAAGTAAAGATTGATTAGGGACGGATAGCGTCGGCATACTACCTCTAAAATTTTTATTTTTGTGGATAGCGCCGTTGAAATCAAGGGTATGAACATCCTGAAAAAATCTTTAGTAGTCTTTATCCTCCCGTTGTTGGCCTTTGCGACCGCCCATAAATTCTATGTGAGCGTCACCAATGTGGGATATTCCGAAGATGATAACGCACTTCGGATTACGACCCGGGTCTTTATCGATGATTTTGATAATGTATTGCGGACAAGGTATGATTTTGCGGCAAAATTAGCCACGAAAAATGAATCAAAGCAAGCGGATGCCTTCATAGAAAAGTATGTCAGGGCTAAATTCACGGTCGAAATCAATGGGAAGAATGCATCCTATACCTTTATCGGAAAAAAATACGATGCCGATATGATGATTTGCTACATTGAGGTGCCGGACGTCGATTTGGCCCGCACTACATCCATCCAAATAACAAACGAAATACTGACCGACCTGTTCGATGACCAAAAGAATATCGTACATTTTAAAATCGACGGCAAAAGCAAAAGTTTTGTCCTTCTGAAATCCGATGCCAAAGGAATGTTAAACTTGTAGCATGGCAGTTATAGCTCCTGAGAAAACTTTACATTTCGGTGATGGGCGCTGCAATTATTTCTGCGAAAAGAACAGCTGAAGTCAGTTTTTAAGCCTTAGCGTGGTAGATCCCATAGACTTACATCAAACCCCATGATAAATATGAATATACTTGGAAAAGGATTGGTTACGCTTCTGTTTTTGTCCGCGAGCCTAGTTGCCGCACAAGAACGACAAAACTCTGAGGGCGGCCATTACAATCAGAGCAAATTCAAACAGCTGTATGAGGAGTTCGCCACCCCGAACACGTATCGATCGGCCTCGGGCGCGCCAGGTCCCGATTACTACCAGCAGCAGGCGGACTATCAGATGGATATTGAACTGGACGATAAGAACGCCAAGATCTACGGCGAGGAAACCATCACGTATACCAATAACTCTCCCGACGCCCTGGAATACCTATGGGTACAGCTAGACCAAAACGTGCGTGCGAAGACCTCGAAATCTCCCTTGCGCGACGGAAAGGAGATAGCTCTGGCCGAGACGCCCAACGAGTTTGCGAACAAATACCTAAAAGCGCCCTTTGATGGCGGTTTCAATATCGATTACGTGAAAGATGCGAACGGCAAGCCGTTGCCCTACACCATCAATATGACCATGATGCGTATCGACCTTCCTGAAATTTTGGGGAGTGGGGAACAGGTTTCTTTCTCGATCAAATGGGATTTTAACGTTCCGGATCATACTGTAGACAGGGCGCGTTCGGGTTACGAGTACTTTCCGGAAGACGGAAACCGGGCCTATGTAATCGCCCAGTTCTTTCCCAGAATGGCGGTGTACAACGACGTAGAGGGCTGGCAGAACCACCAGTTTTGGGGAAGTGGAGAGTTTGCGCTGCCCTTTGGGAATTACGAGGTAAATATCACCGTGCCGGCCGATCATGTGCTCGACGCCACCGGAAAGCTTCAAAATAGGGAGGAGGTTTTCTCAAAAGAAATGATGACTCGCTACGAAGAAGCCAAGACTTCTTACGACAGCCCGGTGCTTATCGTCACCCCCGAGGAAGCAGAAAAGGCCGAAAAAAGCTTCTCGAACAAGAAAAAAACATGGCAATTCAGGGCAGAAAATGTGAGGGATTACGCTTTTGCCACGTCCCGAAAATGGATATGGGACATGCAGGCCGTGAAAATGGGCGACTGCGATGTGATGGCGGTGTCACTCTATCCAAAAGAGGGGAATCCGCTCTGGGAAGAGTATTCGACCAAAACCGTCGCGCATACCTTAAATTCGTATTCGGACCATACTTTTGAATACCCATACCATAAGGCCATTTCGGTACACGCCAAGAACCAAGGCATGGAGTACCCTATGATCTGCTGGAACTACGGCCGGCCTGCCGAGGACGGTTCGTATTCCGACCGGGTAAAATTCGGGATGATAAGCGTAATCATCCATGAAATCGGACACAATTTCTTCCCTATGATCGTCAACTCCGATGAGCGCCAGTGGGGGTGGATGGACGAGGGGCTCAATACCTTTCTACAATATATGGCGGAGCAGGAGTTCGGGGAGAAATATCCCGAGGCTATCGCCCCGAAGGACAAATACCCCTCGCGTAGGGGCGACCCTTCGAAAATCGTACCCTATATGGCGGGTGACCAGCTCACCCTATCACCAATCATGTCCAATCCCGAAAATGTGCACCAGTTGGGCCCCAATGCCTATGGAAAGCCAGCCACGGCCCTCAACATTCTCAGGGAAACCGTGATGGGCCGGGAACTTTTCGACTATGCCTTCAAGATCTATTCCCACCGCTGGAAATTCAAGCATCCCACCCCTGAAGACTTTTTCCGTACTATGGAAGACGCCTCCGCCTTTGACCTCGATTGGTACTGGAGAGGCTGGTTCTATACCACCGATTATGTGGATATCGGGGTAAAGAGAGTAGATAAATTCTATGTGTCCGACGTGCCCGATAAACGGATGCAAGAGTATATGGCGGCCCGGAACATCTCGGAGGCCGATATGCCGGCCATGGTCTATTTGGCCGTGGAAGACGGGCAGCGGTCCCACGCCGAACTGGAGCGGAAAGCACCCGCCGAAAGTTCGCAGTCCCTCAAAGAATTTATGATGGACAATATGACGATAGAGGAACGCGCCAAGGTAAGAAATCCGAAGTATTTCTATCAGATCACCTACGATAAACCTGGGGGGCTGCCCATGCCCTTAATCGTCGAATACACCTATGCCGACGGAACGACCGAGAATATGACCTATCCGGCAGAAATTTGGCGGAAGAACGATAATGAGGTCAGCACGGTGGTCGCCTCGGAAAAAGAACTCACAGGGGTGGAGGTTGATCCCAAGGCCGAAACTGCCGATATCGACACCACCAATAATACCTGGCCGAAAAATGCGCAAAAATCCGATTTCGACAGAATGAAGGAAGAGAGTATAAAAGGGCAATAGGGGGGACTTTGCTTAGGTGTAGGGCTGTGACCTGCCTATTTACCGCGCGAATTGGGGGGCTAGATGTTTTAAAACTATGCAAGTCAAGATTTCGGCCCGAACCGTTCATCCCAAAGGGCACTTCTCCCTCTTAGAGGGTGTCTTTTCGGTTCCTCCCGTTCGGAATGTAAAAACCTTCGGCTATATTTTTTCGTAAGCATTCTTAAACTTCATTATATTTGTAGCATGTTCGCAATGTATTTTCTTTTTATCAGCGGGGCCGAGATATTCTTTATCATGTTTATCGTGGTCATGGTTTTTGGTGCCGATAAGATTCCCGACATTGCCAAAGGTTTGGGCAAAGGTATGCGACAGCTTAAGGATGCTACGGAGGATATCAAGCAAGAAATCCAAAAAAGTGCCGATAAGCAGGGGGTCGATACCAGTTTTGTCAATGATATAAAAAGGGATATCGATGATGTGAAAAAGAACGTTACCGAGGGCATCGGCACCGATATTAAAAAGGAAGTCGACGAGGTCAGAAAAAACGTGAACGACGTTACCGGAACCATCAAAAGAAAGTAGGCTTTGCTCGAACGGATTTTGGAGTGGGATCGGGATACCTTCGTTTATCTGAACAATCTCGGTATTGAACAGTACGACCAGTTTTGGATCACCGTTACCGATTTTAAGACTTGGACACCCCTCTTCCTATTGTTTTTTATCCTTATTGTCTGGAAATATCCCAAGCGGGACGCTATCTTCGTCATTCTTACCATATTGGCGATGTTGTGGTTTGTCGATACCATTACCGACCTGACCAAGCATGCTGTTGCAAGGCTTCGTCCTAACAATACAGAAGAAATCAACACCCTGATCCGCATCTTGAAGACCCCTACGAGCTACAGTTTCTTTTCGGGGCATTCTTCCAGTTCCTTTTCGATAACAACGGCGGTGGTGCTGTTTTTACGGCACCGTTTCAAATGGAGCTGGCTGTTTTTTCTTTGGCCTTTGCTGTTCGTGGCCAGTAGAATTTTTGTTGGCGTCCATTTTCCCCTGGACATTATCGTAGGTTCTGGCGTGGGCGTTCTTTCCGCCATGTTCTTTTACATGCTTTACGTACGGCTTATAGCACCCTGGTTAGGCTTAGGCCATCCCTGATCGGCAATAACACAGTTTCTACCCGAGGGTCGTTCTTTAGCATTTCGTTGTAAGTAAGCAGCGTCTGGGTAGCTTTATCCTTACTATCTACGGGTTCGACCACTTTTCCCGACCAAAGTACATTGTCCGACAAAACGATGCTTCCCGACTTTGTCTTTTCCAGGATGAGTTTAAAATAGTCCGGATATTCCTTTTTCTCCGCGTCGATAAAGACGAGGTCGAAAACTACATTTAAGGTGGGGATAATGGATTTGGCATCGCCTGTGTGCTGTACGATCTGTTCTCCGTAGCCACTTTTGTCAAAATAGTTACGTTGCATTTCGTGAAGTTCTTCGTTGAGATCTATAGTATGCAGCTGTCCCTCTTTCTGGAGTCCTTCTGCCAGACAGAGTGCCGAGTAACCCGTATAGGTACCTATTTCCAAGATGTTTTTCGGATGGATGATTTTCGAGAGCATGCTTAGCACCCGCCCCTGAAAATGGCCGGTCAGCATTCTGGGCCTTACGACTTTCAGGTGCGTTTCCCGGGTCAGTTCCTGCAGCAGTTCAGGCTCATCTTGGGAATGGGATGTGATATAGTTTTCGATTTCTGTAGATAAAAAATGCATGGACCTGTTTTTAAAGGGATATCGACTTGCCGGAGCGGTAAAATAATCGCGCTTGTTTTCGGGCAAAAATAGTGAACATCGCGCGACCTGACAGGTGCAAACTTAGATAGCGAAATCGTATTTTTGACAAAAACACCGTTATGATGTTTGAGAACACCCTGGCCTTTGCCAAAAAAATGGATGCCCATGACCCGCTTCGAAAGTATCGTGGGGAATTCCACTTTCCCAAAGTAAATGGGGAGCCTGTTATTTATTTTACGGGCAATTCCCTAGGGCTGCAACCTAAGCGGACTCAAAAATATATTGATGAGATACTGTCCGATTGGTCTGAATTGGGCGTTGAGGGGCATTTTCATGCGGATAGGTCCTGGTGGGATTACCACGAGCTCCTGGCCGCCCCTCTGGCCAAGGTCGTTGGGGCGAAACCTAACGAGGTTTCCGTGATGAACACCTTAACGGTAAACCTACATTTATTGATGGTCAGCTTCTATCGGCCTACGGCAAAGCGTTTTAAAATTCTTTGTGAGGAAAAAGCCTTTCCCTCCGACCAGTATATGTTACAGAGCCAAGTGCGTTTTCATGGCCGTGCGCCGGAGTCCGCCATTGTTGAGGTCAAAAAACGGGAGGGGGAGCACTTTTGGCGCACTGAAGACGTAATCGCCAAAATAAAGGAGGTCGGAGACGAATTGGCCCTCGTCTTGATCGGGGGGGTGAATTACTACAACGGACAGGTATTCGATATGGAGACGATTACTGCGGCCGGTACCGCGGTCGGCGCCCGGGTAGGGTGGGACCTGGCCCATGCCGCGGGCAACGTGGAAGTGCAGTTGCATGATTGGAACGTCGATTTTGCCGCCTGGTGCAGCTATAAATATATGAACAGTGGTCCAGGTAACGCTTCGGGGGTGTTTATCAACGAGAAATACCATGCCAAAACGGATATCCCCCGGTTCGAAGGTTGGTGGGGCACAAAAAAGGAAAATCGGTTTTTGATGAAACCGGAGTTTGAGCCCATGCCGAACGCCGATGCCTGGCAGTTGAGCAATCCCCCGATACTATCGCTAGCCCCCTATTTGGCATCCCTTGATATGTTCGAGGAAACGGGAATGGCACCCCTTATCAAAAAACGTAAAAAGATTGTAGCGTATCTGGAGTTTATCCTTCGTGAAATGGATAGGGAAACCAAGGGTTCTTTTGAAATCATTACCCCGGAGGCCAGAGGTTGCCAGCTTTCCGTTTTTCTTCACGGGCAGGGCAGATCGCTGTTCGACTTCCTGATGGAAAATGGCGTGGTCACCGATTGGCGGGAACCCAACGTCATCCGACTTGCCCCGGCTCCTTTTTACTGCTCTTTTGAAGATATGTATCGCTTCGGACAACTGTTAAAACAAGGAGTTTCCAGGCTTTGACAGCCTGGGTTAACCCTTTTGACCAATAGTATTTCCCGAGGCCCTGTCCGGACCCCCCCCACGTAGTTCGTTCGGTAAAATTTCCCTTAATGCTGTCTCAGGGATAGCGTCCGTGTAATACGATAGGCGAGGAACCGATTTATGTTCAATTTTTAAGTTATACTTGCAACTGCTTTACCAAGTGCCTCCGAATAAATTTCGAACTCCATGAAATCCCTTCGCCTGATTCTCACCAATGCCCGTTATTTCGGTCCCGCATGGGTCTTTGCGAGCATTAATATCCTTTTTGGTACCTGGGCAATCTACATTCCCACGGTGAAGGAGAATCTGCAAATTGATAAATCGCAACTGGGCATCGCCCTTTTTTTCCTGTCATTGGGGGTGTTCGTTGTTTTTCCCATAGCCGCGAAGATCATCAATAGGCTGGGGGTAGGGAGATCGACATGGTACGGGGTGGTCTTAAGCTGTATTACTGCCCTTTTGCCGATCTTGGCCCCAAGCTACTCTATGCTTATGGCGGCCCTATTCCTGTTCGGGGCGGCGAATGGTTTTACCGATATTTCGATGAATACCCTGGTCACGGAACTGGAAAAGGAAGACGATAGGAAATTTATGTCCGCATCACATGGATTTTTCAGCCTTGGTGGGGTCTTGGCTGGTCTCGGCAGTTTTTTGATCGGCCCTTTAGACAATCCCGTCTTGCATATGGGGATAGCCGTGGCCCTTGTATTTATCGTTAATTTGATATATCACCGAAGGTATGTCGCCATAGTGGCGGCCCGGGTCGAAAAGGAATCGTTTAGCCTGGGGCTGTTTAGGCCGCTGTTGTTGTTGGGACTGATTTCTTTTGTCGCTATGGGAAGCGAGGGGGCTATCGTCGATTGGAGCGGACTCTATCTCAAAGAGATCAGTTTGGCACCGGAAACCCTATGGGGCGCAGGGTTTTTGGGCTTTCAGGTCACGATGACCCTCGGTCGCTTTTTTGGGGATGGTATCAGTTCTAGGATCGGTTCGATAAAAATGGTGGGATTTGGCGTGCTATTGGTGATGATCGGGTACGGTCTCGTACTCTCAACACAGACGTATCTGGCAATTTTAGGATTTGGGTTAAGCGGACTCGGATTTTCGGTGATGGTACCCGAAATCTTCCGGATCGGGGGCAATGTCAAGGGAATTGACTCTTCACAAGGGGTCTCGTTTATAGCGGGCACGGGATATACGGGATTTCTGCTGGCCCCTCCCATCTTAGGCCTGATCGCTGATCGTTTTTCCTTGGTTGCCTGTTTTATTGTCCTCTTCGGATGCTCCTTTTTGATCTTGGGATCGACCGTGGTCTTACAGCGCAGAAGGTCATAAGGCAAGCGAAGAATAAAAGTTTTACCTTAATATGACGTTCGCGATGCTAACACGCTTTATCTGATCAGCTTCTTTTTAGCTTAAAAAAACAGCGCCAAGAGCCAAAAGCCACGTAACTTACACGGGCCGTTGGTCCGTGATATCTTAGCCACCTGATCGTAATCGGGCGAGCTTCTTGGCATTTGTATCCGATATCCCCTAGGCTCTATCCAAGGCAGTTCATTCCCTTGGGGTTGAACGCCCATATCTTGCCTCTATTTTTCCTTCTTTGGAATTTGGAATTTGGAATTTGTTTTTTGGAAGTTGACATCTATCGAGATGGTTTATTCCGTAGTGACTTCGACGTCTGTAAAATACAATTTAAAATCACCCTCTTCGTTCTGGTGCATTTCGGCAATTTTGAGTCCGCCTTTTTCGGTGTAATCCTCCCAAGTAGTAATTAGTGAGGGTTCCGCCTGATTTCCCTTTCGGTACACCCATTCCCGAACAATGTAATCATCCCCGAAGTAAACGTCATACGCATCACCGGGAGTGTATCCCCCTTGATCGTCATAGGTTACTGTCAATTTTTGCATGGTTTCGCTGCTGATCGGCGCTTCCGTTTCCATGGTATGCTCGGTAACGATGCTTTGTTCATCCCATTTAAAATTTATGGGGGCCAGCAGCCAGAATTTATCGTTGATAAAATTGGCATTGGTTTTTTGAACGGTACTGTCCATCTCATTGCGATTATAGATCAAGGTGTCTTCGGCCGTCATCGCGCTTATCTCGTTGGTTTTGGGTTTCCATATCCAAGAGCGTTCGAAATGTGGATTTCCTTCCCGATCGACATTGAAGGTGAACTTGAGTTCTTCGACCCTTGGCCAGTTTTCAATGCCATTGGCACTAGCGATCTTTTCGAGGATGCTTTGCTCTTTCTTCTGATTTTCGCTCTCCACCGTTTCGGCGGTACTGCTTGGTCCGGCATCGTTTGCTTGGTTTTTCGGCTCGGATTTGCAGCTTGCGAGAAGTACTAGGGCCGAAAGGCCTATGGTAGCGAGATATTTCATTTTTGTGGTTTTTTTCAAAGATAAGCGTTTTTGGATGTCCCGGAGCAGAAGTTTCCGGATGGATGACTTTAAGGGAACTGAATTTTCGGATAAATTGAGTATTTTTGCCCTTTATAAAATAGAAGGAATGAGTTCAAAAAAAGGAAAAGTTTACGAAGCCGTACAGGAAAAATTGCTCGATGAAAGAAAGATATTTCTATGGGGCATGGTTGACGACGATTCGGCCAAGCACGTCATCGATCGCCTGATGTACCTGGATTTTCAAAATGATAAGGAGATACAATTGATTATCAACAGCCCCGGCGGATATGTTACCTCCGGCTTCGCCATTTATGATACGATCAAACAGATCAAGAGTCCAGTTTCTACAATTTGCTCAGGTCTCGCAGCCTCAATGGGCTCTATTCTTTTGTCCGTTGGCGAGAAGGGACGCCGTTTTATACAGCCGCACGCCCGGGTAATGATTCATCAACCTAGTGGCGGTGCACGCGGACAAGCCTCTAATATCGAAATACAAGCCAAGGAAATTATCAAGACCAAAGAATTAGGCGCCAAAATACTAGCTGAAAACTGCGGTCAGTCCTTTGATAAGGTAATGAAGGATTTTGATCGTGACTATTGGATGGGGGCCGAAGAATCGGTGGAATACGGTATTGTCGATGGGATTTTGGAATAACAATCCCCTTTGTTGCCCGGGGCAGCTATTAAGAAATAACCTAAAATTGAAAAAGTCCTTCGCAATTTCGATTGCGAAGGACTTTTTGGATATATATAGACGCCGAAGCGGATAGTACAATATATACGGGAAAACTTAGCAATTTGGATTTGGAGATCGGGTTAAGTAAATCTTAAAAAATCTCCGTCGTTTGGATTGATATCTTAAATGTTGCCCGGATACCGGTTCTCAAAACCGTTCTGGATGCTCTATTACTTCTTTGGCTCTTTCCTTTAGATGCTTTAGCTCATTTTTATCCTTTTTTTCCAAGAGGCTCATCATCATGTTCATCCGATGGTTTTTTGCAAAATGTTCTCTTTTCTCATCCAGAAAATTCCAATATAGCGCATTGAAGGGACAGGCATTTTCTCCTAGTTTTTTAGTGTGGCTGTATCGGCAATCGCTGCAATAGTTGCTCATTTTATTGATGTAGTTCGCGCTGCTGACGTAGGGCTTGGTGGCGATAAGCCCGCCGTCGGCAAACTGGCTCATGCCGCGGGTGTTCGTAATCTCGACCCATTCGATGGCGTCGATATAGATGCCGAGATACCACGCATCGACTTCATCGGGGTGAACCAGGGTCAGCAAAGCGTAATTGCCGGTGATCATCAAGGGTTGAATATGGTGGGCATAGGCTTCGTCGAGACTTTGGGTTATGGCATGGCGCAAACAGTTCATCTTGGTGTCTCCGGTCCAATAAAAATCGGGCAGCTTGTTGTGGTTTTCCAGTTCATTGTATTCGCGATAATCGGGCATTAGGGCCCAATACATTCCGCGCATGTATTCACGCCATCCTAAAATTTGGCGTACAAAGCCTTCGACCTGTGATATGTGAATGTTTTCCGTATGGTCGTAAAAGTAATCAAGTACCTTATCGACGACCTCTTTGGGGGAAATCATTTTGCTGTTCATCGCAAACGACAAGCGGGAGTGGAACAGGAATTTTTGATCGGTATGCAGGGCGTCTTGATAGTCCCCGAAGTGAATTAGTAGATTTTTACAGAAATAGTTCAGCACCGAAAGGGAGTCCGCCCGAGAGGTGGGCCAGCTAAAATTCTCGGCATCGATGCTTCCAAAGGTTGCGATTCCGGCATTTTCGAGGGCCTTCAATACCTCCGAAACATCTTTGCGAAAGCCGCGCTCGTGGGGTATATCGTGTTTGCCCGTCCATTTTTTCCGGTTGCTGTGGTCAAAATTCCATTTTCCGCCTTCGGGTTGGCCGTTGATCATCATTACATCGTGCTTTTTACGCATCATCCGGTAAAAGCTCTCCATGAGATACTGTTTCTTGTTCGAAAAGAAGTTTTTCAGCTCGTAGCGTTCCGTGTAAAAGTGTTCGGAATCGACGGCCTCCGTTTCGATTGAAAGTGCTTTGCAAATGGACTTCAGCTGATCGTCAAGTCGGTACTCGTCCGGCCACTGGTATTCGAATTTTTCTGCTGCTGTTTCCTGCACATACTTCTCGATGATTTGCTCTAGGTCTTGTGGATTTTGCTCATCGTCAATTTTGAGATAGACGAAAAGATGACCTTTCTCCGACAGTTCTTCCTTAAAATTGCGCATGGCCGTAAAGAAGCCGACCACTTTTTGGATATGGTGCATGACATAGTCGGTTTCCTGTCGCATCTCGGCCATGAGATAGGTAACTTTGTCGTCGGTAGCGTCGAACCAAGAGTGCTTTTGATTCAATTGGTCTCCTAAGACCAGCCTTAATTTTTTCATGCGTTAAAATGTTTTTAATTATTTAGAAATAAGCTAATTAAAAAATTGAGAATCACGATAGCTATCGGGATAACGCTGCGCTCTCGCATGAAAAATATTAAACATCGCCTTTGGCGAAAAAATTTTAAAAATTTTGTTCATGCTCATTTCATATAAAAAAGTTTGTGGGTATTATTCTAAAACAGCCGCTCCTGCAGCCAAAGCTGTTGAAACTTACCTTGCCTATCGTACCGCTGGGCCTGACTTGTAATGTTGAATTTTCTGTCTCTTGGATCGTTACCGACCCCGCTGTTGTACATCCAGTTGCCCCAGTTGCTGTGTACGTCGTAATCGATCAGCAAGCTTTCAAAATAGGCGGCGCCGATGCGCCAGTCCTGTTTCCGTTCCTTGGCCCAAAAGCTCGCGACATTTTGTCGGCCACGGTTGCTCATCCAACCCGTTTCCGCGATTTCTCTCATATTCGCGTTGACAAAAGGCTCTTTAGTGTTTCCGGTCGTCTAATTGTCTTTGGCCTTGTCGGAATTGTCCCAAGAATATTCCTTTTCCAAAATTCCCCCGATCTGAAATATTTTGCTTCCATGTTTGAGGGACACGTACTTAAAATAATCACGCCAAATCAATTCGAAGATCAGCCAATAGGTGCTATCGTTCTTGTTCACTTGCTTTTCGAAATCCTTGACTTCTCGATAAACGGTTCGTGGGGAGATGCTGCCATTTGCCAACCATGCGGAAAGCTTTGAGCTGTAATCGGTTCCGATCAACCCGTTTCTTGTTTTTTTGTAGGAAGCGAGTTTTTCGGTATTCCAAAAGTAACCCTGAACCCGTTGCAATGCTTGTTGTTCTCCTCCTTTGAACGGAAAGGCTGTTCGTGAGTCCGTTTCAAAATTGTCGAGTCCCAGTGCGTTCAGATTCGGAATTTCGGTCGTATTGTCTTTAAGATTTTGCGTCGGCATCGGTTTGGGCGAATCGATTACCGCCCTGACTTCCGCATTTTTTTCACATATCTTTCGAAAGTGGGTATATACCTTGGGGATATCGCTAAACTGCTCAAAGGGGATATCCTCGGGATGAAACAAGAACTGGTCGTAGGTTTCCACGAATTTGGTTGCGGCAGGAAGATTAGCGACGAGCGCATCCAATATATGGGTTTCCTCCCGGGTCCATTCTTTCTGCAAATAAATGGTCTTGATATCGTATTTCTGGACCAAATCAGGAAATACATTTTCTGGAGTATCCATAAAAACATACAGGGGAATATTTAAATTTTCCAGATTGTCTTTCAGCTCGGTCATTGTTTCTATCAAAAAGCGGCCACGGTATTTTTCGGTCTTTTTGAATCCGAAGTCCCCCATGGCATAGTGACGTGGGTCAAAAAAATATACCGCGATTACCGATTCGCCCTGACAGGCTTTTATGAGCGACGCGTTATCGGCTATTCTGAGATCGTTCCGAAACCAGATACAATTTTTCATATAAAGGTTAAATTTAAGCAAGTAAGGGGTTGATTGCCGGTATTGGCGATACTTTGGTGACATCATTTGTTTTAAAAAGAGGGATTCGGAAACTAGGCCCTCGACGGCTTTGCCCTAAGGTTTATTTCGCCGGCACCGCTCACTACAATATTTGACCTGACCCCAATCTTTTTGCCATTTTTTGCGCCAGGTGAAGGGCCGGCCACAGGTAGCACAGATTTTTGAGGGCAAGTGCCGCTTTTTATGTGCCATGTTCAGTTTTGTTTGATAAAAATAATAAAAAGCTAAACAAGTTCTGCATCGAGAGTGAAGTTATGGAGAACAGGGGTGGTATAAGGGGGAGAGGAACAATTAATTTTGGTACATTTAGGGCTTTTATGTGGAATTGCCAACGGCTCATGCGCTCCAGATTGTTTTAAAACAAACCGATAAAATGACACAAACCCCAAAAAGCATTGCCATCATAGGATCAGGATTGGTGGGGTCGCTCTTGGCGATATACATGAAGAAGCGGGGCCATGAGGTTACGGTTTTTGACAGGAGACCCGACATCCGCAAGACCGAATTTTCGGGCCGTTCCATAAATCTTGCAATGAGCGATCGGGGTTGGAAAGCGCTCCGGGAGGTCGAAATTGAGGACAACATCAAAGAAATTGCCATTCCCCTTGACAAAAGGGCGATGCACGTCATCGACACTCCCCTTTATTTTCAGGAATATGGAAAAGACGGGGAGGCCATATGGTCGATTTCCCGTGGGGTTCTAAACCGGCGGATGATTGAAATCGCAGAGCGATCCGGCGTCCACTTCAAGTTCGAGGAAAAGGTCTGGGACGTTAACCTGCCAGAGGCAAACCTGTACACCGGGGAGACCGAGAAAGGGGAGTGGACCGAATATCGCTTTGATATCATTTTTGGCTGCGACGGGGCATTTTCAAGAGTTCGTCATAAAATGCAGCGGCGCAGTCGCTTTGATTATTCCCAACATTTTATCGATGTGGGGTATAAGGAGCTATCGATACCGGCCAATCCCGACGGAACGCATAAGTTGGACAAAAACTCCTTCCATATCTGGCCGCGGGGCGATTTTATGTTCATCGCCATGCCCAATCTCGATGGCAGCTTTACCTGCACTCTGTTTATGCCCTTCGAGGGAGCCATTTCTTTTGAGAGTATAACGACAAAGGCGGAAGCCAAAACCTTTTTTACGACCTACTTTCCAACGGTGCAAAAAGAAATCGATAATTTGACCGAAGATTTTTTCAAAAACCCGACCAGCGCCATGGTCACCATGAAGTGTTACCCGTGGACGTACTGGGACAAAGTGGCACTCGTAGGCGATTCGGCCCACGCCATTGTTCCTTTTTATGGGCAGGGAATGAATGCTGGTTTTGAGGATATTTTCGTCTTAAACCAGATCATCGACAAACACGGAGATGATTGGGAGCATATTTTTCAGGAATACCAAGAGGTGAGAAAACCCAACGCCGACGCCATCGCCGAACTCAGCTATCGCAACTTTTTGGAAATGAGCAGCAAAACGGCGGATTCGGAATTTCTGCTACAAAAGAAAATCGAAAAACGGTTCGCCGCCAAACATCCCGATAAATGGATTCCCGTCTACAGCAGGGTCACCTTTTCCGATCGTCCCTACGCCGAGGCCTTGGCCGTGGGCGATGCACAGGAGGAAATTATGCGCCGGGTGATGCAGCTGCCCGAAATCGGAACACAATGGGATAGCCCCGAGGTGGAGATGATGATGCTCG
This sequence comes from Pricia mediterranea, assembly GCF_032248455.1. NCBI lineage: Bacteria > Pseudomonadati > Bacteroidota > Flavobacteriia > Flavobacteriales > Flavobacteriaceae > Pricia > Pricia mediterranea. The sequence continues at coordinate 3,235,406 of NZ_JAVTTP010000001.1, forward strand.
ATGGCCTACGGGAAGAAACAGTGAACATGGACTGAACAAAAAAGGCCGGATTCAGGACGTGGCGCGACCCGAGACTTAATGCTTCCCTTTTTTCCGCATCTCGGCCCTCCGCATGGGCATTCCGTCAATCAGGTCAAAAATGCTCCGTGGGGGTACCTCGAAGGTCTTCTTTAGTTTCGAGCCGCCATCTTTTCCGATAAGGACAACCCCACTGAAATTGGAATCCATATTGAATTTGTTGAATATTTCATTTGCCGTCAGTCGTACCGGGCTGCCGTCGGCGGCGTATACTGCGTCCGGTGTCACCCGAAAAATGATTAAATCCCTGTTTTTCAAGGCTTTTTTGTCATGGGTCAATTCTGTCAGCTGTGATGTAAGCGCATCGGAATTTGGAGTAGCATCGAACAAAAGGAGGATTCGATTTTTCCATTGGTAGTCTTCCAGACTTTGGGCATTTAAATGCTGCGAAAGGGTCACGGAAAGTAGTATTAGGATTACAAAGGAAGATTTCATAGCTTTTTAAGCTAGAAGATAACAAAAAAATGCCACCCACTTGTACCGGATGGCATTTAGATAAGTTTATGGAAGATTGCGAGTGGCGCTACAACTTGCCGAACATCTTGTCCATTTTTTCCTGCTCCTCTTCGGCCAAGACGGGGTCGACCAGAATTCTGCCGCTGTGTTCGTCGGTGATAATTTTTTTGCGTGAAGCAATTTCGACCTGTACTTGGGGAGGGATGGTGAAAAAAGACCCCCCTGAGGCGCCCCTTTCAATGGGCACTACGGCCAATCCGTTCTTGACGTTGGTACGGATTCGGGTGTAGGCCTTTACCAATCGCTCTTCGATTTCTTCCTGAAATTTTTTGGATTCGTCCAAAAGGGCTTTTTCCTCTTTCTCGGTTTCTTTTAGAATGGCATCAAGCTCATCCTTTTTATGCTTGAGATGCGACTGGCGCTCGGTCAAACGCTCTTTGGTTTCGGCGATGACCTCTTTTTTCTGCTCGATCTGTGCCTTGAATTCCCTAATGTTCTTCTCGGCCAATTGTATTTCGAGTTCCTGGAATTCCAACTCCTTACTGATGGAATTGAATTCCCTACTATTGCGAACGTTCTTTTGCTGTTCGGCGTATTTTTTTATCAGGGCCTTGGCTTCCTCGATCAAGTTTTTCTTGGCTCCAATTTCAAAATTGATGGTCTCCACATCGGTCTTCAGCTTGTCCATCCGAGTTTTGAGTCCCGCTACATCATCTTCCAGATCCTCCACTTCCAAAGGAAGTTCACCGCGCACGTTGCGTATCTCGTCGACCCGTGAGTCGATCAGTTGCAGATCGTACAACGCCCTTAATTTTTCCTCTACCGTCGATTCTTTCTTTTTAGCCATATTTCTTATAAATACTTGATGGGATTGGTTTTACTTTCCGATAAACGGACTGCAAAATTAGGCATTTTTTTCGTAAGATAATCAACCAGAAGGTTTTTTGTAAACTGCTCGGTTTCATAGTGTCCGATATCCGCAATGACCAGTTTGCTTTCCGCTTTATAAAATTCGTGGTATTTGATATCGGAAGTTATCAGTACATCGGCTCCGGAGGCTTTGGCGGCATCGATGGCAAAGGCGCCGCTGCCCCCCAAAACGGCGACTGTCCGCACTTTTTGGTCCAAAAATGCCGAATGTCGGACGACCGATACGTTCATTTTCTCCTTGACCCTTTGTAAGAACTCGCGTTCCGCAATCGGTTCCGGTAGTTCGCCGATCATGCCCATCCCAAGGTTTTGATCGGTGTTTTGTACGGCGAACACCTCATAGGCCACTTCTTCGTAGGGGTGGTTTTTGAATAGGGAAGCTAAAATCCCGTTTCGGAGGCGTTTGGCGTAGATGACATTGATCTGGGTTTCTTTCTCATAATGTATTTTCCCGATTTCGCCCTTGACCGGGTCGGCTTCGTCCCCGGACCTAAAGCTGCCCGTGCCTTCCAGATTAAAGCTGCAATCGCTGTAGTTGCCAATATTTCCGGCGCCGGCCTCGAACAGTGACCTGCGTAGGGGTTCTGCATCCTTCCGTGGAACATAGGTGACCAGTTTTTCCAGCGTCCCCTTTTTTGGTATGAGGATTTTCGGATGGATTATCCCCAGGGTTTCGCAAATTTTTTCATTGACCCCGCCTCGAACATTGTCCAAGGCCGTATGCATGCTGTAGATGGCAATACCGTTGCGAATCGCCTTGATAACGGTACGCTCGACGTAGGTGCGTCCTGTCAGCTTTTTCAATCCCCCGAAAATTATGGGATGAAAGCTGACAATGAGGTTGCAATCGGTGGCCAGGGCCTCATCGACCACGTTTTCCAACGTATCCAAGGTTACTAGGATGCCCTTTACTTCCTCCTGTGCGTCGCCTACCAATAATCCGACATTGTCGAAATCCTCCGCATAGTCCAAAGGCGCCAATTCTTCAAGTATTTCCGTAACGTGTTTGATTTTCATTTATAGGTTTTTAAGGTAATCAAAGATAAAATATTCTAATTTCGCCGCTGTGGAAGTACTGAGAAAACTTTTATACCCCGTTTCGTTGATCTATGCCCTCGTGGTACGCATCCGCAATTGCCTTTTTGACGTGGGTGTGTTCAAATCGGAGAGGTTCGCCACCCCTACGCTCTGTATCGGGAATCTTAGCGTGGGCGGTACGGGAAAGACGCCCATGGCGGAATTTCTGATTTCCCTTTTAAAGGATGATATGCGGCTGGCCTTACTCAGTCGGGGGTACAGACGGAAGTCCAAAGGCTTCGTGTTGGCAGATACTACCAGTACGGTCGGGGACCTGGGCGATGAACCCTATCAGATTTATTCCAAACATCCCGAAATAGCGGTCGCCGTCGATGCGGATAGGCGTCGCGGCATCCGAGCGCTGGAGAAAAAAGTTTCTCCCGATCTGATTTTGCTCGACGATGCTTTTCAGCACCGAAAGGTCAAGTGTGGGTTTTCGATATTGTTGACCGCGTACGGCAATCTCTACGTGAACGATCGGTACCTGCCGACCGGTTCCTTGCGGGACAGTAAACGGGAGGCGAAGAGGGCTGATCTGATCATTGTGACCAAATGTCCCGAGCAGTCAAGCGATTCGCAGCGGCAACGAATCGTTCGTGAACTCAATCCGGAAGTCCACCAACACGTTCTGTTCAGCTATTTGGCCTATGGTGAGGAATTGAAGGGTAATTCCCACAATGTTTCCTTGGATTATTTCCGGGGCAAAAACCCGACCTTGGTCACGGGAATCGCAAATCCCGAACCCTTGGTTGCCCATTTAAAAGGGTCGGGGCTCAGATTTGAACACCTGCGTTTTAGGGACCACCATGACTTTACGGAGAATGATTTGGATCAATTGCGGAGAAAGGAGTACTTGATTACCACTGAAAAGGACTATGTGCGGTTGAACGGGAAGGTAGATAACCTGTATTATCTGCCTGTCGCGCATGAATTTTTAGGCGATGACAAAAATACACTGAGCACCGTATTAGCTGTTTTTATGTCGCAGTTTTGATCGGCTTCCTGTCAAAGATGTTCTCTCCGATCTTTTGGTAGAATACTTCGGGCTTAAAGGGCTTGGTGACCACATCGTTGCAGCCTGCGGCGTAGAAACTTTCCAGGCTGTCGTCTAAAGAGATTGCCGTTAAGGCGATAATAGGGGTAAAACTGTCGAATTTTCTGATCTCGATGGTGGCTTCCACTCCGCCGATACCGGGCATATGTATGTCCATTAAAATAGCGTCGTATGCGTTCTCACGTGCCATTTCGATAGCCTCCCCACCATGGTTGGCGATATCGCTGGTGATTCCTTTTTTTGTCAACATCTTTTTGGTGATGACCTGATTGATCTTGTTATCTTCAACGATAAGCAGGTGGAGGGCTTCGAAGTTGTATTCCTTATCGGCCATCTCGAAAGGTACATCGTCGATGATACTGTCCTTGCTCTTGACTTTCAGCTCAAAGAAGAACGAGCTGCCCTCGCCGAGCTCACTTTCTAACTGGATCTTACTGTCAAAGAGGCCTAGAAGGCTTCTAACAATGGTCAGTCCCAGACCGGATCCGCCGTATTCGCGGTTGATTTCAATGGAACCCTGTTCGAATCCATCGAAAATGTTTTCTTGTTGCTCCTTTGAAATGCCGATACCCGTATCGCGTACCTCAAAATAAAGAATGACGTCTTCCTCCACTTTTTTCATCAACTTGGCGATGACCGTAACCTTACCGTTTTTGGTAAACTTTAAGGCGTTGCCGACCAGGTTCATGAATATTTGGGACAGTTTGATGGGATCGCTCATCAAATGGCTTGGAATGTGGTCGTCGTATTCCAATACGATTTCCGTATGGTTTCTCTCTGCGGTGGATTGTAGCGAGTCAAGGGTTTCCTCGAGTATTTTTTTCAGGTTAAATTCAATGTTAAGCGTCTCGAGCTTGTCCGCATCTATTTTATTGATCTGTAGAATGTCATTGATAAAGTTCAAAAGATAGTCTCCCGAAAACTTTAAGGATTTGAGATGTTTCTTTTGGCTCTCGTTCGGATTTTCTTCGAGTAAAAGGTGGGTAAGCCCCGTAACGGCATAGAGAGGGGTACGGAGCTCATGGCTTACGGTGGAAAGGAAGTTGGTTTTGGCCTGCATCGCGCTGACGGCGGAATCCCTAGCGGCTTTTAGTTCATTGTTTTTGGTTTGCAGCAACGCATTGGTCTTTAATTTTATTTGGTTGTTTCGAAACAGCGAAATTGCCAGCAGGGTGATAATGGTCAACATGGCCGCAGTCAGTATTGCCGCGATATCGGATTGGTTCTTCGAGGCGTTCAGTTCCTCGATTTTTTGTTCCTGCCGCTTGATTTCATCGCCCATGAAAGCAAATTGAATCTTTTCGGCGGTCTTGGTCTCGGTCTGTAGTTTGGCGATGTTGAAAATCGAGTCCTGTATGCGAAGCAGGTTCTTATTGTTCGCCAAGGCTTGCTGATATTGCTCCGTGATGGTATATACATCGGTCAACAAGGTATTCGCCTCAATGATTTCCCTAAAAAATTCGTTTTCCGTGGCTAATTTGAGGGCGCTCTCCCCGTTCAATGCACTCTCCTTATAGTTCTTTTTCTCCAATTCTAAATGCGCCATCCCCAAGTAGGCTTTGGTGGCCAGATATTCGCTCTCGTAAAGATCGGTATTGATAATGAGGGAATTGAAGTTTTTGGAAGCGTCATCATATTTCTCCAGCTCGAGGTAGATCAAGCCTTCGACAAGTAGGATGTTATTGAAAAAGTTACGGTCGTTATTGAGTTGCCGGGCTTCATTAATCCTCGAGATGGCCTGGAAGTTTCTGCCACTCCGAAATGCCAAAAGCGCTTCTATATATTTATCGACGGCGTTTCCGTACGGATATTCGGTAGTTTTCAACAAGTTTTTCGCCCTATCCGAGAACAATAGGGTGGACTCTTCCCTGTTTAATTTGAGATAGACCAAGGCTGTTTTTTGATAGCTGTCGATCAGCGACTTTACGTCGTCCGTGGCCTCGGCGACCTGCACCGCTTTTTCGAGGGATTTAAGGGCAAGATCGGTCTTGTCCTTATTGGCGAAGATTCGTGCGGCTTCAATGTAGGTCTGTGCCTCTTTGGGAGGAATGCTGTCCTGCCCCAGGACCCCTAATGATGTGAAAAGTAACATCGTAAGAAGCCAGAGGCGATAGAATCGGATGTGTACGGGATGTTTCACCTATATGTATGGGTCATCTATGATAAACGTCCTAGAATACTTTCTATTGTTTAGAGACTAGTCAATATGCTTATGCGCCTTGTAGGATGATCGGACCAAGGCGCCACTTTCGACGTGCCGGAACCCCATGTCGAGTCCAATAGCTTCATATTTCTTAAACTGTTCCGGTACGATGAACTCCTTGACCGGCAAGTGTTTTTTCGAGGGTTGTAGGTACTGGCCTATGGTAATGACATCAACATTTGCGGCGCGAAGGTCCCTCATGGTCTGCAATACTTCTTCCTCACGTTCCCCAAGTCCCAGCATGATACCCGATTTTGTGCGATTGGCACCCTTGTCGTGCAAATAGCGCAATACGTTCAGGCTACGCTCGTATTTGGCCTGTATGCGTACTTCCCGGGTCAGTCTTTTAACCGTTTCCATGTTGTGGGAAACCACTTCGGGGGCGACTTCGATAATTCGATCTAGATGTCTTTCGATGCCCTGAAAGTCGGGAATCAAAGTTTCCAAGGTAGTTTTCGGATTCATTCTTCGGATGGCCTTGACGGTCTCGGCCCAAATAATCGACCCCATATCCTTTAAATCGTCGCGATCAACGGAGGTCACCACGGCATGCTTGATATCCATGATCTTAATGGACCGGGCCACTTTTTCGGGCTCTGCCCAGTCTACGCTCGACGGTCGTCCGGTCTGGACCCCGCAGAATCCGCAGGAACGGGTACAAACATTGCCCAAAATCATAAATGTGGCCGTGCCCTCGCCCCAGCACTCGCCCATATTGGGGCAGCTGCCGGAGGTGCAAATGGTATGCAGGTCGTATTTATCGACCAAACTTCGAAGTTGGGTATATTTCTTACCGGTCGGAAGTTTGACGCGTAACCATTTGGGCTTTCCTTTAGCGGGGGTAGTTCTTTCGAGGGTTTCCGTGCTCATACGATAGTACAGTTTTACTACAAATATACGGATTTCAAAAAGTTGGGAAAACGACGAAGCTATAGTTGTGGCAACTTTTGCGACGATGAGGCGCAATGCATGCAATTATGCCTTGTTGCGTCTCTGTGTTTTAATTGGTAGGGTTTATGATGATGCTGGTCCGGACTTTGAAATAAGAGGCCAAGGCGAAATATTGAACGCCCCGTTGGGCGCAGTTTGCAAAAACGGCCAACCTAAAACTGCATGACAGTGCCCCTGGACATTGTTCAGCACCTACTGCTCATTTCCCATCTTTAATAATTTCTGCCAATAATTTTCTGGCCCGGAGCAGTTTGACCTTGACATTGTTGATGGGCTCGTGAAGTTCGTTTGCAATTTCGGCATAGCTCAGCTCCTTAAAATAGCGTAAATTTATCATTTCTTGGTACCGGGGTTTTAGTTTTTTGATGTGCTGCAAGAGCTGGGCCAAGTTTTGTTCGTTGATGAGTCGATCTTCCGCGGAGGGCGCATCGTCAAGAACTTTAACGACCGCTTCTTGGTTTTCGCCAGTTTCCAAATTTCTTTTTCGTTTCCGGATAAGGTCGATGTGGATGTTCCTTGAAATGGTAATGAGCCAAGTCATGAACTCGTGTGAACTATTGTAAGTATGTAGCTTGTCAAAAGCTTTCGCGAAGGTTTGGATGGTAATGTCCTCGGCATCGTTTTCATTCTCGGTACGTTTGAGCTGAAACCCGTAAACCCCGCTCCAAAATGTATCCAACAACGTATTGAAGGCCCTTTGGTTTCCCGCAAGTGCCTTTTGTATGGTATCTTGGGTGTCGTCGGTTTCTCCCAAAGGATAATAATATTTGTAAATACAGCTGTGCCAAAGTGCGGACGGGACAAAGGCGGATTTATCGGTGTTGAGGACTAAGTTATAGCACTAGATCTAGGTACAGGGATTCCGCTAGTTGTAAGAGGGCAATTCCCCTTCGGGCTCTTTTCTACAGTCCTGTTCATCGGGAAGTTTCCCGCACATGCCACATGCCTCCCCATCTTGGTTAAGAAAGGGACTCTGACTGGCACAGGTGCCGGCGAACTTGCCGTCTTTTTTTGACCAGATCTTAATGGCGATACCTGCAAAAGCTAGCGCTAACAGCGCGATGGTCAATAGTATCAGTTTCATGCTGCGATTTTACACAAAGATACAAAATAATGCCCCGCAAGCGAAGCTGCGGGGCTTAAAAAATACCTAAGGATAGGAGGTCTAGTACGAGATGTTAGCCACGATATTCTCAACGGTCGGGCGATCGTTGCCTCCTTCCGGTTCAATAGTGATGTAACCGACGGCGTTGTCGGAGTAGGGCAGCGCCAGCAATTTTTGTTCCGCCTCTCGAATGATGCCCAAGTTTAGCATTTCTCCGTTGACCTCGGCCCACATTTGATAACACTGGTCTTCGGGCAAATATGGCAAGCTGCTTACGTTGAGGTAAGATAGCTTTTTGACTGGGTTTACATAGGCCACTGCCTTGAGTTCTTTTGCTTTTTTGTTGCCGGTGACCTCGTATTTTTTCGTCTCTGGATTCTGCAGTACGATAAACTGATTTCTAACATCCTCCAGCTGTTCGCGCATTTCATCCTGTCGGGCATCGGTATTCGTGTTGACTATGGTGTGTTTCTCCAGTAAGGCCTCCTCGTCTTGGCTCCAGATGAAATAGGAGGCCCCGGCGGAAACCATAAGGGCAAAACTAGCGGCAATTGCAAATTTCGCGAACCTGCCCGTGCCTTTTTTCTCGTTCCGGATACTATCCATGATTCGGCTCTCGAGACCGTCGGGCACGTCAACGGCGTGCAATCTGGCAAAAGCCTCCAGGTTTTCCTGTAGGTCGTCGTAGGCCTTTTTGATCTCCGGATACGTTGAAATGTATCTTTCCACCTGCAGGGTTTCCTCATGGGTCGCAGTACCCATCAGGTATTTCTCCAACAAATCGGAATCCAGGATCGTTCGTACGTTCTCTTTCATCGTGCTTTATTTTGATTTTGATGTAAAATCCATCCGTTTACCATCGAAAACTGAAGGTCCACTAAGATCCCGGTTGGTGAACGGGATTGACGAAGACCGCTAAGACGGTATGAGGTGTGCTAGGTTCAGGGTCAGGATCAATAATAAGGTCGGGCCGTAAATTTTTCTGAGTTCCCTCAGTCCGATTTTCAATCTTGATTTGATAGTGCCCAAGGGAATGTCGAGTTCATCACTTGCTTCCTGTTGTGTCATGCCTTGAAAAAAAAGGGCGTCCAGCACGATTTGGTACTTCGACTCTATCTTGTCCAAATTCTCACGAAGGTCCATAAACTCGGGCCTTGTACTATTGATACCTAGATTATATACGTCTGAAACGTCTATTTGGATCTCTTTATCGCTTTTTGTTTTAACGCTTCTCAGTTTGTCGATGGCAGTATTTCGGGTTATGCGGAAAAGCCAGGTAAACAATTTCGCCTTCGAGGCGTCATAGGTATCCGATTTTTTCCAGATTTTAACAAAGCTCTCCTGCAGTACATCCTGTGCCAGCTCTTCATCGCGAAGCACTTTATGGGCCACGCCCAACAGTGTACCGCCGTAGTACTCGTATAGCAAGGAAATCGCTTTTTCATCGCGTTCTTGAAGTAGTTCAACAATCTGTTTTTCAAGTAACGTGCTCATGATGGAGGTAGGTCTCAGAACGGGTTTTTAAAAAAATAGGCATCGGGGGCATCCGAAATGATCTTTTACTTCGTATATGTAAAAACGCCAACGGTTTAAATTGAATAATTGATGGCGTTACTTCTAAAATAGTATAGTATAAATGTGCAACTGGTAACTGTACATTTAGTTTTTGGTTAGTTTGGTTTGGTATAACCCTCGTTGCTATCGGCCGCGGGGGTTATTTTTTTTCGGCCCTTAAGTAGGGAAGGTCGGATGATATTGACCTCGGGCTCGATACGGATGCCGAAATGTTTCTCGACCTTATCCATAATTTTGAACGCCAAATTCAAGATATCATCTCCCGTGGCCTGACCGTGGTTGACCAAGACCAAGGCTTGATTTTTATGAACGCCCGCATCGCCAAACCGCTTTCCCTTAAAACCAGCCTGTTCGATCAGCCAACCAGCGGGTATCTTATAAGCGTTCTCCGTAATTTTATAAAACGGTGCTTCGGGATAGTCTTTTGTAAATGTATGGAATTCACGGGCGGATATGACGGGGTTTTTAAAAAAACTGCCGCTGTTGCCCAAGACTTTGGGGTCGGGAAGTTTGCTTTGTCGGATGGCGATTACGGCATTGGAAATATCCTTAATATTCGGGTCGGAAATCCCTTTCTTTTTTAGTTCTTCCTCTATTGCCCCATAGGATGTATTACGGCGGTGATCGTGTTTTGTCAATTGAAGCCTGATCGAGGTGATGATATACATCCCTTTTCCTTCACGCTTAAAATAGGAATCGCGGTAGCCGAACTGACAGTCTTCTTTTGTAAAGGTCCTGGTCGATTGATCGGCTATGTTCATGGCCTCACAGCTCACAAAGGTATCCTGCAGTTCTACCCCGTAGGCCCCGATATTCTGAATGGGCGCCGTTCCCGTGTTTCCGGGGATGAGGGACATATTTTCAAGTCCCCCATATCCTTTTTCCAAGGTCCATAGCACCAAGTCGTGCCAATTTTCGCCGGCCATGGCCCTTATGGTGACGTGTCCGTCAACTTCATCGACGATCTCGATGCCCTTGATGTTGATATGCAAGACCAGTGCGTCGAGGTCATCGGTTATGAGCATATTGCTGCCCCCGCTGAGGATGAATTTCTCTGGATATTCCCCAAGCCGAAGGGCCTGTCTCAGCTCTTCGACCGTATTAACTTCCAAGAAATACCTGGCCTTTGCGGCAATGCCGAAGGTGTTGTACGGTTTGAGGGATATGTTCTTTTGGATGTTCATCGGGCCATTGTCTACCGAACGGATGAACCAAGTCTGGGTCTATCCGTTATGAGTATAACTGTTTAAGGCTTCCTTTAGTATGTACACGGCCCTCTTTAGGCTTTCCTTATCCAGAACATACGCGATTCGCACTTGGCTGTGGCCGTATCCGGAAGAACTATAGAAGCCCGCAGCGGGGGCAACCATCACGGTTTCGCCATCCAACCTGTATTCTTCGAGCAGCCACTTTGCGAAGTGGTCGGCATCGTCAATGGGCAGCTCGGCAATACAATAGAATGCCCCTTGGGGATTTCCTATTTTGACCCCATCTATTTTCTGGAGTTCTTCGACAAGCAGGTTCCTGCGTTCGGTGTATTCTTCCTTTACGTCGTCGAAATAACGCTGCGGGGTGTCCAGGGCCGCTTCACTCGCCATTTGGGCAAAGGTGGGGGGAGACAATCGGGCCTGTGCGAATTTCAGGGCAGTCTTGATGATCTGCTTGTTCCGGGTCACCATACAGCCGATGCGCGCCCCACACATACTATATCTTTTGGAAACGGAATCGACCATGATCGCATTATCATCAAGACCCTCTTCCTGTAAAATGGAGTAGTGCTGGCGGCCGTCGTAGGCAAATTCGCGGTACACCTCGTCGGCCACTAAAAATAGGTCGTGTTTTTTCACGATGGCGGCCAGTTTTTTGATTTCCTCCTTCGTATACAAATATCCCGTGGGATTGCCGGGGTTACAGATCAACACGGCCCTGGTCTTGGGCGTGATCAATTTTTCGAACTGCTCGATGGGGGGAAGGGCAAAATTGTCGTCTATATGGGAGGTGACGGGCACTACATTGACCCCTGCCGCCGTTGCAAAACCGTTGTAATTGGCGTAAAAAGGTTCGGGAATTATGATCTCTTCGTCGGCATCCATAATACTGCCCATGGTAAAGGCCAGTGCCTCGGAGCCTCCGGTGGTTATAATGATATCTTCCGCTTTGACGTGAATATCGTTATCGGCATAGTACCCCGCCAATTTTTCACGGTATTCTTCGGAACCTTCAGAACGGCTGTATTCAAGTACTTCCAGGGTGTGGTTCCTCACCGCGTCCAAGGCGACCTTTGGCGTTTTGATATCCGGTTGGCCGATGTTCAGATGGATGACGCGGACCCCCTCCTTTTTTGCCTTTTCGGCGTAGGGCACCAATTTACGGATAGGGGATTGGGGCATGGAGCGCCCTTTTTGTGATACTGCTGGCATAGCGATTTGTGTTTATGCAAAAATCGGAAAAGCTAGTGGGGGAAAAAAGTTTATTAGTTTATTTGTGTAGAATGTTAAAAGCGGGCGGGCAAAGCGAAAATGTTGTATCTTAAACACGGGTAATTTGTTAAAGATTAGAACGTTGACCCGGTTTTTGCGCCATATCGTCTTTTTTCTACTGCTTTTTCCGATCTCGGGATGGGCACAGACCTTCGCTTTGCCGGACGGTAAGAAATTCGAAAGGTTGAAATTCCGCCTTGTCAACAATCTAATTGTCATTCCGTTACAGGTCAATGGCACCGAACTCTCCTTTATATTGGATTCGGGAGTGGACAAGCCCATCCTCTTTAACCTGTCCGACCAGGATTCGGTGCAGATCAACAATGTTTCCGAAATTATGATTAAGGGGTTGGGTGACGGCGAACCTATAAGGGCATTGCGGTCACATGGGAATATCTTTAGTTCAAAGTTTATTACAAACAGCGACCAGCAGTTGTACGTGATAGTGGACAGAAACATGAATTTCTCCCCCTCTCTGGGCATTCCCATCCACGGTATCATCGGATATGATCTGTTCAAGGACTTTGTGGTGGAACTAAATTATGGACGAAGGTTCCTCAAATTCCACGATCCCGAGACCTATACCCGTTCCAATTCGAGGCGTGACCAGTCCCTTCCCCTTTCCATCATCCGAAAAAAAGCCTACGTCGATGGCAGCCTCTTGTTAGCAAAAGAGCAGCAGGTCAAGTTGTTGGTCGACACGGGAAGTAGCGATGCCATTTGGCTTTTTGAAAACGAGACGTTGCAAGTTCCCGATGCGCATTATGACGAATTTCTAGGAGAGGGACTTAATGGACATATCTTCGGGAAACGCACGAGGGTCGATGAAATACGATTGGGACGTTTCAAGTTGGAGAACGCCAAGGCAGCATTTCCCAACAGTGACTCTTTCGATGCCATTAAAAATCTGGGCAACCGTAACGGCAGTGTGGGCGGCGAGATACTGAAACGTTTCAACATCGTTTTTGATTATGGCCGCAACACCATGACATTGCGCAAAAACAGGAATTTCAGCGCGCCCTTCCGCTATAATTTAAGTGGATTGAGCCTGCAGCACGACGGGGTGCGGTACATTTCGGAAAGTATCGCTGATTCACGGGGCGTAGTACATAGTGAGGAAAATACCTTCGGGGATGTACAGATTCTTTTTCAAGACCGGCTGCGGATGAGCTTGGTGTCCGAAATCATCGTGTCTGGCATCCGGGCCGGAAGTCCCGCCCATGAAGCGGGACTCTTGGAAGGAGATGTTATCTTGGCCGTCAACGGAAAGCGCATTCATCGCTATAAACTTCAGGAAGTACTCAATATGCTCAATGAACAGGAAGGAAAACAAATCGATGTTCTGATTGAACGCTATAATCAAGATCTGAGATTTAGTTTCGTATTAAAAGAAATGTTCAAAAAGAAACCTTGACATTCCATCGCAGCAATGAATGTGCGGAGAACGATTGTTGAAGCCATAAAAAAAGCCCCGATGTCTTATCGGGGCCTGGTTTTATTATAGAATTCGATTTAAAATATAAAGCTCGGTCCGTAGAGTGTTACTGAACGCTACCCAATTATTTTCCGTCCGCGCCCTTGACCTCACCCTTGATTTTCAGGACTTTAGTCGGCGTTTTCGCATTGGAAATCACCGTGATGGCCTTTCTGATCGGGCCAGTCCTGTTCGTATCGTACTTCACTTGAATTTCTCCCGTTTTGCCCGGCATGATGGGTTCTTCGGGTTTTTTCGGGATGGTACATCCGCAGCTCGAGCTGACCCTGCTAATGATCAAAGGGGCTTCCCCGGTGTTGGTGAACTCGAATACCCGGACCCCATCGGAACCCTGGGCCACTTCGCCGTAGTCCACGGTTTCGGTCTTAAACTCGATTTTGGCGGCCTTTTCCTGAGCGGTAAGGGTAAATCCTATGAGGCCAACAAACAATACAAGCGCTATTTTCTTCATGATTATGGTTTTTAGGAAGGTCCAAAATTAGATTATTAGTATGAACCTCCAAAATTCTTTATTAATTAGAACCCGTCCTGTCCCCCTGCTAAAGACGGGAATTTTCAGACGAAAGAAAACCCTGCGACGAGTTCATAATCTTTTAACGTTGCTTATTTTTGTTTCGTATTTTGGATAGGACGGAATTCCCACAACTTATCAACAGTAAAATAGCCGCGTCCCTATCCGATCAAGCCAAAGCTTATAACCCAAAAACCGTTCCAAACTATGGATATTCCCTCGAAATACGACGCTCAAAAGGCTGAAAATCACTGGTACGATTACTGGACGGAGCATAAGTTCTTCGATTCCATGCCCGATCGGCGGGAACCTTATACCATTGTTATTCCTCCGCCGAACGTAACCGGAGTGCTCCATATGGGACATATGCTGAACAATACCCTACAAGATGTGTTGATACGCCGGGCACGGTTGATGGGGAAAAATGCGTGTTGGGTGCCGGGGATGGACCATGCCTCCATCGCTACCGAGGCAAAAGTGGTCGCCAAATTGAAGTCCCAAGGCGTTAACAAATCCGATTTGAGCCGCGAGGAATTTCTAAAGCATGCCTGGGAATGGACCGACGAGTACGGAGGAGTTATTTTAGAGCAGCTCAAAAAGCTCGGCTGTTCCTGCGACTGGCATCGCACCCGGTTTACCATGGATGATGAGATGTACCGATCGGTGATCAAAGCGTTCGTGGACCTTTTTGAAAAGGGACTGGTGTACCGTGGGCATCGTATGGTCAACTGGGATCCCGAGGCGCAGACGACCCTCTCCGACGAAGAGGTCATCTATGAAGAAAAGCAGGGCCTGTTGTACTACTTGTCCTATCCCATCGAGGGTTCCGACGAAACAGTGACGATCGCGACTACAAGACCGGAAACCATCTTGGGCGATACCGCCATCTGTATCAACCCCAATGACGAACGTTTTCGGCACTTGAAGGGCAAAAAGGCCATCGTGCCGATCTGTGGTCGGGTCGTACCGATTATTGAGGACGAGTATGTGGACATGGAATTCGGTACCGGGTGTTTAAAAATTACCCCGGCACACGATATCAACGATAAGGCGCTGGGAGACAAACACGATTTGGAGACTGTCGATATCTTTAATGCGGATGCCACCCTGAATTCGTTCGGATTGCAATACGAGGGAAAAGACCGGTTCACGGTGCGTAAGGAAATCACCAAGGAATTGGAGGAAAAGGGCTTTTTGGTCAAAACCGAAAATTACGTCAACAAGGTCGGAACATCCGAACGGACCCGGGCGGTCATAGAACCGCGTTTGAGCGACCAATGGTTCCTAAAAATGGAAGAGTTGGCCCAGCCCGCATTGAAGGCGGTCTTGGAAACGGAGGAAATCAGGTTCTTTCCTAAAAAATTCGAGAACACCTACCGGCATTGGATGGAGAACATCCGTGATTGGAACATCTCGCGCCAGCTGTGGTGGGGGCAGCGTATTCCCGCCTACTACTATGGCGACGGGCAGGATGATTTTGTGGTGGCCGAATCCCCTGAGGAAGCCCTGGAAAAAGCGAAAACAAAACTAGGGAAGAAAGAAACGAAGGCCGAAACCCTGACCCTCGCCGACCTGCGCCAAGATGAGGATGTGTTGGACACCTGGTTCTCTTCCTGGCTGTGGCCCATTAGCGTTTTCAACGGCATCCTGGAACCTGACAACAAAGAAATCAACTATTACTATCCGACCAGCGACTTGGTTACCGGCCCCGATATCATCTTTTTCTGGGTAGCACGCATGATCGTTGCGGGTTACGAGTTTCGCGATGAGCGTCCCTTTAAAAATGTTTATTTTACGGGATTGGTCCGGGACAAACAGCGCCGCAAGATGTCCAAATCCCTAGGCAACTCTCCCGATGCCCTCAAGCTGATGGAAACCTATGGTGCCGACGGGGTCCGCGTGGGACTGCTATTGAGCTCGGCCGCCGGGAACGACCTGATGTTCGACGAAGACCTTTGCCAACAAGGCAAGAATTTCGCCAATAAGATCTGGAACGGCTTTCGATTGCTCATGGGATGGGAGGTAAGCGACCTGCCCCAGCCCGAAGCCTCCAAGTTGGGCATCGCCTGGTATTCGGCTAAATTCGATCGTACCCTGGCCGAAATCGAGGACCATTTCGATAAATACCGTATTTCGGATGCCCTAATGGCAATCTATAAACTCGTATGGGACGATTACAGTTCGTGGCTGCTCGAAATCATCAAGCCGGAGTATCAAAAGCCCATCGATAGAACGACCTACAATGCCGTGATCGGACTGTTCGAGAAGAACTTGAAACTGCTGCATCCGTTTATGCCATTTTTGACCGAGGAAGTTTGGCAACATATCACCGAGCGCACCCCCGAAGAGGCCTTGGTCGTTGCGAAATGGCCCTCAATCCGAGACGGGGACATCCCAAGCGGACAAGAGGACGATAGTATAGCACCGGGAAGTACCGACTCAGAATTGATACGTAGGTTCAATTTCGCCGCCGAGGTGGTCTCCGGGGTGCGGAATATCCGAAAGGAAAAGAATATTCCCATGAAGGAGGAGTTGGAGCTTTTCGTCAAAAATGAAGAGAACACCTCTAAAAACTGGGATGTGATCGTTAAAAAACTGACGAACCTATCCCAGATTTCCTATGTAGAAGCTTCTGTTGATGGGGCGTTGACATTTCGGGTAAAGAGCAATGAATATTTTATACCGGTCAGCGAGGCCATCGATATTGAGGTCGAGATCGAAAAGTTAGAAGAGGAGTTGAAGTACACCAGAGGCTTTTTAAAATCCGTTCAAAATAAGCTGGCCAATGAACGCTTCGTAAACAACGCCCCCAAACAGGTTATCGATCGGGAGCGTAAAAAACAGGTCGATGCCGAGGCGAAAATCGAGACCCTGGAGAAAAGTTTGCGGAGTTTGGGATAGCTTCTCGCTATAGGGTTTCTCGATGGCAAAAAAAATGATTAAGTTTAGCTAAACCTTAGAACCTTTAGTTCATTCCAATAATAAAACAGAACACCATGAAGAAATTATTATCCTTAATATCGCTTTTGGCTTTTGTCCCCGTGGCATGTCAGGACGGTAAAAGCCCTGAAATCCTTCCCGCTGAAATCCAGATCAAAACGGCTACGCTTCCTGCTCCGGAGGCTGACAAGGCCGGGGCCATGGTCTATGGTTATGATGAAGACGGAGAAATGACCGTATTGCGCGAAGGAACCAATAACCTTGTCTGTCTGGCCGATGATCCAGGTAAAGAGGGTATCAGTGTTGCCTGTTATTCCAAAAAGCTGGAGCCTTTTATGAAGCGTGGGCGTGAGCTGAACGCTGAAGGGAAGCAAGGCGAGGAAAGGGAAAAAATACGCGCGGCGGAAGTGGAGTCCGGGGAGTTAAAAATGCCCGAGGAGCCCAGCATGTTATACGTATACACGGGCAGCGACGGAGCCTACAATAAAAGTACGGGAGAACTGGGCGATGGCAAGTATCGCTATGTCATCTATACGCCTTTTGCCACTACCGAATCGACCGGCCTACCCGCCAAGCCCCATGAAAAGGGCATGCCCTGGTTGATGGATCCGGGTACGTTCAAGGCACATATCATGGTCGGACCTTTTGAATAAGGGACCGAACCCCTCGATTTACCAACGCGCAAAGCAAGTCTTTCTTTTTTTGACCATCGCGACCGAGCCAGCTTCGGACATATCACTTATGCCAAAATGTACTTTGATGAACATACGACCATACATTCTTGCCGAGACCAATTGGAACGCCCTAAAGGATACTCAATTCGATTTAGCCGTATTGCCCTGGGGCGCTACGGAAGCGCACAATTATCATCTGCCTTATGCCACGGACAATTACGAAGCGGATGCCCTTGCGGCGGAATCCGCCAGAATCGCCTGGGAGCAGGGCGGAAAGGCAATAGTACTGCCGACCCTACCTTTCGGGGTGAACACCGGGCAGTCTGATATTTATCTGGATATCAACCTGAATCCGAGTACACAATTTGCCATCTTAAGTGATATTATTGAAGTTTTGAACCGTCAGGGAATCTATAAACTCCTTATTTTTAATAGTCACGGCGGGAATAATTTCAAGCCCCTGGTTCGGAAGCTCGGCTTAAAATATCCGAAGATGTTCATCAGTTTTTGTTTTTGGGCGCAGGCGTTGGACAAAAGCAAGTATTTTGAGGAAAAGGGCGATCACGCCGATGAAATGGAAACCAGTCTGATGTTGCATCTGCATCCCGATTTAGTATTGCCGAAAGAAACTTGGGGCGATGGAGCATCCAAAGCATACAAAATAAAGTCCTATTCCGAAGGATGGGCCTGGGCCGAGCGCCAGTGGTCATCGATCAGCGCGGATACCGGGGTTGGCAATCCCCATAAATCCACCAAAGAAAAAGGAGAACGCTTCTTTTCGGATGTCACCCAGAAAATGGGAGACTTTATGTATGAGCTCTGCCAGGCCGATGTAGGAGACCTCTACGTGTAAAGTGCGTATGGGCTATGCCTAAATTTTGGATTTGGACGCGGGAATTTGAAATACCGAATTCATCTGATTGTCATCCGGAATGCAGAGCGCCATCCGTCGCATAGAAAGAAATGTGGAGTTTAGCACTTGGGATGATTTTCCAAACCGGTCGGTCACTTCATCACCTCGGTCTTCACTAATTTGATATAGGACTTCATCGCATCTGCACGGCTCATTTTTCTGGCCTGTATCAGGGCATTTGCTTTAAAGGCATTGATCAACGGGGTACTACTCCCGGGGTTGTCGTAATTTTTATTGGCGATTTTATAGTATGCGTAAAGCTTCAGAAGCAGGTCTGCGGGCAAAAGGTCGGTGTAGGTATTCATATATTCCACCGCTTTGGTAAATTCAGTCTGTAGCTTCTTGTTCTTCATCTTTTTTGACGGCAATGGCGGCAATACAGGTTTTGGCGCCTGTTACTTTTTGGTTGAGTTTCACGGTAACGGCGCAATCCAAGGGTAGTAGTAAATCGACACGAGATCCAAACTTTATAAATCCGGCATCGTCGCCTTGTTGTACGTTTTCACCTTCTTCGGCGTAGTTTACTATACGACGCGCCATGGCCCCCGCAATCTGACGATATAGGATGTCACCAAATTTAGGGGTTCGAATGACCACCGTGGTACGTTCGTTCTCCGTACTTGACTTGGGATGCCATGCCACCAAATATTTTCCGGGATGATATTTTGAATACTGTATCGTTCCACTGGCCGGGTACCGGGTCACGTGTACGTTGATCGGTGACATAAAAATGGAAACCTGCCTGCGTTTCTCGTGAAAAAATTCGGTCTCTTCGACCTCTTCTATAACAACGACCTTACCATCGACGGGCGCCAGGATTTCATCGAAATTTTTGATGGTCTTCCTAGTCGGATTACGGAAGAACTGTAGGATTAAAATCAGTAGGATTATCGCAGCGATCTGCAGTCCCCATCGTAGCCATGCGATGTTCACATAGAATTGTGATGCCAAAATGATCCCGGCTACGATTAAAAAAGTAAACAATATTATTTTCTGACCCTCTCTATGAAACATTAGCAAAGATATTTAAGGTTAAATAAGCGAACGGGGCGGCGAAAACCAAACTGTCCAAACGATCCAGCATACCTCCATGGCCCGGTAAAATCGCTCCACTGTCCTTCACCCCGGCAGCCCTCTTCAGCTTCGATTCAACAAGATCTCCAAGGCCGCCCGCCACTACCGTGACAGTGGCTACGATCAGCCATTGCCAAGAATTTATTATCGGCTCGTATTTAGCCAATAGATATGCGGTGGCCAAAGCGAAAACGAGACCACCGAGTGCGCCTTCGACGGTTTTTTTAGGGGAGACCCTAGAAAATAATTTTGTTCGGCCGAACAAGCTTCCCACAATGTAGGCAAACGAATCGCTGACCCAGATAAGAAGGAAAATCCCGATAATCAAAAATTTCACGAAATCGTCATTCGTATAAGGAATCATGGTCAAAAATATACAGCCTCCACCGATGTAGAACAATCCGATAACAAATTTCTGAAAGGTATTGAACAACTTTTCCTTTTTGGAAAAAAGATAGTATAAGAGGAGTATGTTTATGGTTAGGGTACATCCCAAAAGGGCATACACCAACCAAATATCGGTTACGAAATAAATAAAGGCCCACCACAGTGCCAAGTACGCCATATAGATGTAACGCCCTCCCAAGCCTACCAGTTTTTTGTATTCGTTCAGACATGCCAGTCCGAATACCATGAATAGAAAATCAAAGGCGTCGGAACTTAAAAAAACGGCGGACAATAAAAGTATAATGTAAACCGCCCCGGTAAGTGAACGCCGTAAGATTTCCCTCATGGTACAAATATACCAATTTGATTTTCTGTAGCTACCAAATTCGTCCGTTGGAAGCGATCAAACATAAAATGGGCGCCCCTGTACGGAGGGTTGCCTGGTTTCAGTTCGGCATCAGCAGATTTTGATCGATAATCGAGATTTAAATGCTCCGAGGCTTTCGGCGACATATTAAGTCGTCTTTTTACAAATGTTTCACGGGCTTGTTCCGAGCTTGTTTACTACAGGTCTTCTAAAAGCAGGAGATACATGTTTTTTGAACTACTACCGTAGGTCAAAAAGTCATCGGAATTGCCATTGTTTGCCTGAAAATGCTTTAAGGTGGTGATGTTGGCGGGAATGTTGTGTCCGTATTTCTTTTTTATCGTCTTGAGTCCCTCTCCGATAGATTCTACGAGTTGACTGGTGGTAGCAAAGACGATAACGTTATAAGGGAGTTCGTTCAATTTCTTGTCCATCAGTTGGTTAGAGCAGACCAGAATCGAACCGTTCTGGGCAATCAAATGTTCGCAAGGGGTAAAGAAGACCTCACTTTGCTTACTCTTATCGGTGAAACTGATTTTTTCCTCGGAGAATTTTGACTGTAACTTGGGGTCAAGGGCGAAAAAGGGATGGTTTTGCCAATCGTTTTCGCCGATGATATTTCGAAGGGCTTGCTTGATTTCCGAGTAGGAATCACAATAAAGAAATTTACCTCCATTTTTCTTAAAGTGAATAGTGAATTTCTCATCCACGGGGATGTTGAGGTCCGGCATATGGGCGCCCCGGGTTTCCACAGTCTCCTTGGAAACCTTTTTTGGTCTGCCGCCACCGAATAATTTATCAAATAGCCCCATTCCCTGATTCTATAACACAATTCATTGTTTTTCGCCGAGATTTTTAACGTTCCCTGAGTAGTAGGGCAATTAGGGATGCCCTTGTCAGGACAACGTTTTATTTTAAGTTTTATTTTCCTTTGCCGCTTTTCTTATAGTTTCTTTGGCTGTCTCCGCGGCATTTTTCCCATTTACGCTTTTGGTGTCTTTTTTATTCTCCACCGCTTCCGAGTCGTCTTGTTCGTTCAGAACATCTGCATCCCCGTCCCTCTCCGCCGATGGTGTCCCATCATTTCTTTTTGGCGTTTCGGAATCATTTTCCTTTTTTTTATCGACACTTTCTTGTCCCAGCTTGTCAAAATCTTTCTCAAAAGAACGTTTTCCGAATATCTTCTCCAGGTCTTCTTTAAATATGACTTCCTTATCAAGCAATCTTTCGGCAAGAATAGTGAGTTTGTCCTTGTGTTCAGTGAGCACGTCGATAGCTCTTTTGTACTGCTCCTCAATGATTTTCGATATTTCTTCATCGATTTTACGCGCGGTGTCCTCACTGTAGGGTTTTGAGAAGCCGTAGGAATCCTGTCCCGAGGAGTCGTAATAGGTCAAGTTGCCAATTTCTTCATTGAGCCCGTATATGGTCACCATGGCTCGCGCCTGTTTGGTCACTTTTTCCAGATCGCTCAGGGCGCCTGTCGAGATTTTATCAAAGACAACTTTTTCCGCGGCCCTACCTCCCATGGTAGCGCACATTTCGTCCAGCATCTGTTCTGGCCGAACGATTAGCCGTTCTTCCGGCAGGTACCATGCCGCACCTAGGGATTGACCGCGGGGTACAATGGTTACCTTGACGAGTGGCGCCGCATGCTCCAGCATCCAACTGACCGTAGCGTGACCGGCCTCGTGAAAGGCAATGGTCTCTTTCTCGCCGGGAGTAATAATTTTGTTCTTTTTCTCGAGTCCGCCAACAATCCGATCCACCGCATCCAAGAAATCCTGTTTAGTTACCGCTTTGCGTTCCTTTCGAGCGGCGATGAGTGCGGCTTCATTACAAACGTTGGCAATGTCGGCACCGGAAAATCCGGGGGTCTGTCTCGCCAAGAACTCCATATCCAAAGTCTCCGCGGTCTTTATGGGCCTGAGATGCACCTCAAAGATTTCTTTGCGCTCCCTGACGTCGGGTAGGTCAACGTATATCTGTCGATCAAAACGTCCGGCCCGCATCAATGCCTTGTCCAGCACGTCGGCGCGGTTGGTGGCTGCCAATACGATAACATTGGTATTCGTCCCAAACCCGTCCATCTCGGTCAAGAGTTGGTTCAACGTGTTTTCACGTTCGTCGTTCGAACCGGTCATGTTGTTCTTGCCACGGGCGCGACCGATAGCATCGATTTCGTCGATAAAGATAATCGCAGGCGCCTTGTCCTTGGCCTGTTTAAAAAGATCACGGACCCTCGAGGCTCCCACCCCGACGAACATTTCTACAAAATCAGATCCGGAGAGAGAGAAGAAAGGCACTTTTGCCTCCCCAGCCACTGCTTTCGCCAGCAAGGTCTTACCCGTTCCCGGAGGACCCACCAATAAGGCTCCTTTTGGGATTTTACCCCCGAGGGAGGTGTATTTGTCCGGATTTTTCAGGAATTCTACAATTTCCTCGACTTCCTCCTTGGCCCCTTCAAGTCCCGCTACATCCTTGAACGACGTACGGGTATCCGTTTTTTCGTCAAAGAGTTTGGCCTTTGATTTGCCGATATTGAAAATTTGTCCTCCGGCTCCGCCACCGCCACCGCCGGACATCCTGCGCATCAAATAGATCCAGATTCCGATGATCAGCACGAAGGGCAGGATACCCAACAACAAATCCATAAAATAATTATTGTCGGTATCGAATTCTACGATGGTGTCGAGGTTATTCTCCTTCTTTAGTTCAGTAATCTCGTTCTGGAATATCTGCAAGTCCCCATAATCCAGAACATACTGTGGTACGGCTCCCGTCGATGGTAGGAAAGGTTTGTCGTTGACATCGCTGTGAACATCTTTGGCGAGGGCCTCATCGGTCAAAAAAACCTTTGCCTGCCGGGTATTGGTAATGATGAGAATTTTGGCAATGTCACCATTTCTCAAATATTCCTGGACTTCCGAGGTGGTCGTTTTTTTCGTGGTGCTTAGATTACCACTTCCTAAAAATTGAAACCCGATCAAAAGTACCGCGATCAGTCCATAAATCCACCACGAACTGAATTTTGGTTTCTTCGGGTTAGTTGTATTTGTATCTTTCTTAGCCATTATTTTTTTTTACTGGTTCAAACTACGTTCCACCTCGGTCACTTTGGCATCTCCCCAAAGCCCCTCGATGTCGTAATATTCCCTAATCTGTTTTTGGAAAACATGGACCACGACGTTCACATAGTCCATTAAGATCCATTCGGCATTATCCTCCCCTTCAACGTGCCAGGGCTTGTCACCAATGGTGTTGCCGACGATCTTTCGAATAGAGCTTACGATGGCGTTCACATGTGTATTCGAAGTACCGTTACATATAATGAAGTAGTCGCAAACGGTATTTTCAATATCCCTGAGATCGAGTAGTTTGACCTGGTGTCCTTTTACTTCCTCGATTCCCTCCAGAATTAATGCTATCAATTCATCTGCACCGGCGTTACTTTTCTGCATTCAATAGTTTTAATGACCCGCTCGGGTTCAATTTCTGCAAAGTTATTGTTTTTTTGTTCTTTAGCCGTTGTTTTGCATAATAGATTCAAACACGACCGAGCATGCATATTATCAAACTTGATGCCACGGATTCGACCAATGCCTTTATCCGTCGGTCGCTCTTGTCAAAGGGCCTGGCCGATTACACGGTGGTAGCGGCAAGACGACAAGAGCGGGGCAGGGGGCAGATGGGTACCAAGTGGCTGTCGGAGGCGGGCAAAAACCTTACTTTTAGTGTGTTTAGAAAGAATCTGGACCTGCCGGTCCGCAAGGGCTTCGTTTTGAACCTTTGCGTTTCCCTTTCTCTATATAACGCACTGAAACGGTATTCCGTACCCAAGCTACGGATTAAATGGCCCAACGACATTTTGTCAGGCACCTCCAAAATTTGCGGAATACTAATTGAAAACAGTCTTTTGGGAAGCAAAATACACACTTCAATAATCGGGATAGGCCTAAACGTAAACCAAACGATTTTTGAAGGTTTGCCGAACGTGTCTTCCTTAAAGCTGTTGCTGGGTGAAACCTTGGATTTGGATGTGCTTTTAAGGGATGTTGTGGACGAACTGCAAAGTATGTTCTCGGAATTCGAAGAAAAGGGACAAGAGCAATTGTGGGATGCCTACGAAAACGTATTGTTCGGAATAGGAGAGTGCTTTACTTTCGAGGACAAAAACGGTATGGCATTTAAAGGTTTAATCAAGGGAGTTAACAAGGATGGTCAGTTGATTATTGGCCGAGAGGATGGTTCTTTGGAGGAATTTGGTATGAAGGAAGTCAAGTTGCTGTATTCCTGAGACCCGAATTTTGATCAAAGGACGAAAGGAAGAAGAAATAAGGCCAGCCACAGGCACACCATAGCGAGCTACGTGGGCAAAAAACTTTTACATTTTGCACCCTAATTTTGTCTCTTTAACGCAGCGTTGCTATGGCTATACCGCTCAAAAAAGCCTTTGTTAGGGCACAAAAGCCTCACGAAAGCTTTCGGGATCGGTTCCAAACAAAAAGTCTAAGTGAGTTCTTTGTGTTCCCAGGCCCTAATGACCGGCAAGGTCATAAGATACGACACAAGATTAGGAGAAGAACCGTTAAATCTTAGTCAAATTCTCGGAAAGGGTGGTCATAAAGTTGGTAAGCGGCTTTTTGATCATCATGCCCATCATCGCATTGAACTGTCCTTCGAAGCTCAGGGCGACCTCGCTTTCACTTTCGTTGATCTTGGCAATATCCGCGGTCAGTGTAAAGGGCAGTTTTTCGCTCGCGGCTCCCAATACGATTTGGTTGTGGGGCGTTTGTCGTTTGCGTTCCAGTACGATTTCCGGCATTCCCTTCAACGAAAACAAGAAGCGGTCTTGGTTGATCAGCTCGAATTTGTCGATATTCTCGGGCATCAGTTTTTCGAAGTTGCCGAGGTCGGTCAAAAAATCAAAGACCTCTTTCTCGCTTTTGGGTACTGTTTTACGGGGAGTTTCTATCTGCATTTTTAGGTTGTTAGTGAGTGTGGGTTAACGAACTGCCCGAACGGGCCGGCGTTCTGAAGACCTCTTTTGAAATTTTGGGTATTGTGCCTCATTGTTTCCATTCGGCGGGCCGTTTTCGCCAGTCCAAAAGCGTATTCATTTGTTGTTCATTGATATATCGGGTTTCTAGGGCCTGTTCCATCAAATACTCATAATCGCTCAACGTATGCAGCGTCACCTCTTTGTCCTTAAAATTTTGATCTGCAACTTGAAAACCGTAAGTAAATACGGCCAACATGCCTTTGACATTGGCCCCTTCGGCCTCTAGGGCATCGACGGCGTTTAGACTGCTCTTTCCCGTACTGATCAGGTCTTCGATGACCACCACGGTCTGATTCGCCTCCAGTTTGCCTTCGATCTGGTTTCGCCTACCGTGCGATTTGGCCTCTGGCCGTACGTAAATAAAAGGTAGTCCTAAAAAATCGGCGACCAATGCCCCAATACCGATGGCTCCTGTGGCTACGCCAGCAATAATATCGGGTTTTCCGTAGAGCTGTTCTGCTTGCTTTGCCATTTCTTCACGAATATAATTGCGGATGGTCGGATAGGAAAGCAACACCCGATTATCACAATAAATCGGGGCTTTCCAGCCGGAAGCCCAGGAAAACGGATTTTCAGGACTCAACTTAATTGCATTAATTTGCAGCAAGAGCTCGGCTGTTTTCTTGGCAGTGTCTTTATCTAATACCATTTCACAAATGTATAAAGTTTTCGTGAACGAACTGCCGCTGATCCTGACAAATAAACTATCGGACACCGCAAACGGAGAATATTTTCCGCTTAATGAAGATTCCGTTAAAGCGGCCATAAAGGCCCTAAAAAAGAAGAAGCTTCCCGGAGCCTATATTTACCACCCCAATCACGAGGAAATCCTAAAAAAATTCACCAAACACATTCCCCTTACCGTAGCAGCCGGGGGGGTGGTCACAAACGTCAAAGGAAAGGTGCTGTTCATTTATCGCAATGATAAGTGGGACTTGCCCAAGGGCAAACTCGATAAAGGCGAATCGATAGAAGATTGTGCGGTTCGGGAGGTGATGGAAGAAACCGGGGTGAAGGGCCTGCGCATTGAAAATTTTCTAAAGACCACTTACCATATTTACAAAAATAACGGTACCTACACCCTCAAAGAAGTGCATTGGTACGCGATGAGAACGGAATATAGTGGCAAACTGAAACCGGAAAAGAAGGAGGGTATCGTAAAGGTCAAGTGGAAAGGACCAAAAAAAATTCGGAAAGCCCTGAAGAATTCCTATACCAATATCAAAATTCTTTTTGAAGGGTAAAAGGCTACTTTTCGCCGTAAGTCGAACGCGGTTCGATTGCCTACTTGTTCTTCCATCCCGCTCGATTGCCCGTTCTGGGATTCAATTGTTGAAATTCCCCGATGCTTGCGTCGAATTTTTTCTTTTTTGAAATTTGGAATTGGGGATTTGATTTTTGGAATTTGATACCTCGTATGCCTGCATCGTAGTTGTTCATTCGGATGCCATAGTGAGAAGCGCTTCCATCTTCGCTTTTCGAAGGGGTTTGAAGTTGTAGGTAAGCTTGTGGTGGGTAAGTTTTTTAAAGCGTTCGTAGTTCTGCTTGTCAATGGGGTCAATCGAAGACGTGAGGATTTCGATACGTACTTGCTGTTTTAGGGGCATGGCAATGAAGGCCTCAAGAAATTGCCATCCGTCCATGATGGGCATATTAATGTCCAAAAATATGATCTCGGGCGCTTTTCCTTTTTTCGCGATTTCATTTTGTATCCCTTCGAGAGCCAACCTTCCGTTTTCATAAGAGGTTATGTCATCGCAGGTTACCAGGCTTCCCAATAATTTGCGAATACCATAGATGGTAATTACATCATCATCTATGATACAGATACTATTGATTTTTTGCATCGAAATATAACATGAATGTTGACCCGGTGCCCAGATTGCTCTCGACCTCTATTTTGCCGTTCATGGCCTCTATCTGATTTTTACTGATGAAAAGTCCCAATCCCTTTGCATCGCTACGGTCGTGAAAGGTTTTATACATGCCGAAAACTTTGTTCCCATATTTTTCGAGATCGATTCCCAGGCCGTTATCGGTAATCGAAAGAATCATGTAATCGTTTTCTCTCTTCGTGGTGATTTTAATGAACGGGTCCCTGTCGGGATGCTTAAAGCGTACCGCATTAGTGATCAGATTGGTCAAAATACTTTCTATATATTCGGGAATGCCATGAATGGTGTCCTTGTGAGAGACGCGTACGGCTAGTTCCACCCTGTTTTCTTCTAAGAATGAAGACAAACGCCCCTGTATCTTTTTAATCTCAGTTTTTAGGGAGACGGGCTTTTTGTCGAGATTGGAGTTGGTGTTGATGACGATGATCTCATTTAAGTTTTCCAAGGTTTCCATAAGTCTGTCAGAAGAACTGCTAAGCATGTCCACTATTTTGGTTTTCTCTGATTCATTGGTTTCCTCCGCTAAAAATTCTAGTAGCATCGAAAAATTAGCGGTATGGGACCTAAGGTTATGGGACACGATATGGGCAAACTGGATTAATTTTTTGTTTTGGGATGAAACCACATTGACAAGGTCCCGCAATTCCTCCTCCTTTTGTTTTAGTTCGGAGATGTCCATACTGATACCGACCAGGCCGGTGACCTTGCCGTCGTCATCTGCAAGTGGAATTTTAGAGATAAGAAAAGTGGTTTTCTCGCCGTCTTTTTTGGTAATTATGGATTCTTGTGCTAATATGGGATTCGAGGTTTCCATGACCCTAAGATCGTCGTTTCTGTATCTCTGGGCCGATTCAGGGTCGTATAGCTCAAAATCTGACTTTCCTAGGAGTTCTTTGGGGTCGCTGGCTCCGAGATACGTGCATTCCGCTTTGTTCACCAGAATTTTACGCGATTCGGTATCCTTGATATAGACATGCAACGGCAGATTATCGACAAGGGTACGCAGCAGATGTTCGCTCTCCTTTGTTTTTGTCTCCGATTTGACCTGCTCGTCAATATTTTGAAAGGTGCCCATGAAACCGATAAGTTCGCCATCCTTAAAATTGGGCATACCAGCGGATAACACCCATATTTCGTTGCCATGGGCATCGACAATCTGTAACTTTTCATTCCAGCGTTCCCCATATTCGGTAGCTCTGTGGATAAGCATGGCAATCGTATTCCGACTATGGCCATCTTTGTAAAACTGTACCGCACTGTCAACAGTAGGAACGTAATCATCGGAAACCCCGTGAATTTCACGGGTCATACAACACCAGGAAAGTTCATCTTTGTCAAATGAATATTCCCAACAACCGATCTTGCCGATTTCGCAGGTAGCTTTTAAGAGCGTCCTTAATTTGTTATTTTGGACTTCCTCGCGTTTACGTTGGGTAATATCTTCTGTTTCAATGATCAGTCCGATGATTTGCCCCTCTTGATTCTTCCAAGGAACACAGGTCCATTCAAACCAAGTGTCGTTAGGGGTTGCAGCGGGTGAAAGGTGTACGGTGGTTTCATCTGCGCTGCCAGAGAGACAATCGCGCAAGGCGTTTTCCCAATCACGGCCGGTTCTGGTGAAGAGATCTCCGATGTACTTCCCGAAAATATCGGATGGCTCCAATTTGAAATCCGCTATCCATTTGTCGGAAGCATAGACCACTTCCAATCTTTCATTGACAAAAACAGTAGCTTTCGGCAATTGCTTGATTAAGAAGTTTTGGGTGCTTATGGGTAGGCTCTTCAACATATAACCACAATTTTCGACTAAAGTAAAACGTCTTAATGGATTTGATCATAGCTTTGTTGTGAATGCCGCGGAACACGTTGTGTGCTTTTCCATAGCTGTTGTCTGTAAAGATTCCGAACTTTCGATAAGTTATTACTTACAGCGTAATAGCTCTAGGGAATTCGGACCGAATCGGGTACAAGTCCGGTATAATCCCCGCCATTTCGAATTACATCGCGGACAATGGAAGAACTGATGTACGACTTGCCGGATGAGGTAAGAAGAAAAACAGTCTCGATTTCCGAAAGCTTGCGGTTGGTGTGGGCGATTGCCTTTTCGAACTCAAAGTCCCCTGGGTTGCGCAATCCCCTTAAAATAAAGTCCGCATCTATTTTTTTGCAGAAATCGACGGTCAACCCCTCATAGATTTCCACCTTGATTTTCGGCTCGGCTTCAAAGGCGGACCTTATAAATTGCGCCCGTTGCTCGATGGGGAACATGTATTTTTTTTCGGCATTGCTGCCGATGGCGATGATCAGTTCGTCGAAGAGGGTTACCCCCCGTTGTATAATATCGTAGTGTCCTAAAGTCAAGGGATCAAAAGATCCCGGAAAAATAGCGCGTCTCATGATTGTGCTTTTTGGTTGTTGGGCACAAGGTACAATAAAAGTACAAGGGGGGCAGGCTTTAGGATTGTTGGATGCGTTTCGAACGAATTGATTACCAATGTATTGCTTAAGCTTGAAATTATTCTGAATTTAATTATACTTTTAGCGTAAGTCACGCGTTAGAATAGCCATACCTCTTTTGTATGGAAAGAAAACAATTTCTAAGAAGCCTAGGTGCGGGAGCCGCCTTTGCCATTGCCTTTCCCTGTTTAGGCGCATGTTCGCAAGAGGACGAGGTGGAGGGCGGAAATGCCCCGGTACCTTCCGGGGTCGATTTTGCGCTGGACCTGGATGCTCCAGAAGCTGCAGTCCTAGCCAAAAAAGGAGGTTTTATCACAAAAAATTCGGTGGTCGTCGTCAATAACCTTGAAGGAAATTTTGTGGCGGCGAGTCAGGTCTGCAGCCATCAGGGCTATGAGGAGGTCCGCTTTTTAGATAAGGAGGGGGGTATCTTTTACTGCGGGGTGCACGGGTCACGGTTTGAACAAAGTGGAAAGCCTATGAACAAGGTGGACGCATCCCCGGCGAAGTTCCTTAAAGTATTTAAGACAGAGGTATCGGGCGGGGTGCTTCGGGTATTCGAATGATTAAAGTTGTTTTTTTAACTGCGTTTTAATTGCTATAGAGTATAATTTTATCGGTAATTGTATCGTTTTTTGCATTGGAATTTGAGTTTTTGTTTTTTGTAATTTGATTCCCGCCATGCCTGCATGGAGAGAGTCCATTTACCGGGCTATGAAAAAAATTATCTTTATTTTCATGTTGGTGACTACTTTCGCCGGTTTTTCCCAGCAATGGCAATCGAGTTATGTGGATGCGGTCGCCAATGCCAAAGCCCTGCAAAAGCCCATGCTTCTGGTTTTTTCGGGTTCCGATTGGTGTGCCCCGTGCATAAAAATGGATAAGAGAATCTGGAGATCAGAAGCTTTCCGATCTTACGCCAGAAATAATTATGTGCTTTATAAGGCGGATTTTCCCAAAAAAAATGCAAATCGATTGCCATTGGCGGTTGCCGAACAGAATAGGGAACTTGCTGCAAAATACAATCCCAAAGGGCATTTTCCGCATGTAGTACTCTTGGGCGGCAATGAAAAAATTTTAGGCCAGACCGGATATCGTAGAGGTACTCCGAAAGCGTACCTGAACCATTTGAAATCTTTCATAAAATGAGGTTGTTGATATACGTACTCTTTTGCTTTGTGACCGTGGGCATTTTTGCCCAGGAAAAGGAGTATGTCACTTCGAGCAAAACCTTGAAATTGATGGGCACCCGGTTTGATATCACCGTGGTTGCCAGCAACCATGATATCGGACAGATCAATATCGACGAGGCTACCGCGGAAATCCGAAGAATAGAAGCCTTGATTTCATCCTGGGTCCCGGATTCGGAGACCTCAATGATCAATCGCAATGCAGGTATTCGGCCGGTAAAAGTCAGTGAAGAAGTCTTTCAGCTGATCGATCGGGCCAAACAGATTTCGGAACTTACCGATGGAGCTTTCGACATATCCATTGCCTCCATTGATAAGCTCTGGAAGTTCGACGGCAGCATGAAGAACAAACCCACCAAGGAAGAACTAAAAAAATCTATTGGCAAGGTCGGATATCGAAAGATTATTTTAAACGCGGATGACCAAACGGTTTTTCTCAGCGAAAAGGGAATGAAAATCTCTCTCGGTGCCATCGGAAAAGGCTATGCCGCCGACAAGGCCAAGGAACTCTTAGTGTCAAAACAGGTCGTCGGCGGAATCATTAACGCAGCGGGCGATCTTACTACCTGGGGCGCCAAGCCCGATGGCGATAAATGGCTGATCGGGATAGCGAACCCTTTGAGCAAGGATAAAATATTTTCATGGCTTCCTGTCGTAGAATCCTCCGTCGCGACCTCCGGAAATTATGAACAATATGCGATTATTGACGATGTAAAATATTCCCATATCATAGACCCCCGCACCGGAATCCCTGCTAACGGGGTGAGCAGCGTTTCGGTATTCTCAAAAAGGGCCGAGGACTGCGATGCCCTTGCCACTGCGGTATTCATTATGGGGAAGGAAGCCGGACTGTCATTGATCGACCAGCTGCCGGGGACCGATGTCATCTTGGTGGACAGCGATAACAAAGTGCACAAAAGCAGTGGGATAATTCTTGAAAGTCAACCCTAGGGTTCTTCTATTAACTGTATGTATTTCTATTGCCAAGTCTTCCCTCAAGGCCGTTGTCACATTATTAATAATGGACCAATGTATGAGTTTATTGTCTTATAGGTTTGAAAAAAGCGGGAGGATCGATAATCCATTAGTTGTAAATTATTAGATCATAGGATGAAAAAGACGGGGTTCCTTTTGATTTTTGGTGTGCTCTTCACCTCTTGCGTAGCGGTTAAACCCTATGAGAAGGCTTATCTCAACGACGATGAAATGCGGCTTTCGGCCAAGGAGGCGGAACGGTTCGAAGTCAATTTTCAAGTGTACCGCGAGGCCGCCGCGGGAGCGAACGGTGGAACGGGAGGGGGCGGTTGCGGGTGCAATTGATTTCTTATGACCAAAAACTGACCATAGTGAGATTTTTCCTTGCTTTTGTTTCCCTTCTTTCAGCGACTCTGGTTTTTTCCCAAGTAGAT
Source organism: Pricia mediterranea (assembly GCF_032248455.1). Lineage (NCBI taxonomy): Bacteria > Pseudomonadati > Bacteroidota > Flavobacteriia > Flavobacteriales > Flavobacteriaceae > Pricia > Pricia mediterranea. The sequence goes on from NZ_JAVTTP010000001.1 coordinate 3,267,689, forward strand.
ACCTCGTATAAAAAACGGGTGCTGGAAGCAGCCGAAATCGAACTGTTTTTCAGCTACTACGGACAAGAGGGACAGCATGCCGCAGTGACCGGGGGTGTGGGATCCCAGAAATTGACCGATGCCTCTTCGGCCCTAATCGTCAGCATACCTTTGAATGCCGATGATGTTTTGACCGCCGAGGTAGGTATTTCGGCCTATACCTCGGCCTCCTCTAGCAATGTTAATCCCTTTGACGGGGATGCGGACCGCAGGGCCAGTCCGTTCAGCGCTTCCTCCGGGGCTTCCCGAAAAGATGAGCTTGTACATTTTAGGCCCACCTACACCCATAGTTCCGACGACCGGAATTCAGTGATTACGGCAAAGGGATCTATCTCCTCTGAATACGATTATTTTTCGATCGGATCGGGCGGGGGCTATTCCCATAAATTCAACGAACAAAACACGGAAATATCCTTTAGCGGTACCGTGTACTTCGACCAATGTAATCCCCAATATCCCATAGAATTAAGGGATGGATTTTTCGATTCCAGAATAAGGGGAAACGGCACTTATACGCCTGATTTCAAGGGATTCAAAGATACAAGGCGGAACAGCTACGCCCTGTCCCTCGGACTGTCCCAGATTTTGGGCGCAAAAGTGCAAGGTTCCGTTTTTATCGATGCCGTGCTGCAGGAAGGCTTGCTAAGCACTCCTTTTCAACGGGTGTATTTTGAGGATACCGAGAATTTCTTTGTCGAGGGCTTTCAATTGGCGGACGATGTGGAACGCCTGCCCGAGCGCCGGTTCAAACTGCCCGTTGGCGGAAGGGTGAACTATTACCTGAACGACGTTTTTGTGCTGCGAAGCTACTACCGCTTCTATCGCGACGACTGGGGCGTTGCCGCCCATACGGCCAACCTGGAAGTGCCCGTAAAATTAAGTGACGCTTTTACGCTCTACCCCAACTATCGCTTCCATACCCAATCCGCCGCAGATTATTTTTATAAAAAGGATGTGGCCCAATCCAGTTACAAGTGGTACACTTCCGACTACGACCTTTCCAAATTTAATGCCCATCAGTACGGTTTGGGCATCCGATATAAGGACATCCTGACCAAGACCAAAATTTCCGTTTTCGGATTGAAGGCGGTGGATTTACGCATCAGCAACTATAGCCGCAGCGATGGCCTTGATGCCTTTATCCTTACACTAGGGACTACCTTTGTGGGAAGTTAGAAGACAAAATTCGGATGAAACATCCCTCCCAACAAAATGCGATAGCGAAGGTATCAAATCTTGGATGTACCTATAAATGCACAATTTTATCGTAAATTCGCGAACACCGTGAGTATAGCACATGATAGACAAACTGAACATTGTAAAGCAGCGTTTCGATGAGGTTTCGGACCTGATCATCCAACCGGATATCATTTCGGACCAAAAGCGCTACGTCGAGCTGACCAAGGAGTATTCCGATCTCAAGGATCTTGTGGAAAAGCGCGACCAGTACATCGAACTGACCGATAATATTAAGGAGGCCGAAGAAATTATTGCCGACGGCAGCGATGCCGAGATGCTTGAAATGGCCAAAATGCAGCTAGAGGAGGCCAAGGCCGAGCTTCCAAAACTGGAGGAGGAAATCAAAGTGATGTTGATTCCCAAAGATCCCGAGGATGCGAAGGATGTCGTTGTCGAGATCCGCGCTGGAACGGGCGGGGACGAAGCCAGTATCTTCGCCGGTGACCTATATCGGATGTACACCAAATATTGCGAAAACAGGGGATGGAAGACCAATGTAATCGACCTGAGCGAAGGCACGAGCGGCGGATATAAGGAAATTCAGTTCGAGGTGAGCGGTAAGGACGTTTACGGCACCTTGAAGTTCGAGGCTGGCGTACACCGTGTTCAACGCGTGCCGCAGACCGAGACCCAAGGGCGGGTGCACACCAGTGCCGCCACGGTGATGGTACTTCCGGAGGCGGAGGACTTCGACGTGCAAATCGACCCCAAGGACGTTCGTATCGATTATTTCTGTTCATCGGGACCGGGAGGGCAGTCGGTGAACACCACCTATTCCGCCGTACGGCTGACGCACGAGCCTACCGGCTTGGTGGCCCAATGCCAGGACCAGAAATCACAACATAAGAACAAGGAAAAGGCGTTCAGGGTGTTGCGATCTCGATTGTACGATATGGAGCTGGCCAAAAAACAGGAAGAGGATGCCGCCAAACGGAATTCCCAGGTCAGTAGCGGCGACCGGTCCGCAAAAATCCGCACCTATAATTACCCACAGGGCCGGGTGACCGATCACCGCATCGGACTGACGCTCTACGATCTGCCGAATATCATCGATGGCGATATCCAAAAGATTATCGACGAATTGAGCCTGGTGGAGAACACGGAGAAACTAAGGGAAGCGTCCGAGGTGTTTTGAGGTTGGTTTGGAAGTATTAAGTATTAAATACTGAGTATTAAGTATTGAGTACTGTGTGTGGGGTACGAATCGAAAACTAAGCCTTTGTCGAACTAAAAACCAAAACTTTAACTTGAAGCTGACAAGCCTTGTAACGCAAATCCGCAAGAAGGAATCTTTTCTTTGCATCGGTCTGGATACGGACCTGGAAAAAATACCTTCGCATCTACTTGCCGAAGATGACCCGATTTTCGCTTTTAACAAGTCCATTATCGATGCGACCCATCATCTTTGCGTGGCCTATAAGCCCAATATCGCCTTCTATGAGGCCTATGGCATTGCCGGATGGAAGGCTTTGGAAAAGACCATCGCGTATCTCAATAAAAACCATCCCGATTTATTTACCATAGCCGACGCGAAGCGGGGGGATATCGGCAATACTTCCGGCCGCTATGCCAGGGCATTTTTTGAAGAGCTGCAATTCGATGCGATAACCGTGGCGCCCTATATGGGGAAAGATTCCGTAGAACCTTTTCTTGCCTTTAGTGATAAGCAGACAATTTTATTGGCCTTGACCTCGAATGAGGGGGCTTTTGACTATCAGACAAAATTGGTGGAGGGTCGAGCGCTGTACAAGCAGGTTTTGGAAACTTCCAAGACCTATAAAAATGCGGAGAATCTCATGTATGTAGTGGGGGCGACCAAGGCGGAGTATCTTAAGGACATCCGGAAAATCGTTCCTGAAAGTTTTTTATTGGTGCCGGGCGTCGGTGCCCAGGGGGGCAGTCTGGAAGCAGTATGCCGATATGGGATGAACAAAGATGTAGGACTGCTTATCAATTCATCAAGGGGAATCTTGTATGCATCCACAGAAAAGGATTTTGCCGAAGCCGCGGCTTTGAAAGCGGCGGAACTACAAAATCGGATGGCGATCGAACTGAATAAGGTGCGTTGAAAAATTGCTCTTACGGCACACGCGGAACCTCAGAAGGATCCTACTTCATCAAATTCTCCAATGTCCTTTGAATTTTATGGGCCTTCTGCTCGAAAAACTCCACCAATTTGGCATCGGTATATTCCAAGTTGCTTGCTTTTTCTATAAAATTCTGATACTGGTATTCCAAAAGCGTGATTATATTTCCTTTTGCGGTCAATGGGGTGACACTTCCTACTCTACAGTTCTGATTGTCCATGGTCATATTCATTTAATGTCCTAATATACGGCCTATCAATGACTTTGGATGTTCATATTCGTTATAATTTCTTAAAAATTCGATGTATTAATGATTAATTAACATCGAGATGTCAAATATTCAGAACTGAGCTCAAAAATAATTGGTGCGTACTTCAAATTCGCATGGAAACAGCTGTAAAGTGCAGCCCTGAACATATTGATAGCTAATTCAAATAACTCCCTAAAATGAGACCAATGTTCGTTTTTTAGAGGTTAAACTTCAGGGCTGCTTTTACATTAAGTTGGATATGGTTTCCGATATTGATCTACATACGGTTTATTGTTTTAACAGCGTTCGGCAATCACAATGCGCATTATATTATAAAATCTGAAAATTTTGATGTGTGTTTCAACATTGTTTTTTAATTCGGGACCAGTTCTAAAGTATATTCGATGCCGGGCAGGCCGCAGCAAGAAGTTGCCGTAAACCCGAGATTTAAGGTGATTACGCCCGTATCGGCATTTAGGCTGGCGGAACCTGGTACATAATCGACTTGCCCGGGAAAGTTGGTAGAGGGGCTCGCAACGGTCAACGTACCGCAAACATCGGTAAACTGGAGTCCCACTGGGGTGGCCGCCCCAAATAGTCCGGCGGTACCGTCAGAGAGTACATAGGTGCCTGCCGAGGGCTGTATAATCGTAATCTGTTGTGGACTGATGAAGGTGCCGGCCGTTTGATTGGTCGCTATCACGGTGCCGGTGTAATCGCCTTCCAAACTTGTCGGGCAGGAAACCGGATAGGTGATGACGGTCGTAAACAAGACGGTAGTGGCGAGATTCGTTCCAGTGCCCCCGGTTACCCCATCGGTGCTCACGATATCAAGTACTGTTCCATCGTCAAGGGTAAACCTCGTGGTCACGCCCAAAACGTCACCAAGTTTTACATCGGCGATGCTGTTCAGTTCGTTGAAGGCGGCGATAACTTCATCGACTGTCAACGAAAATTCTTGTGGCAAACTAACGTTACTCAACAGTAAGGTATTGTAGACATCGCCATCAACCGTCGTATAGATTCCTACGATATCCGCCGATTCGGGATTACCTTGAGCGATCTCCGCGCTAAATGTTAAGGTTACGGGTTCATTATCATTGAGTTTTATCAAATCGATGATCGTTTCTTCTGAGGCGGATTTCACCATGTTCGGTACCGCCCCTTCTATCAGGGAAATTTTTGATGATCCACCGTCATCTTCACAGGAGACGAACAGTGTCAGGGCCGTTACCGCAATTAGAATAAATCTTATCTTTTCCATCATTACTTATTTAGGGTTGTTGAACCGATTTGGATTAGTCGTCCCAAAAGATTTTATAGGTTGCCGGGTCTTTTTGGGCCGGGGCGTTCTGATTCAGGTTCAGCTCGGTTTGGGGCCAAAAAAACGATAGCTGAAAAGGATTGTTCAATACGGTCAGGTTATCGTTAAGGGGCCAGCCATCGCCGTTGTCCAGCTGGTATTCAGGACTCTGCGATCCGGTCGGATCGGCCAAGACGGGGTACCCTGTTCTTCTGTAATCCGTGTACTGGTCCATGGGATCTGCAAAGGTCGCCACCCATTTTTGGGTCATTATAATTTCTAACTTTTTTTCTTCGTCGGCAGCTGCAAATTCGGCATCGATACTGTCCATGAATGCGATTACCTCGTCAGAACCGCTCAAAATCGGTACGGTCTGGGTAGTTCCGGTTCCCGCGACCACTTGATCTACTTTGGCAAAACTTGCCGTCATGGCGTTCCTTAATTTTTCCGCAGCATTGCCATTTACAAATCCCGCTTGCATCAGCTCGGCCTGTATGTAGAGAAATTCATCGTAGGTAAGGATGCGTTTCGGAGCTACCCCGGTACCGCTTGCGATGGTTCTGACAAAGCCCTGTCCATCGTCATAACGTCCGCCACAGGGAAAAATCCCCGGAAAGGTGGCATCGGATTGAACGGCGTGGTCCCGATCTGGCCCAACGCTTCCGAATCGGATGCTGAAAAACCCGGTGGAGGCATCCCAATAATCCGCATTCGGATCTCCTGTCGCGGTATCTCCTTGGTCTCTGGGGAATTGACCCGGAACCAGCTGGTTCGCCCAATAGTATGGAATTCTGGGGTCTTGAATACCCGTGTGGATATTCGGGTTTACCCCCATCAAAATTTCGTAGAACCATGGGCTTATGTATTTGGTTACCTGCGCTCCGCCGTAGGCATCGATAAAAAGCTCGTTGCGCTCGTCCGTCGGGGATTGGTTCGCGGTATGGGCGAACTGGAAATCATCGGCATTCGAGGAGAAGAAATTATCCTCCGTAATCAGGGCATCGAGTGCGGCCTGGTCGAACAATGGCGATAGGCGTATCTGATTGTACAATTTTAGCTTTAAGGTATTGGCGAACCTTACCCATTGGTCTGCTGCGCCACCATAAAAAAGATCATCGGAACCCGGTAACGAGGTTCCCGCCCCGCTGGCCACATTGATCTTGCCTTCATCGATCAGATCGAAAACGATTTCGTAAATGGACTGCTGGTCGTCGAAAGTCGGACTCACCACGCCTTCTTCCAGTTCGGTGGCCTCGCTAAAGGGCACGTCGCCCCAGAGGTCTACCGCTGTGGACATCATATAGGCCTTGAGCAGCTGGGCAATTCCGATGTAGACCCTATCACCGCTTTCGGTGGCCTGTGAAATTAGGGTCTCGATATCGGTAAGGGTAAGATATATGCCGTTCCAATCATTGTTCATGTTGATGTTGTCTGCCTTAGTTCCGTATTGGTCCTGTTCTTCCCTAGCCGTGAATTGGTGGGTATATACTTGTAGGATATCTCCCGACCACAATCTAAAATCCGCCATCTGCCCCACGCCTAACTGAATGTTCGGGAGAAGCTGGTTAAGTGGCGCGGTGATCGGGGCATCGGTGTCCTCATCCACATCCAGGTATTTTTCACATCCTAAGACCGCAAAAGCTGTCAGGAGTAACGTGAGGGCATACCTAGGGATTTTGCTATGTCCTATGTTTTTATTCTTCATTGCCTTTTTGTTAAAAAGTTAGATTGAGTTTGAACCCGTACCGCTTTGATGTAGGGGCGGCGGATATTTCTACACCTTGTAGGCGCGTATTGCCAAAACTGGTAACCTCGGGATCAAAGTTGGTGTACTGGGGAAAGTTGGGCGCGTGGTACCACAGGTTGTTGCCCATGATGCTGAAACTGATCTTCCCGAAAGGTGTCGGTTCCAACCACTTTGAAGGAAAGTCGTAGGTCAGGCTTACTTCCCTGAGACGGTATACGGTGCCGTCATAGACCGAGGCTTCGTCGACTGTGTTGATTCCGAAGGTATTGCCCCCCGCAGGCGAAAAATAAAGCTCGTTCATATCGATTTGGGTCGTGTTCGGAATTTGGTTGCCATTGACGTCCAATATTGGGTTTCCGGCATTGTCGCCGTAGAATCCGGGGATAATAAAAGCGCGTTCCCTAGCTTCGGTGTCCTTGGTAACGCCCCTTCCCAAAAGCGCATCCAAGCTCGACGAATGTATGTCGCCTCCTTCCCGCCAATCGAATTGTGCGCGTAGGCTTAGGGTCTTGTAGGTAAACGTATTGATAAAACCTATCTTAAAATCGGGGTTGGGGTCACCGATAACGCCATTTTCCAAATCTTGCACGATACCTCCCCCAGCTTGGTTTATGAGATAGTTGCCCTCCGCATCACGTGCGAATCGGGTGCCGTAAAAAACACCGAAGGGCTCGCCGACAATGGCATGGGAAACTTCATTGGCGTTGAATTGGATGCGCTCGAGGCCCTCTACCAATTCGGTCACTTCGTTCTCGTTCTTCGTGAAGGTGGCATAGCTGTTCCATTTAAAATCCTGAAGTTGGATCGGAACAAGGTTGAGTCCGATTTCGATCCCGGTATTCTGAATTTCGCCAATATTGGTGTTCAAGGTTAAAAACCCACTAGTACTGGGTACACTAACCGGAGAAATCAGGTCGGTGGTCGTTTTCTTGTACCAGCTGATATCAAGTACGGCCCGTCGGTCAAAAAATTCCAGATCGGCCCCGATTTCGATTTCATCGGTAAACTCCGGGGTAATATTTTGGTCGCCCAGCGCGCTCCGGTTTCCAATGACGGGATTTCCGTTAAAGGCGTTTCCTACCGCAAACGTCCGGTTCAGAAATTCGGCGGGGGCATCCCGGCCCACCGATGCGTAGCCCGCCCTTATTTTCGCGAAGCCCAAAACCTTGCTATCGATATTGAAGGCATCGGTCGGAATAAAGGAGATACTCGCCGAGGGATAGAAATAGGAGTTATTGTCCTTGGGCAAGGTAGAGCTCCAATCGTTTCTGCCCGTCAGGTTTAAAAAGAGATATTCCTTAAAAGAAAGGCCAAGGTCACCAAAAACGCCTACGTTACGGTTTCGGGTATAGCCGATACCGTTGGTGGGCGTTGGTTGTACCAAGGCGACGTTCAAATTGTTCTCGACCGTAAATATACCGGGGGAGATAAACGTGTTCGCAATGATCGCGTTCCGTTGTTGGGTGTTTTGCAGAACGTTGTTGCCGACGATTAGGGCGAGGCCCAGGTCATTGGTCAGGTCGTAATCAAAATTTAATAATAGGGTCGATTCCAAGGCGTCGTTCGTCAAATTATCGGTAGTTACAGCGCCTAGTCCGTTGTTCGCCCTAGATCCGAGGTCCCTGATCTCTTTTCTGTCCAGATCATATTTGTTGAATCCGACCCGATACGAAGCCGAAATATGGTCGTTGAAGGTATAATTGAAATTTACGTTGGCTACGGTCCGGTTCGATTCGGTAATAATTTGGTCGTGTTTCCAAGACCAAACGGGGTGGTCCCATCCGTTATTGGGCGTAAGGGATGCTCCCGTTACGGGATGCTCGAAGGGTAGGTCCATATTCCAGGTTCTGCCAAGCCATAGTGTTCTCGCAAACGATGAGGCCGATCCCGAAAACTGGTTTTCACCGAAAAAACCACCAATTTGTTTGGTATCCGAATAGGTGAACGAGCCTCCGACAGTAAGCTGGTTGGCCAGCCTAAAATTGCCACCGGCGGAAATCGAGGTACGATCGAAGGTATTAAAGGGAATATAGCCGTTTTGATCAAGATCGGAAATGGTTACACTATAATTCCCGTCTTCGTTGCCATAGGAAAAATTGACGGAATTGTCGAGTACGGAACCGGTGCGAAAGAGACTTTCGACATTCCCCGGCTGTGCCACGTAGGGTTGCGTCGGCCCAAGTTCGGGGAAGGCGGCCAGAAGGTTGGGCCAGGTCGGAATGGTTTCCAAGGCATCGAATCTGGGTCCCCATGACCCATTGGCGTTTTGATAGCTGAAATTCACCCCGTTGCCGTAGGTGTTCTGATACTCCGGTAAGTTCGCTATCTTTTCAAAATAGACCCCTGAATTGTACGATACACTTAGTTTGTTGCTGCCCGAAAAGCCTTTGGGCGAACCGGATTTGGTCGTGATGACAATCACCCCATTTGTGGCCCTCGAACCATATAAAGCAGCGGCAGCGGTACTTTTCAATACGTTGACCGAGGCGATATTGTTGGGGTCCAGGGTCGAGATGCCGGATTCATACCCGCCACCTCCGGTCGACTGACTGCTAGAAGCCGCCAGGTCGGCGGTCGTCGCCTGGGAGTTATCGTAGGCGATGCCGTCGACAATGAACAGCGGTTGGCTTGCACTGCCTATCGAAGTCGCCCCCCGAATATTGATCTGGTTCGAAGCACCTGCGACCCCCGTGGAGAGGTTGACATTAACCCCGGGCACCTTGCCGGTGAGGGAACGGAGCAGGTCCGGTTCCGAATTTTCAACGATTTCATCGGTTTCTACCTTGTTCACGGCGTAGCCCAATTGTTTCGGGTTTCTTTGGATGCCAAAGGCCGTTACGACCACCTCTTCCAAGGCCTGGGTATCTTCGCCCATTTTAATATTTATGGTGTCCGAAGGACCTACGGCCTGTTCCGTCGTTTTAAATCCGATATACGAAAATACCAGCGTCTGCCCCTCATCGGCCTGGATGGTATAGTTACCGTCAAAATCGGTCTGTGTTCCCGAAGTGGTGCCCTTGACCAGTATGTTCACTCCGGGGAGCGCCAGTCCGTCTTGATCCGTTACCGTTCCCGAAATTGATTTTTCTTGAGCGAATACCATGGAAACCCCAATGAGAAATAGTATGGACATCCATTTGCGTTTACTTTTCATAGGTGTGGATTTTAAATTGATTATCCGATAATGGATCAGGTTTCCGCCAACGGAAAAGTAGGACTGGGTTCCGTGCTTGAGGATGGTACTTTTCGAATTAGCTAGCCTGTACAAAGAAACACTGGCTTAACTTTTTATTGGGAAAGCCCTATCAACGTTTACCCACCCGACTTCCACTTACCCCTGATTTACGGAATCGGAGAGTGGCTTGTCACATCTTGCCTTTGTCAAATGTAATTTTAACATCTTGATGGCCTTCGTCGCCGGTATCATATGTTGGGGGTCACGGTGCGGAAAAGTTGCCAGTTTCGGGACCAACATAGAGATGGACCGGAATGCAGGATGCGTTACCCATCACCATAGCATGAGTTGTTATTGAAAAGGAATCGAGCGGAGGTGTATTGGGGAACAGGCTACGCAACGATAACCCGTCTTTGCGGATGTAAATGGCAGCCCCGAACCGGAGTATTGATGACCAATTCAAATAAACTTCAAAAAGTGAAACAGAAGATGCCTCCTAGAAGTATCGGTGCTGGGACTGCCGTTACAGTATTGATCGATGTATGGACGTTTAAATTAGGGTATGACACCCAGTATCTTGGTAAACGCCTATAAACTTTTCCGTTTCCGACAAAGGTTTACTTGAATTTTGGAGGTTAGGCCAAAAAGCGAATCCGTACTCATCCTGTGAGCAAATCCTGTCATAATCGATCGATCGCAATTTTCTGATATTCGCTCGGGGTAAGTTTGGTGTCCTTTTTAAAAGCCTTGTTAAAGGTTACTTTATTGTTATAACCGACCTCGTAGGCGACATCGATAATATTGAGATTTTTTTGACGGTCGCCATCCAGAATCGATTTGGCTTCCTGTATCCGATATTTGTTGACCAGTTCATGAAAATTCATGTCAAAATGTTCGTTGATTACCTGTGAGGCATTGTGCCTCGTGGTATTCAGCCTATGTGCGACCATTTCTAGGCAAATATCGTTTTCCTTATATATTTTATCCATACTAAATAGGTGAACCAGGCTTTGCATCAACTCCCGGGAAAGACTATCGGTGAGCCCCGATTTTTTATATTTCGGAAAGAATTGGTTGGCATAGGCGTAATTTCCACTGAAAACATTGGGCTGTACGCTCGCCGAATATCCTACATAAAGTACCATCAGGGCCATACAGATCACTTGAGAATGAAATAAGGGCAGGTCGTTGGTTATAAAAACGCAGTATAGGGTGTAGGAAATTATATATAGAAAATGTATCCGGTATAGGTTTTTTTTCCAAATCTCCGAAGATTTATCCAGCCCCTTTCTTTGTTTTCCCCTGAGATATATTTTCCTGATAAAATAGCCATACACGATCAGTGAGGTCAGTTTTATGGTCGTAACAGTCAAGTTGGCCACGGAAAAGCCGTCGTTGGCATCCTGTACCAAAAGCTGCAGTTTTTCCGAGGCGGGCAAGGCGTAGATGGGTATAAGGTAAATGAGGAACAGCACCGTCGGGACCAGATGCAATAGATCGATAATCCTAAAGCGATACTGCCGGGTAATTCTTTTAAAATAAAAATACAACAGTGGGCCGTATAAGAAGGAAAAGGCGGTGGACATCAGGTATGAATGCGGAAATTGGTATTCATAGTGTGTAATGGAAATACAGATGTGGAGTATAAAAACGGAATGGATAAAGACAAACAAGCTGATGAGGGTTCTGGCAACCGGATCGATTTTATTATTGAAATTGAGCATTATCGAGATATAAAACCCGATAAGGGCCGCGTACAGATACAGAAACGACCATAGATTGACAGTGGGCGTATATTTATCCGCCAATTCATTGAAGGCCTCGGTATCTCTTATGGAATCGAACCTACCGTCTACTAAAATAGCGGGGTTGAATTCAGAGACCAAAGCGCGTTCCAAATAAGCCACACATTCCTGTACATGGTTTAGTGCCGCATGGCTCAGGGCTATTTTTTTTAGAACGGGAGCCTTGATCGCCCTATCGTTCTCTAAAACCAGACCGTAAGTTTTGATAGCTTCGGAAAATTGGCGCTCTAGATATAGGTTATCGGCTTTTTCCAGTAGTAGGCGGGTCTCTTGGCCTTTTAGTGCGGTAGTCGAAACGGCCTCTGCGCTCTCTATGGTCGGGGAAGGGTATGCTGGTATCGTCCACAGCAATAGCAGGGCTAATGTGGTAAAAGACCGTCCCATTTGATGATTTGATTGATGAATTAACTCTGTTTAAATTAAGAAATAATCAAAATCGGAGGTCTTAAAAGTTTCACAAAAAAAGTAAGTCCCGATAAGAGTTTACTCGACCTAACCTTCGACAGGTCTGGCTTTCAAAAGTTAATTCAAGAAATGGAGCGGATTTTGCCCTTTGCTTCTTTGAGTTTAGGGCATAAAAAAAACCGGTGCTCCCACCGGTTTTTATAACTAACTGACTCAAAAAATACTAACTCAAATAACTTGCTCACTCATATATTGAACGGATTAATCCTTAAAATATTGTTTTAGGCGTTCGTTTTTAGATCAAACCCTACGCTTGTTTTAATCCAAAAATTGCTATTTATCGGATGCGCTGCATCACATTTTCTTAATTGGAGTTTGTGATTTGTTTTCAGCAATCTTTGCTGCTGTTTCCTTTGGCCTTTTTGTCAGATTAAATATGCTCTCTATTCATCTTACGGAAACAAGGGTAGAACCGTCGGTCTCTTAATCCTGTAGTTCAAACACCCTTTTCAAGAGCGTGGTGGTTCGCGATGAGACCTTGGTGCGAATTTCCTTTTCTTCAACGGCGATCATGGTGTAAACCCCTTTCAGCGCCTCTTTTGTCACGTAGTCCGTTAGATCGGGATTCACATTGTTGGTCAACGGAATGCTGTTGTATTTGGTAATCAGGTTGCTCCACACCCTATCGGCTCCTACTTTTTCAAAAGAACGCTTAATTATCGGATTGAATTTGGCGTAAAGGTCTTCTTCAGTTCGTTTGGTCAAATATAGGGTGGCCGCATTGTCGCTGCCCAATAGAATGTTCTTGGCATCATCGAAAGTAATGCCTTTTACCGCGTTGACAAAAATGGGGGTGGCCTCCCCAACGGCATCTTCGGCCGCCCGGTTCATTACTTTAAGGCCTTCGTCGGCCAAGCTCCCCAACCCGATGTCACGTAAGGTTTTATCAACTTTTTGGAGTTCAGGGGGCAAGGCTATCCTCACCAGTTCGTTCTGGAAAAATCCATTTTCTTGAGTAAGTTGACTAACCTGTTTATCGATGCCCTTATCGAGGGCCTGTCGCAGTCCCTCGGCAATCTGTGCATTTCCGATGCCCGATGTCTGGCCTTGAGGCATTTGATCTACGACCTGCTGCAGCTCTGCGCAGGATAACAGGGGTATAATTATGGCCAGGGACAAGAATTTTTTGATCATGATCTTTATTTTAAACGGATTCACGGTGTAAGTGCAGAAATTTGAAATCTAGGCGTGCGGATGGCCCTTCGTCTCCCTTATTCGAGAGAACCGCGCAGAACGCAATCATTCAAACGTAAAGTTGACAAAGAGTCCGCGGGTACGCATCGCATCGATATTACCGGTCCAAGGGCTGTTGGGGTCGTTGTCGCGTATCAGTTCATCATTGATCCCGAACACGCCCCGAATAGATGGGGTGAACTTAAAATATTCAAGATAGAAATCGATGCCAAAGCCGATTTCATAGTTATAGGTCCACTTTTTAAGTCGAAACGTGCCGCTGCTGTTGTCCTCGAGGCTCTTTTCGTTACTGCCGAGGTTTAGGGATGCCGAAGGACCCGCAACGAGAAAGGGCTTCCAGTTTCCAAAACGTTTTGTGCTCACCTTCAACAATAAGGGGAAGTTGATGTATGTGGATTTGACCTCCCGAAAGGCGTTTCTTCTCCCTTCTTCGGTATTCAGAAACCCGGGAAACCCTAAGGTTCTGGCATTGTAATAGAGTCCGGGTTCGATACGTAGATCCAAGAATTCGTTCAGGCGGAGTTCGCCGATCAGTCCCACATTAAATCCCGTTGATTCGAGCACCTGTACGTCGGTATCCCTGTTTCCTCTATCCTCCTTGTAATCGAATTTGAAACCGTAGCGATTAAATCCCAGAAAGTAGCCGTAGTTCAACAGCTTCTTGTCCTTGTTCTCAATGTTTAGGATCGGGTCGGAATTGAACTGGGCGTAAAGGCTGTTGCAAGAGAGCATCAGGAGGATCAATGCCGTTAGAATGTATTTCATATCACTTTTTTGTGGCAACGTAAATCGAAGCGACCCCGAAGGTTTGGGGCCTGTTCCCTACTTCTATAAACCCGATTTCACGTAAAATATTGTTGAAGGCCTCCCCGTGTGGAAAAACCGATGCCGATTCGCTCAGGTAGGCATAGGCCGAACGGTCTTTCGAGAACAGTTTTCCGATAATGGGGAGAATGTTTTTGGTGTAAAAGGAGTATCCTTGTTTATAAGGGGATTTGGTCGGCACCGAAGTTTCCAGCACCACGAACGTACCCTTGGGAGCCAGAACGCGATAGATTTCGGCCAGCCCCTTCTTCAACGATTCGAAATTGCGAACGCCGAAGGCGACGGTGACGGCGTCGAAGCTGTTATCGGCAAAGGGCAGCTTTTCGCTGTCGCCCTCTACCATCTCGATGGTCTTGTGTAATTTTTTGGCGGCCACCTTCCTTTTCCCAACCTCCAACATCCCGGGGGAGATATCGAGCCCGACAATTTTGTCGGCCCCGGTCTTGACCAGATTTATGGCCAGATCGCCCGTACCGGTAGCAATGTCCAGTATGCTGTTCGGACTTTTTTCCGATAGGATGTCGACCACTTTTTTGCGCCATTTGACATCGATTCCGAAAGAAATGACCCGGTTCAGGCCATCGTATTTTTCGGAAATGGTATCGAACATCTGGGTGACCTGTTCTTTTTTGCTTAGTCTCGAATCTTTATAGGGGGTAACCTTTTTGCCCATAGGGAATACTATTTACGGCAAAGGTATCGTTTTTGAAGCTAAGGTTGTATGAATGGTATAGTTTTGAACCGAGCGATTGAGATGACGGAATTTGGATATTACACCGAAATAATACGTAATTTTGAAGCGCGAATCCGAAATGAGCTTAAAACGCAATATGCTTGTCCCGAATAATTGCCAAGACGTCAAAAAAGACATAAGATTTGAGGAGTTAGAACGTAAGACTATTGATTTTTCCACAGAACAGACCGTTTTTTCAAAATCTTTGAGTCCTCATATCTAAAGTCTAACAGTTCTAGGTCGGGTTCAGGTTTTGAAACGGATGAACATAGAATGCAAAAACATTTGTTTTAATAGGATGCCGACGGTTCGCATACCACACAAAGTTGTCAACGGATGAAACATCCAGGACTAAAAACCTTGTCACACCGGCTTAATGCCAATTTGGATGTTACAGAGCCTGTGCCGAGCTAATGCCTCGGCATGACCATTAAAAAATAGTAACTACTATCACATGAAAATTATAATCGCAGGCGCCGGTGAAGTCGGATTTCACTTGGCGAAACTGCTGTCGTACGAATCTCAGGATATTACCTTGATCGACACCAAAAAGGAGAGTCTGGCCTATGCCGACACCCATTTGGATATCAGGGTCTTGCGCGGCGACGCTACTTCAATAGCGGTTTTGAAGGACGCCCAGGTAGCAGAATCGAAGTTGGTCATCGGAGTCACCTCGTCCGAGACCACGAATATTACCCTCTGTATGCTGGCCAAACAGTTAGGTTGCCGTCGCACCATCGCCCGGATCTCGAATACGGAATTTATCGATTGCAAGGGCACCATAAAATTTTCGGAACTGGGCATCGATGAGCTTATTTCCCCTGAAGAACTGGCGGCCAAGGAAATCGAGATGCTATTGAACAAATCCGCTTTCAACGACACCTATGAATTTGAAGAAGGCAAATTGATCATGGTAGGGGTATCCTTACCTTCTACCGCCCCTTTTGTGGGCAAGACGGTCGAAGAGGCCGCCAATATTTTCCCCGAATTGCAGTTCATGCCCATCGCGTTACAGCGCAGCGGTACCCAGTTTACGGTGATTCCGAGGGGCGGCACGGTATTCAAGGATGGTGACCAGGTCTATTTCATCACCACCAAGCGCGGGGTCGATGAGCTCTATAAGTTGACCGGAAAGAAAAAGGAGGATATCAAGAACGTGATGATTCTGGGTGGAAGTAAGATCGGATATAAGGCGGCCCGCGATCTATGTCGGAAGAACTTCAACGTCAAACTCATCGAAAAGAATAAGGAAAAGGCTTTCGACCTGGCCGATGAGCTCCCCCATGCGCTGGTTATCAATGGTGATGGGCGCAATGTGGAGCTGCTGCAGGAGGAAAGCCTTGAATCTATGGATGCCTTTATCGCGGTGACGGGCAATTCGGAGACGAATATCATGTCGTGTTTGGTAGCCAAATCGAAATTCATCAAAAAGACCATTGCGATGGTCGAGAACATGGATTATTTTCAACTTTCGCATTCCATCGGTATCGACACTTTGATCAACAAAAAGCTATTGGCCGCCAATAATATTTTCAGGCACATCCGCAAGGGCGAGGTCGTGGCCCTGATGCGCCTGAACAACCTGAACGCCGAGATTCTAGAATTTGTTGTCAAACCCGATTCCAAGGTTACGGGCAACGAGATCAGGGAGCTTGACTTTCCAAAAACGGCCACGATAGGCGGTGTTATCCGTGAGGGCAAAGGTATCGTTGCGCTAGGTGGGTTTGAGATCCGTCCCGGTGACAGGGTGGTGGTCTGCTGCCTGCCCGAGGGCATCCCAAAAATCGAACGGCTGTTTTTGTAGCAGGTCCCCGTTGTCGGTCGAGGGTCTGTCCATCGAAGGTCGATCTGGAGAAAACCTGTCCATCGAAAAAACATCCTATTGAGAAAACGGTACATTCATTAGTCAACGGCATACGAACCCCATAGCGTGAAAAAACTGATTTCTCGATACCCATTGCCCATTGTTCTTTAGGCACCCTTTACGATAATGCCTAACTTTTGAGTAACCGATAAATTCAAATTACGTCCGATTACATGCGTTTAAACTCCCGAATAATAATCCACATCATGGGGCTGCTGATGCTCTGCAACGGCTGTTTTATGCTATTGGCGGCACTGGTCAGCGGCATCTACGACGACGGGGCGACCTTGAGCATTTCGTTAGCGGCCATCGTAACAATTTTCGTAGGTATTTCCGCCATGTTCTTTACAAGGGGGCACGAGAAGCAGGTAAAGCGGAAAGAGGGCTATATCATCGTCACTTTCGGATGGTTGGCGCTTACCGTTTCGGGGATGCTGCCCTATCTGTTTTCCGATACCATTCCCAATATCACGAATGCTTTTTTCGAGACGATTTCCGGATATACGACCACAGGCGCATCCATTTTGGACGATATCGAGGTGATGCCCGAAGGCATATTGTTTTGGAGAAGCCTGACCCACTGGATCGGTGGAATGGGAATCATTGTGCTTGCTATCGCCATCTTGCCTCTATTGGGTATCGGGGGCATGCAGTTGTTCGCGGCCGAGTCCCCGGGACCGAGTCCCGATAAGTTGCATCCCAGGATTACCGATACCGCCAAGCGATTATGGTTGATCTATCTAGGATATACCATAGCCGAAACGGTACTGCTCAAGCTGGCGGGGATGAACTTTTTCGATGCCATTAACCATTCGTTGGCTACGCTGTCGACCGGTGGTTTTTCGACCAAAAACCTGAGTCTGGCCTACTGGAACGACGAGCCCATGATACAATATATTACGATTTTGTTCATGTTCTTGGCAGGCTCGAACTTCGTACTTAGTTATTTTGCCTTCAAGGGAAAAATACAACGGATCATCAGGGACGAGGAATTCAAAATGTACACATCGTTGATCATCTTATTTTCTATAATTGCTGCCCTGGTCATCTATTTTAAGGCCGATGTGCCTGTATCGGACTACCATCCCCAGGTATTCGGAGTTGCGGAAAGTTCATTTCGGCACAGTCTTTTTCAGGTCGTTTCGGTATTGACCACCACGGGATTCGTAACTGCCGACTTTACGGGATGGACTCCCTTTTTAACCGTATTTTTCTTCGGATTGATGTTTTTGGGCGGGTCTGCGGGATCGACATCCGGAGGCATCAAGATAATGCGCCATATCATGATCATTAAAAACGGACTGTTGGAATTTCGGCGCAGTTTGCATCCGAACGCGGTGCTCCCCGTACGTTATAACGGAAAATCGGTCAGGGCAAACATTGTTTATAATATTGTAGGATTCTTTGTGCTCTACATGTTGCTCTTCCTTATCGGGGCCTTGGTGTTGGGAACGATGGGCATTGACTTCGTGACGGCATTGGGGGGGGCGGCATCCTCTTTGGGCAACGTAGGACCGGCCTTCGGAAGCCTGTATCCCCTAAGCAATTTCAACGACCTTCCCGATGCGGGAAAGTGGTGGTTGGGCTTTCTTATGCTCGCCGGAAGACTGGAGCTCTTTACGGTGCTCATCCTATTGACACCCTATTTTTGGAAGCGTACCTGAGACACCCTAAACCTAAAATATCCCATTAAAAAAACATTCTATTAATAGGGCGCTGCCCTATTGAATCTGACCAAAAGACGAAAGGAAGAAGGATTAAGGATAGCGAAATGTCCAAGGGTATTTTGGGCATTGGCCTGGCTTTTGGATGTTCCCGAAAGTATATCCGTCTAAATTCCGTGCCCTTTCCATCATTGTTCCCTTATTTTGGTGGAATTCTTAACGCTTATCATTCGGAATTTAGCGGTTCACGGATTGACTTGTGGAATACGTTGGCCTTCCGAATAAAAGCCCTGTTTTTCTCAAAATCGTCCGTGGTCAAAAAGCTGAGTACAACAAATAGCGTCAGCGAACCTGTGATGCCGATCAATGCTTGTTCGGTGGATGCGATTTCCCAGGCGACCGGTAAATCGGTACCCAAGGCCACCATAAGATTATAGGAGGAAAAAAGCAGTCCGAATATCATGGATACCGTTGCGGCCTTCGAGGTTCCCCGGGCCCATAGAAATCCTAAAACAAGGGGAACGAACGCCCCACTGGTCAAAAAGTCCGATCCGATCCAGGAAATGGTCAAGACGGACTTGATTTCCAAAGCAATGAACAAGGCCAACAACCCCATGACCACAGTCGAGCCCCTTGCCACATAGACACCCTGCCTTTCACCGGCCCCGGTATTGATATATTTTTGGTAGATGTCGACCGTCAAGGATAGGGCACCGGTGTTGATCAGGGAATCCATGGTGGACATGATGGCCGAGCACAGACCTACGAACAAAAGGGCACTGACGACGGGATTTGAAATATCGTCGATCATATCGGGAACGATGCCGCTAGCGGGAACGGTCTCATAAATTGTGGAAGCGAACATACCGGTGTAGGTGACCATCAAATAGAGCGGGATAAAGGCAAAAAAGGCGAACAACATCATCTTCTTGGCATCGCTAGCCTGTTTTGCCGCGGAAATCCGTTGCCAGATATTGGCTTGGATCATCCACGAGGTGCCGAAGGTAATGACGTAGGCCAAATTGTCGGCCACATTGTTGAAGAAAGAAGTGTAGCCTTCCTTTCCATTTGCCCTCGCGGTGGCTTCCACGGCCTCCCAGCCTCCTGAAAGGTCGTAGGTGAGATAAAACAGGAAGAGCACGGTAAAGAGAAAAAAGATGAACTGCAGCAGATCGGTGAGAACGACGCCCCTGAAGCCTCCGAAAAGGGAGTAGATAAGTACGATAAGGGTGCCCGCTACCGCACCTATCGTGTAACTGGTATCAAAAATGGCCTGGAAGAACCGTCCCACTATAATGACCTGTACTGCTGAGGCCACGACCATAAAGATGATGATAAATAGGGTGAGCAACAACGAAACCGTGCTGTTATAGCGCTGTTTCATCAGCTGTGGCTGAGAAATGGTGGCAACATTTCGAATTCCCTTCGCGAAGAGGTACATCAGGGCGGTGGCGATCAGTACGGGCACCCCGTAGATCCAAAAGGTATTCAATCCGGTTCTGTGTGCCTGATCGACCAGATCAATGGCCGACCCGCCACCCCACCATGAGGCGATAAAGGTGATGGCCAACAACCAGGCCGGTAATTTTCGTGAGGCCAGAAAGAAGTCCTCGTTATTTTCGCTCTTCCTGTTCCAAATACCGACGCCGATAATACCGATAACATATAGGGAAAGAAAAATGACGGTAATCGTGGTATTGGTCATGTACGGTCAATTTTTGAGGCAAGCCTTGATTTTGAACCCAAGACTTTCTATTCTTCGGATTTTTCAGAACCCGATTCAAGCTCCAGTAAAATCTGGTTGACGTCTTCCTCGGTAGTGGCTAGCTTGTTCTTGCAGATACCGATCAACAGGGCAGCTCGTTTTACTTTTTGGGAAAGTTCGTCCACCGAGATTTCGCCCTGCTCTATTTCGGTAACGATCTGTTGCAGTTCGTCGAAGGCTTCGGTGTAATTTGGTTTCTCTTTCTCGCTCATTTTTTATCTATCGTTTTTACTGTACTGGAGACGCTGCCTTGGTACAGGGTGGTATCTAACACATCCCCTTGTTTTAATTGCTGTGTAACACGGATCGATTTCCCGTTTAACCGGGTGATGCTGTAGCCTCTTTTGAGTACGTTTTTGGGATTGAGGATACTGAGGTTCCTTTCCGTGTTTTCTAGGGTGGCCCGGGTGCGCTCAAGCCGTCTTTGAACATTTTTTTCCAATGCAGTGCCGAATCGCGCAACCTGCTGTTTCCCGGTCGAACAACATTGATAGGTTCCAGTTTTAGTTGCCGCTGCTGCTGCATTCAACTGGAATTTTTGATTACCGAGCAGAAAACGGGAAAATTGGGATAGGGATTGCGCCTCCTGCACCACCACGTTCTTCTTTTGATGGAGAACATTCCGGCATACCGACCGCAACAGTTTTACCTCGGATACGAATTGGGTTTTCGCGTCCCGAATCAGTCTTTGGCTTTGTTCCCCGATCTTGCTCTCGGCCGTTTGGACGGGTACGGAGAAGTCGTGGAATTTTTGGATTAAGAACTCCGCCAGTTTCGTGGGGGTGATGGCATTTTCATGGGCTATCAGCTCCGCGACCGTTTCGTTGGTAGAATGTCCGATCCCGGTAAACACGGGAATGGGGAACTCGGCGATTTCACGGGCAAGGTCGTAGTGGTTGTAACAGGATAGTCCGATATCCCCGCCGCCGCCGCGAACAATGGCCACGACGTCAAAATGATGAACCACCTTTTCAATGTTTTTCAACTGGGCGATTATCGTTTTGACCGCTTTGTCGCCCTGTAACAGTGAGGGGAAGAGGAGGTGGAAAAAGGTATAGTTCCACGTCTTCGCCGCCGATTCGAAAACATTGATAAAGTCCGCATAGCCCTTACTGGTCTCCACGGAAATCACGGCGATACGCTGCGGAAGAACGGAAAGTTCAATTTGTTTATTTTTGGCGAAGATACCCTCGACCTGGAGCTTTTTGATCGTATCCTGCTTTTCCTTTTGAAGGTCCCCGAGGGTAAAGCTGGGGTCGATATCATGGATATGTAAGGTCAGCCCGTACTTCGGGTCGAACTGTAAACTCGCCAGAAATAAAATTTTAATGCCATCCTTTAGCGGTTCTTTCAAGACCTGCCGAAAGTTGGCGTTGGTTCTTTGGAAATCGCTCTTCCACAAGATGGCGCGCATTTCAGCGATGATTTTCCCTCCTTTTTTCTCCACCATTTCGGGATAGCAGTGGCCGGAGCGTTGGTAATGGTTCAACTTGTTCATCTCGGCCTTGACCCAAAAGGCGCTTTGGTACCGGTTACCGATCGTTTTTTGTATGCTCTTCGTCACCTCGAGCAAGGAGAATATTCTTTTGCCGCTTATTTCTTCTGGCATTTTAGGGGGTGTCCTTATATTTATCGAACCAGGCCAAAACACTTGCTATTTTGGCGACCAGGTTACTCGGCCTGTTGGCGATGCCATGCGACGCACCGGGTATTCTGACCATTGCCGTTTCAACGTTTTCGAGCTTTAGGGCGGCATAAAATTGCTCCGATTCCGCTATGGGCGTTCTAAAATCCTCTTCCCCGGTGAGGAGCATGGTAGGGGTGGTGATATTGGCCACATAGGTCAAGGGAGAGCGCTTCAGGTAGCTTTCCGGATCTTCCCAGGGTTTTTTCCCGAACCAGTACTTGGAGAAGAACTGCACGCCATCGGCATATAGTACGAAGCTGTACCAGTTGATAACGGGCTTGGCTACGACTGCTGCCTTGAACCGGTCGGTCTTACCGACGATCCAAGCGGTCAATACGCCCCCACCACTGCCACCAGTGACGAATAGGTTTTCTTCGTCTACAAATCCTTTTTTGATTACGGCATCCACCCCCGACATAAGGTCGTCGTAATCGTGATTGGGATAGTCGTGGTGTATCGAATTTCCGAATTCGGCGCCATAGCTGGTGCTGCCCCGTGGATTGGCATAGAGCACTACATAGCCCGCAGCGGCATAGGCCTGTATCTCCGCGGAATAAACGGATCCGTAACTGGTAAATGGACCCCCGTGGATTTCCAAGATCATCGGGTATTTTTTGTCGGGGTCAAAATTCGGGGGCGTGACGACCCAGCCCTGAATCTTTTTTTGGTCATACGAAGATTCCCACCACAGTTCCTCGACCTTCCCGAGATTCCTAAAGGAAAAGAGGTCGTCGTTGAGGGAGGTCAAACGTTTGCTCGATTTTAAGTCCGCCGCGCCCAAATCGGCAGGATGGTCCGTTCCGCCCAGCGTGTAGGCGAATTGGTTCGTGTTCGATGCGGTAAAGCTGGCCGAATTATACGGTCTTCCCAGGGAGAGTCCGCCTAAACCTTCCGCGATGTCCGATACCTCGCCCGTCATGGTGATGTAGGCCAATTTGGTGGCTCCCTGATTGTCATACTGAAAATAGAGTCCCTTTCCGTTATCGCGCCAGGCAATATTTTGCACGTCCCTATCAAAATCCCCGGAAATCAATTCGGAATTGCTGCCGTCGGCGTCCATGATGTAAAGATTGGTAATCTGATACCCTTGGTAGGTATCGTCGAAACCCAAATAGGCAATTTTTTGACCGTCGGGCGAGAGTACCGGGTCGTTATCGGGACCGTACCGGTCCGTCAAGGGTGTGATTTTTCCTTGATCTACCGTTATTTGATGGATTTCGCCATCGAGGGGCTCCATCTCTTCCGGCTCGTGGAAGTTGGCGCTAAAGTAAAGCAGGGTATTGTCTTTGGACCAGACGGGTGCACCGTGGTCGAAGGCGCTGAAGGTCAACTGCCGAGGCGTACCCCCTTCGACGGAGAGCGTAAACAACTGGGTATTGCCACTTTTTAGATAGCCTTGTCCGTCGCCGCGGTAGTTCATATCATCGATGTAGATCGGGGGAGTGTTCCATTCGGCACCTTCGGGCTTGCTGGGTAGTTTGACGATAGACTCGTGCTTTTTGGGAACGAACATGTTAAAGGCCAAGCTTTGATCGTCGTAAGACCAGGCTACTTGCTTCGGGGTCTCGGGTGAGTTCGTCAGGGCGATAGATTTTTGGGTGTCCATCCACATCACGTAGAGTTTCGTCTTTCCATCGGCCCTGTTAGATTTATAGATGATTTTTTCCCCGTCGTGAGACCATCGGGGATATGAGTCGTTGTGGTTTCCGGTGGTCAGGGGGCGATTGTTCGAACCGTCAAAATTCACCATCCAAAGGTTGGAAAGGTTCTTATCGGTCATGACATCCTTAAAATTACGTACATAAATGATTTTGGAGCCATCCGGCGAAATCTGTGGGTCCGATACAAACTCCATATTAAAGATATCGAGGAGTTCCAGATTGGTGTGCAATTGACCGTAAACCGCCGTGGTCATGGTCAACACCAAGGTCAAGGTGGTAAGGAAGTATTTCATTTTGTATGGTTTAAGTGGTTTGTCGACCTATTGGTGAATGGCGTCGCACGTTTTCTATGACGGACGCCCTCCTAAGTACAAAAAAGCCACCTCCGTGGATGTTGAGACGGCTTGTTCTTTTCAGACGGCATAACGCCAGCGATTAAACGACCTCTTTGATCCGCTTCACGGCTTCCCGAATTTCATCTTCCGAGGCGGCATACGAAATGCGGATGCAATTGGGACTACCAAAAGCTTCGCCGGTCACGGTGGCAACATTGGCTCTTTCCAGGAGATAAAGGGCAAAGTCCGACGCATTGTCAATAGTCGTGCCCTGTAATTTCTTCCCGAAAAAATAGGAAACATCTGGAAAAACGTAAAAGGCGCCTTCCGGTACGTTAAGGTTAAAGCCTTCGATTTCGCCCAGGAGTTTTAGAATCAGGTCCCGACGCTCGTGGAACTTATCGATCATAAACTGGATTTTGTCCACCGAGGCTTCCAAGGCGGTAATAGCGGCACGTTGTCCGATGGCATTGGCCCCGCTAGTCATCTGGCCCTGAAATTTGGTACAGGCCTTGGCGATCCACTCGGCGGCACCGATATAACCGATACGCCATCCGGTCATGGCAAAGGCTTTCGAAACGCCATTTACCGTAATGGTACGGTCGTACATGCCTTCGATGCCGGCAATGCTGACATGCCCGCTCCGGAAATTGATATGTTCGTAGATTTCATCCGACACGATAAAAATGTCGGGATACTTCCGCAATACCTCCGCCAAGCCTTCCAGTTCGGCCAGGCTGTACACCGAACCGCTGGGATTACAGGGCGAGCTGAACCACATCATTTTCGTCTTGGGGGTGATGGCCGCCTCGAGCTGTTCGGGAGTCATCTTGAAGTCCGTTTCGATACTGGCCGGCACCTCTACGGGCACCCCTTCCGCCAGTTTTACGATGTCGCGGTAGCTGACCCAATAGGGGGCGGGCAGAATGACCTCGTCACCTTGGTTCAACAGACACATGGCCACATTGGCGAGAGACTGCTTTGCGCCGGTCGAAACCACGATCTGGTTCGGTCCGTATTCGAGATTGTTGTCCCGCTTAAACTTGTTCGAAATCGCTATTTTCAGATCGGCATAACCGTCAACGGGGGAGTAGCTGCTATAGTTGTCATCCACGGCCTGTTTTGCCGCTTCCTTGATAAAGTCGGGAATGTTGAAGTCGGGTTCCCCAAGGCTAAGACCGATTATATCCTTGCCTTCGTTGCGTAATTCCCTGGCCTTGGCAGCCATGGCCAAAGTGGCGGAAGTGGACATGTTGCTTATCCGTTCCGAAAGATGTTGGTTCATGTAGTTATGCTATTTAAATTCCTAAAAAAATCCAATGTCAGGTATTCAAAAGAAAAGCTTTGCTCGCCACTGGCCTCAGACCGCTCTACAATCGAGACTCACGAATCACCAAACACTAATTCCCTATCGACTAACGTCTCCCGACTAACGTCTCCCGACTAACGTCTCCCTTCTACGCCTGTAATGCCGGCCTTTTTCCCAAGTCCCTTAGATGCTTGAAATGTGAAATAATCGCTTCACGAGTGGTTTTGTATTCGTGGTAGGGCAAATTGAACTCCTTCGCCGTTTCTTTTACGATTTTGGATATCTTAGTGTAATGTACGTGGCTAATGTGCGGAAAAATGTGGTGCTCGACCTGATGGTTCAACCCTCCCGTAAACCAGTTGACAATACGATTTTTGGTACCGAAATTTACGGTAGTGAAGAGTTGATGAATGGCCCAAGTGTTTTTCATGGTGCCGCTCTCGTCGGGCAGGGGCGTATCGGCCTCATCTACGATATGTGCCAGTTGAAAGACAACGCTTAATATAACGCCAGCCACATAATGCATGATAAAGAAGCCTAAAAGTATTTTCCACCAAGCGATGTCAATAAAGACGAGCGGGAGAACGATCCAAATGGTCAAATACAATATTTTAGTGATAACGAGGGTGCTCCAATTCGTCACCGGGCTCGGTAGTTTTCCATAGGAAAGCTTCCTTTTCATATACCGGTACATCTGCATAAAATCGGTCGTAATGGCCCAGTTGAAGGTCAGGAGTCCGTACAGGAAAACGGAATAGAAATGTTGGAATCTGTGGTGGCGTTTCCATTCGGTGTGTTCCGAAAATCGGAGTATACGTCCGGCCTCCATATCTTCGTCATGTTCGTGGATGTTGGTATAGGTATGGTGCAATACATTGTGCTGCACCTGCCAATTATATACATTTCCGGCCAGGATATAGATGCTGCTGCCCATGAGTTTGTTGACCCATTTTTTGTTGGAATAGGCACCGTGGTTGCCATCATGCATGACATTCATGCCCACCCCGGCCATACCTACGCCCATGACGATGGTCAAAAGGAGGTTCGCCCAGTTGGGAAGTCCCAAGGTCAGAATTAGAAAATAAGGGGTCAAGAACAAGGTGAACATGATGATGGTCTTGAGGTACAGGCGCCAATTCCCTGTCTTTTTGATTTTGTTCTCCTTGAAGTAATCGTTGACACGCCGGTTGAGTGTCCTAAAAAATTTAGCGGAATCTTTGCGTGAAAATCGGATGGTCTTTGAATCCATGGGTGTAATCTTTTGGTAAATATCGGTAAAAAGACAAAACCTCTGAAGTGGAGAAACCTTTTTATCGGTGAATATGCTAATTTTGCGGGACCCGTTAGGGGTATTCTATTATGCAAATATACGTATGAAAGCAAATTTAGTGTTCAAATATTTTCATAATTTATCGGAAAAGCAGCGGGAGCAGTTTTTGCAACTGGAGGATTTGTACGGGGAATGGAACCAGAAAATCAACGTGGTTTCCCGAAAGGATATCGACGAACTGTATCTGCGGCATGTATTGCATTCCTTGGGTGTCGCTAAAGTGCAGCAGTTCATGGCGGGTGCTTCGGTACTCGATGTGGGAACGGGTGGCGGATTCCCGGGGATTCCATTGGCCCTGCTATTTCCGGAGGTGCAGTTTACCCTGGTCGATTCCATCGGAAAGAAAATTAAGGTAGTCGATGAGGTCGTGGCGGGCTTGGCCCTTGACAACGTTTCCACCGTTAACGCCCGGGTCGAGTCAATACCTGGGCAGTACGATTTTGTCGTCAGTAGGGCGGTGGCGGCCATGCCGACGTTCGTGCACTGGACCAAGGGAAAAATCAAGAAAAAGTCGGTACACGAAAGAAGAAACGGTATTCTCTATCTTAAGGGCGGCGATTTAAAGGAAGAACTGAAACCATACAGAACGGCCGAAATCTTTGACCTGACCGATTATTTTGAGGAAGATTTCTTTGAGACCAAGAAGGTGGTGTACCTGCCACTGAAATTTAAGGGGTAGGGGGCGGATCCAAGAGTCTAGAAGTAAAAATCAAGAACCAAGAGCCAAAAATCAAGAGCCAAGTCCCTTACCCGGACCGTTGGCCCGTGATTGTGAACTTTTTCTAAAAATGGACCAGTTTATGAGTTTAGTGGTTTATACAATGATGAAAAAAAGTCTGTTGGCCAATAGTAAATGGATTGGACTATTTTTTACAGGATAGAAAAATCTCGGTCCCTGCTCCGGCGGCGCAACGATTTTAGGTGTTCAGCATATGGTGGAACGAATAGCGACAATTGTTCGCATAGCGCTTCAGAAAAGAGTGGATAGTATTGATAAGCGACCTTTTGATTGTCTTGGATTTGGAGGACGTTTTTTTCGTTTGCATAGCTTTATTTTTTTGGGATGTTTTAGACCTAAGATATCGAATTTGCCCAAAGTTTACAATAACTTAACGTTAAATTTACATTGATATTGCGTCCGTCTGGGAGAGAAGCGCATAGACGGTGCTAATTACAAGGGTATTTCACTAAAAAAGTCCCGACCGCATGTGCGGCAAGGACTTCTCATAATTTTTAAACTTAGGTCAACTTCGTTCGCGAAGCTTCGGTGTCGGGAGAAACTGGGAGTATGGAACTTTTTCCCTATTGGCTCCATGGAGGCGTAACCCCGTTTGAACGGGCGTAGGCAATCAGTTGACCTTTATGCTCGCCGTTGTGCTCCACGATGGACAACAGGCCCGCTAATTTGCTCATTTTGGCAAACCCGAAATCCACTTCCTTGGGGAGTTCGTCGCTTTCGACCATCATGACCTTATCGCGTATAAATTCGTTGGACTGTTTCAGGGTGGAGATGATGTTCTCCTTCCCGGTAATCTTATCCAAATTTGCCATATCTACATCCTCCGGCGTGTCGAACCCCATTTTGGAAGCGAAATAATAGTTGCCCCCGGCAACGTGCAATAAGGCTTCCCCAATGGAGCGTACGCCTTCCGCGGGCCGCCAATCGTATTGGTCTTCCGAAAAGGCTTCCGCCAGTTGAACTACTTGGTCTTGATTGTATTCAAGAATTCCCTTGATCGTACTTTGGGTCAGGTCGTCCTGGGCCTGGCAAACGACGGTCGCCATCAAAAACAGGGCAAGAGCCAATTTTTTCATGATGCTAAGTTTTAACGTTATTATTCAATTTTTGTGCAACCTATTATTTTGCACGGAAAAAACACAAAATAAGCCTTAGACGGCATCGAATGGATATAGACAAGACCGCTATCAAGGCATTGCCCTACAAGATATTAAAAACCAGTGAATTATCTTCCCAAAATTTTGAAATTCTATCTATGAACTTGCGAATTTGTCCGATGGCTACTCGATACCAAAAATTGATGGGCTTTTTTGGTTTCAAATGAAAAGGTCGCCCTTACTATAATTCCATTCGGTTTTAGGACCCTAAAATACGCGTCACCAACGTTATAAAAGGTCGCTATTTGCATTAAATCGAGCATGTAGGTATTGACCAAAAGATCGAACGAATCGTTATCAAAATCCAAGTCCAATGCATTTCCCTCGTTTAACCGGTAAGCCTCAAATCCTAATCAGTCGAACTTTGTTCTTGCCAAATCCGGCATCTCGGGGGATAGGGCTATCCCAGCATTCCAATACCTCCGTATCTCGCTGGAACCAGTATTTTATTTTCCCAAGGCTATTTGTTCCAGTTGCTCCTTAGAATATTCGAGTTCGACCCATGTATGTTTGCCGTCCTTCGATTATCACTTTTAACGTTTGATATCCCCGACATACCACTAAGCGTACGGTCACCTATATCAGGTCTAGCCGTTGGGAGAGTTGTTTTGGGGAGATTCCCGTTCATTGGGTTTTCTTCCTACAAACTTCAGAATTAAGCTTATTTTTGGAATTAAACTGTGCCAATCGTATATAAATGATGGGTCCAAGACGGGCTCATCCGAGAACGGCCCACCATATTCAAAAAAAAATGAACAGACAACATAACTACTCGATCCAAATCAAATGGACGGGAAACAGCGGGATCGGTACGGCCCGTCCCGGGGCGTATAAAAGAAGCCACGCCATTTCGATCGAAGGCAAACCCGATATCCTAGGTTCTTCAGACCCGGCTTTTCGGGGAGACGGGGGCAGGCACAACCCAGAAGAATTGCTGGTGGCCTCCCTATCTTGCTGCCATATGCTATGGTACTTGCATCTCTGTTCGGAAGCTGACGTTATCGTTACCGATTACACCGATAAAGCCACCGGAACCATGTTTGAAACCGACAACGGTAGCGGATACTTTGAGAACGTTGTGCTACACCCGACCGTAACGGTTAGCGAAAGTTCCATGACCGAAAAGGCGAATCAATTACACGATAGGGCGAACGAACTTTGTTTTATTGCCAATTCGGTTAATTTCAAAGTGGAGCACAGGGCAACTTGTTTGTCCAAATGACATGGATGTGAAACAAAGCTTTCAAACAAGGCCCTGCACCTTCCGATTCGGATGACGTTACCTTTCGGTTGGAGCGAACGGACCAAGCTATTGGAAAACGCGTACGACACCGCGAACAAAAAAACGTCGCATTGCCTTTCAATTCTAGCAATCGGACCAAGGGAAGTTCCCTTAGCGATTCGGAAATACACGTCAAACCCTATCCCAAAAATGGATACCGATAATCCTCTGGCGTTACAAAGGTCTCCTTGATCAATCTTGGAGAAACCCAACGCAGAAGGTTCTGCATGGAACCGGCCTTATCGTTGGTTCCGGATGCCCGGGCGCCGCCAAAGGGCTGTTGCCCGACTACCGCTCCGGTAGGTTTGTCATTGATATAAAAATTACCGGCACAATTTTGTAAGGCGTGGGTCGCTTCCTCAATGGCATAACGGTCTCCCGACATCACGGCCCCGGTCAGGGCGTAGGGCGATGTTTCATCGACCAATTTCAGGGTTTTCGACCAGTCCTTGTCCGCATACTCATAAATCGTTACTACGGGACCGAACAGCTCGGTTTCCATCGTGGAATAATGGGGGTCGGAGGTTACGATGACCGTAGGCTCGACGAAGTAGCCTTTTGATTTATCATATTCGCCGCCCGCGACGATTTCGGCGTTTTTGTCCTCTTTCGCCTGATCGATATACTTGGCCAATTTGTCGAAAGAAGCCTCGTGAATGACCGCGGTGATAAAGTTGGACATGTCCTCCGGGGAGCCGGGCTTATTAAATGAATTCAGATCTTTTTTGACCAATTCTATAATTTTCTCGGACGTGGATTTCGGCAGGTACACCCGGGAGGCGGCACTACATTTCTGTCCCTGAAATTCAAAGGCGCCCCTTGAGATGGCGGTAGCCACTTGCTGTGGTTTGGCCGTCGGATGGGCCACTATAAAATCTTTTCCACCGGTCTCGCCCACGATCCGTGGATAGCTTTTATAGAGGTCGATATTGTCGCCGATCTGTTTCCACAGGCTTTTAAAGACGGTGGTGGATCCCGTATAGTGAATGCCGGCGAAATCGGGACTCGCCAAGGCCGTTTCCGTAATCATGGCAGGGTCGCCGTAAACGACATTGATAACGCCGTCGGGCAGGCCGGCCTCCTTTAAGACATCTACCACGATTTTGGCGGAAAAGACCTGATGGTCACTAGGCTTCCAGAGCACCACATTGCCCATCATCGCCGCGCTTGCAGGTAGATTGGCGGAAATGGCCGTAAAGTTGAAGGGGGTAATGGCATAGACAAAGCCTTCCAAGGGGCGATATTCCACTCGGTTCCAGACGCCTTCGGACGATTCGGGCTGCTGCCCATAAATTTGGGCCATATATTCGACGTTGAACCTTAAAAAATCAATGGTTTCGCAAGCCGAATCGATTTCCGCCTGATGGATGGTCTTGGATTGCGCGATCATGGTCGCGGCATTGATTCTGTCACGGTACGGGCCCGCAATCAATTCTGCAGCTTTCAGGAAAATGGCGGTCCGTTGTTCCCAGGCCATGTTCGCCCAAGCCTCGCGGGCCTCCAGACCGTTCTCAATGGCCTGTTCCACATGCTTTTTTTCCGCGAGATGGTATCGGCCCACTTCGTTTTTATGGTCGTGCGGTGGGGAAATCGGCCTGGTCCTGCCGGTCCTGATTTCTTTGCTTCCTATATAGAGAGGAATATCAACACTTCCCTTGAAGTATGAATGATACTGTTTAAGTACTTCTTCGCGCTCTTCGGAGCCGGGAGCGTAACTTTTAATAGGTTCGTTGATTGCGATCGGTACGTGGAAAAAGCCTTTGCCCATGGAGGATGATTTTAAGTGTTATTGTTTGTAGGACAAAGGTATAAAAGGGAAAACGGAATTTAAATTATTAATAAGGTATAATTGATTGCTGACTATCGATTAAGTGTAACAATGCACAAATGAAGCAATGCACTAATGAAGAATTGCACTAATGAAGCGATCAATGATCAATCAATTAACAATTAAATAATTCAATTCAGTGCAAAAGGTGCAGAGAATTTAAAGGTGGGGATGTGGACCCGGAATTTTTCGGTCGTTGTGAAGTTGACCATCTGGTAATGGCCCCGCATCGCGCCGATCGGCGATGCCAAGAGACAACCGGAGTTGTAGGTGTGCGATTCGCCGGGCTTGATGACCGGTTTTTTGCCGATAACTCCCTCGCCATCGAGCATTTCAAGCTCTTTCAGCGCGTCATAGATTTTCCAGTGCCTAGAGGTAAGCTGCACCGAATCCCTGCCTTGGTTTTCGATGGTTATCGTATAACCGAAGGCGAAATGCATTTTGTAGTTCTTAAAGAAGGTGCCTTCAAAACTGGTCTTTACGGAAATCTTGATGCCTTTGGTTACTTGTGTGGTCATGTGTTCTTCTTTAGTCTAATAGGTAAAGATATTCCCCGTAAATAAGATCAGTACGGCCAATATCGCCAATATAAAGTAAATAGCGTTTAAAAAAAGATATTTGATAATGGTTTTGAAAACCCCTTCTTCATAGAATCTTCGCATGGCCTTAAACAGGTACACTGAAAAAATTGTCAGAAATACCCAGTTGCTGCCCGTGGTAAAAACAATATCGATTAAATAGCTAAGAATTAGCAAGATAAACAATAGTGCCGTGTTGTAAAAGCTAAAAATCAAATGATCGGTGTAAGCACGCTTTTTCCCGATATACGCCAAGGAGATAAAGAGTGCGAAAACGGGCAAAAAGAAAAATATGGTGAAGGGTAGTTTTGAAATCAGTGAGCTGATAAAACTCCCAGGCCGGCTTTGCAGCCCCAGCAGGCCATTGGCAATGGTAAAGGTCAATTCGTTTCTCCAGGTTTCTGGCACCCCGTATTTCGTTACGGCATCGTCAAAGCCGGTGATGGAATCCTTACGCAAAAGAGTGCGAAAAAAATCGTGCTTTTCAAAAATCGTACCTTGCGACGAATCGGTATCCATCTTTTTAAAATATCCGGAGGGGTCCGACAGTAGGGTCGAATCCCGTTTTCTGATCTTCTGTTGAAACTCATCGAGGGAAAATTCTTGCTTAAGCGAATCGATGTCCCCGGTTATTTCCGCTCCCTCGTCGGTATAGTTGCCGAAACGACCATCCAGATTTTCGATGAAGTCATCCTCTTTTTTGGTGCCGTATTTATCCAGTTCCGAAAAATTACCGGTAAAATTGACCATTAAAAAATAGATAATGGCCAGACTTAGCAAAAATCGGAAGGGATTGGTATAGCGTACGCGCTTCCCGTTGATATAATTCCTCGTAATCTCTCCCGGTCGCAAGAGCAGTGCGCCCAAAGTATTGAGCAATTTGGAATCGTAGGATATAAGGCTGGTGAAAAATTCAATGATAAAATCCTTTAAGGACAGTTTTTTGATGCTGTTGGCCTGGGAGCAATTCGGACAAAATCTATCGCTGACATCCAAAGGGTGTCCGCAGTTGAGGCATTCCGTTCCGCGGTATTTGAAACGGTACCTTCCTTTCTTCCAAGAGTCCGGTACATTGTCCATTTAGGTGGAATATAGGTTTTAGTTGCTTATATCACGCGAATTCGCAGTCCCCACCCCGATAATACTATCGTAAAGGTCCCCGAAATTGCGATAGTACACTAAAATCAGGTAGTTGTTCTCGGTGAAGTGGAAGTTGCCACTGACCGCGTTCATGTCGATGACGCCATCCTCCCGTTTGATGACGTACTTGTAATTGTAGAACCCCTGCTTTACTTTGATACTGCCTTCCATAAGACCGCTATCCTTATTATAGGTCATTCTGTTCTCGTCGGTCAGGGCATTGTTGTTGAACTTGCCAAATATATAAACATCGTCCAGGCCAAGGAGCTCTTCGTAGGGCAACGAAAAGTGCACGTTGGTGTATTCGGCCTCCCGCGAATTATCTTCCCCTTGCAAGGTGCGTACGACAAAATCACCGTTGATATCGGGGTAGTAGGTGTACTCGCGATCGAAGCGATAATTATCGGTAAAAAGGTAGTGTTCGTAGAGGTCGGCCACCTCGATACGTGCTATTTGGGAGGTAGGGGCCCGTAGATCGCTAGTATCGAAGTTGAGATATTCGTTACCTCCGAAAAAACTGGTCTCCGCATCGTATTTGTAGACCAGTTCGCTGCCCAGGGTGTACTGGGGAGGGATGTCGTAAAGTGCCGTTTCCCACTGATGGTTCTGGAGAATGGCCACCTTGACCTCTTTCTTGGGGTTGACCAGTTGAAAATTGCCCTGCATGATGCTGAACTGTACCACTTGCTTTTCGTTCAAAAAGTTGAAGTCGCGGGAGCGTTTGATCGTGGCGGCCACGCTGACGGCATCGGAATAGACCACGAACCTCCGCGAAAATTGCAGTTCGTAGCTGTCGTTATAGATTTCGAGCAGGTAATTGCCGCTTAGCTTCAGGCTTAGGTTTTGGTTCGGTATCCTGAGTTGGTAGTTCGAATAGGGTTGCAGGGTGTTATAACTGTTTTCATAATCGCTGATGCGCTGGTTGTCCACCCCGTCGAGATACTGCGATTTCAAAAGCTGCGAGGGCGTCCAGTCGTAATCGCAATGGACTATCTTATAGTAGTAATCCTGTTCGTTGGCCAGAGTATCGTCGAATTCCAGCTTGAGGGTCTCCCCGAGCATGATTACCGGGAACTGATTTTCGGAAGGGCCGTGGAATAGGATGGTCTTGATATTTTGGGGGGGATTGACCTCATGTTGTACCTGTGAAAATAACGAAGTCGCAAAAAGGAAAACTAGGATCTGTTGAAGCTTTTGACGCATGGGTCCGCTATATTTTCGGTAAAGGTAAACAAAAAGCATTTCCATGAAATTCAGATCGGCGAACGGCCCAAATTTATGGGCAATTATTATGAAAACTTTCTTTTAAGTAGTATTTTTGACGCGAATTTTATGGAGTCCGGACTTTAGGATTCCTTAACATAGAATTTGTTTGATTTTTGTTTGGAACCTTGTCTTGGATGTTGGACTGGTTTTCCTGATCGGATGAAGCTTTTTTTTACCAAAGCAGATGGCTACCTTAGTAAAAAACACCTAAGGCCCTGCCATCAAGACGGGGATCGGTTGCGAAAACAGCTCTTTTTAAGACGGGCGAAATAAATCTCAACAAGTTTAAAAGGTCGACTACACTATGTCAAAAGACATCAAAATAAACAAAGGCCTGGACATCAAGCTTGTCGGTGCCGCGGAGCAAACCACCTCAAAAGCCGTTCTTAGCAATGTATATGCCATTAATTTGGACGATTTTCACGGGATAACGCCGAAAATGTTGCTGAAGGAAGGCGAGGAAATCAAAGCGGGCGAAGCGCTGTTCTACAATAAAAACAACGAGGACATGCTCTTTGTGTCCCCCGTAAGCGGTGAGCTTATCGAAATAGAGCGGGGTGCCAGAAGACGTATTCTGACCTTGAGAATTTTGGCGGACAAGGAGCAGGAAACGATTGCAAACGTAATCCTGGACGTGGAAAAGGCTTCCAAGGAAGATATTAAGGCCTACTTGCTCAAATCAGGATGTTGGCCCTTTATCGTACAACGTCCCTATTCCGTCATTGCCGATCCCGATGCCAACCCGAAAGCGATTTTCGTCTCAGGTCTTGTTACTGCGCCTCTGGCGGCGGACCCCGACTATGTGCTGCAGGGGAAGGAAAAGGAATTACAGGCCGCCATTACGGCCTTGGGCAAGTTGACGCCCGGCAAGGTGCACGTTTCGGTCGAAAAATCGTCAAAGTCCCCTTTAGCGGAACTGACCGGTATCGAACTGCATAAGGTCTCAGGTCCGCATCCGGCTGGTTTGGTCGGTACCCAAATCAATAAGATAGACCCCATCAACAAAGGGGAAACGGTATGGACTATATCTCCCCAAGATCTTGTAATTATAGGGGAAATGCTATTGACCGGGAAGTTCAATCCCCAGCGCACCGTTGCCTTGGTCGGTTCCTCTGTTAAAAAACCTCAGTATTATACCACGAAGATCGGTACCGAGATATCTACCTTTCTCTACGCCAGCGGAGTGAAAGAAGAGCGGTTCCGGGTCATCAACGGCGATGTGCTTACGGGCAGCAAAACCAGGCAAGATGGCCATTTGGGCTTTTACAACAATACCGTGAGCTGTATTCCCGAGGGCGACGATTACGAGTTCTTCGGATGGAACAAGCCCGTATTCGATAAGGTTTCCACGACCAGGGCCTTGACCTTTTCATGGTTGCAGCCCGATAAGAAGTACGATCTGGATACCAATACCAATGGGGAGCACAGGGCCTTCGTGGTCACCGGCATTTACGAAAAGGTCTTCCCGATGGATATCTATCCCCTGCAATTGCTCAAGGCTTGCATGGTTCAAGACCTTGACGAAATGGAACAATTGGGACTCTATGAAGTGGCTCCAGAAGATTTTTCACTGACGGAATTCATTTGTATCTCAAAACAGCCCCACCAGCAGATCATTCGTGAAGGATTGGATCTGCTACAAAAAGAAATAGGATAAACTATGAGTGATAAAAGACTGACTTTTAAGAAGAGGCTGCACATTATCAAGCACCATTTTCGGGGCAAGAAAATGGCACCGGCCTTCAATGCGCTGCATACGTTTTTATATACGCCAGACGAGACCACGCACAACGGAAGCCATATTCGTGCTGCCGACGACCTAAAGCGTACGATGAACACTGTAATCCTGGCGCTGGTCCCGGTGCTGCTGTTCTCGATGTTCAACGCCGGTTACCAGCACTACGCGGCCATTGACGCGGCGAACGGGGTGGCCCGGGAGGTCTCCGTATTCGGTAATTTTTTAACCTGGGAGAACTTTTGGATCGGCATCATTAAAGTGCTGCCGCTAGTAATAGTTTCGTATGGGGTCGGTTTATTGGTGGAGTTTATCTTTGCCGTGCTCAGGGGCCATGAGGTAGAGGAAGGCTATTTGGTCACCGGAATGTTGGTGCCTTTGATCGTTCCCATCGATACGCCGCTCTGGATGTTGGCCGTTTCGGTAGTATTCGGTGTAATTATCGGAAAAGAGGTGTTCGGGGGTACGGGAATGAATATATTGAACCCGGCCCTTACCATCCGTGCCTTTTTATTCTTCGCTTATCCTACCTGGATGAGCGGTGACAAGGTATGGGTCTATGAGGCCGTTGATCGCGCCGGGGGTCCCGATGCCATTTCCGGTGAAACCGTACTGGGCTATCTGGCACAGGGTCAAGAATATTCTTATTCGGTAGCCGATATGTTCTGGGGATTTATTCCCGGTTCGGTGGGGGAGACCCCGACATTTTTGATACTGCTCGGCGGAATATTCCTGATTTTCAGTAAAATCGCCAGTTGGCGGATCATGCTCAGTGCCATCATCGGTTCTTTGGTGATGGGCCTGATGTTCAACGGCGTCGTGGAAATGGGATGGATCGGCGAGACCAGTAAATTTTACGGGTTGATGAGCTTCGATTTCTGGAAGCATTTGATCGTAGGCGGACTGGCCTTTGGAATCGTTTATATGGCGACCGATCCGGTGACGGGAGCGCAGACCAATGTTGGAAAATGGTGGTACGGCTTTTTTATCGGGTTTATGTCCGTCATGATCAGGGTCTTTAACCCCGCATATCCCGAGGGTGTATTTTTGGCCATCCTATTGATGAACGTGTTTGCACCGACCATTGATCATTATGTCATTAAGGGGAACGTAAAAAGAAGATTGAAACGAATGAAGAACGCCACCATCCTTCCGAAGGATTCCGAAGGTGAGGCAAAGGAACTTCAAGTAGAAACTGCATAGCTATGGCATTCAATACGGATAAAAATCTCTATACGGTAATCTTTGCGGCCATGATGGTGGTCGTGGTCGGCTCTTTGCTGGCCTTTATGGCATCGAGTCTGGAAAGCCGCATCAAGGAGAACGAACGCTTTGAGAAACAACAGAACATTTTATACGCCATGGGCGTGAACGAAAATGTCGATAAGGGTGGGGTCGAGTTCGTTCCCACCGATATTGTGGAGGGCGAATTCGAAAAATATATCGTCGATCAATTGGTCATTAAAGGCGATAGTATTTTAGAGGATAACGAGGCTTATCTTATCGACATGAAGCGGCAACTGGCGCGAATTTCGAAGGGCGAGACCCCTCGACTGCCTTTGTTTGTCGGTGAAAAGGACGGTGAACAACTCTATATCATCCCTATGTACGGCAAAGGCCTTTGGGATGCCATCTGGGGCTTTATCGCACTGGACAAGAACATGGTGGTTCAAGGCGTATTCTTCGACCACAAGGGGGAAACTCCCGGGCTGGGCGCCAACATCAACCAACGCTATTTTATGGATGATTTTACCGGCGAGACCATCATGCAGGATACCCGCTATGCCGGTATCAGTGTTGCCAAGGGCAACAACGATCCCTTGAACGAACGTAAAGACGACAATAAGGTCGATGCCCTGGCCGGAGCCACGATTACGGGCGACGGCGTTTCGGCTATGATCAAACAAAGCGTCGACCTTTACAAGGATTATTTGGACGGAATAAGAGAAAACTAGTCGAACAAACTAGACCTAACAAAAAATGTAATTATGGCACTGTTGACAAAAAAAGATGCTAATCTCATCATCGATCCGTTGACGGACAACAACCCCATTACCATTCAGGTGTTGGGCATTTGCTCCGCCCTTGCGATCACCGCCGAGCTCAAGGCTTCGGTGGTCATGGCGATAGCCGTTATTTTCGTGATGGGGGTGGGCAACGTGGTCATTTCGTTGATGCGGAACATCATTCCCGCAAAAATCAAGATTATCGTACAGCTGATCGTAGTGGCCACCTTGGTCATCGTCGTC
Source organism: Pricia mediterranea (assembly GCF_032248455.1). Lineage (NCBI taxonomy): Bacteria > Pseudomonadati > Bacteroidota > Flavobacteriia > Flavobacteriales > Flavobacteriaceae > Pricia > Pricia mediterranea. The sequence continues at coordinate 3,306,140 of NZ_JAVTTP010000001.1, forward strand.
GATCAGGTGCTCAAGGCCTTCGCCTATGAATTGAGCAAGACATTGTCGGTGTTCGTAGGCCTTATCATTACCAATTGTATTATTATGGGCCGATTTGAGGCATTCGCCTTAGGCAACGGGTTGTGGAGGTCTTTTCTCGATGGCATCGGAAATGCCTTGGGGTATGGGGTCATTCTTGTTATCGTGGGGTTTATACGGGAACTTTTGGGGTCGGGTACCCTCTTTGGTTATCCGGTTTTAGGGGATCCGATCGCCAAGACGGGATTATACGCCACGGGTTATGAGAACAATGGTTTTATGATTATTCCGCCGGCGGCCCTGATTGTGGTAGGCATCATTATTTGGGTACAACGTACACAGAACCCGGCATTGGTAGAAGAGGGTTGATAGTATCAAAGACAAAACAAGTTCAGTATCTAAAAAGTTATTATGTTAGAGCATATCGAATTATTCTTTAGGTCCATCTTTATCGACAACATGGTGTTCGCCGTGTTCTTGGGGATGTGTTCCTATCTCGCGGTCTCCAAAAAGGTGGCTACAGCGGTGGGTCTGGGAGCGGCCGTCATTTTCGTATTGGGCGTCACCGTACCCTTGAACTGGCTGTTGGATCAGTACCTATTGCGCGACGGGGCGTTGGCCTGGTTGGGGCCGGAATATGCGGACTACAACCTTGGATTTTTATCCTTTATCCTGTTTATCGCCACCATCGCGACCATGGTACAGCTGGTAGAGATCGTAGTGGAGAAATTTTCTCCGGCACTCTACAACTCCTTGGGGATATTCCTGCCCTTGATTGCCGTGAACTGTGCTATTTTAGGAGGCTCGCTCTTTATGCAGTCCCGCGACATACAGACCTTCGGTCTCGCCGTCAATTATGGGATTAGTTCGGGCATCGGCTGGTTCCTGGCCATTCTGACCATCGCCGCAATTCGGGAAAAGATACGCTATTCCAATGTCCCGCCCCCTTTGCGCGGTCTGGGCATCACCTTTATTATAACGGGACTGATGGGTATTGGTTTCCAGAGTTTCGGAGGAATGTTGACCGGGGGTGACGAAGTTCCACCTGCAGAAGAGACTACGGTCGAGGTACCTGTAAAAAGTGAGGGGACCAACACGGAACAAACAGTGGAACGTACGGCCGTAACCGGGGCCGATTCCGAGAAGAAGGAAATAGAAAACGAGCTTTCCAAAAAGGACAAGGAAATCTCCTATACAGAAGCAATAAACCGATAAGAGATGATTCTAGCTACTAGCACGGGCGGCACCATACTGATCACCGTAGTCGCCTTTCTGATACTGACCATGTTGTTGGTCGCTTTGTTACTGTTCACCAAAGAAAAGCTTTCGCCTTCCGGCCCCGTTACCTTGACCATCAACGGGGAAAAAAAGATGGAAGTGGAATCCGGAAGTTCCCTGTTGACCACCCTGGGAAACAAAAAGGTCTTTTTGCCCTCTGCCTGTGGTGGTGGGGGAACCTGTATTCAGTGCGAATGCCACGTGCTTTCAGGAGGTGGTGAAGCCCTGCCCACGGAGACCCCGCACTTTTCCAAGAGGGAACTTGCCGAAGGGGCCCGGTTGGCCTGCCAGGTGAAGGTGAAACAGGACATGGATATTACGATACCCGAAGAGGTATTCGGAATCAAAAAATGGCCCGCCAAAGTGGTGCGTAACTACAATGTAGCCTCTTTTATCAAGGAATTCGTGGTCGAGATCCAAGAAGATATGGGCTATAAGGCCGGGGGCTATATCCAGATCGAAATTCCGCCCTGTGAAATCAAATATGAGGATATCGATATTACCGCCCACCCCGAAGAGCATGAAAAACCGGACAAATTCCAGGAAGAGTGGGACAAGTTCAATCTATGGCCCTTGGTCATGAAGAATCCCGAGTTGGAAGAGCGTGCCTATTCCATGGCATCCTATCCTGCAGAAGGTAAGGAGATCATGTTGAACGTACGGATTGCGACCCCGCCCTGGGACCGCTCCAAGAATGGCTGGATGGACGTGAATCCCGGAATTGCCTCATCCTATATATTTTCCTTGAAAGAAGGTGACGATGTGACCATATCGGGGCCTTTTGGCGAGTTCTTTATCAACGAATCCGATTCTGAAATGCTCTATGTCGGAGGTGGTGCGGGAATGGCGCCCATGCGGTCGCATCTCTACCACCTGTTCAAGACCTTAAAGACGAATCGAAAGGTCTCGTACTGGTACGGGGGCCGTTCGAAGCGGGAACTGTTCTATATCGATCACTTCAAGCAGTTGGAGAAAGATTTTCCGAACTTTAAGTTTTATATGGCCCTGTCGGAACCTGCGGAGGAAGATGATTGGAAGGTCAAGGAGGATATCGATGCACCGGGAGACGGTTTTGTCGGATTTATCCACAACTGCGTTATCGACAATTACTTGAGCAAGCACGACGCGCCAGAGGACATCGAGCTTTACTTCTGTGGTCCTCCCTTGATGAACAAAGCGGTGCAAAAAATGGGAGAGGATTACGGTATTCCCGATGAGCATATCCGATTCGATGATTTCGGAGGATAAATAATTTGAAACTATAACTAAAACCGATGTTCCCACATCGGTTTTTTTTTGATAAAAAAATATGGGTGACCATGGGTAAAGCCCTTACGGAGCAGGAACTGCACAACTTGGCGATGAACATTGTCGGAAAACAACTGGAAGCCGAAGGTTACGAATTTATGGGGGTGAACAGTAAACCGAAGAAGAATCCGCAGTTTGTATGCCTGAAAGACAAGCAACTGCATTTTATCGTGGTACGGCAGGTGTCCTACCCCGATGATCCCAAGACGTATGACGCGGAGCTCATGCAGAAAATTAAAGACCACGCGGAGAATTTCGAGGCCAAATCATACTATGCGGGCGTCGGCCTTTCGAATGCCCAGGACCAAAAACTGCCGGTGTACCTGAACGAAGATTATATCGTGGACTACGACGGCTTGATCGAAGTCTAATCCTTGAAAATGAAATACACGTATTTAGCCCTCCTTGCCGTACTACTTTTTTCATGTTCGGAAGGTTCGAAAACCCATAAGAACCAAAATGTGGGCAGTGCTTTGGGTACTTCCTACAGTTTGATCTACCTCTCCGATGAACCTTTGAATCTAAAGCAAGAAATAGATTCGGTATTTGAGGCGGTCAACCGATCTCTATCTACCTATATTCCGGACTCCGATATCTCCAAAATTAATCGTGGCGACACTACCGTGACGATCGATGCCTTGTTTCGCGATGTGTTTGAGCTCTCCAAGGAGATCCATCGGAAAACGGACGGCTACTTCGATCCGACAGTAGGCACATTGGTCGATGCCTGGGGGTTCGGTCCCGGGCCTCAAATGGACCTTGACAGTACCCGAGTCGATAGCTTGCTGCAATTCGTGGGTTTCGATAAGGTGAACCGGACCGAAAGAAATACCATAACAAAGGCGAATCCCGATATCCATTTTGATTTCAATGCGATTGCCAAAGGCTATGCCGTCGATCGATTGGCACAGCTTATGGACGCGCATAAGATTCAAAACTATTTGTTGGAAGTCGGGGGCGAGCTCGTCGCGAAGGGCACGAATACGATAAAGGAAAAGCCTTGGGTCGTAGGAATTGACGATCCCCAGATGGGCGAGACCCGGGAACTTAAGATTTTGGTCCATCTCAAGGATAGGGCTTTGGCGTCATCCGGAAACTACAGAAAATTCCGGACCGATTCGGTTACGGGAAATACGTATGTTCATACTATCGACCCAAAAACGGGATTTACCAAAAATGCCAATATTTTAGGAGCTACTACTATCGCAGATACCTGTGCCAAGGCCGACGCCTATGCCACCGCCTTTATGGCTATGGATCTGGACAAGACCATCGCATTATTGGCGGATCTCCCCGAACTGGAAGCCTATATCATCTATGTAGATAAGAACGGAGATACCCAGGAATTCATGACCGAAGGATTCAAGACGATGATTGTGGAATAACCCATTTGCCCGATAGTCGAGATTTGAATGCGTTGGGACTTGCCTCGATATGTCAAAGTCGTTTACTTGCGAAAGGTGGGCTTGCCACGCGGTTGTTTACTTTCGTACGAGAGGAATGATTTCCCCTAGGGCAAGACGGTACCGGTCCACTTCCGAGGCCGACAATGACGTGGTATAGTCCACTTCTTCCACGGTGAAACCGATGCTTCTGAGCTTGTCAAAATAGTCCCTTCCGTAAATGCGTACGTGATCGTACTGTCCGAAAATCCCGGCGCGTTCTTTTTTGTCGGTAATGGAATCGTCTTCAAAGGTGTTATCCCGTTTTAGGTCTTGGGGAACCTGAAAGATACCCCATCCCCCTTTTTTGAGCACCCGGTACATTTCGGACATGGCCTGGGTGTCATCGGGAATATGTTCGAGAACATGGTTGCACAAGAGAACGTCAAAGCTATTGTCCTCGAATGGCAGGTCGCAGATATCGGCCTTGATATCCGCTAGAGGAGAATGGAGATCGGTAGTGGTATAATCTAAGTTCTCGAGCTTGCGGAAACGTTTATAAAAGGCCTGCTCGGGGGCGAAATGCAGTACCTTTAGGGGGGCGTCAAAGAAATCGGTCTCCCGGTCGAGATACAGCCACAGCAACCGATGCCGTTCGAGCGATAGGGTAGAGGGGGAGAGCACGTTTTCACGGGGATGCTCGTAGCCATAGGGAAAAAAAGCCTTGAAGCGCTTGCCGTCGATAGGATCTTCGTAGCGATTCCCGCGCATCCAAAGGGCCAGTAGGGGACGGGCCAGATAGCTAAGTTGTATCAGTATGGGTCTGGGAAAGACATTCAGGAAGAATTTGAAGATCCGTTTCATGGGATACGTTCAAATAACCAACTTCGATTGTCGGAATTCATCCTCCTCGTCACTGTTGATACCCAAGGCCTCATAAATGTACTGGAACGTGGAAAGCAGTTCCGGTTTGCCATCGACGATGGCTACATTGTGCTCGAAGTGGGCACTGGGCTGCCCGTCGGCGGTAAGGATGGTCCATCCGTCCTTCAGCTGCTTGATGCGTCGGGTACCGCGGTTGATCATGGGTTCTATGGCCACGACCATGCCTTCCTTGAACTTTTTGCCCCGGCCACGGCGGCCATAATTCGGCATTTCGGGCGATTCGTGTAGCTCTTTCCCCAGGCCGTGGCCCACTAGTTCGCGCACCACGCCGTACCCGTGGCTTTCACAATAGTTTTGAATGGCGTAGGCCACATCGCCGACGCGTTTGCCCACTTTGAATTCACGGATACCGATATAGAGTGATTCTTTGGTGACCCGCAGCAGTTTTTCGGTTTCGGGGTCGATTGCCCCGATAGCAAAAGTATAGGCGTGATCGCCGTAATATCCGTTTTTTAGGGCACCGCAGTCCACCGAGAGAATATCGCCTTCCTTGAGCGGTTCCTTGTTGGGAATACCGTGTACCACTTGGGCATTGGGACTCATGTTCAGGGTGTTCGGGAAATCGTACATGCCCAAGAATCCCGGTTCCGCACCCTGTTCGCGAATGAACTCTTCCGCAAGCTTATCCAAATATAGCGCGTTTACTCCGGGTTTGATTTCCGATGCCAGCATGCCCAAGGTCTTGGAGACGACCAGGGCACTCTCGCGCATCACTTCTATTTCTTCAGGTGTTTTTATTTTGATCATAGGCTACAAAGATAGGAATTGGGCTCGTCTTGAGTTTACATCCCGCAGGTAAAAAATCAATTTAAGACGAGTTCGTTGTCTCAATTATGATAGGCGTGTTCGTAGGGCTCCCCCGAAAGTATCCGGACCATATCATCCTCTAGGGATTGGATCGGGTATTCGACGATACGACCGAGCTCTTGCCCGTCCCTATAAAAAATAAATGTGGGAACCCGGAGAATGTCGAAGTCTCTTTCAGGCGTGGTCGGGGCCGTTTTTTCCCGGTCCAGGGCCACTAACTCGATGCTCTCGACGGGATAGTCCGTTGCTTCCATAATTTGATGGAATCGGGGGACCTCCCGTTGGCTGTCGGCGCACCACGTTCCCATGAACAGTTTGATGCTCACACCGGAAAGCAGGGCTTCGAGCTCTTCCACCTTTTTATCTTTTAAGGTATATGGTTCGTTTTCATTTGCGAACCATCGGGCGTACGGCGCTTCATGTAGATCGGACAGATCAATCTCCCCAAGCAGCATTTCTTCCTGTTCTTGGGTGCTGTCGGAACAGGTACTGAACAGGAAGAGAAAAGCCATTAATTTATGCATGCAGATACGTTTTCAGGTGTAAAATAGTTAGGGCCTACGATGGATTAAACCAATGCCTCCCGGTCCATGAGCTCGGGTTTTTCGATACCCATCATCTTGAGGATGGTCGGTGCGATATCGCCTAACACCCCATCCTTGATTTCCTTGATATCGTCATCGACCAAGATCAGGGGTACGGGATTGGTGGTGTGGGCCGTATTCGGACTCCCATCGGGATTGACCATGGTATCACAATTGCCGTGGTCGGCGATCACTATGGTCGAATATCCGTTTTCCTTGCCCGCCGTGATAACGGCCTTGGCACAGGCATCGACCGTTTCACAGGCTTTGATGGCCGCCTCCATAACGCCGGTGTGCCCGACCATATCGGGGTTTGCAAAATTGAGGCATACGAAATCCACCTCGCCCTTTTGAAGTTCTGGGATAATCGCATCCCTAATTTCATAGGCGCTCATCTCAGGTTGCAGGTCATAGGTCGCCACTTTCGGTGAGGGGCAGAGCAAGCGCTCCTCGCCCTCAAAGGGCACTTCCCTTCCACCGTTAAAGAAGAAAGTAACATGCGGATACTTTTCGGTCTCGGCAATACGGATCTGTTTTTTTCCGGCTTTTTCGAGCACCTCACCCAAGGTTTCCTTGATGTTTTCTTTGTCATACACTACGTGAATGCCTTCAAAGGCCTCGTCGTAGTTCGTCATGGTGACATAGTATAGGTCGAGTTTATGCATGTTCTTTTCGTGCATGTTCATTTGGGTCAGCACTTGGGTCAGTTGTCTTCCGCGGTCCGTACGGAAATTAAAGAAAATCACAACATCGTCGTCCTTGATCTGGGCGACGGGCTTCCCCTCGGCGTCCGTCATCACGATCGGTCTGATAAATTCGTCGGTTACGTCCGCGTCGTAACTTTTCTGTACGGCATCCGCAATGTTGGAGGTTTTTTCACCTTCGCCATTGACCAGGGCATCATAGGCCATTTTTACACGTTCCCAGCGTTGATCACGATCCATTGCGTAATAGCGTCCGGTTACCGTAGCGAGTTTGGTATTTTTGTCCGAAGCGAAGACGTTCAGGTCCACCAAGAAGCCCTTCCCACTTTTTGGATCTACGTCACGGCCGTCGGTAAAGGCATGTACGAACATATTTTGAACCCCGTAATCGTTCCCCGCTTTGATCAGGCCCTTGACGTGCGAGATGTGGCTGTGAACGCCGCCGTCACTTAACAGGCCCAAAAAATGTACGTTTTTGTTGTTTTTTTTGGCGTATTCAAAGGCATCCCTTAAGACCTTTTCATCCTTGAGCGTATTTTCCTCGACGGCCAAATTGATCTTTGCCAGATCCTGATAGACGATCCGTCCCGCACCGAGGTTCATGTGGCCAACTTCACTATTGCCCATTTGGCCTTCCGGAAGCCCCACGTTCATGCCGTCGGTCAACAGATTGGCGTTGGGATATTTTTTGTAGAGCGAATCGACAAATGGCGTGTCGGCGTTGGCTATAGCGGAAATTTTGGGATCGGGGGATTTGCCCCAACCGTCCAAAATCATGAGTATTACTTTTTTGTTCATTTTCATGTGTTTATCGATTGCCAAAAATAAAGCGATTCTATTAGTATAACCAGTATTTCAGGCAGTTTTTGGGGGCTGCTGCCCTTTGAAATGTTAAAATAATGTTATAAGCCGCACAACGGTGAAACATTTTTGGGATGCTTTCGTCTATTTTATATAGGATTTCGTAAGGATTCCTAATTAAAATCAAGTATTCATCAATCTAAATCATTCATCATGAGAAAAACGATGTTAACCGTTGCTGCGGCCTGTATGGTCGCCGTGACCGGCCTTAGTGCCAAGGAAATTTCAAAAGAGGGTCACCAACCGATCGGTACCGAAATCGCAAATGTCGATATCAGTTCGTTCTGTATGGCCATTGTAGAAGGAGACTATGTAACCGTTAAGCGCATGATCGAGCTTGGCGAGGACGTCAACCGCAAGTCATTGGGCATGACCCCTGCCATGTTCGCCGCACGGTACAACAAGGTAGATATTCTCGAACTGCTGATCGAGAAAGGTGCCGATCTCAACATCAGGAGTAACAACGGTTTTTCGGTTAAGAAATATGCCGAACTTTCCAACGCCGTCGATGCCCTTGTCATTTTAGATACCGCACTGGGCAGCTGAAATCTGAGGCACGACTATTTATTCAGTGGAAAAGGAACCCGATTGTGTAGCTACAGGCTGCCGATCGGGTTTTTTAGAATTCAAATCCGTTCAAGGCGCGATGCATAAACGCATAGACCGCCATAAGAAGCATCAGGGCGCAGAATACCGAGTACACTTTTAGGAGTACCACGATAAATTGGGGTTTGCAATCCTCGAATGCGGCGTTGTAAAGATGTCGAAAATGGGTAAGCGTTTCCATATAGTTGTCTTTTTGGACATAGCTATAGGATAAGGAGAAGCTACATAAGATTTGATCGGGGTCGGTGCAAATGTACAAAAAGCATTGCGCTTCGACGGGGCCGGTCGACGAATATAATTACGCTTTAACGTTCCACTTTTAGCACCCCTTCCCCGATTCGGTATTTCTCTATGGACTCCCGAATCCGCTCGATGCGGTTGCCGGGGTCGGGGTGGGTACTCTGAAATTCCGGTACCCGGTCCCCACCGCCGGAGGCGGCGTCCAGAATTTCCATGACCTTGATCATTTCTTCGGGGTCGTAGCCGGATTGCATCATAAAGAGCACCCCGAGGTCGTCGCTTTCAAGTTCGTCACCGCGTCCGTTTTTTAAAAGGGTATTTTGACCGATTCCGGCCACGACCCCGCCCATATCGGCCCCGACCGACGCTCCCGTGGAAACGGTCTGCCAAAACTCGCTGTCCGCAATACGTTCGGCGGAGTGTCTGCCGATGACATGTCCGATTTCATGGCCCAGCACCCCGGCCAATTGCGCCTCGTTCAGCTCCTTGAACAGGGCGTAGGTGATGAAGACCGGACCGCCCGGTAGCGCGAAAGCATTGACGGTCTGCTCGTCGGCGAGTAGGTGGAAGTCGTATTGATAGGGGGTTTCCCTGGCGATACTGTTCTGTACCAGTTTGTTGCCGATCTTGTCGATGTAGCCCTGTAGTTCTTCATCGGGGTAAAGGCCCCCGTACTGCTGGGCGATTTCCGGGGTACTTTGAAGGCCGATAGCGATTTCTTGGTCGGCATCCATAGTGATGGTCTGGGAGCGTCCGGTATAGGGATTTTCCTCTTTGTTGCTACAGCGTTGTACGTAGGCGAAGGCCACGATGGCCAGGCCGATCAATATCCGAATTTTCCAGTTCCCCCTGCGCATGGCATCTTGTGTTTAAAGGCAGTTAAGATACAAAAGCCCTAGAATTCCAACGGGTCTGGCAAAGAGAAATAATAATTTTGAAGAACGAATTTTTCTCGACTGTATTTGTTGTTTGATATTACACTAGGTGCAGCACGCATTTTCCTACACAAGGCAGGGTTGGAATGGAGAAAAGTGAAAGATGAACGCTGCACACGACATTTATAGTAAGTCGGTGTTGATGTCCAGAATATTATCTTGGATGTAGTTTCTCAAAAAACCTTCGGTGAAGTGGTCGCTCCCGATAAACTCCTCATTTTCTAGAAGCAGCATAATATTCTTTCTGCGGAATTCCTCCAGCATGGGGATGGAGATGGGGGCGTAGGTATAGTGCCAGGGTTCGTATTTAAAACCGCGGCGTCCGGGGGTGTCGGTATAGACCAGATGGAAATCGTAGGACTTGGAGTTTTCATCCATCCATTTTTTGAAATCCGCATAGGGTTCGCCCTCGGCAAATTTAGAGGGGACCAACACATCGCCTTCGACCTTGCGGTAGCCATCGACGATATCGATATCGGTACCCCAATGGTGCCGGCTCGTACCGGGGACGGTGGAGTATTCGACGATCTTGTCTATAGCCGCCAGGGGCTCCATGCCCTGGTCGTCGGTATAGCGAAGGAATTTACGTTCAAATATGGAGCGCTGCCGTTCGAAACTGCGGTAGCTCGATACCGGCTTTAGGTCGATTCCGTCGCTGTAGGCCGCCTTTTTCATGGCGACGAATGCATCGTGGGCCGCTTTTTTCAACTGAAACCCGTCGCCGAACAGTTCGATATCGGCCTTGCCCATCAATTCCAAGATGGAGTAGTCGTAGGCTTGGGAAATAGCCAGCTGCGGCAGGGCGGTCAAGGCCAGCCCGGTAAGGCCGGTTTTCTGCAGGAAGGATCGTCTTTGCATGGTAGAAGCATTTTTAATCGTCAGGTTTGTCTATTGTATTAACGGGTAGGGAGTTGCTGTTCGTATGTTTGGCCCATTCAAATTGACGCTCACAGTTTTCACAACTATTAAATTTGAATCAAAATTACGAAGATTTTAACGGACCTGTAACCGATGGCTATTAGGATCTAGTCATTGGCTAAATATAGAAATCCTTGAAAGGTAAGTCCGACATCTTCCATGGAGACGATGTAGAAATAGACCCCGGAGGGGAGGCCTTCGTCTCGGGCGATGACGAAATTATCGACATTTGAAAACCCGTTGAATTCATTGGTGTAGTTGACTTGGTCGAATACCTTGGAGCCGTTGCGATCGTAGATCTTCATGTGGTTGTTGGGGGACTGGTCCAGTTGGGGGATTTCCAAAAAATCGTTGACGTTGTCGCCGTTCGGGGTGACAAGGTAATCGTCAAGCTCCAAGTAATCCCGTGGTTCTGCGGATGCTGCAAAGGTGATCGCCGCATAATCATTGGGAACAAAACTGTCGGAAACCGCGACCCCTTGGAAAAGGTCTCCCACAGAAGCGGGGCCACCGAGGTGTTCCCATGTATTGCTTGCTTTGCTCCAACCGACCAATACAACTTCGGAAATGTCTTCGGTCAGGCTGCCGATAGCGCTGCGTTCGTTCCAGCTGAGCTCCACAGTAGAAGGTTCCGACCCCTCCAACACCCAGAATTCGAGGGTGCTGACACTGCTGACATCGACGGGCCGGGCGCTGGTGCTGAACGAGGTGTCGAAGGTGCTGGGGGTATTCGGGTTTTCGAAGAAATAGGCGCAGCGGGCAACGGGATTGACGTTTTGGGATTTTAATATTAAGGGACGAAAATAGGTGTCATCGCCCACGGGAAACGTAAAACTCTGCTTGTCGGATACGCTGGCATAGCCGTTCACCTTACTGATATCACTAGCCCCGGAATGAAACCCATTCTTGGGGAAGTTTAGGCTGATATTGGGATTGGATTTTGGGGAGGAAACATCGCCCGTCACGAAGTTGGCATTGTTGAGGATGTTCACCGTATTGTTTAAAGTAACCCCTTTCTGGGTCACGAATTCCGCATCAAAAAAGGATGGATTAAGCGCTCCGGAAACCGTAATCTCCGAATTTCCGTAGAATCCGACCAGTCCCATGTTTTCATCAAAAAGCCCGTCGTTGACCAAGTCGGTATGGAAGCCCATCTGCCCGTTTTCATGAATCCGTAGGTTGCCGGTATTCTGCAGGGCGGTCTGGGCCCGGAGGCCCGCGCCGAAAAGAAGGAATAGGATGATAATTTTTTCTTTCATTGATTACTATTAACTGTCTGGTCGAGCCTCTCTACTACGCTGGAGACAGCGATTGTCCGGTCGAGCCTCTCGACTTCGCTCGAGACAGGCAGCAGTCGAGACCTACTTGCTTGCAGTATGGTGCGCCATCATTCCAGTTACTCCATTTTTTCTAACAAAGTTTTAATCTCGTCCAAATCCCTACGTAGCATTTGGACTTCCTCCGACAATGTTTCTTTTTCGGATTGTAACTGTTCGATTTTCTTCTCCTGTTCGATAGTATGGAGGAAGAGTTCCTCGATTTTTTCGAGATTTTGCAGGTTCGATTCGCTCAGGTTCCAAAACCCGTCTTCCTTGACCTCCGTGGCGGATTTGACGCCAGGGAGGTGGTGGTGTTTTCTAACGAAGGCTTCGATGTCTTTTAGGGATTTGAAGGCGTAGTCCGTCTTGATTTCGGAGTTGCCTAAAAAGTACTTCTGGAAGACGTAGTCGGGATGGGTTGGACTACCGCCAACACTCACACTTCCAGCCTCAACATTTCCCGTGACACTTAGACTGCCCGTGGCGGTAATATCACCATCAGCTGATATACTTCCGCCATTAATATCACCAATTGTGTTTATGTCTTGTCCACCAAAATTCGGGGTGATTTTGGCTCCGCTTATTCCTCCGACAATATGAATATCTAGAATGCTTGCATCTGCGATTTTATCGATTGTCACTGCATCGTCTTTTAATTCCGATTCGCCTACAGAGTCGTTAATTAATTCCCCTGAACCTACTGCATCAGTATCGATATCCCCTTGAGTTATTGAATTTTCAGCAATTATTCCGTCCGGTCCACCTGATATTTCAGTTACTGACAAATTATAATTGGTACCTGTATTACTGATGTTAATCGATCCATCACTCGAGGTTAAGGTTGTTGTTCCGCCGGCATCGGCCGCGGGGGCCCACGCGCTGCCGTTCCATTTGAGGACCTGCTCGTTCTCGGCACCCATATCGGCAAGGTCCTCTGCAAGGATGGTCGCGTTATCTATCTTGGCGGAGGTCACGGCGTTCGCGGCGATGACCGTGGCCGATGTGGGGCCCGTCACCTCCCCGGCCAGGTCGTCCGCGTTGAAGACGGAGCCGTCCAGTGTGATCCCCGCGCCGCCCGTGTAGGTCGTCCCCCCGGCATCGGCCGCGGGGGCCCACGCGCTTCCGTTCCACTTGAGGACCTGCTCGTTCTCGGCACCCATATCGGCAAGGTCCTCTGCAAGGATGGTCGCGTTATCTATCTTGGCGGAGGTCACGGCGTTCGCGGCGATGACCGTGGCCGATGTGGGGCCCGTCACCTCCCCGGCCAGGTCGTCCGCGTTGAAGACGGAGCCGTCCAGTGTGATCCCCGCGCCGCCCGTGTAGGTCGTCCCCCCGGCATCGGCCGCGGGGGCCCACGCGCTTCCGTTCCACTTGAGGACCTGCTCGTTCTCGGCACCCATATCGGCAAGGTCCTCTGCAAGGATGGTCGCGTTATCTATCTTGGCGGAGGTCACGGCGTTCGCGGCGATGACCGTGGCCGATGTGGGGCCCGTCACCTCCCCGGCCAGGTCGTCAGCGTTGAAGACGGAGCCGTCCAGTGTGATCCCCGCGCCGCCCGTGTAGGTCGTCCCCCCGGCATCGGCCGCGGGGGCCCACGCGCTGCCGTTCCATTTGAGGACCTGCTCGTTCTCGGCACCCATATCGGCAAGGTCCTCTGCAAGGATGGTCGCGTTATCTATCTTGGCGGAGGTCACGGCGTTCGCGGCGATGACCGTGGCCGATGTGGGGCCCGTCACCTCCCCGGCCAGGTCGTCCGCGTTGAAGACGGAGCCGTCCAGTGTGATCCCCGCGCCGCCCGTGTAGGTCGTCCCCCCGGCATCGGCCGCGGGGGCCCACGCGCTTCCGTTCCACTTGAGGACCTGCTCGTTCTCGGCACCCATATCGGCAAGGTCCTCTGCAAGGATGGTCGCGTTATCTATCTTGGCGGAGGTCACGGCGTTCGCGGCGATGACCGTGGCCGATGTGGGGCCCGTCACCTCCCCGGCCAGGTCGTCCGCGTTGAAGACGGAGCCGTCCAGTGTGATCCCCGCGCCGCCCGTGTAGGTCGTCCCCCCGGCATCGGCCGCGGGGGCCCACGCGCTGCCGTTCCACTTGAGGACCTGCTCGTTCTCGGCACCCATATCGGCAAGGTCCTCTGCAAGGATGGTCGCGTTATCTATCTTGGCGGAGGTCACGGCGTTCGCGGCGATGACCGTGGCCGATGTGGGGCCCGTCACCTCCCCGGCCAGGTCGTCCGCGTTGAAGACGGAGCCGTCCAGTGTGATCCCCGCGCCGCCCGTGTAGGTCGTCCCCCCGGCATCGGCCGCGGGGGCCCACGCGCTGCCGTTCCATTTGAGAACCTGGCCATCGGTCGCGCCCATTTGGTTAAGTTTTTCTAGAGTTATTGCATCCTCTACAATTGTTAATTCTCCTAAATTGTTAATTGTCGCATCACCACTCATGGTTACCGGTTGGGCAGCGTTGGAGGTATCTCCAACCAAAATGTTACCGTTATTGAGATCTGCTCCGCCGGAAGCGATTGCACCATCCACATAGGATTTGGTAGCTGCATCCTGGTCTTCCACAGGATTTCCTATATTTTTAATCAATGCCGTGCCCCCATTATTGCCTTGTGTCAAAACCTGGTTCAGATTTTGGTTGCTTCCCCCTCCGGTAGGTCCCAGATTATCCAATTCATCCTTTAGCTCTTGAACAGCTGCTTGTACATCGTTACTATTTAATGTCAAATAAGGAGCGAATGGCACTTCGGCAGCAGTTTGGTTATCTTCTCCATCACCACCCACCGCAGTTAGCTCATAAGGATCAGTTGCACTTCCTGTTCCTGTTACGGTAATGCTTGCTGTCGAGGCTATCAAGGTCGGATCTCCCTCGCCGCTACCGCCTACCGCCGTAAGTTGATAGGGGTCGTCCGACGTTCCGGTACCGGATACAGTTACCGTGGTTGTCGAGGCAATGGTGGTCGGATCTCCGTTACCACCCCCGCCTCCACCTACCGCAGTGAGTTCGTAGGGATCATCGGAGCTTCCGGTGCCTGACACGGTAACTGTAGTGGTTGATGCAATCGAGGTAGGGTCACCCGCGGAACTTTCAAGCAATGGGCCAAAATTCACTGAATTACCATCCTCAATTTCGAGAACACTTCCCGTAAGGTCCAGAGTTTGGTCATCGGTGCCCCCATCACTTAAAATAGGCGACAGATCGATCGTGTTTCCCCGATCGATCTGGATGGTGGTACCCGACAGGCCCAAGGTCTGGATTTCGTTAGTCGGACTCGAATCTTCATCTTGTGTATTTGCCGTGGTATTCGCCTCCACCGCCAACCGCAGTTCCCCGATATCCGAATTGCGGATAAAGCCGGTGGTGTTGTTGAAATCGGACAGGTCGAGAAGGTTGTTGTTGAAATCCGCCAGATCGATGCTGTCGTTGTCGATGGCGAAAGGACCTACGGAGTTTTGGGCTAACTTGGTCCGGTCCACTGAGTTGTTCTGGAGCTTGCCCCTTCCGATGGATCCGTTTTGTATATCCACCCCATTGATGCTTCCATTGATGATCTGTTGGGTGCCGATGCTGTTCTCGGGCACCGTTCCTGTACCGCCGCCCCCGCAGAGGTTGATCCAGGCCGAGCCATCGTAGTAAAAAATACAGTCCGCCGAGGTATTATAGACCAGGGCCCCGCGGTTGGGAACTATATTGGCCATCTGTACCGAGTCCACCCGCGTGATGACCAGCACCCGTTCCGAACTTTCGAGCTCCAGCACCGAAGCCGGATCGATGGTCTCGGGGTTATCGCCGATCTTTACCTGGGCCAAGGCAAAATTTCCGATAAGTAGGGCGATAAAAAGCCCGCAATATGTAGTTCGTGTTCTCATACGGCACATAAATAGAAGTACAACAAAAATAAAAGTATTCGCCCTATTACCTAATTAACAGGATGAAATGCACTATTGCCAAGGTGAATGGACAGTATGCAGGGGTCGACGCGGACACGCCCCTACATGAGACCCTCCGCAAATTAACAAAAGTTTATCCGTCGTCGTTTTTTTTAAACCTAAACTTGTATTTTCTTTATCTGCTCGATTTTTAACAATTTTGTATTTCCACGGGGTTAAGGTACCTTGTCACGGACATCCAAAAGCTCAATGATTTTCTTTTAAAACAACCTGATGAAGCGTATCCCTACCCTTATCTTTCTTCTTTTTGCCGTTGCCACCGTATTTGCACAAGACGATGGGCGCGAGATATTGCGTGGTGCCGTGCTCTACCGCAACGTACCGGTACCCAATCAGAACGTAATCAATATCGATACCGAAAATGCGGTCATCTCGAACGATAACGGGGAGTTTGCGATTCGGGTCAAGGTGGGAGACCAGCTGGCCTTCTCCGCAGTCAATTATCAGTTGGAAGTCGTGGAGATTACCGACGCCATTCTGGCCAATGAACGCTTGGTGGTCGAGGTGAACGAAAAGGTGACGGAGCTCGACGAGGTGGTCGTCAGTCCCGAGAATCGGGAAAAATTCCTCGATGTGCAGAATGAACGTTTTGGGGAGGTGGAATACGAGATCGACCGTTCGACGGAGGTAGAAAATATCGCCCAGGGACAAATGGTCAAGGGCATGAAAGACGGGATCAACTTCGTCAATATTTTCAAGGCCTTGGCCAAAGCCGGCAAGAAGGATGATACGGAACGACGTCCCCGACTTAAAATGAGCGAGGTACTACGGCAGGTGTATGAGGACGAATTCTTCGTGGTGGACCTGAAATTGCCGCAGGATAAGATCGACGACTTTCTCTATTACGTGGATGAGACCCACCCCGATTATTCCCTCTTGTTAAAGGATAACGAATTCCAGCTTTTGGACTTTTTGGTGGACGAGAGCAAGGCCTACCGGGAACAGATGGAGGAATGAGTTTATAGGTTTATGAGCGGGTGGTTTACGTGCTGTGAATTTATGGGTCCGGTAGTTTGTCGGGGGCGCTGTTTATAAGTTGAGAAATTCAGGGTATGATGGAGGGTACGGACCATTGCTTTGGGGATAAGGTTGCCGAACTGAAATCCCCTGTATCACTTCTTGCCGCTTTTGTAATCTGTTTTCTGTTCTTCATGGCTTCGGCGCAGGGGCAGGAGGTATTTTCCGACAAGCTCGATGGCCGGGTCTATAGCGACGATGGAGACGTGGCCGCCACCCATGTGCTCAATATCACCTCTCAAAGGGCCACGATTACCGATAGCAACGGCTATTTTACCATTCCTGTCCGACTGAACGATACCTTGGTGTTTTCCGCCGTACAGTACAAACGCAAGGAACTGCCGGTCACTTTGAGCGTGCTCGAGAGTAAATTATTGCTGGTCCCCCTCGAAGAAGCACGCACCGAACTCGATGAGGTGGTGGTAACCCCATATAACCTTTCCGGCGATGTAAAGCGAGATCTGGCCCGGATGGATATCGGACCTGTTGTGACCGCTTCGACATTGGGACTCCCCAATGCCTACGTCAAACCTATCAGCAAGGCGGAAAGGGAGCTATATGCCGCGACCGCCAACCCGTTTATGAGTTTGGATCCCTTGATCAACACGATTACAGGTCGTAAGAAGATGTTGAAAAAACGGGTCGCACGCAATGAAAAATACGCCCGTACCGAACGGGTCCGCCAATTCTATGTCGATTCGCTCTACACGACCGCGTTAAAGATTCCCCCGGATAAAGTCGATGATTTTCTGTATTTCTGTGAAGTGGACCCCGCTTTTCAGTCCCTCGTAGATACCCATGACCGCTTGGCGATTTGGGAGTTTATGCGAAAGAAAAGTTTGGCGTACCTCAAGCGGAACGATTGAAAATTGAATCTTTCAATAAAAAACGATCGTCTTGTTATCGTACACCATGGTCTTCCGCTGTACGTGCAATTGCACGGCCCGGGCCAATACGATTTTTTCCAGGTCGCGGCCTTTTGTGACCAGGTCGGCGATACGGTGGGCGTGGGTAACGGGGGTGACATCTTGGGCGATGATGGGACCTTCATCGAGGTCTTCGGTGACGTAGTGGCTGGTCGCGCCAATGATCTTGACCCCTCTTTTGAACGCGGCGTGATAGGGCCTGGCCCCGGCGAAGGCAGGTAAAAAGGAGTGGTGGATGTTGATGATTTTGTTCGGGTATTGGTCGATAATCTTGGCACTGACAATCTGCATATAACGCGCAAGCACTATGAAGTCCACCTCATGCGATTTCAGCAGCCTCAGCTGTTGGTCCTCCGCCTCGCTTTTGGTGCCTTTGGTCACGGAAATGTGGTAGTAGGGAATATCGAACTGCTCCGCAATCGGGCGCAGGTCATCGTGATTACTGATAACAAAGGGAATCTCGACTTGCAGCTCTCCCGAACTGTAGCGGCTTAGCAGGTCGTACAGGCAATGGTTGTATTTCGATACGAAGAGCGCCATTTTAGGAAGTTTGCCTTCCCGGTGCATGCTCCATTGCATGGTATAGCGACGGGCTAGCTTCTCTTCGAACTCCTCCTCGAATACGGAAGCCTTAAATCCGTCCACGTCAAAATTACTTTCCAAGCGCATAAAGAACACATTGGCCTGCGGGTCGACGTGCTGGTCGAGATAGATGATGTTGCCGCCATTGTCGTGTACGAATCCGGTGACGGCGCTGATAATGCCCGTCTGATCGGGACAATGAATGAGGATGGTCGTTTTCAAGGAATGGGTTTTATCCTCCAAATTTACTCCCCCGAAAGCGATTTACGCCATTTTTTAAAGGATTTTCGGAAGCTTTTGATTTCCTGGCGTAGCAGATCCAGATATTCGACTTCCTTGACACCATCTTTTTCAAGGCCCCGGCAGTAAGAATTGATGTTTCGGGTCATGATATGGATATAGGTGGCGATCTTCATGCGTTCGGCACGGCAGTCCGTACGCTCGGCAAGGGCGATTTGCTCAGGGATCAGGGTGGCGTCGGTCAGCAGCGAATCGGCAATACTGTCCCTATGACTGTTCGACTGGTAAAGCTTCAACAAGTTTTGGTTGACCGCCACGTAAGAGGCGATGGCCCTGCTGATACTGCAAAGTTCCAGTGCCTTTTTATAGACGTGCAACGAACCGGAATTACTATAGGTCATGTTTAAAGTAACGTAACGAACCCCACCAAGGTTCATGGATATATAATATCATTTATTTGTGGATATAAAGATACATAGGGATTTCATAATATCTCTTGTGATTCAAAAGCAAAATTGTATTTTTACTGTGGATATTAATTTTTAAAACGCCATATACCTTGGATTCAACTATTGATGATTTAAACTGGAAAATATTGGAATGTCTGCAGGCAAATGCCCGTGAAAGTTTTGCGAGCATCGGCCGGAAAGTAGGCCTGACGCCGCCGGCCGTAGCGGAGCGGGTAAAAAAGATGGAAGATCTCGGCATCATCGAAGGTTATAAGGCCAAAGTGTCGCACGCCAAGACGGGGTATCACCTCAAGGCGATCATAACCCTACGGGCCTTCATGGGCAAGCTAAAGCCATTTTTGGCCCTAGTGACGACTTTGAGCGAGGTGGTGAACTGTTATCGTATCACCGGAAACGAAAACATCGTGATGGAAGTAGTGCTCAAAGACCAATTTCATCTTGAGGAGTTTATCGACAAGCTCATCCAATACGGGGAGACCCGAACCCATATTATATTATCTAACGTCGTAACGAGTGCCCCGATCGGAGGGGCCGCCTAAGAGGAATCTTCTTAGGAGCGAAGCTTTAAGACCGCTATGCTAATCCGTTTCAAACCTCAATCCGACCTACGACTTAAAGACTTGGGACTAAAGAAAATTGGAGAAAACTATTTGTCTGTAAAAATCGAAGGTCCTACGTCCTAAGTCCCACAGTCTCAGGCCTAGTAATACGGGCAAGCATTAAGAATAATAAGGATGAAATACGTTCTTTTATCGTCGAACAGAGCTTTTGATATACCGATATAGGTCGGTTCGCGGGGAGTTCACTATATTTAAATGCGATTAGTCGGGAATGGAACCTCCCGCGTCGTGAACGCGCTATGAAAATCGGAATTCTAGTTACCACAATATTCACAGTGGGCAGCCACGCCCTTTTCGGCCAGATCCTTGTCGACGACACCAATTATACCGTAGCGCAATTGGTAAGCGATGTACTGATCAACAGTAACTGTGCGGAAACCTCGAACTACACCAGCTTCACGGGAACGCAGCAAAATATCAACGGCATCGGCTATTTTAATGCCAACAACACGGATTTCCCATTTGAGGAAGGGATTGTATTGTCCACCGGGCGCGCCCGAGACGCCAGGGGTCCCAATACCGACATCAATGATTCCGGGACCGAATCATGGCCGGGCGACGAAGACTTGATGACGATTACCAAAACAGGCAACCTGTTCAATGCGACCTTTATCCAGTTCGATTTTGTACCCCTGACCAACAATATCAGCTTTAATTTTTTGTTTGCCTCGGAAGAATACCAGGAAAACTACCAGTGTATCTATTCCGATGTTTTTGCCTTTATTTTGACCGATGCCCAGGGTGTTTCGACCAATCTGGCCCTGGTGCCCGGTACGGACCAGCCGGTCCGGGCTACGACCATCCGTCCCGGGGTTGCGGAGCAGTGTGCGGCCCGGAACCTGGATTTTTTCGGACAGATAAACGGAGATATGGATGCCATCTCCTTTGAGGGGCAGACCGAGAGCCTGAAAGCGGAGTCACGGGTAACGCCCGGGGAAACTTATACCATAAAGCTCGTGATATCCGACAATCAGGATCCGCAGGTCGATTCCGCCGTATTTTTGGAAGCTGGCAGTTTTTCCGTAGGATTCGATTTGGGAGAAGACCGGACGGTCGACAACGGCAATCCCGCATGTATCGACGAACCTATTCCCTTGGATGCTACCATAGAGGGCGTGCAGCGGTACCGCTGGTATAAAGACGGCAGCGAGATCGCGGCCTGGACCGATACCCCTAAGGTCGCTCTTACGGAAAGCGGAACCTATCGGGTGGATCTAATTTTTTCGGCTTCCTGTGTTTCCTCCGGGGGCCTGCAGGTAGATTTTATCGCACCTCCCGAAATAGGGGAACGGCCGGCAGATCTGACCGGATGCGATATCGACGGCGATGGCTCGGAAATCTTTGATCTGTCCGCCAACGGAGCAATTATGATGGGGGCCCAAGATCCGGCCATCTATGCGGTTACTTATTTCAAATCGGATGCCGATGCCCGGGCCTATGCCCATCCCATTGAAAATCCGGATACCTACGAAACAAGACAAAGTGAAACCATTTACGCCCGGCTTTCGTCGGGAAACAGTTGTTACGAAATTACCGCCTTTGTCCTGAACCTTCAAGCGCTGGATTTCGAAGCGTCGCTTCCGACCTCCCACGTACTGTGTTTGGACAACAACGACGGACTATTGGGATTACCACCCGTGTTGGACACGGGCCTGTCCCCCTCGGAATACAACTTTACTTGGTATGCCAATGAGATTTCCGAAGACAATAGGATAGCCGGTGCCACAGGTCCCTCGCTTAGCGTTTCCAGCTTGGGCACCTATCACGTGCGGTTGCAGAACTTGGAAGTCGGTTGCCAGTTTTTCCTCACCACCGAAGTGCTGCCCTCGCGACAGCCTGACATCTTCGAGGTCAGGTCGGTATCCGATACGTTCGCGAACAACAATACCGTGGAAATTACGGCCGAGGGAGAGGGCACCTATTTGTATGCCGTTGACGACAGCGAATTCGCTGCCTCGAACCGTTTTGAAAACCTCGGTGCCGAGGAGCATACCGCCTATATTACGGACAGCGAGAATTGCAGCGTACTTTCCAAGAAATTTACCATCGTAGATTTCCCCAGATTCTTTACCCCCAACGGCGACGGCATCAACGACGTATGGCGCATTGTGGGATTTCCTGAGATAGAACAGGCCGAAATCACGATTTTCGACCAATACGGTACGATGCTATACCAGTTTAACGATAGATCGGGTTGGGACGGTACCGCCCACGATCGAAACATGCCCGCCAATGATTATTGGTTTAAGATCACCTATGTCAAAGACAATGTCCACAAAGAATTCAAGAGCCACTTTACGTTAAAGCGATAATCGAAGCCCTACTACAATCGTGTTCCGGGTGGGCCGGACCTGTCCTTGAACAGCGACGAAGTGGTAATTAAACCTTCACCCTTTCATGACGGGTCGACTTGGTTTTGTATCTTATCTTTGTATTTTGTTCTGTTGGCTAGGTTTTTGATGACAATAAAGGCTATGAAACAACTCTTTACCATGATTGCGCTGGGCATAATGTGCTACGCTCCGGCCCAACAGATATCCCTAAGAAAGGGTACGGTTGTAGATTCCCTTCCCGTTTCCGTAAGCGATACGATTTCAGAGACCTTTTCGTTGTACCTTCCCAAAAAATTCGAGGTATCCTCCGTCTGGCCCGTTCTCTTTGTCTTCGATATGCAAGGCCGGGGGCAGCAAGCCCTGAAAATGGCGGCCTCAGCCGCGGAAGAGCAGGGCTACATCTTGGCGGCCTCCGATCACTTGCGCGATACGCTGCCGATTTCCGATAATATTTTGATTGCGAACCGAATGATCAATGCGGTGGTCGGCTTTCTTCCCATCCATAAAGACCGGATCTATGTCGGTGGCTTTGCAGGAGGCGGCCGTTTCTCAACGCTTGTGCCATCCTTTATCAAAGGGGTTCAGGGTGTTTTGGTCAGCGGTGCGACGGTAGCGAACACGGACCTGCTGGCGTCAAAAAATCCCTTTCACCTGATCGGTATCGTCGGCAATGCGGATTACAATTATCCCGAAATGATGGAGATGGAAGAACTGCTGAACCGCATGAAATTTCCGAATCAATTGCTACTGTTCGAAGGGGGACATCAATGGCCCGAAACCGAAGTGCTGTCCAATGCCTTGGAAATCTTCACTTTATCCGCCATGGCCAAGGGGCGCATCCCCAGAGACGAGGCCTTTATCAGGGCCAAATATGATGAAGACCTGACCCAGGCCAATATATGGTTCACCGCCAACAAGCCCTTATTGGCCAATAACCGGCTTGACGAAATGCTGGAAATCTACGCTCCATTTTATGATACCGATGCGATTAGAGACAGTCAAAAGACCTTAAAAAAAAGCAAGATTTTTAAGACCCGCAACCGCCATCAGAACGATTTATTGTTCCAGGAGCGTCTGATTAAAGAAGACTATGTGTACTATCTCGAGGAAGACATCCTGACCTATAACTATAACAACCTTGGATGGTGGAAGTACCAAATGGAAGAATTGGAGAAATTCAATTCAAGCAAGGACGAATTGCGGCAATTAACGGGAAAGCGTTTGGAGGGATATATCAACGCCCTGGTCGCCGATAATATTGACATCGTAAAAGCGGGGGATCCGGTGGATGAAGAGGCCCTAAATTTTCTGTGGATGTTGAACACCGTAATCGATCCCAGGGATTATGGGAGCTATCTTAAGATCATTTCGTACAACGCCAAGGTCAACGACAATGGTACGGCCCTTTTTTATTTGGAAGAACTTCTTAAAAACGGATATGCCGACAAGGACGAACTCTACGCGCTGGAAGATACCGCCCTGTTGCGGCTGACCCCAGAATTTAATGATATCGTGGGGAAGTATTTGAAGGAAGCACGCTATGATTGGGATTAGGGCCAACTTGTTCATATCTTTCCAAGTTAAATCGTGGCTGCCCCGCACGGGTGTCGTCGGTCACCTCCGAATAAATCTATCAAAGTTGGGAGGTACCGCATAAACAAAAATTAAAAATGATGAAGTCAGTTATAGGGATGCTTGTGATAACGACCTTGTTATTCACCGCCTGCAAAGAGAATAAAAAGTATCACGATACGGCCAAGCAAGAAGCTCCGACCGCTTCGAGCGATGCCGTGGCCGACATCCTCGAATTCCAAAAAGAACTCAACGATGAGTTCAAGGATCCCGAGACCTCGCCCTTGCCCGACCGCTACCGAATGGATTTCGAAACCTTGGATTTTTTTGCGCCCGATACCACCTATGTGGTGCTCGCCAAATTGGTGCGCACCCCGGAAGCCCTGCCCTTTATGATGCCGACCACCACCGGCAGAAAATCGGAGGAAGCCGTTTTTGGCATCGCCCATTTCACCCTCAACGGCGAAAAGCGACAATTGGAAATCTACCAGAACCAAGAACTGATGGAGCAGGAAGAATACCGCGACTATCTCTTTTTGCCGTTTACCGATAAGACCAACGGAGAGGAAACCTATAGCGGCGGACGCTATATCGATCTGGAGATTCCCGATGGCGACAGTATCCAAATCGATTTTAATACAGCCTACAACCCCTATTGCGCCTATAATCCCAAGTATTCCTGCCCTATCGTACCCGATGTTAACGCATTGGATACCGAGGTGCGGGCCGGCGTTCGAGCCTTTGATCCAAAATAAAAACGACTCTTCCGGTATAAAACAGCAAAAAGATCCGCTTCGAAGATCCCGGCACACCGCTGCATATTAGAAGGAGTAAATTGCAGCTAGCAAAATACTCGACAAGCTTTTAGAAGGGTCTGCCCCATGGTCTAAAAAAGGGGTGTCGTTATGCCAGGAATCCAACCTTATTTCCGGTTTCACTATAAAATTATCGATGGTATAGCTTCCGGTCAAGGTTGCTGCGAAGACGCTGGGATCATCGCTATCGCCATTGACATGGGTCGAGAAATACTCTCCCCTAAGCCCGATCGCGAAGTGTTCTGAGGCGGTAAACTGCGGATAAAGTGCAGCTCCCGTAAAGCTGTCGCCATCATTATTTTCGTAGGCTGCATTGAGTCCCAAATACAGGCGGTCAGAGAGGTCGAACCCCCCGGTATAATCGAGCTCGAACCCCAAGCCTTCACCACCGTCATAGTAAAAATTCAGGAATTGGTCTGAATAGCCTACCTGTGCCCCGACGGAATACGCTCCGCCCAAATTAGTATCCGTGTCGGTTACGTTCATTATGGCGATCATCAGGCTTAGATCGCTTGAAAAGGCAAAGTCGGCTTTAAGGCCGACGTGCGAAAACGGACCGTTGGAGAATAAGTACGAGGTACTGTAATTGAAATTCCCTTCGGGTGCGATTACTTCATAGCCCAAATAGGTGTTGAAACGGCCAAGGGTCAGCCGGGTATTTTCCGATACATTGACGAAAACATACAGTTGGTTGAGATTGTTGCCCGCCACCGCGTCATCTCCACGCGGACCAAATACGACGTCGGCGACGGCACCCACACGTTGGTTCTCATAAGTAAACAATAGATTTGCCATACCAAGGGCAAATCCCGTCTGATCGGCGAAAGAAGTGGCAGGTGCGGGAACGGGACTCACGACATTCCCTTCCACATCGGTCTCGGATCTGTCCGTAGTACTTAGATTCGTTCTGTAATAAGCATCCACGGATCCACTAAATGAAAATTTTGGTTTCGTTTCGTTGTCCTCTGTACTTTGGGCAAAAAGTGGGGCGGTCGAAAAAAGGATTAATCCCAATAAAAAGAGATTTTTTACGTAATTTGTACGTGTAATTACTTTCATAGATTTTGATTTTAATTGTCCACCGATCGGTGGACGGTTGTTTTCTACGTGATCGAAATTCGAAAGTGTTATAGAGCGGGGCGTTCTGCAAAACGTCCCGCTTGCTATTTGTTAGGGTTATTCATTTATAAAGTCGGGATAGGCATCCATGCCGTGCTCGTGTATATCGAGTCCCTCTACCTCCTCTTCCGCAGGCACCCTCAAGCCTATTGTGACCTTTAATCCACCTAGGATAAGGAAGGATGATACGAGGCAGAAACCACCAATGATGAGTATGCCGTTCAATTGTGCCAAAAATTGGGAACCACCTGCTAAAGAACCGAGAATGCCCACGGCCAAGGTGCCCCAGATACCACAAATGAGATGTACGGTAACAGCCCCAACTGGATCGTCTAGTTTTATCCTATCGATGAAAGAGACACCTAGTACGATAATTAGGCCGGCCAAAAACCCGATGACGATGGCTTCGTTGGGCGACATCAGATCAGCTCCGGCGGTAATGCCTACCAAGCCTCCCAAGATACCATTGAGGAACATGGTCAGGTCGAGATTTCTATACATAAGAAAATTCAAAAGTACAGCTCCGATTCCTCCAGCGGCCGCGGCCAGGCTTGTGTTGACCAAGACCAAGGAAGTCAATTCGGGATCCGCGGAGAGTACCGACCCGCCGTTGAACCCGAACCAGCCCAGCCATAATATCAGTACGCCGGCGGTCGCCATAGGGATGCTATGACCGGGAATAGCATTTGGCTTGCCGTTTTTCCCGAATTTCCCGATACGCGAACCGGTCAGAAAGATGGCCACCAAGGCGGCCCAGCCACCGACGGAGTGAACGACTGTCGAGCCCGCAAAGTCATAGAATCCCCATGAATCCAAGAAGCCCCCGCCCCATTTCCAAGCTCCTACGATAGGGTAGACCAGGCCGATGTAGAAAATCACGAAAATCATAAAGGCGCTAATTTTTATCCGTTCCGCTACGGCGCCCGAGACAATCGTCGCAGCCGTAGCGGCGAACATTCCTTGAAATAGAAAGTCCGTCCACCAGGTATACCCACCATCGGCGTATTGGGGCGTCATCCCATTTTCAGGGGCTGATATCCCAAAGCCGCCAAAGTCTAAAATACCTGCCGAACCCTCTTCGAAACCCGGGTACATGAGATTAAATCCCCATGCATAGTATAAAAGTAATCCTGAGGTAATAATGAATATGTTCTTAAACAAAATGTTGATTGTATTTTTTTGTCGGGTCAGCCCGATTTCCAAAAAGGCGAATCCGGTATGCATGAAAAACACCAAAGCGGTGGCTATCATCATCCAAATATTGTTTGCTGTAAATAATCCTGTATCCATTTTCTAAAATTTAGTAGGTTGGTGTTTGTGTTAAATGAACTTCGTTTGAACTGGCTATTAGGTTCTCAGCGGAATTTTAGTTGATCCCTGATCGACCGGTTTCCTTGGTGCGTATTCTGTACGCCTCAAGCACTTCGGACACGAATATTTTGCCGTCGCCTACATTGCCGGTATAGGCAACTTCCAAAATGGTATCGACGGTTCTTTGTAGGAAGTCGTCAGATACTACTATAGATAGATAACGTCTTTGAATGTCACTCGTACTATAAGAAATACCTCTGTAAACATGCCCTTGTTTTTCGTTGCCCACTCCGGTTACATCCCAGTAACTGAAGAAGTTTACCTCTATTCGATGCAGCGCCTTTTTAACCTCATCAAACTTGGATTTCCTAATAATTGCCTCGACTTTTTTCATATTTTTAGATTATGTTAACAAGACCAAATGTAAAAGAAAAACTTTTTAATCCCTGTGATTCAGGGGGTTTCGAGGTCATTTTTATGCATGGAGTAAATTTGCCCCTATGATTTTAGGGGTATAGTTTTTTTGGCAGACCGTAATTATCATATTAATTATTCCATTTTTTGGAAATTGAGGAAATTGAGGAAATTGAGGAAATTGAGGATTCTGAGGAATTTGAGGAATTTGAGAATTGGCGGAAGCTGCAAGTTTAGAGGAGGGATGTGTGGCAAAGGGGAGTGAGGCGAACCCAGTTTGCTTATAAATAATATTTTGAATATTGAGCCGCGGTCGTACGGTACGTTTATTTCAGAACAATTTCGCCAGCCAAAGTCCGCCTGCCACAGCCGCGATGCCGACCACGATACTGGCGATTAAGTAGAATGAAAAGTGGAAAAGCTCGCCCGCTGTTAGCAGAGCGTGTTTTTCGAACGCGAAAGTGGAAAATGTGGTGAAGCCCCCGCAGAACCCGGCGGCCAGAAGCAAGGTTTGATTCTCGGAGAGATACTGGCCTTTGACGGAGAATCCCAATATGAGGCCGATGAGCAGTGAACCTAGAACATTCACTATAAAAGTGCCGAGGAAAAAATGGCTGAAATAGGTGTTGAAATGTCTTGCGATGAGGTGCCGCAACACACTACCTATTCCGCCACCGAGAAAAACGAGCAACCATTGTTTCATGGTTGCAAATTATAAAATAAAAACGGTACATTATCGATGTGGTCCGGATGGTTACACGGTCGCGGTCGTTCTCCGGCAGAGTAGCAGCGGATTTTAAATTAGTCTCTTAAACCGCTTTCTTAAATTTAGAAGAAGGGTTCCGCAACGGATAGACCTTGGAGGATCCCGATTGAGAGACCTTTCCGTCTATTTTTTTGCGGTTGTTTGAAATGCCCGAAAGACTGAATACCATAATGATGGCATTGGCTCCAATTAAGATAAGAAGTATGGTAAAAAAACTCAACATGTGTTTGCCCCTTTATAATGTAACGCAAAACTACGCCATTTGGTATGATATACGGAAAAAACTTTCATTTTGACGTCATAGAATGTAATTTTTTCCTCGAGCGATTTTCTTTAATATTTGAGCATGTACCTCAAAATGAAAAGAACAAGAACAAAAGCTATGAAGACGACGGCGACCCATCTTGCGCCTTTGTAGTTTTTAGCATGCAATTTTTTATCCTTTTTATAGGTAAAAATGATAAGGATGATAAATGCGATCGCAAAAAGTACGGCAAAAACAATTTGTCCGGTGCTGAACATACCAACTGGGGTTTTAAGGAAGAAGCATTGCTTTTAAATCCCGTACCGCCATCCGAAGGGATCTTCGGCACGGTTATACTGGATATCGACAATACGTTTTTTGAGACGGGAGGCATACGAATTTTCAAGCTCGGGCAAGTCGTAATCCTTTCCGCGATAACCAAAAGTGGCAATGGGTGATATTACCGCCGCCGTCCCGGCACCGAACATTTCTTTTAAGCTACCGTCTTGAGCCGCTTCGACTACCTCGCCGACGGTTATTTTACGTACTTCGGTCTTGATATTTTCGCGCTCTGAAATTTGTAGGATACTCTTGCGGGTGATACCGTCCAAAATCCGGTCACTGGTGGGGGCGGTGACCAAGGTATCGCCAAGACGTACAAAAATGTTCATCGCTCCGGCTTCTTCGATGAATTCATGCTTATGGTCGTCGGTCCAAATAACCTGGTGGTATCCTTTTTTTGCGGCCAGTTGGGTGGGGTAGAACTGCCCCGCATAATTTCCTCCTGCCTTCGCAAAACCGGTACCTCCGTCCGCCGAGCGTGAATATTTCTCTTCGATCAGCACCTTGACCTTTCCGGAAAAATAGGCGCCTGAGGGGGCGAGGCAAATCAAGAATTTGTACGCGTCGGCAGGCGAGGCGTGAAAACCCTTTCCCGAGGCAAACATAAACGGCCTGATGTAGAGGGCGCTTCCATCGGTACTGGGAATCCAGGCTTTCTCGAGCCCGATCAGGGTCTCGAGTCCCTCCATAAAATACGCTTGTGGAATTTCGGGCATGGCCATCCGCTCGGCGGAAATATTGAACCGCCTGTGGTTATCGTGTGGTCGGAAGAGCCAGACTTGTTCGTCGGCATCCTTATACGCCTTCATTCCCTCGAAAATGGATTGTCCATAGTGGAAGATCTTAGCCGACGGATCTAAACTGATCGGACCATAGGGCATAATCTTGGGAGTTTCCCAGTTTCCGTTCTTATAGTCGCAGACCAGCATATGATCGGAAAATATACTGCCGAAGCTCAGATCGTCGAAATCGACCTGATCGATTTTGGAATGCTTGGTTTTTTCGATATTGATCTGTTGCGCTAGCGTCTCCATACGTTTTTGTTTTAAAGGATTAAAATTACGCATTCTAAGCAATCCGCTCTTCTTTTTTCGTTCGAAAATGCCGATTTTTGTAGCAGAGCGGAAAGTTTTATAGGATATGAATAAAATTAACATTTCAATTCTCTTTTTGATATTGGTTTTCGCCTGCAAGGACGGTCAGACTCCCGCGGAAGCTGTAAAGCAAACCACGTTAGAGGTCTCCGAGCGTCCTAAGACCGGGGTCGACTACCTCGCCTTTGGAGAACCTTTCGATGACGAGGCGGTTATTTCCCACACGGCGTTATCGGAAAAATACGCCGGGATGGCCGTTGCTGACACTGTTCGAACCAAGTTCAGGGCCACCGTAACCGATGTCTGTAAGGCCAAAGGGTGCTGGATGAGGCTGCAATTAGGAGAAGGTCGGGAAGCGATGGTCAGGTTCAAGGACTACGGCTTTTTCGTGCCCAAGGATATCGAAGGCCGGGAAGTTGTTGTAAACGGACAGGCTTTTGTAACGCAGATGAGCGTTGAAGATCAAAAGCACTATGCAAGGGACGGCGGGCTGTCCGAGGCCGAAATCGCCAAAATCACCGGCCCTAAAAAGACCTTCGGATTTGAGGCGGACGGAGTCTTATTGGCGAAAGAATAACGCTATACTCTCATAACCCCATAAACTAATAAACTACGTAGTAGTGCACCGCAAAATCATCACCACCGGCGACGGCTCGACGACCATTCAGATCGAAGATTGGAACGAGCAATACCACTCCAAACACGGGGCGGTACGCGAAGCCTACCACGTTTTTATAGAGAACGGACTATTCCAACTTCCCGACGCTAAGATTGCCGTCCTTGAAATTGGGTTCGGTACCGGCCTGAATGCCTTAATTACTTTTTTGGAGGCCCGAAAGCGTGGTATCGAGGTACATTACACCGGGGTGGAGGCCTATCCCATTGCCGATCACGAGCTAGATCAGTTGAACTATGTATCCGAATTGGACGCTGGGGCCTATGCTTCGGATTTTTTAAGGATGCACCGCGCCCCGTGGGAGGAGGATGTCTATATCTCAAAGGATTTTATCCTACAAAAACAACAAAAGGATTTTTCCCGCATCGAGGAAAGCGACCGTTATGACCTGGTCTATTTTGATGCCTTCGGTGCCCGGGTACAGCCTGAGCTCTGGACGGAAGCCATCTTCTCAAAAATGTACAACGCCCTAAAAAAGAGCGGAGTGCTGACGACCTATGCCGCCAAAGGAAGCGTGCGCCGTGCCATGCAAGCCGTGGGGTTTTCGGTCGATCGGTTGCCGGGCCCCCCAGGAAAACGCGAAATGCTCCGGGCGAAAAAGGACTGATTCCATCGTGAAAGAGCGTACTGACTTCAGTCCGATAATCCTCATTGCACGACCATTTTTACCTCCCATGCAAGAGGGTCGGGTGCCCAGGAAACAATCTCGGAGTCCCGAACCATGAGGTGGGGAGTGCAGTCCAACAGGTAGGGACTTACGTAGAAAGTAGGAATTGTAGGTAAAATAGTTGTGATTTTCACCCACGTTTAACACAAGCTTAATCAATACTGTTAAACATGAATTAAATGCCAATTGCATGGGGTTCAGAAGACCTATCTTTGAACTATGAGAATCTTGATTACAGGCGCAACCGGACTGATCGGCAGTGAAATCGTAAGGCACTGCCAAGATCGGAATATCGCCATCAATTATTTGACTACCAGCAAAGATAAGATCGTTACCAAATCGGACTATCACGGCTTCTATTGGAATCCCGATACGGGGGTCATCGATGAGAAATGCTTCGAAGGGGTGACTGCAATTATCAACTTGGCAGGAGCCAGCATTTCGAAAAGATGGACGACCCGTCGCAAAAAAATAATATTGTCAAGCAGGGTCAATACCCTTCGCACGTTACATAGGGCCCTTAAAAAGCAGAAGACCTTAAATCCAAGAATCTATAAGAGCATCACTTCTTTTGTATCGGCCTCGGCCATCGGGATATATCCCAATTCCCTTTCCAATTATTATACGGAGGAGGAGAAAGATATAGATAATAGTTTTTTGGGAGAGGTCGTAGAGGTTTGGGAAAAAGAGGCCGATGCTTTTAAGGACTTTGATTTCAGTGTGGCCAAGGTCAGGGTCGGATTGGTGATGTCATCCGAAGGCGGCGCTTTGCCGCAAATGGCGAAACCGGTCAAAAATTACGTGGGCGCCGCTTTCGGCAGTGGAGAACAATGGCAATCGTGGGTACACATTGGTGACCTAGCCCGTATATTCCTCTTTACGGTGGAGAATCATCTCTCTGGCGTGTTCAATGGGGTGGCCCCGAATCCCGTTACCAACCAGCGTTTGGTCAAAGAAATTGCCAAGGCGGTCGACAAACCCCTTATCCTTCCGAATATCCCAAAATTTGCGATGAAGACCCTCTTGGGTGAGATGGCCTATTTGCTCTTTGCCAGTCAAAGAGTCAGTTCCAAAAAAATAGAGGAAGAAGGTTTCCTCTTCGACTATCCGAATGTGTGCGTTGCCTTGGAGCAGATATATGGGTCGGGCGAGCGTGAAAATGCTTCGGAGATAAGCTACAACAAGGAATTTAGCTCCTAATCAAGCTACGATTAACTGGGCCGGGCACCCGATACTGATTCTCGAGGATGACCTACCGAACATAAAGAAATCCGATGCGTCCTAGCCGAGCGACCAACCATCACTATAGTCGCGTTTTACAAAGGCATTGGCTTCTTCCAGGTTCGTGACCCGCATGTTCTCGGCATCCCAGAGCATCTCTATGTTTCTGCCGGGATACTCGAAGTAGGTCTTGCCCTCGTCGTTCACAGCTTCCTTTCGGATATCGACCCCGCGAATGGCCAGATTGGCGATCAATAAGGTCTCGGTAAGCGGACCTGAAATTTCGAAGGGGGCGCTTAGTTCCTTTTCGCCATACCCGGCAATGGCGGCCTCTACCCATTGGGCGTAGTGGCCGGAGGATCCTCCGGGAACCCTTTCGAACTCCTGAGGTACGTTGACTTCGTCGGTCTTGGAGGTTGGCAACAATCGCGGGTTCTCGCCATAGGTACTGCACATCATTTTTCCCTTTGAACCGATCATCAGCACCCCGTTTCCACCATCGCCGAATACCTCATTGGGCCCCAGTTCTTCCGGACGGGTGGGCTGAATGCCCCCATCCATCCAATGCAGCACCACGTCTTCATCGGTTTTTTCGGTCTTGGGGAAGGTCATCGTCACGTGGCTCGAAGGCGGACAGCTTTCGGGGAAATAACCGCGTTGGAATTCATCGACATAAACGCTACCGACACTACACTGCACATCTTTCGGATACTTTAGGTCGAGCACCCGGTACGGCGCTTCTACCAAATGACAGCCCATGTCCCCGAGCGCACCGGTTCCATAGTCCCACCATCCCCGCCAATTAAAGGGTACGAGTCCGCTTACGAATTCCTTGTGCGGGGCGGTACCCAACCAGAGGTCCCAATCCAGTTCCTTGGGCACGGGTGCCGTGGTGTCCGGCCACGGAATTCCTTGGGGCCATACCGGTCGGTTGGTCCAACAATACACCGTATGTACCTTGCCTATAATATCTGCATTGTACCATTCCCGCAAGGTGCGTACCCCATCGGAAGAGGCACCCTGATTGCCCATTTGACTGACAACTTTGTATTTTTTAGCGGCCTCGGTCAATTTTCGGGCTTCGTAGATGTCGTGGGTCAAAGGTTTTTGCACATACACGTGTTTCCCCAGTTCCATCGCGGCCAGGGCGGCAACCGCGTGGGTGTGATCGGGTGTGGATACGGAGACGGCATCGAAGTTGTTGGCCTCCTTATCCAACAGCTCACGCCAGTCTTTATAATATTTAGCCTTGGGAAATCGGGCGATGGAATCCGCCGCCCTACGGTCATCGACATCGCACAGAAAGGCGATATCCGCTTTTCCCGAATCGGCAAAACTACCGATATCACTTTTTCCCTTGCCGCCGACCCCTATTCCGGCGACGACCAGTTTATCGCTCGGGGCAACGAAGCCCGGACCGCCCAGTACGTGGCGGGGCACTATACTAATTCCGGCAGTGGCTATGGCCGTATCCCTAATGAATTTTCTTCGGGAACTAGGTGTTGAATTATTGGCTTTTTTCATGGTGGTACTTACTTTTTGGGATAAAACCGGTCCCTCTTTAGGAGAATATTGCCGATACGTCGAACGCAGGGGAAGAATGGCTATCCATTATTTTCAAATAAATCTCCCAATAAAGGTATCTACTAATTCCCGGAAATACAATTTTAAGGTGGTTTTATCAGTCAAGTTTGGCCTATATGCCACTAGTCGTAAACTAAAATTCATTCCTAAAACTGTAGCGGAAGCTATGGAAACACCCTTCGTCTTGCTTTTGCTCAATCCCTTGCTATTCAATAGGATGAATCGATTATTGATAGCGTAGTGTATTTAAAAAATCGGTCGGTCAAAACTTTCTATGACATTTTGACATTTTCGTTGAATTGGCAGTACTTTTGCCACCCTAAATCCGAGAATTAAAAATGATGCAGAAATGAGTGATAAAGATATAACGGAAGAAACCGAAAGACAGCCGGAAGAAGGGTTTTTGGATGCCGATATGGATAAAGAAAACGAAATAGATGTCGAAGCTCTCGAAGGGGAAGGGGAGGCACGGCAGGAAGAAGCAGCTGGGTCGGCAGGAGAAGAATTGACCGAAGAAGAGCGCTTGCGAGAGGATCTGGCCAAGGAAAAGGACAAGTTCATGCGTCTGTTTGCGGAATTTGAAAATTATAAACGGCGTACCTCGAAAGAGCGAATGGATATGTTCAAGACAGCAGGTCAGGAAATCATGCTTTCCCTCTTGCCAGTTCTTGACGATTTCGACCGCGCCTTAAAGGAGTTGGCCAAATCGGAAGACAAGGAAATGTTCGAAGGGGTTGAGCTGATTCGGGTAAAACTGCGGGAAACGCTCAGGTCAAAAGGACTCGAGGAAGTGAAAGTGGAACAGGGTGATTCGTTTGACGCCGAGGTACACGATGCTATTACACAGATACCGGCTCCCAACAAGAAACTCAAAGGAAGGATTGTAGATGTAGTCCAGCGTGGCTTTAAATTGGGCGATCGTATCATCCGGCATCCAAAAGTGGTGGTGGGAAAATAAACGCTTTTTCAACCTACCAATTTACTGTGGCCGGTTTGGGAAGATCAGAATCTTTTGAAGCACGGCGGCAGAGAAACGAACGGCAGCAACGAAACCATAAGAATGAAGGAAGATTATTACGAGATACTCGGCATTACCAAAAACGCCACCGCGGCGGAGATAAAAAAGGCCTATCGCAAAATGGCCTTAAAGCATCACCCGGATAAAAACCCCGGTGATACCAAGGCCGAAGAACTATTTAAAAAGTCGGCGGAGGCCTACGAAGTATTGAGCAACCCCGATAAGAAGGCGCGCTACGATCAATTCGGACATGCCGCGTTCGAGGGCGGCGGATTTGGTGGCGGAGGTATGAACATGGACGATATTTTCAGCCAGTTCGGAGACATTTTTGGAAGTGCTTTCGGCGGTGGCGGAGGTAGTTTCAGTGGTTTCGGAGGCTTCGGTGGAGGACAGCGAAGGGTCAAAGGGAGCAACTTGAGGATACGTGTAAAGCTTTCTTTGAAAGAAATTGCCCAGGGCGTCGAGAAAAAAGTCAAGGTCCGAAGAAAAATGCAGGCCGAAGGGGTGACCTACACCACGTGTAGTACCTGCAACGGCCGCGGACAGGTGACCAAGGTGACGAATACGATTTTAGGAAGAATGCAGACGGCCACCGCTTGTAGTACCTGCGGTGGAAGCGGACAGGTCATCGATAAGAAACCTGCGGGCGCCGATGCCCAGGGCCTGGAGATTTCCGAGGAAACCGTGTCCATCAAAATACCCGCAGGCGTTGAGGAAGGCATGCAGCTGAAAGTGCCCGGAAAGGGTAACGATGCCCCTGGTAACGGGGTGCCCGGTGACCTTTTGGTAGCCATAGAAGCCGAGCCGCACCCTACCTTGAAACGAGAGGGCGATAACCTGCACTATGACCTGTATGTCAGTATTTCAGATGCCGTGCTGGGCACCTCGAAAGAAATCGATGCAGTTGACGGTAAGGTGCGCATTAAGCTCGAACCTGGCATTCAATCCGGTAAAATCCTGCGATTGCGCGGCAAGGGTATCTCCAGTATCAACGGATATGGCACCGGTGACCTGTTGGTGCACGTCAATGTATGGACCCCAAAAGAGCTGAACAAAGAGCAAAAAGATTTTTTTGAAAACATGAAAGGGAACGAGAACTTCGAACCCAAACCGGAGAAATCGGATAAATCGTTTTTTGAAAAAGTCAAGGATATGTTCTCTTGAATCAAGAAGTTGAACTCATCTTGGGTTGGTGTCTGTAGGTAGAAGAGGAATCCAAGACGAGTTCGTTAGGTAGAATTTTTAATTAAACTTTTATTTCTAAATAAAAACCGTATATTTGAAATAGATATTGGGAAACCAATATTAATTTTCTTTTTCATAGCAATTTTTTCCCATCCTTGAATCCGTTTAAGGGTGGGTTTTTGTTTTAATGCCATATCTTTGAAAAAATTGCTTGCATGAACAACATTTTGGTCACGAAAGAGGTCACCAAACGTTATGGCGGTCATACGGCCCTTGATAAGGTTTCCCTTGAAATTCCCAAAAACAGTATCTACGGACTATTAGGCCCCAATGGGGCCGGAAAGACCACCCTTATACGAATTATCAATCAGATTACTTTTCCTGACCAAGGGAAGGTCTATTTTGACGGCCAACCTTTAAAACCCCGACACATTGCCCAAATCGGATATTTGCCCGAAGAAAGGGGACTCTACAAATCGATGAAGGTCGGGGAACAGGCCCTGTATTTGGCGCAGTTGAAAGGGCTGTCG
This sequence comes from Pricia mediterranea, assembly GCF_032248455.1. Taxonomy (NCBI): domain Bacteria; kingdom Pseudomonadati; phylum Bacteroidota; class Flavobacteriia; order Flavobacteriales; family Flavobacteriaceae; genus Pricia; species Pricia mediterranea. The sequence continues at coordinate 3,342,741 of NZ_JAVTTP010000001.1, forward strand.
AAGTCCGAAGCAAAAAAACGGTTGAAATTTTGGTTCGAACGTTTGGAGATAGGGGACTGGTGGAACAAGAAAATTCAGGAGCTTTCGAAAGGCATGGCCCAGAAAATCCAGTTTATAGTAACCGTGCTACACGAGCCCAAACTGCTCATTTTCGACGAACCCTTTAGCGGTTTCGATCCCATCAATGCCAATATCATCAAAGACGAGATACTGCAGCTCAAGGAAAAGGGCACCTCGATTATATTCTCGACCCATAGAATGGAATCCGTCGAAGAACTTTGCGAGCATATCGCCTTGATCCACCGCTCGGAAAAAATATTGGACGGAAAGCTATCCGCCATCAAGAAGGCATACAAGAACAATATCTTCAACGTTGGTCTCGAGACCGATAATGGCGATATAATCTTAAAGGAACTGGCGGAAAATTTCGATATCAGCTCGTCAAAATACGATGTAGGGGAGCGGCAGCTCGATTTTAGGTTGCAACTTCCGAACGGGGACTCCGGTTCGGTGTTAAACTATCTTTCCTCGAAGGCGAACATCAACCATTTTGTAGAAACGATTCCCTCGGCCAACGAAATATTTATTCGAACGGTACAAAGCAAAGGCATCCATGAATAAACTGCCACTTATTATAAAGAGGGAGTATTTGGCCAAGGTGCGGAACAAATCATTCGTGATCATGACCTTTCTGAGTCCCATCTTAATGGTCGCCATGGTGGTATTGATCGCCTATTTGACCAAATTGAACGATTCCGATAAGAGGGTCATCGGATTGCTGAACGAAAGCGACTATTTTGCCCATGAATTTTTAATGGCAGAGGATCTATCCTATGTGAATTTTAGCGACGTGTCTTTACAAGCCGCCAAAGATTCTACGGCCAAGAACGATTATTACGCGCTGCTTTACATCCCTTCGGGAAAAAACCTGGAAGAAGTGGCGGAAAATTCGTTTCTGTACACCAAAGATGCCCCGAACACCGCCGTACTCGATAAGCTCGATGCGATTTTTCAGCAAAGACTGAGACAGGAACGCTTGCAAGAGATAGGGGTTTCTACCGCGGAATTCGAAGCTATCGATAAGCCGTTCGAAATTAACACGGCTACTTTCGCCGGAGACCTTAACCTTAAGGGCATTACCGAGATTAAGGCCTTTATCGGCGGCGCCTTTGGTTATTTGATCATGATGTTCATCATCATCTACGGTGGGTTCGTGATGCGCAGCGTCATCGAGGAAAAGACCAGCCGTATCATCGAGGTCATCATCTCTTCGGTCAAACCCTTCGAGTTGATGTTGGGCAAGATTATCGGCACTTCCTTAGCGGGAATCACCCAGTTCGCGATCTGGATCGTATCTGGGGGGGTGCTATTGATCCTGGCCTTTGCCATCTTCGACATCGATCCCTCTGTCATGGGCAGCGGGGCCGCGGCAGGTACCAATCTGGCACCGCCGGTACCGACCACCGATCAGACCTTACAGTTATACGCGCAGGAGCTTTTTAAGATTCCATGGGTTATGTTGATCGTATTTTTCTTGATCTATTTCATCTTGGGGTATTTGATCTACAGCTCGATTTACGCTGCTATCGGCGCGGCAGTTGATAACGAGACCGACACCCAGCAGTTTATCTTTCCTATTATTCTTCCTTTGATGTTGGCCATATACGTGGGCTTCTTTTCGGTTTTCAGCAATCCACATGGGCCCATTGCCGTGGGATTTTCGCTGTTTCCGTTGACCTCGCCCATTGTGATGCTGATGCGGTTACCGGGCGGTATCGGTGAAGGCGGAGTGCCTATTTGGGAACTTGTGACCTCCATTCTCTTACTGGTCGTTACTTTTATCGGCATCGTATGGCTTGCGGCAAAAATCTACAGGGTGGGAATATTGATGTACGGAAAAAAGCCAACCTATAAAGAATTGTTCAGGTGGTTAAAATATTGATATTATTACAAAAGGATGTAAGTAAGATAGAAGAGATTCTCGAGGAGGATATCTGGGGCTCCATCAAGCATTTTTTGCAGTTAGGTTTTTCCTTCGGCGAGGGTGACAACAAGATACAGGTTACCATAGGCTTGCTGTTGGTATTGGCATTGGCCTTCATGGTTTCGACTCTTTTGATGAAATGGCTTCGGAACTTTTTGACCCGAAACATGGAGGGGGAACATAAGTTAAAGTTCTTCAGTGTATTTAAGTTCATCAGGTACCTAGTCTATATCACTGTAGTCTTGATTACTATGAGTGCGGCAGGTGTCGACATTACCCTGTTGCTCACCGCCTCGGCCGCTCTGTTCGTGGGATTGGGGCTTGCGCTTCAAAATGTTTTTCAGGATGTCATCGGGGGTATTTTTATTATTACCGATAAATCGTTGCACGTGGGCGATGTCGTCGAAGTTGAGGGCAAGGTAGGCAAGGTTTTTCAAATTAAGTTGAGAACGACACGGGCCCTCACCCGTGACGATAAGGTTATCGTTATTCCCAACCACCATTTTATAAACAACGTTATCTATAACTATACGCAGAACCATAAAATGACCCGGGAAAAGGTAAGCATACGTATTGCTTACGGCGACGATGTCCAGTTGGTGGTACAAATTTTGGAGAAAGCTGCAAATGACCATCAAGAAATATTGAAAAGTCCCGAACCCTTCGTGCGACTCGAAGATTTTGCGGAATGGGCCATGCTTCTTACCCTTAACTTCTTTATTGACGACAGTTTTGCGGACCCGGGTATTAAGAGCGACCTGCGCTATAAAATCGAAGCCGGGCTTAGGGATAACGGTATTACCATCCCTGTACCCAGAACAAACGTAAAGCTGTATCCTTCGGAGTCGTACACCGTAGTGCGAACGGATAAACCCAAAGATGAAAATGAAACTTAGAAACACCATGTGGTCGGGTTTGGCGACTTTTTTGTGCGTTGCCACTTGGGGCTTCGCCCAGACCCCGGATATTGCGAGAATTGAATATATGACGATGCCCAGAAACGATCAGGGCGCCAAATTATCACGAATTAAACTAGTGGCCAACCTGCCCATTATCCTAAAAGATTCAAGCAGCATTATAGTCGGAGGCGAATACAACCGGTTGTCATATGGACTACGACGTGAAGGTATTTCCGAACAGGTCGAGGGCTTGCGGCATTTGCACGTGGCCGACTTCAACTTGGCCTACGTGTATCGCTACAATAAGTTTTGGCGTATTATCGGGTTGGTCACCCCGCGCTTGTCCTCCACTTTGGGCGAACCGATCGAAAAAGGGGATATTTCGTTCAATGCGACGGCCGGGGTATTGCGGGAACGGAAAGATGTCGATAAACCTACTATTTTGGTGTTGGGCATCGCCTATAATTCAACAGTCGCCCTCAGGGTTCCGTTGCCCATCGTATATTTCGAGAAACGCTTTCATAAGCACTGGACCTATGTGCTCGGAGCCCCCAAAACGGCCATCAAGTACCATTTCAACGAAAAACACCAATTGCAGTCAGAATTCATCCTCGACGGCTACTATGTAAATCTGCAGAGCTCCATCCTACTTCCCGGAGGACTGGGGGCGACATCGATTTCATCCTCCGCGGCATTGACTACCCTTGGATATCAGTACGCTATTAAAAAATCGACTTTCCTGTATATTTACGGGGGACATACCCTTTTTCAAAAGGGCGTTTTAAGAAATTCCGATCGAGATGATATCTTTACCTTGAACGATGGGCCCAGTTTTTATATGAGGGCCGGATTTCGAATAGGACTTTAATCTATTATTTCTAAAATTCCAAATCTAAACCCTAGCATCCCATAGCTACAAAAACGAAAACAATGCCAAAAATACTGATTATAGAAGACGAGTCCGCCATTAGGAGGGTGTTGGTCAAGATACTTTCAGAAGAGAACGAGTCGTATCAGCTGGAGGAAGCGGAAGATGGCCTCAAGGGCATGGAAGCGATCAAGAACAACGATTACGATTTGGTGCTTTGCGACATAAAAATGCCGAAAATGGATGGGGTCGAAGTCCTGGAGGCCGCCTTAAAAATTAAGCCGGAGATACCCTTTATCATGATTTCGGGGCACGGTGATCTAGACACCGCGGTGAACACCATGAGGTTGGGCGCCTTCGACTACATTTCGAAACCGCCCGATCTGAACCGGTTGCTGACCACGGTGCGCAATGCGTTGGACCGGCAGGAGTTGGTGGTCGAGAACAAAAAATTGCGGAAGAAGGTCGGCAAGAACTACGAAATGGTCGGGGAGAGCGAGGCGATATCCGCGATCAAGGAAATGATCGAAAAAGTCGCACCGACCGAAGCCCGCGTGCTGATTACCGGCGCCAATGGTACCGGGAAAGAATTGGTCGCGCACTGGTTGCACGAAAAAAGCGAACGTAGCGAAGGGCCCTTTGTCGAGGTAAACTGCGCCGCAATCCCATCTGAGCTGATTGAAAGTGAACTTTTCGGCCACGTTAAAGGTGCGTTCACTTCCGCCGTGCGCGATCGTGCCGGCAAATTCGAGGCCGCGAACAAGGGCACGATCTTTCTCGACGAAATCGGCGATATGAGCCTTTCGGCCCAAGCGAAGGTGCTGCGGGCCCTTCAGGAGAACAAGATCTCAAGGGTCGGTACGGACAAGGATATCAAGGTCAACGTTCGCGTGCTAGCCGCTACCAACAAAGACCTTAAAAAGGAAATCGAGGAAGGCAACTTTCGGGAAGATCTTTACCATCGTCTGGCGGTTATCTTGATGCACGTGCCTCCCCTAAACGATAGACCGGAGGATATTCCGGTCCTAATCGAACATTTTTCAAAAAAGATTACTTCCGAGCAGGGTATCGCCGCCAAAACCTTCTCGAAAAAGGCGGTCAAACTGTTGAAGGGTTACGATTGGACGGGGAATGTCCGTGAACTTCGGAACGTGGTCGAACGCCTGATCATTCTCGGCGGAAAAGAGGTGTCGGAAGAAGACGTAAAGCTCTTTGCCAGCAAATAGGGAGAGAGAGAGTAAGAAAGTGACCGTGGCCTGCGTCTTTTGTAGAGGTTCGGATCATTTGCTCAAAGGCTTGCTTTTGGTTCTGTCCTTGTTGCGATGAAACAAAACGGATGTAATTTGCTTAGACTGAAAGACGAAAGGGAGAAAGAACAAGGATAGCTCAGGGTGAAAGAGTGGTTTTAGGCTTGGACTTCTTTTTTGGATATTTCATTAGTCTTTTTTTCTTGCTCTTTCCGTCCTTTTTCCATCGGCGGGGCTTTCTAGTAATCGAAACGATCTAAAACTACCACAAATTCCAGGGTAGAACCTTACTTCTTCCCCTGGCAGTCCCCCAGTTGTTCCAAGGCATTCCATGTAATTTCCTCAGTTCTCAAATTGTAGTACTTCTTTCCTTCGGAAAGGCCCTCCCGCAAGAGCTGCTGTTGGCAATGTTCGTAAATTCGCGTGGCGAAGGCACGGGCATCTTGACAGTCCACCGTGCGGATTACCTGCTGCAACGATTTCCTGTATTTTGTGAGGGACGAGTCAATCTTCTGTTTTAAGAGCGTCATACCGTATTGACCCTCCAGATTTATGGTGCTTCCCATATATTCGGTGCCCTCCTGAGGCTTAACGCTGACTGTGGATTTGTCGTGTTTTTCGCTGTTATGCAAGATTTTGATGCCTTCCTCAAGATTTTGAATGCCCTGTTTGAGCAGCATCCGGATATCGCTCAGGGAAGCCGATTTCGTAGCGTCCTTCAAGAGAACGCTCGCCTCGTCGATATATTCCGAAGCCTCGGGGCAATCACAGTCCGTTATTTGTTTCGCAGATTTATCCAGGGCTCCCAATGCCTTAAAAATGTGAAATCGCGCCAGTTGCAACTCGTCCTGTACAATAGCCTCTTCAAGCTCCGATTTCACATATGTCATGTTGGAGCCAGCGTATTTACAGGGTTGAACGGTCACAAATGAAGAAAAAAGAAAGAAAAAAAGCGCATAGAGCATCTGGGGATACAACTTCATAAGCTAGGTTTGATCGGTAAAATTTGGGCGTTTTACATCGCAAAGTTAGAGCGATCAGGGGCTTACCTCCTCATTTATTCGATGCCCCGTTAAGTCTGGGGATTATTTTAGTCGAACCGACGCTTTCTCAGGTCGAACCGCTGTTTTTTCCCGCTTTAAACTACCGTTCACCGAATGTATTTTCTATCTTCAGCCCATGGATATATCTAAAATCAGTTCGTTTAAGATCGACGCCCCCGTAAAGCTTTCCGACCGGGGGACTTATGAGGATTTCGGAGCTTCCAACAAACAGTTGAAAGAGAAATACAAAGACATCAGAAAAGACTTAGGCGACCTTCAAGATACGCTTTACGCCCATGGAAAGTATAGTGTTCTGGTCTGCTTGCAGGGGATGGATACCGCAGGGAAAGACAGCCTGATCCGGGAAGTTTTTAAAGATTTCAATGTGCGCGGGGTCGTGGTGCACAGCTTTAAGGTGCCCACCGAACTCGAATTGAAGCACGATTATCTTTGGAGGCACTATATTGCCCTGCCCGCCAAGGGCAAGTTCGGGGTGTTCAACCGTACCCATTACGAAAATGTATTGGTGACCCGGGTGCATCCCGAATTTATATTGGACCAAAATATTCCCGGTATCCATTCGGTTGCCGATATCGATCAACAATTTTGGGACCGGCGTTTCGATCAGATCAACGATTTTGAGAAGCATATAGCGGATACCGGTACGATCGTGTTCAAGTTTTTTCTTCACCTGTCCAAAGAGGAACAACGCCAGCGTTTGCTGCGTCGGTTGCACCTCAAGCGAAAGAACTGGAAGTTCTCCCCCGGTGACCTGAAAGAACGCAAACTGTGGGACAGGTACCAGAAGTGCTACGAAGAGGCTATCAGTAATACCTCAAAACCGCACGCGCCCTGGTACATCATACCGGCCGACAACAAAAAGGCCGCGAGGGTCTCGGTAGCTTCCATCCTATGGGAGGAACTAAGTAAATACAAAAACATCAAGGAACCGGAGCTTGCCCCTGATATACAGGCCGATTTAAATCACTACATCAAAACCTTACAAGCGGAAAAACAATGAAAGGGATCAAAGGGATGAAATGGATAAGATGCCGCAGAGCGATGGGAGGCCAGCAACGAACGGGACATTGGGGAGCGATGAAAAGTCTGGCCGCGATAGGTACACTGATGCTAACACTTCTTCTGCTAGGTTTTCAATCCCACGCGCAGAACGGGGACGAAATGCAGCTCAAAAGAATCTATGATGCCGCCCTTACGGACGGCAAGGCCTATGACTGGCTCAATCACCTGTCGAACCAGATAGGCGGCCGGCTCTCGGGATCCCTAGAGGCGCAACGCGCCGTGGAATACACGAAGGTCCAACTCGAATCCTTGCAACTTGATCGGGTTTGGCTACAGCCGGTGATGGTGCCCAAATGGGTACGGGGCACCCCTGAATTCGCCTACATGGAGACGTCTCCAGGAATCACGAGTACGGTCCCCATCCGTGCTTTGGGAGGGTCCGTGGCTACTCCCCTTGGAGGACTTAAGGCCAATGTCATCGAAGTAAAGGGCATTGAGGATCTCAGAGCACTCGGTGAAAATAAGATCGGGGGTAAAATCGTGTTCTTCAATCGGCCGATGGACCCAACCAAAATCAGTACGTTCGAAGCGTACTCAGGGGCTGTGGACCAGCGCTACTCCGGTGCGGAAGAGGCCGCTAAGTTTGGTGCGATCGGGGTCATCGTACGTTCCCTCAACCTTAGACTGGACGATTTTCCACATACCGGCTCCATGAGTTATGGCGATACGGCAGAGGGCGATAGAATTCCCGCTGCAGCGATAAGCACCAATGCCGCGGAGATGTTGTCCACCACCCTGAAACTGAACCCGGAGACCAAATTCTACTTTAAGCAGCATTGTAAACAGTTCGATGATGTCCAGTCGTATAACGTCATCGGGGAAATCAAGGGAAGTACCCATCCCGATGAAATCATTGTGGTCGGGGGGCACCTCGACTCTTGGGACCTGGGCGACGGAGCCCACGACGACGGGGCCGGATGTGTGCAGAGCATGGAGGTACTCCGCCTACTAAAACTTTCGGGCTACATCCCGAAACGCACCATTAGGGCCGTGCTGTTCATGAACGAGGAAAATGGATTGCGCGGTGCAACCGAATATGCCGTCAAGGCCAAAGCGAACAATGAAAACCACATTTTTGCCTTGGAAAGCGATGCCGGTGGCTTTGCCCCAAGGGGTTTTTCGTTTGAAAGTTCCGATACCCATTTAAAGCGGGTACATGGCTGGAAGCCGCTTTTCAAACCGTACCAGATCCATCTGTTCGAAAAGGGACACAGTGGTGCCGACATCGCCCCGCTCAAGAACGGGGATAATGTATTGGCCGGTCTTCGACCCGATTCCCAGCGTTATTTTGTCCATCATCATGCCGCGAACGACACCTTCGAACACGTCAACAAACGAGAACTGGAGCTGGGAGCTGCCGCTATGGCGAGTTTGGTGTACCTTTTTGACAAGTATGGCGTTGAACCCGCTGCGACGCTGGGAAACTAACGAAACCGCCCCGTGAGGCATCGCCCAAAAATCCCTACCTTTGCCGCTCACCAAAATCATCAGGATGAAAGACGGAATCTACGCAAAATTCATTACTTCCAAAGGAGAAATACTGGCAAGGCTAACCTATGAAAAGACCCCTGGAACGGTGGGTAATTTTGTGGCCCTCGCCGAGGGAAAACAAAAAAACAAGGTAAAACCCAAGGGAGAACCTTATTACGACGGCCTGACCTTTCATCGGGTGATTCCTGATTTTATGATTCAGGGCGGTTGTCCCCAAGGCACCGGTACGGGAGATGCCGGTTATAAGTTCGACGATGAGTTCCATCCCGACCTCAACCACTCCGAACCCGGGGTGCTTTCCATGGCCAATGCCGGACCGGGCACCAATGGAAGTCAATTCTTTATCACCCACGTACCGACCCCGTGGTTGGACAATAGGCATACGGTATTCGGCCATGTGGAATCGGGTCAAGATGTAGTCAATGATATCGCACAGGGTGATACTATTGAAAGCCTCGAGATTGTCAGGCTTGGGGAAGATGCTAAAAATTGGGATGCGGTCGAAGCCTTCGAAACCTTTAAAAGCTCAAAGGAAGAACGCGAAGCGGAACAAAAAAAGGCTCAGAAAGCGGAACTCGATAAAATCGCCGAGGGGTTCGAAAGTACCGAAAGCGGACTCCGGTACAAGGTTATAAAGGAAGGTAATGGAGTCAAGGCCCAAAAGGGCCAAACGGTGTCGGTACATTATGAGGGATCGTTGTTGAACGGTCAGGTTTTTGATTCCTCCTATAAACGCAAACAGCCCATCGACTTTAAACTGGGCGGGGGACAAGTCATTTCCGGTTGGGACGAAGGTATCGCCCTCTTGAAGGTAGGTGATAAGGCCCGTTTTGTCATCCCTCCGAACTTAGGGTATGGCAGTAATGGGGCCGGAGGCGTCATTCCGCCGAATGCTACCTTGTTATTCGACGTTGAGTTGATGGATGTAAAGTAAAAAAAAAGCCCCGACAGTAATGCCGGGGCTTGGTATAAAAAAAGTTTATGCGTTCTTAGTCTACTACTTTCACATTTACCGCGTTCAATCCTTTTTTACCTTGTTGTAGTTCAAATTCTACAACATCACCTTCACGAATTTCGTCGATTAAACCTGAAATGTGTACAAAGTGATCTTCGCTTGAACCATCTTCAGTGATAAATCCGTAACCTTTGGAGTCATTGAAGAATTTTACTGTTCCTCTGTTCATAATACTAAAAAATTAAAAATTAAATTAAAGCGCAAATATAGGATTTAATTATTTAATCGCGTGATTTTTTTGAAAGTTATATTTTGAAACCCGTAAGGCTCAGGCCGCTTTGGTCAATAAGTCCTCAATGGAAGAGGTGATGCCTTTGGGGTCTAATCCGATGATGGCAATCGCCAAGGTCAGCACCGAGGTGGCACGATTGATTATTTTTTGCACGCTTCCCAGTTCCTTATAAAGCTTTCGGGTGTCGTGGGTGATCGTCTCGATATGTTTGAGCGAGGTCTCGACCTCTTCCATCACCAAAATGGCGGACTGGGTGTAAAGTCTTGTGGTCAGCGAAAGTTGTCTTCTGTGCAGATTCTTGATCCGCAGGTTCTGTTCCTCTGTTAAATGCTCGTAATTTTCATAGCGATAATTGCCAAGGGCGTTGGTCATCCTGAGGAGGTTGTCCGCAAGTTCTTTTACCTGATGTGAGGTCAAGCTTTTCATTCTTTGGTTTTAAATGAAGAAATCTTACCATGTAGTTTTCGGCCATGCCTCCCCAAGGTTTTTCGAACCTCATCATCGGTCATGTTCCCGATATTGCTGTATAAAATGGTATGTCCTTCCACCATCTCCCTCAATACCTCGGCGTAAGTGCTTAACGTCTCTTGTTGGGCCTCTATTTCCGACGTACGCCGGAAATAATCTTCCGCAAATTTGATGCGTTCGTAATCGGACAATTGCTTGTCCATTATAAAATCGAAATAGAAATCCTTGAGCTCACTTTTCTGCACCTCCAATTTTCCGTTCAGGCTTCCGGTGAGGTTGAGTTCGAGAAAGTGGAGTAATTTTAGAAGGGGACCGTGGGCCTGGGTGACGTATTGTTTTAATTTTTTTCTTCGAAAGGCGTCGGTAGTGGCTCGAAGCAGAAGGGTGGAGATGTCGGAATATGCCTTTACGTCGGCCTCGTCCATTTCCAGCGGACCGAAATTGCCGGTCGCCAAGGTTTGGGTAAAATCATCGGCCTGGTACTTGGTGAGCTCGTTTTGGCTCAGGTCCGACAACCCGTAAAAATAGTCTTTTGTGGTAGTATAGATCAAACGTGTAATGCTATCGGCCCTCCGATCGGGACCGCATTCGCATTCGATATCGTGAATTTTGAACTGGCGAATGTGTTCTTGTTCACAATTTTGGTAACAAATTTCCGTAAAAGACGAGGCCAGCGAGTCATACTGTTCGATACCCTCGACCGAACTCTGGGCGAACTTATTGACATGTTTTAGGTTTACACAGCTATTTAACGATAAAATACCTGCTAAAACTAGTATGCTGTTTTTAAAGGATGGCGGCATCTTTCCGAGCTTTCTTATTACAAGTTAATAAGAATACTGGATTTTTCTTATGTTTCGGTAGGAAAAGATACAAGAAGTTCATTTTTGTAGGTTTCCGTTGGATGCTTTATTCCAGAAAATGGACGGCCATCCGCCTTTGGAACGAGGGACTAAAAGGTCCTACGTCGGGTTTAGGTCGTGAAGCGACTGATCATAACAATAAAACCTCCCGAAATGATGGGAGGCTTGATAGCTTGTGCGAATGCCGAATTTCAAATATTCGGGTTCGGAAATACGGCTTAGGCCGTAGGGTCCGGGGTCATCCTCAAGTAAGGCTTCACTTCTTTCACGCCCTTGTCGAACATGTCGACCGCGTCTTTCGTGGATATAGCGGGACTGACCACTACATCTTCCCCGTTTTTCCAATTAGCCGGGGTAGCTACCTTATGATTGGCAGTAAGCTGCAACGAATCGACGACGCGAAGCAGTTCGTAAAAGTTCCGGCCTGTGGATGCCGGATAGGTTAAGGTCAACTTTACCGTTTTATCGGGCGCGATGATAAATACCGAACGTACCGTCAGGGTATCGTCGGCATTCGGATGGATCATGTCGTATAGATCGGACACCTTTCGATCCGTATCCGCAATGATCGGAAAATTGACCGTGGTATCGTTGACTTCGTTGATATCCTTTATCCATTCCTTATGGGAGTCGACATCATCGACACTGAGTGCCAGCATTTTTACGTCGCGCTTGGCAAATTCCTCCTTGAACTTTGCCGTGACGCCTAATTCGGTAGTACAGACCGGTGTAAAATCCGCCGGATGCGAAAACAGGATGCCCCAGCTATCGCCAAGGTAATCGTAAAGGTTTATTTCGCCCATCGAGCTGTCCGCCGTAAAATCGGGGGCTTTATCGCCTAATCGTAGTGTTGCCATTTTTGGTGTGTTTTTGTATTAAAATTAAATGCCTATAAAACTAGTAGATTAAAGAGCAATCCCCATACGCTTATGGTTAAAAGTGTATTAAAGTTTTTGAACAGAAATGGGGCGACATTGCACGTTCTTAATCCTTCCATTTTATATTGCAGCCGATACTGGGTTTTTGATCGGGGTCGATCGTTTTCCCCTTGAGGAGCGCATCCAAGGCATTCCGCAAGTCGTTTCCGGTAAGCGGGATGCCGTTTTCGGGACGGGAATCGTCCAATTGACCGCGGTACACCAATTCCAAATCGCTATCGAACAAATAGAAATCCGGGGTGCAGGCTGCATCAAAGGCTTTTGCCGTTCCTTGCGTCTCGTCGTAGAGATAGGGAAAAGGGTATCCCTCTTGTTTTGCGGTTTCTTTCATCAAATGAGGGGCGTCTTGCGGATAATTTTCTACGTCATTACTGGAAATAGCTGCAAAAGCGATACCCCGATCCTGATAGTTCTCGGCCACCTTAACGATTTCGGGATTGACGTGCTTTACAAAGGGACAGTGGTTACAGATGAACATGATTACCGTGCCCTTGTCACCTTTGAGGGCGTGTAGGTTTACGGTCTTGTCCATTACGGTATCGGTAAGACTGAATTCGGGGGCCTTGGTTCCGAGGGGAAGCATCGTACTGGGTGTTCTTGCCATGGGAGAATGTAAATTAGTAATTATTGATTCTTGATGATGTGTTTTACTTTAAAAAGTAAATTTATCTTTAGGCGCTATTTCTTTTAGCTCGCGTGTTCGATTCCGATTCGAGTCCGTAATATAACATTAATTTTAATCTAACGAAATGACCGATATCATAGCTTGGAGCGATTTTGCCAAAGTCGATATACGGATCGGGACCGTCGTAGCGATCGATGATTTTCCCGAAGCCCGTAGACCCGCGTACCGATTACGCGTCGATTTCGGGGATGAAATCGGGATTAAAAAATCATCCGCCCAGCTTACCGGTCGCTATAGAAAAGAGGAGCTCTTGCACAGGCAGGTGGTGGCGGTGGTCAACTTTCCCAAAAAACAGATTGCGAACTTTATGAGCGAATGTCTTATTTTGGGCGCAGTAGAGGGGGACGATGTAGTGCTCTTACGGCCCGAGGCCCCAGTGGCCAACGGACTCAAAATTTCCTGAACCGGCCGCAATGAAATGTCGTAAATTAAAGCCTGGGTACTATCGATTCCGTACAAATAACCCCGAAACGAATTATTGATCCCGTTCAAAGCATCCGGTCGGGCACCTCCATGGTAATCTGAGGTTCAGGGTGTTGCCGGGAACTACGCTGTCTGAAACAGGTTTATTTCAGAAGGTTTTTGTCCGATTTGGCGTATGCCAATTAAAATTTAATGGCGGTGGTGCCCTATCACATCATATTTCCAAAAAATATGGCATTCATCAGCAATTTGTTGGTGCCGTACCAAAAGGCCCTGAAGTTGGTATTGTCCGTGAACACGATGACCCGGCCCTTGCCCATACGCTGGACTTGGAAGGGTACACTTTTCTTGAGCATCTCGAGATTTTCCTCAGAAATATAACCGCTCATCAGGGGGTTCTCGGTATACTGGATCGGATTGTTGTAACTGTCTTTATCAGGCTCGATGTAGATGTTCGTATTTCTGAACAGGGGCAGTTTGTCGTTTTTATAACCGTAGTTTATTGGATGCGAAAGATCGAGATCGGCCTCAAATATAGCACCGCCGGTTACTTGCGCCCCTTTAAAATCCCTTTTCTCACCGTAAGATATGTCCGTGGCTACGAGGGTGTCCTTTTTGAATTTGAGTTCCATCAATCCATTCTTTTCGAAAGATTCCGCCATGTCGCGATAGCCGATTAACGTACCGCCTTCCCTGACCCATTTTTTGAGTTTTTCAGCCTGCTTTTTTGAAAGTCCCCCGCTACCCATACTAGGGACAATGAAGTCGGTGTATTGGCTCAAATCCACGGAATCAAAATACTCCGTGTCGATTTTGGTGATGTTCATGTCATAACGGGTGTCGAACAAATGCCAGATTTCCCCGGCATCGTAGGAGCGAACGTCCGAACCTACCAAAAGGGCTACCTTTTGCTTTTTTATGATGTTGAAGTCGTTGCTGCCCAAATCGATACCTTGGGTCAATCCAGTGCTTACGGGGGTAATCTGGATGTTACTTTCTTGGGCGACCTCCTTCAGAAATTGGTAAAGCTCGTCCGGATCCATTTCCTGTCCCTGAACGGGAACCATAATCGTACCGTAACCATAATCCTTATCCTCCAAATTGAAAGGCGATTTTGCGACCTTGGCCCGAATTCCTTTTTTGGTGATTTCGTTCAGGGCTTTCGGACTGTAATATTCGTTCCATTCGAACAGGTAGGCATAGTTGCTCCGGGCATCGAGACCTCCCGTTAAGGGGGCGAGCCCGGTAACGGATTCATCGGCGGCGCTTAGGGACCGGGCTTCGGTATAATCAAGATTAAAGGCCAAGGGTAGGGTCCATGCGGAAACGTCGTAGAAAATGCTGTCGGTAAAGCTGGTGCGTTTTTCGAACATCGCCTTGATCAGCCGGTAGTTTTTTTGATTTTTCGGAATGACGTAGCCGTAGCCCTTTTTATAGTCCTTCCCATCGAGCCGTACATCGTCCGAAAGTGGGTGGAACTTAATATGTTGGCGTCGCAGCATGTCCGCAAAATGCCAAGCTTTGGCTGCATCTTTGCTGTCCCCGAAGACCAGGGCCTTATTTCTACCGATGGCCGATTCAATGCTTGATTCCGTATAAAATTCGCGCTGATAGTCGAGCATCTTTTCCCGCATGGCCTGTGCCGCTTTTACGGTAGAAAGTGCAGTAACGAATTGATTGCGAATGGTAAAGGGAAAGCTCAGGATGCCGTTCTCGCTTTCCTGCAAATGACCTCGTGAACTGCCCTGTTCGAACAGAATTCCGACCCCGCCATTGATATCCGGAAAGGTGGAACCTTTTCCATAATAAAAGTCGTCGTAGTTTTCCTCGGAATAGTAGAGTGAACCGATATTGTCAAGGGCAGCGGCATGATAAGTGCCGATTTCGGCGGTGAGTTCCTGGTTCATATCCGGGGTCAGAGGATGTACCCTTGATGGTACTCCCGGCTGAAAAAAGAAGGTAGAATTGGTACCCATTTCGTGGTGGTCGGTCAAGACGTTGGGCATCCATTTGTGGAAGGATGCGATTCGGGCGCGACTTTCCGGAAGTTGTACGGGCAGCCAGTCCCGGTTCATGTCGAACCAATAATGATTGGTACGGCCTCGTGGCCAGACCTCGTGAAATTCCCTGTCGTTGCTGTCGGGGTTCAGGTTGATGCTCTTATTGGAATTCGCCCAATACGCAAAGCGCTGCAGCCCATCGGGATTAAAGGAGGGGTCCAGTAAAATCACCGTATCGTCCAAAAGTGTTTCGATGTCAGGTCTTTGGGCGGCGGCCAGGTAATAGGCATAGGCCAACGCGGCATTCGAGCCGCTGGGTTCGTTGCCGTGAATGGAAAACCCTTGATAGACCACTACCGGCATCGTGTCGAGATTCAGGTCAGCGCTCCCCTTTTCCGTTAGCGCCACGTGATCTTTCCTGATTTTATCGATATTTCCGAGATTTTCGGGCGATGTTATGGTCAGCAATAGAAGCGGTCGCCCCTCAAAGGTCTCCCCACGGTTCTCGATATTGATGCGGTCGCTGGCATCGGCGAGGGTCTGCATATAGAACATCAGTTTGTCGTGGGTGATATGCCATTCGCCTACTTCATGTCCGATTATCTCCTTGGGGGTCGGAATGTCTTGATTATAGCTGACCTCTTGTGGAAGATAGTAATCAAGGTCAAGACTGTCTTGGGCGAAACCGATCTGGACAAACAAAAAGGCGGTTGCGAAGAGTGAGATTTTCATATAAGGATGGTTTATGCAAAAGGGAATCGACCCGTGAAAGGTCGATAATTAACCCCCTAAAGCTACGCGAACCGATTTAAGGTGCGTCATTTAGATATCGTCAAAGCTTACATCGGTAAAACTATCGGTGGATTTGGCTTGGACGCTTTCACTCTCTTCCTCTTTCTTAAAGTTTTTTTGGTGTCTTTCGGAAATAACTTCGGTACCTTTTTCTTCAATGATAAAATCCATCATTTCCTCTGCATTCTTCCGGAAATCCTCAAAATCCTCCTTGTAGAGGTATATCTTGTGTTTTTTGTAGTGAAAAGACCCATCGTCATGGGTGAATTTTTTGCTTTCGGTAATCGTGAGATAATAATCCCCGGCTTTGGTGCTGCGTACATCGAAAAAATAGGTTCTTCTGCCTGCCCGCATTACTTTGGAGTGAATTTCCTCCTGATCGTTTGAATTTTTCCCTTCCATCTTTCTACGTGTTGGTTATACCTCTGCAGCCTAGCAAGTGCCCAAAAATTGGGGGTTCAAAGGTTACAAAAGTAGGTTTGTCCAAAAGTGAAAAAAAAAAGTCAATACAGCAACAATTTTTAAGATTTCTTTAAATGTTGTCCGTCAAGACCGGTTCGCATGTATTGTTCGACATCGGGAAGCATTCGCCAAGAAACGGTCAGAAAAGGCTTTTCTGCAATCGGTCATGCAGAAGTATGCCCTATAAGTGATCAAGAGGCATTTTCCCCTCACGGACTACCCACATATTGGCTTAAGATTCATTTTCAGACAACTGCGTAACATAGAGCTCTTTATAATAACCTTCCTTAGTGTTGAGCTGCTCGTGGGTGCCCTGCTGTAAGAGTTCCCCTTCTTTGAGCACGAGCACCCTATCGGCGTTCTTGGCCGATGAGACCCGATGGCTCACGATTAAGGTGGTCTTATCGTTCGAGGCCTTTTTAAGATTGCCCAATATTTCTTCTTCGGTTTCCGTGTCCACCGCCGAAAGACAATCGTCGAAAAGATATATCTGTGGGTCTTTTAGAAGGGCGCGTGCAATGGATACCCGCTGTTTCTGGCCTCCACTGAGGGTGATGCCCCTTTCCCCGAGGACGGTGTCGTATCCCTTTGAAAATCCGATGATGTTCTGATGCACCACCGCTTCCTTGGCGGCTTGAACGACTTCTTCGTCCGTAGCGTTTTCCTTGCCGAACTTGATGTTGTTCTTGATGGAGTCCGAAAACAAAAAGGCCTCTTGGGGTACCGCCCCGACCGCCCGGCGTAAACTTTCGATGTTCAATTCTCGGATGGGGATGTCATCGATCAATATCTCTCCCGATGATACATCGTAGAGTCGTGCCACGAGGTCAAGAATGGTGGACTTGCCAGAACCCGTCTTGCCAAGGATGGCCACCGTTTCTCCTGCGTTGATGGTGAAGGAAATGTTCCTTAGGGCCGTGATTTCTGTATCGCTATAGGTAAAGGTCACGTTCCGGAATTCGATTTTTCCTTGGACGGGAGTGGCTTCGTGCACGGTATTGATGATATCAGGGGATTGCCGTAAAAATTCGTTGATTCGTTTTTGCGAAGCCTCCGCCCGTTGCACGATCGAAGTCAGCCATCCCAGCATGGCCACCGGCCAAGTAAGCATATTAACGTATAAAATGAATTCCGCAATGACCCCGACCGAGTCGATTTCGCCGTCAATGAACTGTTTCCCTCCGATGTAGATGACAAAAAGGTTGCTGATACCGATCAACAGCAACATCAACGGAAAGAACCAGGCGTTAACCTTTGCCAGGTCCATACTCTTATCCTTGCCTTCAATGGCGAGTTCGCTTACTTCCGAATTGATCTGGGGTTCCAGGGCATAGGCCTTAATGACCGATACCCCCGAAAATACCTCTTGGGTATAGGTGGAGAGAGTCGAAAGAAATTGCTGTACAACGGTACTGCGTTTGTGGATGATCTTGCTGATCCGATAGATCAAGACGGACAAGATCGGCAGGGGAATCAGTACATAGGCCGCGAGGGTCGGTGCGGTAAAGAACATGATCGGAATGATACAGGCAAAAAGGGTAATCGTGTTGATGCCGTACATCAAGGCGGGTCCAGCATAGAGACGCACTTGGTTTACATCCTCGCTGATGCGGTTCATCAAATCGCCGGTGCGGTTTTTTTTATAAAAATCGAGACTTAGCAGTTGATAGTGATCGAATACCTCGTTCTTCAGGTCCTTCTCGATATAGCGCGATACGTTGATAATGGTCTGCCGCATCAAAAAGGTGAAAAATCCCGATAACAGTGCGGCGCCCACGATAATGAGAATAAATTTTAAAAGTAGCGCCTTGGCCTCCGATTCGGCCAGTTCCGCATCCAAAAATTGCTCGACTACGGTGATGGACTTGTTGACGTACGAAGGCATGACCAACTGCAACATTCTTGCTATAATAGTGATGAATACACCTACCAGCAATTTCTTCCAGTATTTTTTAAAGTATTTGTTGAGGTGTTGGAGTTCTTTCATGCAGCGAGCGGAAATTCAATTTGGCAAAGATAACCAAGATGCAAGAACTTCAGGGAAACAAATTCAACAAAAGAAATGTCGGTCCTATAATCGTTACCGGCGGCCGTCCATCGGGCATCCAATTTTTTTTTGGGCTTGTACCGGATTTTGCACTTGAACTTCCTCTTGCTTTCCCTATTTTTGCCGCTCGAAGACGGATTTGAATTATTTAAAGGTTCTTTACATCTATGTTGACACGAAGGCACATCAGGATCAAAGTCATGCAATGTATTTATGCCCTGACCCAATCAAAGGACGAGTCTTTGCAAAAGCAGGAGAAATTTCTGCGGTATAGCATTGAAAGTATGTACAGCTTGTACCTTCTCATGCTAAGCCTAATGATCGAAATGCAACAGCGGGCCGAAAAACACTTGAAGTTGTCCTCGAAAAAGTATCTGGCGACTGCCTCCGATACCTATCCCGACCAAGAAAAGTTCGTGAACAACAGGCTCTTGCTCCAGTTGGTGAACAACGAGGGGCTAAAGGCGGAACTTAAAAAACGCAAGTTGACCAATTGGTCGGAGAACGATGAGTACGTGAGGATCCTGTTCAACGAAATGGTCGAACATCAGCTGTACGCGGACTACATGACCTCCGGAAAAAGTTCGTATGAAGAGGATAAAAATTTTATTATTGCCCTTTATAGGGATATCATTGCGCCGAACGAGAAAATCTACGATTATTTTGAGGACGATAAGTTGACTTGGGTGGACGACATCCCCATAGTGAATACCTTTATTTTAAAATTATTCAGGAAAGCAAAGGAAAACCGTCCGCCATCCTTTTTTCTTCCCAGGTTGCTCAAGGATGATGCGGATATGGACTTCGCCCAGAAATTGCTGACCAAGACCTTGCTGAACGATGCCAAGTGGACGAAGGAAATCGAGGGGAAAACGCCGAATTGGGACAAGGACCGGATTGCGGATATGGATTCCATCCTATTAAAAATGGCGATATGCGAGCTGCTCAACTTTCCTACTATCCCAGAAAAAGTGACCATCAACGAATTTTTGGAAATCGCCAAGGAATACTCCACCCCGAAAAGCAGTATTTTCATTAACGGGATACTGGACAGCCTGGTCAGGGAGTACAAAACAGAGGGTAAATTGAATAAAATCGGGAGGGGATTGATCTAAGGTGGACACTAAATTGAAAATTCGTTCGTTAAGGGGATGTAGGTTCATTTTCATCGACGAACTACCACTTTATAAATTTTCATTAATTTTGCAAACTAATTAAACAGTACAGACCATGAAAAAAACAATTTTATTTCTAAGCGCTATTTCGATGATGGCCTTTACTTCGTGTAAGGACAATGCCTCGAACAAGGTGAATTCGGACAACGTAGCACAAGCGTCCGCGCGTGATGAGGCGGGCAAGCAGGTGCCCGTAATGCAGTTCGAAAAGGTGGAGCACGATTTTGGAACGATCGAACAGGGAGCGGCCCAAGAGACCATATTCAAGTTTACCAACACCGGTAACGCGCCCTTGATCATTACCAACGCATCCAGTTCTTGTGGCTGTACGGTGCCCAACCCACCTAAAGATCCCATCGCGCCCGGGGAGACTGGCGAACTGCTGGTCAAATTCAACGGATCCGGACAGAACCAGGTAAGTAAAACCATCACGGTCAATGCCAATACGGAAAGCGGTACCGAGATGTTGCGCATCAAGGCCTTCGTAAACCCGAAGAACGCCGGCCCGACTTCATAAGCGCAAAGCGACCCGGCTGACCATCGTAGGTCAGTATGGATAGATGTAAAAATTATATAAGGCCTGCCGGCGGGCAGGCCTTAGCTTATCCAGCGAACAACCTAAGTAGAATATATAATGAAAATTGAAAAACAATGGGTGATATAGGACAGTTTCTTCCGATGATCTTAATCTTCGTGGTCGCGTATTTTTTTATGATACGACCCCAAATGAAGCGTTCAAAGGACGAGAAAAAATTCGCGGCCGAGCTGAAAAAAGGGGACCGCGTAATAACTAAAAGTGGACTGCACGGCAAGGTTATGGACCTGAGCGACAAGGATTCTTCCTGCATTTTGGAAACTATGGCCGGGAAATTAAAATTCGACCGTTCGGCCATTTCGATGGAAATGAGCAAAAAGCTGAACGCGCCCAAAGAGAAGAAATAAGAAGCCGGCCCTGAAGAAGTACGGCTTGTTCGCTTATTTACTACCTACATCATCGATTTTGACGTAAGGCTGTTCGACCTAAGGCGTAGGATCGTCAACTTTGTCAATTGTCGGACTGCTTTTGAAATTTTTTTAGTCCTTTGTCCTAAGTCTTAAAGTCCTAGGTCCGATTGAGGTCTCCAATAGAAATAAGCATTGAGATTATTAAGCATCGGTTTTTTGGAATCGATGCTTTTTTTATGGGTGAAATTGTTAACTTGTTCGTCCAATCAAAGAACAGGTACATGCATAACAGAAGACAATTTATCAAGAAAAGTGCGTTGGCAGTGACGGGATCGACCGCCGCTTTCCTATTTCCCATGGAACTTTTGGCCACCCTTCGCAGGCCGGTAGGGGCGAACGATCGGATCAACGTAGGTCTGATCGGTTGTAATGGGATGGGATTCAGCAACCTCACTTCCATGCTGAAAATCAGCGAAACGAACGTCGTTGCCCTCTGTGATGTCGATGAGAGCGTTTTAAAGGCCCGGACTGCGGACTTGGAAAAGGCGGGCATTAAAAAGCCGAAGTGGTACCGGGATTATCGGAAATTGTTGGAGAACAAGGATATTGACGTGGTGATAGTCGGCACGCCCGACCACTGGCACTGCCTCATGTTGACCGATGCCCTGCAGGCGGGGAAGGATGTGTATTGCGAAAAGCCGATCGCCAATTCGGTCCAGGAATCCAACGTTATGCTGAACTACGTCGGCGCCAGTGATCGGATGGTGCAGGTCGGCCAGTGGCAGCGTAGCCAGCCACATTTCGTCGATGCCATCAAGGTGGTGCATTCCGGAAAACTGGGCAATATTCGGTTGGCGAAAGCCTGGGCCTACCAAGGTTGGATGAAGCCCGTACCCGTGCTCCCCGATTCGGAGGCCCCGGAGGGGGTGGACTATAAAATGTGGTTGGGCCCGGCACCGAACAGGCCTTTCAATCCCAACCGCTTCCATTTTAATTTCCGATGGTTCTGGGATTATGCAGGTGGACTCATGACCGATTGGGGCGTACATATGATCGACTATGCGCTGTACGGCATGAAGGCGGGCACGCCCAAATCCGTCATGGCCCTGGGGGGTAAATTCGCGTATCCCGACGATGCTTCCGAAACCCCCGACACGCTACAGACCGTCTATGAATACGACGGTTTTTCCATGCTTTGGGAACACGCTACCGGTATCGATGGCGGCAACTATGGCCGTAACCACGGGGTCGCCTTTATCGGGAACACCGGTACCTTGGTGCTTGATCGTAACGGATGGGAAATCATTCCCGAAACGGAGTTCCAAGGATGGGGAGAGCCCGGTATTCCAAAAATGGAGGCCGAATCGCACGGAACGGGAGGCGCGAACGGACTCGACCTGCATACCGTAAACTTCATAGAAGCCGTAAAAAGTAGGGATGCCTCTAGCTTGAACGCCCCGATCAAAGTGGGCTACGATGCCGCCGTGGTATCCCATATGGGCAATGCCGCCTTTAAGTCCGGGAACCGCATTTACTGGGACGAAGCCAATGGAGAGTTCAAGGAAAAGGAAGCCAACCGGTACCTGAAAGCCGATTATAAAAACGGCTGGAAATTGCCGATGGTGTAGTGGAAATCCGAAATCCGAAATCCAAATTCCAAATTTCAAAATCCAAATTTCAAGCGCGGATTTCCCGTGCCAAACCCTGATTATTGCTCTTGAAATCTTCGAAGGGAAAACCTGTTTGGGAGTTGAAATTTAAAATTAAACGCACTGAAGCGAGTCCGCCTATTTCAATTCCTTCTCCTGATTTTCGATGGCTTCCCTCATGTAGATAAGCACTGTCTTTTCATCGATATCGGTAGCAGATTTAAATTTCCAGTGCCGCATGGCCTTGGTCTTGCCAGGCTGGGCGGTTTCCAGCAGCCCATCTGGATCTGATAGCGATACTCCGTTAAAAAAACCGATTGAAAAATGGTTCTTGAACCTTGAGATCCAAAAAACATTCTTGCCGCCAACTGTGTAGGTCGGGGTATGCCACTTAAATGTTTCTGTGGCTATCGTCTTGCCGGCCAAATTGCGCAGAAGGGCGATACCATCTTTGAAACGATGTTCCGCTGTATAATAGGCCTCGATTTTTTCGGATTCTTCCATCGGTATTCAGAGTTTAGGGTATTGAACCCAATTAAGATTTTTCGTTTACCGTCGTATGAAATTGTTTATCTGTTTGCCGCTACCAGCTCACAAATTTTGACGATGACCTCCACTGCCTTCTGCATGCTTTCGACAGGCACATACTCGTATTTTCCGTGAAAATGGTGACCGCCGGCAAAGATATTGGGGCAGGGCAGTCCCATATAACTTAACTGCGAACCATCGGTGCCGCCGCGAATAGGTTTGATAATCGGGGCTACGCCTACGGCCTCCATGGCCTTTTTGGCGATGCCGACGATATGCATGACGGGTTCGATTCTTTGCCGCATGTTATAATATTGGTCCTCCAGCTCCAAAACGATGCAATCCCCGTGTATTCGGTTAAGCTTCGAGGTAATGTCCCGGAGTAGCTGTTTGCGTTCTTCAAATTGGGCCGCATCGTGGTCGCGAATGATCATTTCGAATTCCGCGTGCTCGATTTCGCCCTTGAGATGGTCCACGTGAAAGAAGCCCTGCCGTCCCTCGGTGTGCTGTGGCGTTTCCTCGGGCGGCAAAATCTCCAGGAATTCCGTAGCGATACTGATGGCATTGACCATTTTATTCTTGGCGTAGCCAGGGTGCACACTTTTTCCCGTAATGCCGACCTTGGCCTTTGCGGCATTAAAATTTTCGTATTCCAGTTCCCCGATCTGGCTGCCGTCCATGGTGTAGGCCCATTCCGCCCCGAAGGTATCCACATCGAAATGGTGGGCGCCGCGTCCTATTTCCTCATCTGGGGTGAAGCCTATCCTGATCTTGCCGTGTTTGATTTCGGGGTTGTCGATCAGGTATTCCATGGCCGTCACGATTTCGGTGATCCCCGCTTTATCATCGGCACCTAAAAGGGTGGTGCCATCCGTGGTGATCAGGGTCTGGCCTTTATACTGCAGTAAATCCTCAAAATAATCGGGAGAGAGCACAATGTCGTCCAGCGCATTGAGTACGATATCCTTACCGTCGTAGTTCTCGATGATCTGGGGATTGACGTCCGTTCCCGTAAAATCGGGTGAGGTATCAAAATGGGATATGAAACCGATAACCGGCACTTCTTCGTCAATATTGCTGGGCAAAGTGGCCATCACGTAGGCATTGTCGTCGATGGATACGTCTTCCAATCCGATTTCCTGAAGTTCTTCGACCAGTTCCTCCGCGAAAAGCCATTGTTTTTCGGTGCTGGGCGTGGTCTTGGAATTAGGATCACTTTGGGTGTCGATCTTAACGTACTTCAAAAATCGGTCGATGATATGTTGCATGGAAAAATGTTTCGGATAAGGGGCGTAAATGTACGAAATTGAAGCTGTTTACAGCAGTTGCGTTAGGAGGCGTGGGATTCTTTTTAGCCAATTTCCTACTCCGAGGGATAATATTTTCTTAAATTTCACTATCCTATTTAACATTAACTCAAATAAACACACATTATGAAAGCGAAATATTTGATGGTATTGGCGCTATGGATCGGCGGAATCGGTCTGGCAAGCGCACAAGTTACGGGCACCGTCCTAGATGATGAGGGTGTTCCCCTCCCCGGGGCCTCGGTGGTGGTCAAGGGAACAACTACGGGCTCCACGACCGATTTCGATGGAAATTTTTCGATCGAGGCAGAGGTCGGGGACACCCTGGTCGTCTCCTATATCGGCTTTGAGACCCGACAAGTTGCCGCCGAAGCAGGGGAAATGAGCATTCAGCTGACATCGGGCGTGGCCCTATCGGAGGTAGTTATCGTAGGGTCGCGTGCCCCTAACAGGACTGCCATTGAGAGCGCCGTACCGGTCGATGTCATCGATATGACGGAGCTCAACAACGTGGCACCGCAGGTCAACCTGAACCAGATCTTGAACTATGTAGCTCCCTCGTTCACCTCGAATACCCAGACGATCGCTGACGGTACCGATCATATCGATCCCGCTTCCTTGCGCGGACTGGGTCCCGATCAGGTGTTGGTACTGGTCAACGGAAAAAGACGGCATACTTCTTCGTTAATCAATGTCAACGGTACCTTCGGCCGGGGGAGCGTAGGAACGGACCTTAACGCGATTCCCGCGGCCGCCATTCAACGGATCGAGGTATTGCGCGATGGGGCCGCCGCCCAATACGGCTCCGACGCCATTGCGGGGGTCATCAACATCGTACTTAACAAGTCCGTTAACCAACTCAATACCGCGGTGACCACAGGAGCGCATTTTAGCAAAAATGCCAATGACCAGACCGGGGGAGTGGACGGGGAATCGACCAATGTGGCCGCCAGTTTCGGGGTGCCCTTGGGCGATAACGGCGGCTATCTCAACCTTTCGGGAGATTTCGACGTAAGGGAGGATTATAGTAGGATGAAGGAATGGGAAGGGGAAATTTTCAATCAGTACAATGTTGTGGAACGGGTGGCTTCTAACGACGGATACGATATTTCCAATTTGTTGGACGACGATGTAGCCGATGTCATCCAATATGCGAACGAGGCGGGGATTGCCCTGAACGGAGCCACTACCAAGGAAGCACTACAGCCTATTCTCTCCGAGAATGCTACCGAGGCCGAATTGGCGGCCCGGGGCCAAGATCGCAGTGATTACAATATGCGGGTCGGTCAATCCGCCCTGCGCGGGGGTCGTTTTTTTGCGAATTTTGCGCTTCCGTTAGACGACAACGGAACGGAAGTCTACTCCTTTGCGGGACTCAGTTCGCGAACCGGTAACTCCGCCGGTTTTTATCGGTTGCCGAATCAAAGCAGGACCTATACGCCCGCATACCCCGATGGATTTCTCCCGGAAATCAATTCCAATATCAAAGATCAGTCCCTTTCGGTCGGTATAAAAGGAACGGTGGGCAGTTGGGACGTTGACCTGAGCAACACCTACGGCCGTAACGCTTTTATGTACACCATCGGCAATACCTTTAATGCTTCATTGCAAAATGCATCGCCTACGATTTTCGATGCAGGCGGATTTTCCTTTGCCCAGAACACCGCCAATCTTGATGTGACCCAATATTTCGATGAGGTCATGGCCGGTCTGAACATTGCCTTCGGAGCGGAGTACCGAACCGAGAAATATGAGATCGAGGCGGGCGAGCAAGCCTCGTATGCCCAATATACGGAAGCCGGGGAACGCATTACCTTGGCTTCGCAACAACCGGCGCAGGATTTCTTCGGGAATGCCCGTCCGGGGGGGTCACAGGTGTTTCCTGGTTTCGCACCCACCAACGAACTCTCAAGGGAGCGAAGCAGCGTGGCGGGATATGTGGATTTTGAAGCGGATTTTAGCGATGCCTTTTTGGCCAGTTTCGCCGCCCGTTTCGAGAACTACAGCGATTTTGGTTCGACCGTCAACTTTAAGTTGGCGACTAGGTACAAGGTTTCCGAAAACCTGAATCTCAGGGGAGCCGCCAATACAGGGTTTAGGGCACCATCGTTGCACCAGATCAATTTTAATTCCACTTCTACGATTTTCGATAACGAGGGAAATCCCCAGGAAGTCGGTACGTTTGCCAACGACAGTAGGGCCGCCAATCTTTTGGGTATTCCCGATCTAAAGGAAGAAACCTCAAAGAGTGTCAGTTTGGGCCTTACCGCTAAGATTCCCGATGCCAACCTCAGCCTGACCATCGACGGGTACTATGTCGAAATCGAGGATAGGGTTGTCTATACGGGCCAGTTCGAGGGACCTGGCACGGGTACCGAACTCGATAACCTATTGCGCCAGGCCAATGCCACGGCGGCTTCCTTTTTCGCCAATGCCATTGATACGGAATCAAGGGGATTGGATGTTGTGATTACCCACAATGCCAACCTCAGCGATAATTGGAGATTGAAATCCGACTTGGCCGGTACGTTTTCCAGAACCAACCAGATCGGGGATATCAACGCCTCCGAGGTACTGACCAATGCCGGGTTGGTAGATACCTACTTCCCAGAGGACAGTAGGGTATATCTAGAAGAGGCCGTTCCCCGAACGAAAATCAATCTTTCGAACAGTTTGACCTCCGATAGAATCGTTGTCTTTCTAAGGAATGTCTATTTCGGAAAAGTGACCGAAGCGACCACCACCTTAGAGAACCAACAGGTGTTCGACCCACGGGTCGTGACCGATCTGTCCGTCGGCTATAAATTTAACGATGCGCTGACCCTGACCCTAGGTGCGAACAATTTGTTCGATATCTATCCCGAAAGGGCCTTGGAGGAATACGGTAACCGAAGTGGCGGCCGTTTTGATTGGTCGCGCCGTGCACAGCAGTTTGGTGTCGGTGGCCGGTACCTGTTCGCCCGATTGAACCTTGTATTGAAGTAATTGTAGCATTTATAGAAACGAGGACCGTCCGAGAGGGCGGTCTTTTTTGTTCGGGTCCAACCCAGTTTTTACAATCGAAGGTCGAGGCGGACAAAGAATTGGTGCCGATATAATTTTTGTTACGATTTTCTGTTTATATAGGGTAATACGCCCAACCCCGAAAACTACTATCTATGACCCTAAGAATATTTCTGACAACGGCCTTTGCCCTGATTTCATTCTCGGTAGCCGCCCAAACCTGTCGCTTGGATATAGGAGGAAAGGATGTTAAGTCCATCATCGAGGTGTTCCAGCTGAGGGAAACGCAGGTTGTGCTGTTGGATTCCCTAAGGACAGAGCTTTCGGAGGAGACCGGTCGACTTGAGGTACAAATCGAGGAATTGCTGGCCAAACATCCACAAAGTACGGAAGAGGAACTGGTACAATTGGCCGATAAATATAAGGTATTGCAGCAAAGATTGCTTGCGGCCTCCTATGAAAGCGACAAAACATTATTGTCCGCGTTCAATGCCAAGCAATACCAACGCTACCTCGAACTGTGCCGGGCCGCGCTTCGAATGCCCATTGAAGTGACGCCAATGGTTTATGGGGATTCGTCAGACCCGGAACAGCACTAGCGGACGGAATTTCTTTCGTCTTGCCGCAGAAGTAGCCTTCAAGATGTTCTTAGGAAAAGGCATCCTACTAAAATTAGTGTAGTGGAGAAAGTCCGTTCGGGAGATGTGGCGCGGTCGGCTTTATCAGGTCCATCCTGTTAATAAAATCCCCCGCCCCGGATGAAATGCTGGGAGGATAGTTTGTATTTTTAGCCAAACTTCACCAACCTCCATGTATAAAATTCTTGTCCGCCCTTTTCTTTTTCTGTTGGATGCGGAACGGGCCCATCACCTGACCTTTTCGTTGGTCCGTTCCCTCTCCCATCTCGGTTTTGATGGATTTTTTAGGAAGCTGTATTCGATTGAGGATAAACGCTTGGAACGCGAAGTCTTTGGTGTCCGATTTAAAAATCCGGTGGGACTTGCCGCGGGTTTCGATAAGGATGCCAAACTCTACAATGAACTTTCGGATTTCGGGTTCGGGTTTGTGGAAATCGGTACGCTGACCCCCAAACCCCAGGAAGGGAACCCCAAGAAGCGATTGTTCCGATTGAAACCCGATCAGGCCATCATCAATAGGATGGGATTCAACAATCAAGGCGTTTTCGATGCCGTCGAACGTTTGAAAAAAGACCATCGCGTCTTGGTCGGAGGCAACATCGGGAAGAACAAGGTTACGCCCAATGCCGGGGCCGTCACGGATTATCTGATCTGCTTCGACGCCCTGTTTGATTATGTGGATTATTTTGTCGTGAACGTGAGTTCGCCCAATACCCCTGGCCTGCGAGAGCTTCAGGATAAGGAGCCACTGACCGCCCTGTTGCGGCAGCTAAAAGAACGTAATGCGAGTTACGCCCATGAAAAGTCCGTCAAGGAAAAACCGATTCTTTTAAAAATCGCTCCAGATCTGACCGACGAACAGTTGCTTGATATTATCGCCATTGTCGCCGATACCAAAATAGAAGGTGTTATCGCTACCAATACGACCCTATCCCGTGAAGGTCTAAAGTCAGATTTGATACAGACCGAAGAGGCGGGTGGCCTGAGCGGAAAGCCCTTGGCCCATAGAAGTACCGAAGTTATCCGGTTTTTAGCGGAAAAAAGCGGCAAAGCCTTTCCGATTATCGGGGTAGGGGGTATCCACTCCGCCGAAGATGCCCTGGAAAAACTGGATGCCGGCGCGGACCTGGTCCAATTGTACACCGGTTTTATCTATGAGGGACCAAGTTTGGTGAAAAAGATCAATAAGGCGATTTTGAAGAGGTCCAAGTAGGATGCTCGAAAGATTATTGGTGTAAGGTTCAAACGCTACTTTGTAGCTGTTCAAGGTTTGTTGAGGGAGAACCAGGAGCCAAGAACTAAGAACCAGGAGCCAAGAAATAAGAACCAGGAGTCAAGAGCCAAGAACTAAGAATCAAGAGTTAGGGGTACGAGAGTCTTGAGTCAAGGGCGGGAAACAATTCAAGGATCAATCGCTGCTTCGTACTGTTCAAGGTTGAAATCGCTTGCTTGCTTAAAGCTTAAAGCTTAAAGCTCAAAGCTCAAAGCCCAAATCTTGAACCTTGAGCGTTGAACCCGAAAAAGGCGGTCTTGAACCTTAAATCTCAAACCAGTCAGTCCGCTGGCTTAGTCTTTTCTGGACCAATAATCCAGAACGAGTACATCCTCCAAATGCGGTCCTAGAATCTCGCCGAAGGCTTTATGGTCTGGGTGCGGCAGGTAAACTCCGCGGTCTGCCTCACTATCAAAGGTCAGAAAAAAGACGTGGGTAAACCCTTTGTCGAGTCCCTCGGGACTGTTGTTGGTGCCCCATTCGTAGGAAGCGATCTGGGGAATTTTTGAAGGCAGGGCACTAAAGGCTTCCTGAACCTTGCGGATATCATCCTGTGTAGCGGTTTCCTTAAATTTGAACATGACGACATGGCGTAAAACGCTGTCCTGTTGCACGGTCGGTTTGGTTCTATCCATGGTTGAATCCTTTGTCTTGAAAGAAAACAAAGTTAGGGAGAGCAAAGCAAGAAATAAAGCGGTGACTTGATAGAAAGGTTTCATAATTTCAATTGTTTCCGCCAATATATAAAAAAGTACGGTTATTTTGCACTTGATACATGAACTTGACTCTTGCACTTGAAAATTGAACCTTGGAAACCCTCTACGCCTTTAGCCTCGCAACGGCCGCCTTGGCCATTTCTCCCGGTCCCGACAATATTTATGTGCTGACGCAGAGCCTGGCCAACGGCAAGAAATATGGACTGGCTACTACTGGGGGACTCATCTCGGGCTGTTTGGTTCATACGACCTTATTGGCTTTTGGGATATCGGTTATCATTCGGGAAAGTGGAAATCTTTTCTTGGGCATCAAGATCCTAGGGGGGGGCTATCTGCTTTATTTGGCTTTTCAGGTGTACCGGAGTCCCGCTGCCTTATCGCTCTCTGGAGGAGAAGTAGCCAAAAAAGGGTTGTGGCAACTTTTTAAAAGGGGGTTTATCATGAACGTGCTCAACCCCAAGGTTACCATTTTCTTTTTGGCGTTTTTCCCAGGCTTTTTGTTCAGTGATACCTTGGGCACGGTCATCCAATTCTATGTATTGGGATTGCTTTTTATGCTTGTATCGGGACTCATTTTTAGCGGGATAGCCCTGCTCTCGGGAACTATTTCGGAGTTTATCGTCCACAACAAAAATGTCGGTCACGTGTTGAAATGGTTGCAGATTACCGTGTTCATCGGTATCGCCCTGTACCTCTTGCTATCGGATAAATAATGGTACATTTGGAACTCCCATTTGCAAGTTGGCCATGAACGAAACTCCATCCAGAAAAGTGAAACTCATCGAATGTCCCCGTGACGCCATGCAAGGCATCAAGGAGTTTATTCCCACCGCGGAAAAAGTGAAGTACATTCAGGCCCTATCGAGTTGCGGATTCGATACCATCGATTTCGGAAGTTTTGTTTCCCCTAAGGCCATTCCCCAAATGGTCGATACCGCCGAAGTGCTGGCGCAATTGGACCTCTCAAAATCAAAAAGCAAATTATTGGCCATTGTAGCCAATGTTCGAGGGGCAAGGGATGCATCCCAACATCCGGAAATCGATTATTTGGGCTATCCTTTTTCTATTTCGGAGAACTTTCAGATGCGGAATACCCACAAGACGATTGCGGAATCGGTTGATATCCTCCAAGAAATACTGGATATCGGTGCAGCCACAGACAAGGAAACGGTGACCTATATTTCCATGGGGTTCGGCAATCCTTACGGTGATCCCTGGGATGTGGATATTGTAGGGGAGTGGACGGAAAAGTTGGCCGGGATGGGGGTGCGTATCCTCTCACTTTCCGATACAGTAGGAACATCGACCCCCGAGAATATCGATTACCTTTTTTCGCACTTGATTCCCAAATACCCCGATATCGAATTCGGGGCGCACCTGCATACCACCCCAAGCCAATGGCACGAAAAAGTGGATGCCGCATACCGGGCAGGATGTCGGCGTTTTGATGGTGCGGTACAGGGTTTTGGGGGCTGTCCCATGGCCAAGGATGAACTCACGGGCAACATGCCCACCGAAAAACTACTGAGTTACCTGACCGCTGCAAAAGCGGATTCAGGGGTCAACTGGATGGTCTTCGAGGCGGCCTACAACAAGGCTACGGAGCTGTTTTCGCGATTTCATTAGCTCTTTCAATAACAATCCATTCCCAGCTGTTCGTTATGCTCGAATTCACTTAGGGTAGTGTTTAGACTATAAAATCAGGTTCACTGCCTTGATGAACGGAAGGGGTTGCGGGGCTATCCGGCCTTCGAGTATGCCCTGTTAAACTAAAAAAGAGCCCTGTCCGTCTTGGCAAGCTGGCTTTGGGGTCTGTAAAGACCCAGTTTGGAAAGGTTCGGTCAAGCGAAGAAAATTTTAAGTTTGAGGTCGTTTATGTTGGTCGGGGCCGGTAAAACCATTGAGGTACTATCGGCCCTTTTTTGTAATTTTCCTTGACCGACGGACAATGATATACTTATTTAAAATAATGAAATGTGAAAGATTCATGGTTGAATAAATGGAACCAACGCTTTGCCAAAGAGGGATACACCTATGGCAAGGACCCCAATGTCTACCTGCGCGAGCAACTGACGACCCTACCGCCCGGCAAAATTCTTTTTCCTGCCGAGGGCGAAGGTCGCAACGCCGTTTTTGCCGCCAAGCTGGGCTGGGAGGTATCCGCTTTCGATATCAGTGTGGAAGGGAAGAAAAAGGCATTAAAGTTGGCCGAGGCCGAAGGGGTAACCATCGATTATCAAGTCGGCACCTTGGATGCCGTTAGCTTTAAAAGATCCTAGCAAACACTCATGATCCTAGCAAACAAAAAATTTACCGCAAAGTAAACATGCCATATCGTATTTGGATGGCAGCGTGCCATCAAATTAGTGGGTGCCTATGGGCAGGCGAGCGACTTGCATTTGACCTTTCCGTCCGATGCTAAATGGCAGGTTTGGGCGAAGCTGATTTCCAACAAGAATTTTTACCGGGCCATTGGGCAAATGATTATAGTTGCGTACGTTTGCCGCTTGTTTGATCCAGGAAACTCTAATGGAGCTAAAGAAAAAGACATTCTTTAAAATTCACAGCTGGATCGGCATCAACCTCGGCATCCTCTTTTTTATCGTCTGTTTTTCTGGTACCATGGCTACGTTGAGCCGTGAAATGGACTGGCTGGCCAATCCTGCGGCCAGGGCTTCGCCCCAAAACGAATTGGCATCGAGGAATGCGGTTATGGTGAATTTCCGCCAAGCCTATCCCGAAGCCGAGATTACCCGCTGGATACGTCCGGAGGAGCCCTACCTCTGCGACATCCTTTATAAAACGGAAGGAGGGATCGAGAGCTATATTTTTGCCAATCCCTATACCGGAAAAATTCAAGGTGAGGCAGGCATTACCTTTCAGCGTTTTTTTAGGGATTTTCATTACTTCCTGTTCATTCCTTTTGAAATAGGACATTTTACCGTTCTGTTTTTCGCGTTTTTATTGCTGGTTTCGGTGATAACCGCCTTGTTTTTTTATAAAAACTGGTGGCGTAAAATGTTCAAGTTACAGACCGGAAAGGGCGTTTTGGTCCTCTTTAGGAGCCTACACAGACTGGTCGGGGTCTGGTCCGTTCCCTTCACCTTGATTTTTTCGGTTACGGGCATCTGGTATTTTATGGAACGTGCCAACGTTGCGGGAATCAATGATACGGCCGACCCCGACCCCCAAGAGGTAGTCGATGTCCAATACGAGGGGTCCGACCTGCCAAAAACCTCTGATTTGGACTATGACCGTGCTATAGGCATCGCGGAAAGGGCGGTTCCCCAATTAAAGGTCGGCACGCTTTACGTCGGCGAAGAAACGGGAGGTAGTATTTACCTGACCGGTCACAGCGATGTACCGCTGGTGCGCCAACGCGCCAACCGGGTTTATATAGACCCCACCACCTACGGGGTACTGGAAACCCGAAAAGCGACAAAAATCGGTACCGTCACTTACCTGAACGATATCGCCGACCCCATCCATTTCGGAAATTGGGGCGGACTGACCACTAAAATCATCTGGTTCGTTTTAGGCCTAGCAATTTCGTCACTTATAGCAACGGGGATCTGGATTGCCGTGAAGAGAAAGGTCCAAAAGCGGAAAAAAACCAAAAAGAAGGTCATGGGGGTGTGGGGGTATATCAACTGCGCGGTGTACTTGATCATGATGGGCTGTATGTACTACAGCCTGATCGATGAATATCGGGCCTCCACCACGGCCATTTTCCTCATCAGTTTGGGATGGACATTTTTTTTGCTTCTTGCGTACTACATCTTCGTTGTCCGAATGAAAGTTGCCGTTCACCGAATAGCTTCCTCAAAGCCTTAAGAGACACATAGGGATTGTGCTCAAATGCTTAGGATATCGAAGCGGATCGTCTACAAACACCGGCTTAAGTGTAAATGATTACATATTCCTTTTATAAAAATTTTACTACAAATACAAGATAAACCACGGAAACTTTTATTTGAAATTATTAGCCGTCACAAACCCCCGTTCCACCTACGAAATCCCCCCATTGTTGATAACCCTGTGGAAAAACTTCGGACCTTTTGAATTGTATCAAGGGAATAAAACTTGATCTTTATACTCGCTTCGTTCATAAACATTTTAATGCTATCAGCTATGGAAATTACCCAAGTCATTAAACGGGATTTTACGACCAAAACCTTTCACTTGCACAAGGTGACCAATGCCATCCTAAAGGCTATGACCGCCGTTGAGCTTGGGGGCGTTGCCGACGCCGAACGGGTTTCGGAAAAAGTGTACACGGGACTGCTCGAACGTAAAAAAGCCGACGCCGGCTACGTACCTACGGTAGAAGAGGTGCAAGATTTTGTAGAGAAGGCCCTTATGGAAACCGGATTTTTCGAAGTGGCCAAGGCGTACATTCTCTACCGAAACGACCAAGCCCAAAAACGCAAGAGCAATATCTTCGAGAAGCGGATCAACCTGAAGCCGTACGAGTATCCGGGGCTTTACGAATATGTGCCTGCTATCCGACATTCGTATTGGATCCATACCGAATTTAACTTTACCAGTGACATACAGGATTTTAAGACCCGGCTCACCGAGACGGAGCGCAGTGCCATAAAGAACACGATGCTCGCCATCTCACAGATCGAAGTGGCGGTGAAGAGTTTCTGGGGCGACATCTACCACAAAATGCCCAAGCCCGAAATCGGTTCAGTGGGAGCTACCTTTGCGGAAAGTGAGGTCCGACATGCCGACGCCTACTCCCATCTGCTGGAGATTCTGGGATTGAATCAGGAATTCAAGAACCTCAAGAAAAAACCGGTGATCATGAAGCGGGTGCAGTATTTGGAAACCGCCCTGAAAAACGCCAGAAGTGAGGATAACAGGGAGTATGCGGAATCCATTTTGCTCTTTTCCCTCTTTATCGAGCACGTTTCACTCTTTTCGCAATTCTTAATCATCATGGCCTTTAACAAACATAAAAATATGTTGAAGGGTATTTCGAATGTGGTCGAGGCGACTTCCAAAGAAGAACAGATTCATGGCGATTTCGGTATTGACATCATCAAGATCATCAAAAACGAGAACCCCGATTGGTTCGATAGGGACCATGCCCGGATGATTCAGCAAATGTGTGTTGACGCCTTTGAGGCGGAAAGCAAAATTGTCGATTGGATCTTTGAAAAGGGCGAGCTCGATTTCTTGCCCAAGAACCTGGTCAATGAATTCATAAAGAACCGGTTCAACAATTCACTCACCAGTATCGGTATCGAAAAGACCTTCGAGATAGACGAAGCGCTTTTAAGCCAGACGGAGTGGTTCGACGATGAGATTATTGGCACCAAACACGGTGACTTCTTCGTGAAACGCTCCATTAATTATAGCAAAAGAACCCAAAGTATAACCAGTGATGACCTTTTTTAAATGAACGATCCAAAGACTACATTAGACGCACCGACAGTATCAATCTCTAAGGGCGACCAGCTTGTTAACGCAAGAAAAGCGGCCATCAAGAGCCATAGGCCGCAAGACCAAGGCGGCTTTGAATGGTTGACCGACCACAGCCGTAATTTCTTGGCCTCGGGCTATTTGACCGAAGGGGTGAGCCCGGAACAACGTATCCGGGAAATAGCCGATAGGGCGGAACAACTTTTGGACATGCCCGGATTTTCCGATAAATTTTACGGCTATATGTCCGAGGGATTCTTTTCCCTGGCCTCCCCTGTATGGTCCAATTTCGGAAAGGAAAGGGGACTGCCCATCAGCTGCTTCGGATCACACGTTGACGATGACATGGGCAACATTCTATTCACCCAGTCCGAGGTCGGCATGATGTCTAAATTGGGCGGTGGTACTTCCGGATATTTCGGCAAGATCCGTCCCCGTGGGGCCGCGGTAAAGAATAACGGACAGGCCTCGGGGTCGGTCCACATTATGCAGCTCTTCGAGTCGATGGTCGATGTCGTGAGCCAAGGTTCGGTTCGCCGCGGTCGGTTTTCGCCGTACCTTCCCATCGAGCACCAGGACATTCTGGAGTTTCTCGAAATCGGTACCGAAGGAAATCCCATCCAGGAACTTACCCACGGCGTCACGGTTACCGATGCCTGGATGAAGGAGATGATCGATGGAGATGGGGCCAAACGCGCTATTTGGGCCAAGGTATTGCAACGTAGGGGAGAGATGGGCTATCCGTATATCTTCTTTAAGGACAATGCCAACAATGCCGCTGCAGATGTGTACCGGGACAACAACCACACCGTGTATGCGAGCAACCTCTGTACTGAAATTATGCTGCCCTCCAACGACCAGTGGTCCTTCGTATGTGTACTGTCGTCCGTAAATGTGCTGCACTACGATAAGTGGAAAAATACCGACGCGGTGGAGACCATGGTACATTTTCTCGATGCAGTGATTACCGAGTTCATAGAAAAACTGGAACGCTACCGGGATTCCGAAAGTCGCGAAGATAGGCAGACCTTCCTATTTATGGAGCGTGCCTACAATTTTGCCAAGGATAACCGGGCCTTGGGCCTCGGGGTCTTGGGATGGCACTCGTTGCTGCAATCCAAGAAACTGGCCTTCAACAGCCAGGAAGCCTATAACCTGAACAGTGAAATTTTCGAGGGTATTAAACAACGCTCGTACAGGGCGTCCGAAGCATTGGCGAAAAAATTCGGCGAGCCGGCCGTGCTCAAAGGTTATGGAAGGCGTAACGCCACCTTGAACGCAGTTGCCCCGACCACTTCGTCCGCATTCATTTTGGGACAGGTATCCCAAGGGATAGAACCCATCTGGTCGAACGTCTATGTGAAGGATATTGCCAAGGTAAAGACCACTATCCGGAATCCGTTTTTGGAGGAACTCTTAGAAGAAAAAGGGCAGAACACCCCCCAAGTCTGGCGAAGTATTAGGGATAGGGACGGTTCTGTACAGCATTTGGACTTCCTTACGGACAATGAAAAAGAGGTTTTTAAAACCTATTCCGAGATAGATCAGATGGATATCATCTATCAGGCGGCGAACCGGCAGAACCATATCGACCAAGGGCAATCGGTCAACATCATCGTGCATCCCGATATGCCGGTCAAGGAAATCAACAAGATACATGTCACTGCTTGGAAGCTGGGATTGAAATCCCTTTATTATCAGCACAGTATGAACGCTGCCCAAAAATTCAAACAGAAAAAGGATTGCGCCAGCTGTGAAGCCTAGATATTGATAGCGGGTATAACAATTTACCGATCACATAGCGCGTTTCGCCCTTGCAAGGGTGTGAGGCGCTTTGGTTTTGGTACAAATACGGTGTACTGATTCGATGAATACAATTTTAAACCAATCTAAATATAAATAACTGGTTATCAATTATTTATATTGCTTCTAAGTTTATCTCCACGTATATTTGATATGAACTTAAAAAAGAAGATCATGTCCATACGATTAGCAAATAACTGTAGCAACTGCGAGAATTTAATGGAGGGCAGTGTGTGCAAGGTACACGGCGTTAAGGTAAGCAACAGCTATACCTGTGATAGTTTTGATATGAAGGCGGCCCTTAAGGACGACCGTAACTGCGTTACCTGTGTGCGCTATGAAACCAGTGACTGCGCCAATCCGCAGAAAGCCGCGCCCGGCATGCTGTGTTCGCATTGGGCTCCGCAGAATGCCAGTGCCTAGTCCCGTTTAGGGAACTAAATTTAAAAAAATCGACTCTCATCGTGAGAGTCGATTTTTTTTGACCACAGCTCTTAAAAATCCGTAATTCCGATTAGAATTGGACTTCGAAAAAACTTTTGTCCTGAGTGTATGGTATCCGGATCAACTTGATATTGGCGATATGAACTCGTAATTTCATCTGCCGGAGGCATCCTTGAACTTGCGATATTTCGCCATTATAAACATGTAGGCCCCATAACAGATCAGTCCTAAAGCGACCAGGCCCATTAACCAAGGGCCGGAACTTTCCTGCAGAAAGGAAAAAGCCTCGGCGGTACCCTTTACGTCTTCGGACCCGGCACCGTCTGCAGCCCTAAAGAAGAAATAGGATACGATACCGACTACTACTCCTCTCGAAATCAATCCCGCGTATCCGAGCCATTTGATCGTTTTTCTCGTATCGATGTTCGAGTAACTTTCCAAATAAAATTTGTCCAGGAAATCCCCTTTATATGCTTTTACGAATTGAAAGACGGATTTGATGGCCAGACCGATGGCAATCGCATAAAATACATACGGCACTACCTCTTGTGGCAGCATTGAGCTAGCGCCGCCGCCACCTCCGCTTTGCTGACCTCCCCCAGTATCCCTGAATATCTGAAACGCCGAAAAACCGGCGAGTCCGAGATATACCAGCCCACTAAAGAAAAAGCCGACACGTTTCCCCTTGCCTTTGGCATCCGAGCCTATGTTCTCGGGGTCTTTGATGCTTTGATAAAAACGCCAAAAAGCATAGCACAGTAGCCCCAACGCCAGCACACCGAGGATCACGTTGCCAAAAGGTTGATTTTGCAGAAACTCCAAAACGCCGAGCTTTCCCTTACTTTGACTTCCCAAGCCGGCGGCGGCCCCAAAGGCCAGTATGCCCGTAATGGCATATACGGCTCCTTTTGAGATATATCCGGCCCGGGCAGTTTGCTTAACGCGTTTGTCCATCTTGATTTTGGTTTATTTTTAAAATATTAGGTAAGCTACTTGCTTAATTTCAGTTTTTCGGACGGCAGCATCTGCTGTGCGCTCTCCGCCTCATGGGCGTCCCAGGCCGTCTCGATGTATTTTCTGAAATGTTTGGGCTTTAAGCTGAATACTTTTTTAGCCAACAGCTTGGCATGTTGTTGCACCTGCTCCCGATGGCCTTCGATCAATGTATTCATCAGATATACCCCATTATCCTTATTGTCCATATCGGCATTGTTGCGTAAAAACACCGAAAGTTGGTACAGCCCTTCGGAGGTTACCAATAACTGGCTCAACTTTTCAAGCTCGGATTTCAAGGGGTCGACGATGTCCGGCCAAATCTCCCGCAACATTCCCATTTGAATACTCAGGTAGTTCGTTCTTTTCTGAAGCTCGTGGAAGTCCTCATGCGCCTGGGAATCGGATAATTTTTCTTGCGCTTTCCTACCGCGTTTATAGACTCTTTTTAATCCCGATAAAACGGTATTACGAGAAATAGGATTAGAGATGTCGTCTTTCAGCACTTCGCATTGATCCTGTAGGTTTTGGTGCATTTCCTGAAAGATATGGTCCTCGTTCAGCGCTGTTTCTATCTGCTGTCGCCTGTGTTCATCTAATTTGTCTTGCAGGTCCGTAAATGCATTCTTGTACAAGCGGTCGCTGTATTGCTCGTTGATGAGGGCAACGGCCTTTGCCATGGCTATCGATTGCTGCACGTTCAGTACTTTCTTGGCCTCGTCACGATAGAACTCATTCTCTTTTTTATAGTTTTTGTAATCGTCCCTTACCAAGCGAAGGGCGGCCCTGATTGTCTTATAGTTGTCCCGAAGCTGGGGAACCGCCTCTTCAAATTCCTCTACATTTTCCGTTTTCAAAAGTTTTAAGGATTTTTTACACGCTTTGTCGGTGGTTTTGGATAGGCTGTCAAATATCCAATGTGTTTTTTCAAGTTGGTTCATAGTATCTATATTTTAAAGTTTAAACCGAGGGAAAATAAAATTATAATCCGATGGGATACGTCACTATCGCAATTAATTTTGCCCCTAATGCAAATTATATATCATTGATTATGAAACGGTACAGCTATTTTCTACGGGTGGAACGCCTTTGTTTGCGGGATGTTCCAATACGCGTTTTAGGATGGGTCAGATACGGGATACTCTTTGCATTGGTATCATTGAACCAGCGGAGAAGTTCTTTGCCAGGCAAGGTTACCGGCAACCGTTTTGTCGTTGAACTCCTTCAGAAAGTCCAAAAATCGGGCACGGGGAAAAAAGGAACCTATTGAATGGGATACCAAATAAAACTTTAGAATTATAGATTAATAGCGATGCATTACATTCTTTTGAGAATATGATAACTACCTCTACACAAAATGTGATATGCGTTAACAATTCTTCCGATAGTTTTAATCCGAATGTCATAGAGCAATTAGTTTTGCCAAAACCTATCAGGGTATACGAAATCCGCTCAGGTACAAAATATAGACTAAACATTAAAGAATATGGAAGAAACTACGATTGCACAGATCAATGAAAGTCCGAAACGTATTTCACGGATTTCTTGGGGAGGCGTTTTGGCAGGTACCCTGACCACCTTGGCCCTCATGTTTTTACTCAATATTCTGGGACTGGGCATCGGCCTGACTTCGATAGATCCCTTGACCGATCCAAATCCCTTTAGCGGCATCGGCACGGGTACGGCCATTTGGTGGATTCTTTCCAATGCCGCCGCCTTATTTACGGGAGGTCTTGTCGCGGCTCGCATGTCCGGTTATACTTCTAACATAGACGGTGCCCTTCACGGTTTTCTCGCATGGGCGCTATATTTGGTAGTCGGGGTATGGATGGTTACCGCTACGGTCGGCGGGGCCCTCAACGGTATCGGCAATATGGTCTCCGGCCTAGTGGGCGGCGATTCGTCAAAAGATGTCACCGTACAGGTAGAAGACGCTTTGAAAGCAGGTAAGGAACAAGCGCAGGGCACCTCGGAAACCATCAAACAGCAAATGTTCGACCTTATCAATACCGGAGAGAAGTATAATGTACTGCCCGCCGATGCTTCGGAAGAGACCAGCGAATTCTTGCAGGAAACTAAAAGAGACCTCAAGCGGATGAACCTTGAGAACGATATCGAGAGCTATGTGAACGACCTTTCCTTTGACTTGGACAAGGAAGGGAATCTTAGCATAAATTCGGACAACGACGAATTTTTCGACGTTGAGAAGATAAAACAGTCCCTCGCTGAGAACACCGAGTTGAGTGAAGCAGAAATCGATGGGGTCATTGAAAAGTGGGAAACCCGAATGCAGAACATGGTAGATACCATCGAAGAGACCTACGCGGAAGCGAAGGTGAAGGTGGAGCAATATAGTGAAAAGGCCACTGATGCCGCTGGAACTTTTAGTATTGTCGCCTTTCTCATTTTGCTCCTAGGGGCAGGTGCCGCTTTATTTGGAGGCGTTGTCGGTTCGCCCGATTACGCGGTCTTAGTCGATGAGGACAGGAAGCGGCGTGGTAAGACCAGACCGAATCCGAAAGTATAATATCCCGCAAAATCCAAATGCAGACGGACACTCATTCGATTCCGCTTAATTAATAATAATCTTAAATTACATAGATATGTCATTAGTAACAATTATTTTAAATATTCTTTTACCACCATTGGCCGTTTTTATGAACCATGGGCTTGGAACAACCTTTCTAATCAGTGTACTCCTGACATTGTTGGCATGGCTTCCAGGGGTGATACATGCATTTATCGTGAACGGTTGAAACAATCTTCACGGTCACTACTTAAGTCAATTGCTATGTAAAAGAAGGCCGGGAGAAATCCCGGCTTTTTTATTCTATGAGGTGAGCCCCATCCTTTTTTTGTAAAAGCAAGGTTTTCAGAACCGATTGGGAGATAGATACCCCCCTGCCTGTCGGACAGGAAGCGAAATGGGGAACTATTTCCCCGATTCCAAGAACACACTTGCCATGACCACCGTGCACCTCTGGGCGGAACTATTACACCAAATGAATCTCAAGCGGATAGGTTTCCAAGTACCGGTATCGACGGTGATAAAGAAACCACGGTCAACGAATTTGGTCAGTGCTTTGCCAAAGGAAGTGATGATATTAGGTTTGGAGTCAACTATCGAAGCCCGGCCGATAGCAAATACTCCGCCTTCTGATCACAGGTTTGGCTCGGTTGATTTTTATGATAAGAGAAGCCCCGCCGGAACAATCTCTGGCGGGGCTTTTCTTTTATTGCTCTAAAATCCCAGCGGGATTATAACGGATTAGTCAATCATAAAAATCGATCGGTTCGGAACGATTATGTCATT
The DNA here is from genome assembly GCF_032248455.1 of Pricia mediterranea. Classification (NCBI taxonomy): domain Bacteria; kingdom Pseudomonadati; phylum Bacteroidota; class Flavobacteriia; order Flavobacteriales; family Flavobacteriaceae; genus Pricia; species Pricia mediterranea. Next base: position 3,384,498 of record NZ_JAVTTP010000001.1, read on the forward strand.
TACGATATGAATAATACCATTCGAGGCTTCAATGTCGGACCTGATTATCTTGGCACCGCCAATGAATACGTTGTCGTATGTATCTCGAGTTACCGTTATTTCATCGGGAGAGGGACCGGTCATTACTTGATCGTCCTTAAAGTCGACTTTCATATTTTTCGTCGGCATAATATGATACTTTACGAATTCCATTAATTCTGTTTTATTTCCTGGATTCGTCAACTCCGAGAAACGCTCGATGGAAATGTCGCGAAAAGCATCATTGGTGGGGATAAAGACAGTATGTTCATCGGTCATCAACATTGAGGGGGTCAGTCCTGATAGGTTAACCAGATTGACAAAGGTGGAGAGATTTGGATCCATCGATGCCAATTCAAGGGTGGTATAGTTTTTTGTGTCGTCAATGTTTTCAAAAACTTTTTGGCCCGACCACTGGGCGTTGGTCGCAAAGTTGAAAAATAAGAGCGTTAGACTCAATGTGACAAGGTTCTGTATTCTTTTTTTCATTACAATAAATATTTAAGGTTGATAAATATCCTTTTCAAAGGATTTGCGCAGTGTCGAAACGGATTGTATCCTAATCGACTCCTGTAAAATAAAATATGCTGTTCGAACAGTTTAACTGTATTCATTCCATCCTTAACGCTATTGAAAAACGGTATTTATCGGCATGGGATGCACCTATCTTTTCCGTTACAATGATTCAACCCAATCCTACTTCTTAAGATGCACCCAAGGTGTGAGGTCTTATTTATTTAGAATTATTACAAATAATCTTTGGTAAATAAAGCTCCCTGTTTTAGATTTGCGCATCTATTTAAAACAAGTCTAAATAAAAACGGAACCAAAAATGAGAAAATTTGCCTTGGCCTTAAGTGTTGTGGCCGCTGTTGCGATGATGTCCTGCAGCTCTGATGATAACGGTATTGACGAAGAGGCAGTAGCCCCGACGTGCAACGACGGCATCCAAAATGGGGATGAGACCGGGGTGGACTGTGGTGGTACTTGCACGCCTTGCGAGACCGACGCCGAAAATCCTATTGAGAACCCGGATACCTATTCTTTCGAAAGAAACGGGGAAAGCACCGTAAACTTTAGCGGGCAGATTACCAGGTTAAAAATGGGCGGGGAATTCGTGTCCGCCTTGACGGACAATACGAATACCGCCACAAGCCTGCAGGCCATGTACGCACACGAGGAGGGGGACGCTGATTTTTCGGATGCCGATCTGAACGCTTCGGGTAAAAACCTGAAAAGCAAAACCGCGGCCTCCAAAGATCTGTTCGCTAATAACGCCACGGATCAGGCCGCCATCCGTTCGGATTTCGACGGTTGGATCAACGCCCAGGTCGATGAGGTCTTCACCAATTGGGAGACGGCAGCCGCTGCCGGGGTCGCGGGACAAATAGCGCAAGGCGAGAAAGTGCGCTATATTAATGGGATGGGACTGGAATACAACCAGATGATCGCCAAGGGACTGATCGGAGCGTTGACGCTCGATCAGATCGTAAACAACTATTTAAGTCCGGCTGTCCTTGACGAAGGCGACAATCGGGCGGAGAACGATGCCGGTACCTTGGCCGAAGGGAAGCCGTATACCACCATGGAGCATAAATGGGACGAGGCCTATGGCTATCTATTCGGCCTGAATACGGATACCGCCAATCCGGTAGCCGGTGAGAACGACGGGGACCGATTTTTAGGAAGTTATATCGGACAGGTGGCCACGGATCCTGATTTTAGTGATCTGATTACCGCTTCTTACGATGCCTTTAAATTGGGAAGGGCCGCGATTGTGGCCAAGGACTACGAGGTGCGCGATGAACAGGCTAAGATTATTACCGCCAAATTGGCTTTGGTCCCTTCCGTGCGGGGCGTATTCTACTTGCAGGCCGGAAAAAATGCCTTGATGGCCGAAGTGCCGAACTATGGCGGCGGGTTCCATGCCCTGTCCGAGGCGTACGGATTTATTTACAGCCTTCAGTTCGCCCAAAATCCCACTACAGGAGATACCTTCTTCACCAAGGCTGAAGTCGAGGCGATGTTGGAGCAACTACTCGGAGACGGTGAGAACGGTCTGTGGGACGTGACTCCGGAAACCTTGGATAGCCTATCAGAAACTATTGCCAACAAATTCGGATTCACCGTGGAGCAGGCGGCCCCGGTTATGGAATAAGGTTTTTCTTAAGGTACAGGCCGCGGATTTTCTGACATCCTGTCCAAGCAAAATTTAAGGGATAGTTCCATAGCTATTTTGGAGTTATCCCTTATTTTTGCAAAGTTGATTTAGAATAAATAAAAATAAGCTATGCGTAGAATTTTGGGAGGATTGATGGTGTTAATGTTCATAGGGGCCTGTTCGTCCGACAACAACGGAGGCTCGGGAATTTCCGACGACGTCGATTCGAATCCAGAGCCAGACACAGGTGGGACCTTTGAACGGGGGGCGATGTTGGCCAACTGGGCCGATAACATCATTATTCCGGCCTATACCGACTTTTCCACGAAACTGACCGAACTATCCAGCGAATATGACACTTTTAAATCCGATTCCAACGCGGGCAATTTGGCTGCGCTGAGGGCCTCATGGGTAGCGGCGTACAAAGCGTGGCAACACGTCGTGATGTTCGAGGTCGGTCCCGCTGAAACTGTGGGACTGCGGTTGAACATCAACGCCTATCCTACCGACACCGAGGTCATCGAAAGCAACGCGGGAAACGGAACCTACGACCTAAAGCTTCCGTCCAACCGCGTAGCCAAGGGCTTTCCGGCCCTGGACTATCTTATCAACGGCATAGGGGAGACGGATGAGGATATCACTGCAAAATTAAGCTCGGATACCGGTAAGGCTTCGTATATTCCGTATATAGAGGCAATCATCAGCGACATGCAAAGTTTGACCGAAGAAGTAGTGTCGGAGTGGCAGCAGGGCTATCGCGATACCTTCGTAAAAAACGACGGGGCCTCGGCGACCGCATCGGTCGACCGTTTCGTCAACGCGTACATCTTTTACTACGAGAAGTTTTTAAGGGCGGGTAAAATGGGGATTCCCTTGGGTGTTTTTACCGGAACGGCCCTTCCCGGAAATCTGGAAGCCTACTATGCCGAAGACTTGGCAAAAACCCTGTTCTTGGAGGGCCTGAACGCCTCTCAGGATTTTTTCAACGGGAAACATTTCGGATCGGATGCGAAAGGCGAAAGCTTGGCCTCCTATCTCGACGCCCTGAACTCTCTCAAGCAAGGCGAGGATCTGAACGAGATCATTAACGAACAGTTCGAGGTCGCCCGTCAGTCGGTCACTGCGCTAAACACTTTCCGGGAAGAAATTGAGAACAATGCCTCGCCGAACGATATGTTCGAGGCCTACGATGAGGTACAGCGTCTGGTTCCCTTATTCAAGGTCGACATGGTTTCCGCGATGAGTATCAGTATTTCCTATGTGGATGCCGATGGCGATTAACTTGAAACCATACATCACGAAACCCGTAGAGGCCGCCCCTTTGGCGGTCTTTCGTATTCTTTTCGGGGCGATGATGCTGTTCGGACTCCTTCGTTTCGCCAGTTATGGCTGGATCGACACCCTGTATATCCGGCCCCGATTTTTCTTTTCCTATTATGGCCTCGAATGGATCAAACCTATAGGAACCTATACCTATCTGATTTACCTGCTATGCGGGATAGCAGCGCTAATGGTGTCCATCGGCTACAAATACCGCTTGGCCATTATCGTCTTCTTCCTCAGTTTCACCTATATCGAGCTGATGGACAAGACCACCTATCTCAACCATTACTATTTTACGAGTGTACTCGCATTTTTAATGATTTTTCTTCCCGCAAACGCGTATTATTCGGTCGATGCATACCTACATCCGAAAAAATCTTTTCAGAAAATTCCCGCGTGGACCATCAACAGTATCAAGTTGCTGCTTGGCATGGTCTATTTCTATGCCGGTCTCGCCAAACTGAACTCCGAATGGCTGTTCGATGCCATGCCCCTGAGAATATGGTTGCCCTCTAAATTCCATATTCCGCTGGTGGGCCATTTTTTTGATTTGGAATGGGTGCATTACGCCTTCAGTTGGGCCGGAGCGGGTTACGATCTGGCCATTCCCTTTCTGTTGCTGTACCGCAAGACCCGGCCGTTCGCCTTTATCACGGTGGTGGTTTTTCATATGATGACCTGGGTCTTGTTCCCCATTGGGATGTTCCCTTATATCATGATCATTTCCACCTTGATCTTTTTCGATGCCAAGCTGCATCATCATTTTTTACGCGGATTCGATAGACTCGTTAAACCGGGTAAATCGCATTACGATTCCGGCAGGATTTTAACCTACCGTCCGACTTTCGCCAATCGGATTATGAACACCGTAATCGTAGTTTTCTTCGGGATACAGTTACTGCTGCCCTGGAGGTATTTGCTTTATCCAGGGGAATTATTTTGGACCGAGGAGGGATACCGGTTTTCTTGGCGGGTCATGTTGATGGAAAAATCCGGGTACGCTCAATTCAGGGTGGTCGATGGGGAGAGCGGAAAGTGGTTTTACGTGGATAATTCGGATTTCCTGACGCCCTTTCAGGAAAAGCAAATGGCCACCCAGCCCGATTTTATCCTAGAATACGCCCATTATCTACAACATCATTTTGAACAGGACGGGCATAAAAATGTGGCTATATATGTGGATAGCCAGGTAAGTTTGAACGGCCGTTTGAGTACCCCGTACATCGATCCGAATGTCGACCTGACCGAAAAAAAGGAATCATTTGCGCACAAAAATTGGATACTCCCCTTCACGGATGAAATCAAAGGAATATAATTACGCACTTAACAATGGTTTGTCAAGGATGGTCGCAAGTCTGTTGAATTTCAAGGGCCTGTTATGGCTGTTACTGCTCACATCCGTTTCGGTCTGGGGCCAACTTTCCATTTCGGGAAGCGTATCCGGTCCCAACGGCAAACCCGTTTCCGAGGCCGAGGTCTATCTCAAGGAAATCCAGCAACTTGAAACTACCGATGCCGAAGGTAATTTCCAGTTTTCGGACCTGCCCGGGGGAAAATACACGCTCGTCGTCTTCGCTTTCGAATATGAAATTTATGAAAAGGAACTCCTTTTTGATATCCCTTTTAAGCTCGACATCAGACTCGAGCCCTTACGGACAAAAGAGCTCTCCGAGGTGGTGTTGACCCAACGCCGGGAGCGTATCTTCGCTTTAGAGCGACTGAAAAAAGTCGAAGGCACGGCCATCTTTGCCGGTAAAAAAAGCGAAGTGGTGCTTTTGGACGGCATCACCGGGAACTTGGCCGCCAACAACGCCCGACAGGTGTACAGCCAGGTCGTGGGACTTAACATCTATGATAACGGGGACGCAGGCCTGCAGTTGAATATCGGGGGCAGGGGACTCGATCCGAACCGTACGGCAAATTTTAACACCCGCCAGAACGGTTATGACATCAGTGCCGATGTACTGGGGTACCCTGAAAGCTACTATACTCCACCCGCCGAGGCCCTTGAGAAGATCCAGGTCGTGCGCGGGGCCGCTTCCCTACAGTACGGCACCCAGTTCGGGGGCTTGGTCAATTTCAAGTTCAAACGTCCGGATCCCACTAAGGAAATAGAGCTCGTCACCCGCCAGACCCTAGGTTCGAACCAGCTTTTCACCAGTTTCAACAGCCTCAGTGGTACCGTTGATAAATTCAGCTATTACACCTATTTCAATTACAAGAACGGAAATGGGTTCCGGCCCAATTCCCAGTACAAGAGTAAAAATTTCTACTCCCATCTCGGATATCAATTTTCGGAACGTACCAGCTTGACCCTGGAAACCACCTTCCTCAACTATCTGGCCCAACAGCCCGGGGGACTCACGGATGCCCAATTTTTGGAAGACCCCACCTTCAGTAACCGGGAGCGGAACTGGTTTGCAGTGGATTGGAAGCTGTATTCCCTGAGATTGGACCACAAATTTTCCCCGCGGACGGATTTCAGCCTGAACCTTTTTGGGTTGGATGCTTCCCGGAAAGCCCTGGGCTTTCGTACCAACCGCGTTTCCCAACCCGATGACCCGACCGAACCCCGGGAACTGCTCATTGATAATTTCAACAACTGGGGTGCCGAGGCGCGAGTGCTTACGCGGTACGACCTTCTTGCCGGAGAATCTGCTTTATTGTTAGGGGGGAAGTATTACCAGACCCAAAACGACCAACGTCAAGGTCCCGGAACTGCCGCTGCGGATCCGGACTTTAATTTTGCCGACGAAAGTTTTCCGAATTACGAACGGCAGTCGCGATTTGAGTTCCCCAACCTGAACCTGGCTTTTTTCGGGGAGAACATTTTTAACCTCACCGATAGACTGGCCATCACCCCGGGCTTCCGTTTGGAACATATCAAGACCGAAAGTAGGGGCAGTTATAGGAACATCGTGCTCGACCTGGTGGGAAACCCGCTACTGAACGAAGAAATCGAGGATAACCGGAGTTTCAATCGCAGCTTTTTGCTCTTGGGGGTCGGCGCCTCTTACAAGGCATTCCCAAGTGCGGAAGTGTACGGCAATTTTTCACAGAACTACCGTTCGGTGACTTTTAGTGATATCCGGGTGGTCAACCCATCCTTTCAAGTGGATGAGAACATTGACGATGAAGATGGCTTTACCGCTGATCTCGGGTTTAGGGGAAAGTTCAAAGAACTGTTATCCTACGATATCGGCGCCTTTGCCTTGAAATATGACAATCGATTGGGCGAAATTTTAAAACCCGCCACCCGACCCGGGGAAAATGGGGAGGAAATCGAGACCGGGGGCATCGTCCGGTTTCGGGGCAATATCGGAACCGCCTTTATGTACGGGTTGGAGAGTTTTGTCGATGTAAACATAAAGCAGGTCCTGTTTCCCGCTTCCGAAAAATCAAAACTGAACTATTTCATCAATCTGGCCCTGACCCGGTCGGAATATACCTCCTCCGAAGAAAATAACGTCGAAGGCAACCAAGTGGAATTCATCCCCGATGTCAACGTAAAGACCGGATTGAACTTCGGATACGGCAATCTCCTGGGAAGTTTACAGTACACCTACCTCTCCGAACAGTTCACCGACGCCACCAATGCCCCCCAGGATGTGAACGACAACCAGCGGGGCATCGAAGGCAGTATTCCCGCCTACGACGTCTTGGACCTGAGCCTTTCCTACACCTACAAAAAGTGGAAGCTAGAAGCCGGCATCAACAACCTGTTGGACCATAGCTACTTCACCCGAAGGGCGACGGGCTACCCCGGCCCCGGAATCATTCCCGCCCAACCGCGGACGTTCTATACGACGTTGCAGTTGAAACTTTGAAAGGAGATAATAGAATAGGGTGAAGAGAGCAGGGAGTAGGTACGGAAGGGCAGGGACGTAGTATGTGTAGCGGATGCAGATCAGTTATATAGGACATGTGCCGGATCAGAGATCACATGTCTATGGAAAATCCTGCCCCACGTCCCACAAAAGTCCCCGGTGGGGAATTTTTAAGATCGTAGAATTCTCAATTTTGTTGTCCGACCTGTGGGATTTAGGCAAATCCGGTAACTAGTCCTTGTTCTTTACTCCATGAGCGCAACGGTCCTTCCGTCTTTTTTTACTACTTTTGCACGCAATTAAATCCATAATTGCATGCAAGTCCACCACGATAAAATTTTAGGCGAAGGTCTTACCTACGACGACGTTCTGCTTGTACCCGCCTATTCCGAAGTACTTCCCAGAAAAGTAAACATCCAGTCGAAATTCACGCGCAACGTACCTATTAACGTGCCCATTATCTCCGCGGCCATGGATACCGTTACCGAATCGCAAATGGCCATTGCCATGGCACAGGAGGGCGGTATCGGGGTGTTGCACAAGAACATGACGATCGACGACCAGGCCATCAAGGTGCGCAAGGTGAAACGCGCCGAAAGCGGAATGATCATCGATCCGGTGACCCTGCCGCTGGATTCCAAGGTCAGGGATGCCAAGGCAAATATGAAGGAATATAGTATCGGAGGCATCCCTATTGTAGATAACGGAGGGAAATTGCTCGGTATCGTGACCAACCGTGACCTGCGGTTTGAAAAGAACGACGAGCGACCGATTTCTGAGGTAATGACCTCCGAGAACCTGGTGACGGTCGGGGAGGGGACCTCCCTGGAACAGGCGGAGGATATCCTTCAGGAAAACAAGATCGAAAAACTACCTGTGGTCGATGCCAATTATAAGCTGGTGGGATTGATAACGTTTCGCGATATCACTAAATTGACCCAGAAGCCTATTGCCAATAAAGATACTTACGGGCGTTTACGCGTGGCCGCCGCCATCGGGGTCACTCCCGATGCCATCGACAGGGCCGCCGCCCTGGTCGAAGCCGGGGTCGATGCCGTGGTCATAGATACCGCCCATGGCCATACCCAAGGCGTCGTACGCGCTCTAAAGGAAGTCAAGAACAAATTCACAGATCTAGAAGTGATCGTAGGCAATATCGCTACCGCCGAAGCGGCCAAATATTTGGTCGAAGCGGGAGCGGATGCGGTCAAGGTGGGAATCGGTCCCGGGTCTATTTGTACAACCAGGGTCGTCGCGGGGGTCGGATTTCCCCAATTTTCTGCCGTATTGGAAGTAGCTACGGCCATCAAAGGAAGTGGCGTTCCCGTTATCGCGGACGGTGGTATCCGATACACAGGTGATATTCCCAAAGCCATCGCAGCGGGGGCGGACACCGTCATGTTAGGGTCCCTTCTCGCCGGTACTAGGGAATCCCCGGGGGAAACCATTATCTACGAAGGTAGAAAGTATAAATCGTACCGCGGTATGGGCTCGGTCGAGGCCATGAAGGAAGGCAGTAAAGACCGTTATTTTCAGGATGTAGAGGACGATATCAAAAAATTGGTGCCAGAAGGAATCGTCGGCCGGGTGCCCTATAAAGGGGAGCTCTACGAGAGTATCCACCAGTTCATCGGGGGCTTACGGGCCGGCATGGGCTATTGTGGCGCCAAGGATATTGCAGCTTTAAAGGAAAACGGACGTTTCGTGAAAATCACCTCCAGTGGTATCCATGAGAGCCATCCCCACGATGTTACGATTACCAAAGAATCGCCGAATTATAGTCGATAGAAAGCTTTACGTCAACTTTGAAAAAGTTTTGTAGCAACCATGTCCCGTTTTCCCTATCTTTCTAAAAAGAACGAGAATTTTGAAAAACATTGGGTTTACCATAGTTGCTATATTATTTTTCTCGTGCTCCGATAGTGATGACAACGTCGTCTTGACTGAGCATCCAGAATTAGGGGGAACATGGTTGCTAGTGCAGCAGTATAGAACTTTAATTTCACCTCCCACTTTGCCCAGAATACGCCTTCCAATCCTTCTCCTTATAAATATCGTCCCCAAAATACTTGGCGATGTTGAGAAACGGCTGCGGTTTTTGGTAGCCGGGCACGGGGGATAGCATGTTCATCTCCTCGTCCAAAAAAACGGTGGTCGGGTAGCTTAGCCGGCCTTGCATCAAGGTCGCCGCAAATTCGTGGTAGCCTTTTCTGCCCTGGGGCACATATTTGTAGGTTTTTCCCTTGAATTCGATGGGCTCCTTGCCCTCGCCGTCCAATTTGACCATGTAGAAATTTTGGGACATGTAGGCGGCTACTTCCTTATTTTGAAACGTATCCTTGTCCATCTTCTTACACCAACCGCACCAATCCGTGTACACGTCGATGAAGATTTTTTTGGGATTTTTTTCGGTGGCTGCCAGTTCCGCGGCCTCGCTCCAAGAGAGCCATTCGACGTCTTGGGCGTTGCTTGCAACGGATGTGAAACCCATACCGACTATCAGGATGGCCTTGAATATAAATGAAGAAATCGTTTTCATAAAGTGGGATTTATTGCCGTTGGGTTTCAACAACTATACCAAAAAAACGAAAATATAGGCACTTTATTTTGCTTCCGCCCCCTCCTTTTTCTCGATGTCCTCTTTCTCTTGCTCGGTGTCCTCAGGTACGAACAGGTCCTTCACATCTACTTGATGTCTGATCAGGTCGTCAAAGATTTCCCTTTCCCGAATCAAAATGGCCTCCCCGTTGTGCCATAGCACTTCCGCGGGTCGAAATCGGGAGTTGTAGTTGCTCGCCATCATAAAGCAATAGGCCCCGGCATTTTTAAAGCGGAGGACGTCCCCCTCCGAAATCTCGTTGATGCGCTTATTGCTGGCAAAAGTGTCGGTCTCACAGATATACCCCACAACGGAATAGTACCGCTCCCGGCCATCTGGGTTCGAAATATTGTCGATATGATGCATTGCCCCGTACAACATCGGCCGGATCAAATGGTTGAAACCACTATCTATACTGGCGAATACGGTAGAGGTAGTCTGTTTGACCACATTGACACGGGCTAAAAAGTGACCGGCCTCGCTTACCAAGAACTTACCGGGCTCGAAGGCCAAGGTCAGTTCCTTGCCGTAGTCCTTACAGAACGCATTGAACCGGGCACTCAATTTCTTGCCGAGTTCTTCGACGTTGGTCTCAATGTCCCCCTCCTTATAAGGCACCTTAAAGCCGCTACCAAAATCGATAAAATCGAGATTCTCGAAATTCTTTGCCGTCTCGAAGAGAATTTCCGAAGCATACAGAAAAACATCGATATCCAAAATGTCGCTTCCTGTATGCATATGTATGCCGTTCACGTTCATATTGGTCAATTCTACGATACGCAGCAAATGGGGAATCTGATGGATGCTGATGCCGAACTTGGAGTCGATATGTCCCACGGAAATTTTGGTGTTGCCACCGGCCATGACATGGGGATTGATGCGGACGCACACGGGAACATCCGGATGCTTGTTGCCGAACTGCTCCAATATCGACAGGTTGTCGATGTTGATGCGAACGCCCAATTTCGAGGCTTCCTCGATTTCTTCCAACGAGACGCCGTTGGGGGTGAAAATAATATCTTCTGGTTTGAAGCCCGCCAATAGGCCCAATTGTACTTCCTGAATGGAAACGGTATCGAGCCCGCTGCCCAAACTGTTCATCAGCTTCAATATCGCGATATTCGATAGGGCCTTTACCGCGTAGTTAAGCTTCAAATATTTGACGCCATCAAAAGCCTTGGTGAGGCGGCGGTACTGGGAAATAATTTTTTCCGAATCATAAACATAGACGGGAGCGCCATGGGAGGCGGCAATTTTCAGGAGATCGGCGTTTTTCATGAACGTTGTTGTTACAATGGATGACTTCGTTATAGACGATGTCGATGTATGAGTAGCTACAAATCTAAGTCCTTCCGGCGATATGGACAAAGAATTTGAGGTAGAAATATAAAATGTAACAAATTGTTTGTTTTGAAACATTCTTTAACCTCTTGGGGTTGAATTACCCGATTCTTGCATCGAAGAGTTACTTAATTGGGATTTTGGATTTGTTTTTTTGGAATTTGATACCTCTTGTGCTTACATCGAGGTAGTGCATTAGTCGACCCCTTGAGTTGGCGATTGTTCTTTTGCGTTGTATTTTTATCCGAAAATGAACGCCATGAAACTTCCCTTATTCCCCTTGCAATCTATATTCTTTCCCGGGGAGACCGTCCCGTTGCACATTTTCGAGGAGCGTTACAAGCAGCTGATACGCGATTGCCGTAGAGAGGCGATAACCTTTGGTATTCCGGTTTACATCAACGATACGATGGCTTTCGGTACCGAGGTCCAACTGGTGGAGGTCGTAAACACCTACGAAACTGGAGAAATGGACGTGACCTGCGTAGCGCGTCAGGTTTTTCGGATTCTCAATTTTGAAAACGAATTGGAGGGGAAATTATACGCTGGGGGTGAAATCGAATTTCTCGATAATATCAACGATGCGGATAAGACATCAAAACGCGAGGTGCTCGATAAGTTGCATCAACTTTACGTCCTGATGGATGTGCCCTTTACCCCGTTGCCCGTCGAAAAGTTCAATAGCTATGTGCTGGCGCATAAAATGGGACTTTCGTTCGAACAGGAATATCAGCTTCTGCAACTGCGAAAGGAGAGCGATCGCCTTACCTTTATAGTATCGCATCTGGAATCTACCATTGCGGTGTTGCAGGAAGTCGATCGCACAAAACAGACCATAGAGATGAACGGGGATTTTAGAAATTTCGATCCTTTGGATTTTAAGGACTTTAAAATCTAAATCCTTACTTTTGTGCCTGAACTTAAATACATCCTGTACATGAATCTTCACGAATACCAAGGAAAAGAGATATTGGATAGCTTCGGCGTACGCATTCAACGCGGCATCGTGGCCCACAATCCCAAGGAGGCCGTAGATGCGGCAAAAAAGCTGACCGCCGAGACCGGAACGGGCTGGCACGTTGTCAAGGCTCAGGTGCATGCTGGAGGCCGCGGAAAGGGCGGTGGGGTAAAACTGGCCAAAAACCTGAAGGAAGTAGAGGAAGTGGCAGGGGAGATCATAGGGATGGACCTGATCACTCCGCAGACCTCCGCCGAGGGTAAAAAAGTACATCAGGTACTCGTGGCTGAAGACGTGTATTATCCCGGGGATAGCGAGACCAGCGAATTCTACATGTCCGTTCTCCTGAACCGGGCGACCGGAAGAAACATGATTATGTATTCGACCGAAGGGGGTATAGACATCGAAGAGGTGGCCGATAAGACGCCACACCTTATCTTCAACGAAGAAATCGATCCGGCTACGGGACTTTTGCCTTTTCAAGCGCGAAAAATAGCTTTTAACTTGGGGTTGTCCGGTACGGCCTTCAAAGAAATGACAAAATTCGTCACCTCCCTGTATAAGGCGTATTCAGAGAGCGATTCCAGTATGTTCGAAATCAACCCCGTGTTGAAGACTTCCGATGATAAGATTATGGCGGTGGACGCCAAGGTGTCCATCGATGACAACGCGCTGTTCCGAAGGAAGGAGTACGCAGAGATGCGTGATTTGCGGGAAGAGAATCCCATTGAAGTGGAAGCCCGTGAGGTGGGACTGAACTATGTGGACCTGGATGGCAATGTCGGCTGTATGGTCAACGGTGCCGGCTTGGCCATGGCGACAATGGACCTTATCAAAATGGCCGGCGGTGAACCTGCCAACTTTTTGGACGTCGGGGGTACCGCGGATGCCAAAAGGGTAGAGGAGGCGTTTCGTATTATTCTAAAAGACGATAGCGTAAAAGCGATATTTATCAATATCTTCGGTGGTATCGTGCGTTGCGACAGGGTGGCGCAGGGCGTTGTGGATGCCTATAAGAACATGGGCGATGCCATGAAAGTGCCGATTATTGTCAGATTGCAGGGTACCAATGCCGAAGAAGCCAAGAGTATCATCGATAATTCCGGATTGGCGGTACATTCCGCCGTACAGTTCAAGGAAGCTGCCGACAAGGTGAAGGAGGTCCTTAGTTGACAGGAGAGTCCATAAGTAATTTAAAAAGCCGTGCTATACTAGATAGCGCGGCTTTTTTTATGGGTTATGTTAAAAGATTAAAAAATATGTAACAATAGTGTCGATTCAATCGTCTTTATAACAACTTCATCAATCTTTATTAACCGATTCCTAAAGCACACCGTGAATCAGCGGGGGAGTCAAAAACGAACAAATCATGAGAAAATTTAGTATAGTGCTGGCAGCTGCAATGCTGCTTTCTGTAGGGAACGTATTTGCGAACGAAGGGGTTCATGTAGATCCTTCCAAAAGCTTATCCGCTCAAATTTCAACTTTGTTAAAAGACCACACCTTCAGCCAAGATCGGGGCGAAGCGTTCGCACAGGTCAGGTTCACTCTAAACAATGAACACGAAATTGTGGTGCTGTCGGTCGACACCGATGATCGAAAGTTGGAAGCGTTCGTAAAGCATCGTCTAAATTATCAAAAAGTGGAACTCGACGCTTACAAAGAGGGTAAATTATACACTATTTCAGTACGGGTTGAGCCCTAGAAACTGAAGACTCGTCAGTCGATTGAAGATCATTTTCAAATCTGGCGGGTTGGTCTCTTCAAAGAACTCGAACGTTGGATGGTCCGATGGGCACGGCCTATGATTTCGTAGGCCCGTGCTTCGGGCGAGGCTTGTTCTTGTTCTTGTACTTGACATTGGTGATGTCCCTGTCCACGTTTTTACGTTGCTGAGCCTTGAAACCAGGATTTTTTCTTACAACGGATTTCGGGTCCTTTTTGGAAAGCACATCTCCGGGGTTTTTTGGATTATCCTTGGTGCCCCGCAGATAAATGACCAATCCGTTCAGAAAGTTGCGTAAAATCTGATCTTTACATTCCATATAATTGGGGTGGTCCTCCTTTCTAAAGAAAGCACCCAGTTCACTCTTTCCGATTTTGAAATCGACCAAGTTGAGGATGTCTATAATGTCATCGTCCCTGAGCTTTAAAGCTACCCGTAGCTTCTTGAAAATATCGTTGTTCGTCATTGACCTGTTTTTTTGACAAGGTAAAGCAAAAATAACATATTAGGCCGCCCTGTGGGCATTAACCTTGCCCTGTTTACGAAAGCTAACGGTCCAAATTGTCGCATCTTTGATGCAGATTGCCCGTATTGCTCTCGTTGAACTTCGGAGGCCATAAAGAAAAGCGACAAAATGGCACCAATAACTCAATTCAAGCTGTCATAAAGGCAGTATCAATGTATTGGTACATCCTTTGCCTATATCCTATCGAAATCGAAGTTCAACTAAAAAAGATAGATATCATGAGTATTGCAAGACGAAACAATTTGGTTTTTCCATCCCTGATGAATGAAATTTTCAAGCCGGACTGGTTTGGGGGTATGGATAGTGCTGCTGCCAGTGTTCCAGCGGTAAACATTAAGGAAAATGAAAAGGATTTTGAACTTGAACTGGTCGTGCCAGGAAGAAAAAAATCTGATTTTAACATCGAAGTGGATAAGGATGTTCTTAGCATTTCTTCGGAAGTCAAGAAAGAGGATGAGGTCAAGGAAGAGAATTACACTCGAAGGGAATTCGGATTCAGTTCTTTCAAGCGTGCTTTTACGTTGCCCGAGACCATCGACGGCGATAAAATAGAGGCCGACTATAAAGACGGCATCTTGAAATTCGTTCTGCCGAAAAAAGAAGAGGCACTGCCCAAGCCAAAAAGAATGATTGAATTGTCGTAACGCTAGAAGTTGAAACGGCAAAAAAATTATGTTCCCATACCGTTTTGGTAGGTTTTCATAATGGTTGCCTGCCGCTTAGGCAGGGTTGGTTTAGTTGGTTAGTTGAGGAAGGCGTCTTGAGAAATCGGGACGCTTTTCTTTTGATATAGGGCGGGGTTCGCCATATCTCTCGATGGGTGTGCCTCGGGACCTATTGTAGTATCTTTAAGTAGTTTTTTAAGATTTAGACTTGTCTAAAAAATGACAATAAAATATTAAAGACCAGTTGCTTGAATTAGTATATGTGAAGTTACTATTTAAAAAATTTGTCTTTTAGGGAAACGTGTGAAAATTACCGATTTTTAGGCGATTTCACGGGCAAGGAAAGGAAAATTTAATAGTTCGTATTCTTGTAACGGGATAGTTTAATCCTGCTCCTTTAGCATGTTGATCTCATCGCGGAGTTGGGCCGCCTGCATAAAATCGAGTTCCTTGGCCGCTTTTTCCATGGCCTTGCGTTTGGTACGGATCAATTTTTCGATCTGGTCCTTGGTCATGTATTCAAGTTCGGGTTCGGCGGCACGAAGTTCCTCCTTTTCGAAATGGTAGGTAGAAACGGAATTTTTGGCCAGTACACTGTCCAAATTCTTTTTCAGGGCTTTGGGAGTAATATTGTGCTCCTGGTTGTAAGTCATTTGCTTTTCCCGGCGATAATCGGTTTCGTCCATTGTCTTTTGCATACTGTCCGTAACCTTATCGGCATACATAATGGCTTTTCCATTGAGGTGCCGGGCCGCGCGGCCTACGGTTTGGGTCAAGGAGCGGTTGCTTCGGAGAAAGCCTTCTTTGTCCGCATCCAATATGGCGACCAGGGAGACTTCAGGTAGGTCGAGTCCTTCCCGCAAAAGGTTCACACCGATAAGCACATCGAATATCCCTTTTCGAAGGTCTTGCATGATTTCCACCCGTTCCAAGGTATCCACATCGCTGTGGATATAGCGGCAACGGACGTTGATACGGCTCAGGTACTTGGCCAGTTCTTCCGCCATTCTCTTGGTCAGCGTGGTGACCAAGGTGCGTTCATCCTTTTCCACGCGTTGCTGGATTTCCTCCACCAGGTCGTCGATTTGGTTTTGGCTGGGACGGATTTCTATGACGGGGTCGAGGAGTCCGGTAGGTCGGATAACCTGCTCCACATAGACCCCTTGGCTCAATTGCAGTTCATAGTCCGCCGGGGTGGCACTGACGTAGATGACCTGGTTCTGAAGGGCCTCGAACTCCTCGAATTTCAAGGGTCGGTTGTCCATTGCGGCCGGAAGCCGGAAGCCGTAATCCACTAGATTGACTTTCCGCGAGCGGTCTCCCCCGTACATGGCATGCACCTGGGGAATCGTGACGTGGCTTTCATCGACCACCATCAGGTAGTCATCGGGAAAATAATCCAAAAGACAAAAGGGGCGCGTACCCGGCTGGCGGCCGTCCAGATAGCGGGAATAGTTCTCGATACCCGAGCAGTATCCGAGTTCCCGTATCATTTCCAGATCGAAATTGGTGCGTTCTTCCAAGCGTTTCGCCTCCAAGGGTTTTCCGATATCCTTAAAATAATCGATTTGTTTGACCAGGTCGTCCTGAATCTGGTGGATGGCATTTTGTAGCACGTCCTGGGAGGTGACGAACATGTTCGCGGGGTAGATGTTCAGGGTTTCATAGACTTCTAGCACGTTGTTGTTGAACGGATCGAAGGCCTCGATTTCCTCGATTTCGTCCCCAAAAAAATGGATGCGGAAGGCATGGTCGGCATAGCTGGGAAAGACATCTACGACATCCCCCTTGACCCTAAAATTCCCATTTTTGAAGTCCACCGTAGTCCGAGAATAGAGTCCCTGTACCAATTGATGGAGGAATTTGGTGCGCGCGATGACCTGGTCCTTTTTGATGGAAATCACGTTTTTCTTGAACTCCACCGGGTTCCCGATACCGTACAGGCACGATACCGAGGCCACCACGATGACATCGCGCCGCCCCGAGAGCAGGGAAGAGGTGGTGCTCAGCCGCAGTTTTTCGATATCCTCGTTGATAGAAAGATCTTTTTCGATGTAGAGTCCCGAGGTGGGGATAAAGGCTTCCGGTTGGTAATAATCGTAATAGGAAACAAAATACTCCACCGCATTCTCCGGAAAGAACTGTTTGAACTCGGAATAGAGCTGCGCGGCCAAGGTCTTGTTATGTGCGAGCACCAAGGTCGGGCGCTGCACGTTCTCGACGACGTTGGCCACGGTGAAGGTCTTTCCCGATCCGGTGACCCCGAGAAGCGTCTGGTACCGTTCCCCCTCTTCCATTCCCTGGGTCAATTGTTTTATCGCCTCGGGCTGGTCGCCAGTGGGTTCGAACTCTGATACTACCTTGAATTTCATCCCCTAAAATTACAAAAGAAGTGGGGATTTGAAGGAGTGGGTTCAGGGATAATTTGAACGCTTTTCGCTGACATTTTTATGCCTTTCCCTTTTCAGGAATAAACGGTCTCAGCTCCGACGATCTTAACTCAGACGGTCTTAACTCTGTAGGTAATGGCGTATCAATTATCGGGAACTTGTCAGGTCAATTCTCCCAACGTCGCTCGAGACAGGCGCAGACCAGACCTATTCGGGTGAGCGAAAAGGTTTGTTATGAGAAATTACTATTGGTCTCTAGCCAACCCTTTTAGAGGGGCACGCCTCTTCTTGAGTTTATTCCTTACAAATCGCGTTTTTTGAGCAGGGCGTAGGACAGGTAAACGCAAAGGGCCGTCCAGCAGAGTACAATGGCAATTTGATACCAGTGTACTTGATAATCAAAATTAAAGTTCTCTCCAATTTCCTTGGCCACGGATTGTACGGCTTTCAGCCTGGTAAAGGGTTCTTGGATCAGGTTGGACATGGATTGTAGCGGGAGAAATCCCTTGATCGCGTTCGCGGTGTCCCATGAAACGAATTTCCATCCTAGGATGCCGTACAAAACCTGTTCCACGATGGCCCATAGAATGAGGAACCCCAACGCAAAGGCAGAACGCTTTACCCATATCCCCAAAAAAAGACAAAAAGAGAAAAAACCGACCAGCTTCACAAAGAAGGCCAAAAGATACTCCAAATCGGAGAATATGATCGGCAGTTCGTTAAAATCGGAATAAATTGCTCCGAGAATCAATGACACTATAAATACAAAGACCGTGGAAATCAAGGCGAAGGAGATAGCGGTCAGGAACTTGGAGAGGATGAATTCCCGTTTCGAAAGTCCGTCAATAAGATTCTGTTTTATGGTTTTGTTGCTGTATTCGTTCGACATCATGGACACGATGACAATGGCCAAAAAAAGTTTGAATAGCGCCGCGATATAGGTGTTGAAATGCCAGATGTAAGGAAAGTTGAAAATACCTTGGTCCGCCAGGTGAAATTTAACGGGGCCAATATCGAAACGTATGGCGGCTACCAGGGCGATAGAGGTCAATAAGATGAAATAGGATATTATCAGGACCTTACTGGCCCGGTTGTTCCAAAGTTTGATAAACTCGATCTGTAAAAGTCGTACCATGCTACTGATTTTTGGTCAAGGTCAAAAATTGTTCTTCGAGGCTTTCCTTTCTTTTTACCAAGTGCGAAAGCGTGATGTCCTGGGCAAAAAGGACCTTGTTGAGTTCCGTGGCGTCCATTTCTTCCTTCAGGATGGCCGTAACCAGGCCTTTATCTACCTTGACCGGGCCGAAGCTGGCGTTCTTTTCAAGATAGCGCACCAAGTGTTCGGTGTTTTCCGCCCGAAGTTCAAAGAATCCATGGCTGGCCAGCATCCCATCAACACGCCCGGAATAGAGTTTTTCGCCTTTTCTAAGTATGACCACGTGGCTACAGACTTTCTCGACCTCGTCCAGCAGATGGGAGGCCAATAAAATGGTAGTGCCCTGGGATGCTATGGTCTTGATGATTTCCCGTATCTGATGAATACCCTGTGGGTCGAGTCCGTTCGTAGGTTCGTCCAAAATCAATATTTCCGGGTCGTTGAGTAGGGCCGAGGCAATGGCCAGGCGCTGTTTCATGCCCAGGGAATAGGTTCTGAACTTGCTGTTCTTACGGTCCAACAAGCCTACGAGTTCGAGTTTTTCCGAAATCTTGGTATTCGGTACATCCTTGATCCTGCATACGAGATCTAGATTCTGAACCGCCGTCATGTAGGGATAAAAATTCGGCCGTTCGATAATGGCGCCCACTTTTTTCAGGGCCTCGTGCGTGGAGCTATTCCCGTCGAACCATGCGAAATTTCCAGCCGTTCGGTTGACAACGTTCAGTACAATGCCCAAGGTAGTGGACTTCCCGCTTCCATTGGGACCAAGAAGGCCGTACACATTCCCCTTTTCTATGGTGAAGGATAAATCACTTACGGCAACAAGTGGTCCGAATTTTTTGGTCAGGTGGGTTACAGTGAGTATGTTTTCCAAGGTTGATGGGATTAAAGGTGTTCCGCCAAGAGTTATCAACAAGACGATAAAAACGTAAATTTGTTACAAAGTAAAAGGAATATGTCCGAAGAAAAATTGATGTCGAAGAAAAAACCTGCTTATCCGGTCAACGATAAGCTGGATGCCTATTTAGAGCACTACAACCGAAAGATCGAAATTCCGATCTTTTATGAAGACCTGTTGCGCTTCTCCGGTTCGGTGGTGGTCTATGATGCCAATGATGAAGATACGCTTTGGGTACGGGCCTACTACCCTGAGTTTGAGCGGAAGGAAATTGATGACAGTCTCAAACGGGTCTATTCGATCTTACATTCCGACGGGAGCAGCAATATCAGTCAATACTTGAACGTCGATGCCGTGGATTACTGTACTTTCGGCAATTCCAAACCTTTCCGTATCCGTATCCGAAACATTCTCAATGACAACTTCACCTATTTTTACGTCAAGAAAACGGATGCCTCCCGTATTTACGGCCTGGAGTTAGAGCACATGCTTTCGCCCTACAATTTAAATTTTTTGGTCTATAAAGATACCTTGATCGAAGAGCATATTGCCGGAATTCCCGGGGACGTCTTTATAAAGGAAATGTTGCCAAGCTGTACGGAATCGGAAAAGGCCCAGTTGGCCAAGGAATTCGTAAAATTTAACGAAAGATGCATGATTCGACTTTTGGGCGATATGCGGTCGTACAACTATGTGATTGTGCCAGTACACGATTTTGATCACGTGGTCTATCGGATTCGCGCCATCGATTTCGATCAGCAGTGTTATGAGGGACGGCTGAACGTCTATCGTCCCCAGTTTTTTAAGGAAAACTTTGAAATGGTGGAGCTTGTACGCAAAAAGTTATTGCGGGATTCCGTTGATCAGTATAAGTTGGAAGAGCGTTCTATCGTGGCCAAGCGTATCCTCAGTTCCGGAAACCGGATAAAAAGGCTACGGTCCATTGCCAAAAAGGATACCATCTCGACCACGGCGAACATGAAAATGCTCCGAGACCAAATTTTGGATCTCACGTTGGACATCAAGTTTAAAAAATGCAAGTCCATGGGTGAGGTGCTCGATTCGGCTCTAAATTTCGTCCGCCGTAACTATCAGGGAGTAAGTATGAAACAGATCATCGAACAGAAGATCAAGATTTAGCGAAAAGGGAACAGTGAGCAGAAAGCAGTAAATAGTGAACAGTATTTATGAGATTTCAAAATCTTTTAGCCTATCGTAAATCCTTTATCCTCGCAATGAATAGTTTTGAACCACTGACCACTGACCACTGACCACTGACCACTGACCACTAGCTCTTCTCCTCCTTGTTGAAATACACTAAGTAGTAGTACATCTGCCGCTCTTCGTCCCATCCTTTTTCAACGAATTTTTGGGCGGATTCGGGATTGATGAAGTCCATCTTGATCTGGATATTGGTATCTAAATTGATGACGTTCTTGATTTTTTTTCTGGCGTCGGATACGGCCTTATTGGCAATGTTAAAGTTTGAGACGTCCTCAACGCTATATTTGGGTCCCTTTTCCACCTTATAGTGTTTGAACTCGGGAATGAACTCGGGGTTTTCCATGACCTCGTTCAGAAAGTTGCCTTCCTCAAAATTATCGTTCTTGGCAAAGTGGTTGACGGCGCGGTTCATAAACAACACCTCCTGTTGCTTGTCCTCCGCCGGGAGAACGACATCTTTGGCAAAATTCTGGCAGAACTTCAGGTAGTTTTTAGTGTAGAAATTCTCGTCGGCCAAAGGGGTCGCACCCAAAAACTCCTCCAGCCAATATTTGGTATCGTAGCGGTTGCTGTCCACCGACAATACCTTATACCCCTGCTCCTCGTTGACGTTGAAAATCAGGCATCCTTTGTCGAGTTTGTTGATATTGATACCCTGTTGGATGACGAGATCTAGATTGCTTCCCCTTTCCTCGAACTGGAGAAAATCCTGCTTTAGCTCGCTCTTGAAAATTCCAACGGCATCTGTTTTCACGTTATCCAACAGAATGCCTGTCAAATGGGCGACATAGAGTTCCCCGCTCTTGATATGCGGATGGTTGGATTGGGCGAACAGATGTTTGGCGATGTTCTTGGAATTCGCGTGGGTCGTTTCGGGATCGGCGAAAATCGCGGACGCGAACTTGTAGATTTCATTGAATTCGACGTCGGCCTCATTGGATAGTGTAAGGTAGTTTTCCTCTTTTTCTCGGAAGGGTTTAAAGAAATACTCCTTGAGCAATCCCGTTGTTTCGTCGTTGAGCCTAAAAGGTTCCTCGGAAAGAAACAGACCTTCTGCCTTGGTTTTGTTTCCCACACGATGGAGGGATATGGATTCGATTTGGGTAGAATACAGGTTTATCATGGGTTGTAAAGTTCAAGTGTCAAGTGCAAGTTCAAAAAAATACGGACGCTGAAAAAGGTTTACCAGTTTATGGGATTGTAAAGACAGCTACGTAACTACTAGATTACTGGTTACTCATTATTGTTATTCAATTCCAATTTTCATCAAAATCGAGGTCGTCATAGTTTTCAAAAGTATCCTCGAAATCGAAAGTGGACTCCGATTTAAAATTGGTTTCCGGTGGGTTTTCGGGCAGTTCCCCGAAGCTGAACAAAAGGTTGGGGTAGGAGACTCCGGATTCGGACTCTACAATATCGGCCAGTTCAACTAAGAATGTCCACATATTCAAAAAATCATAGACATAAATAAGTTTGGGACTCTTTTCGGTCATTACATCCTCTAAAAAAGTCTCGTTCATCAGGCGTACATCCGAGCCACTGTCGCTCATATCGAAAAGAGCGATTTCCTCGTCTTGGTTCCAATCCTCGTCACAAGTGTAGAACGAAGCCATTTCGTTGCCTAAGAAGCCGAAGGACTGGGTAATCGCGTTGTGAAACTCTTCCATGGTGCTACTCTCCTCGATCTCGATATCACGGAAAATATCCTCTTTGGCATCCAAGATGATTCGTATTTTATAGATCATGGTGTTCTTTTTTACGGGAGGACAAAGTTACGAAGAAATCTGTGTTTTATCAGTTTATAGGTTTAGGAGTTTATGGGTTTAGAAGTTTATAGGTTGCGGTGGGAAGTAGGACGGAAAGAGCAAGGAAGAAAGACCAATACACTCTAGGGAACATCCAAAAAGGCTAGCCAATGCCAAGAATACCCTTGTGTCTTTCTCGTGCCTTTAGCTATCCTTGCTCTTTCTTCCTTTCGTCTTTTGGTCAAATTAAGTGTCATCCGTTTTGTTTGAAAGGATTCAGGGCAGGACCAAAGTTTAAAGGGATAGTGATTTCGGTGGTAGCCTTAGACGGTCGGGCTTATTTTGGGATTTTTTTTCGCGCCGAACACTTCCATGACCAAGTAATATTGGACCCCGAAAAGCAGCGATGCGATGATCAGGTGCAGGGGCTGGGTAGCGAATGGGAAATCCAAATAATACATGCCTACGCCCGTGAGCACCTCGATGCCCAAAAGCAGCAGCACCCAGTTTATTTTGGTAAAGCCCAATCGATGTTTATAGATGCGCCAGGCCAAGAAGAGGTTCAGCAAGACCACCGCGATGGAGAAGGAGCGGTGTACGTAGAACGTCCAGTCAAAGTTGGATAACCAAAGATGTCTGGCATCGTACCCGACTCTATCGACTTGCTCATCGACCAAGTGCCGCACTTGGGTACCCAAAATAATCTGGATAACGGTAGCGGCGAACGCTGCCAATAACCAAACGAAAAGGCCTCTTTCGTAAACAAGGGATTCGGACGATTTTCTGGTCGTATAGATCAGATAGGTCAGCAGGGCGACAATAAACAGGGCCATGATCATATGTATCGTGATCTTGGCCGGCGCGAGAACAGAATAGACAACGGTAGCGCCCAACCAGCCCTGAAATCCCATGGCGAAGACCACCAACCAAGAAAGCAAGGTGATTTTTTTGCGCTTCTTCCAAAATCCGAGGGAAAAAACAGCCAGAACTAGCGTGCCGAGACCCGCCAGGGCCCCGAACAAGCGGTTGATAAATTCGATCCACGTATGCCAAGGGTTGAAAATAGCGTAGTCGTGCTTGGTGTACAATTCCCAATTTTGATCGGTGTATTCGTTCCCGGTCTTGAAATCGACCTTGGCGACCTGTAGCGTTCTATCGACAATGATGACCTGTCCCTTTTTAAATTCCCGGTCCGGCTGCCATTGCAGTTGCGCGGTTTCGGTAGGGGGGATATAGTATCCAAAACATTTCGGCCAATCGGGACAGCCCATGCCGCTGCCCGTCATTCTTACGATGGCCCCGGCCGCGATAACCAGATAGACGAGGACCAAGGATATCTTCGCAATTTTTCGAAAACCTTCTTGCATTTTATGTCGTGGGTTTGCCATGCAAATTTACCACTCTTAGGCAAGAAACACGACAATTAAAGGGCGGTAATGTGCCCATTAAATAATGAACTCACGTTGGGGTACAAACATGAACCCAAGACGAATTCAATTAAAAAAACCTAGGACGGCCAGGACGGCCGGAACCTCCATAGAAGGTGTCTAACTCATAGCGCAACAAAATCTCGAACGATCCGTCATTGAACCGGGTACCGCCCAGCTCGGTGGTTTCTCGGTCATAGGCGAGGCCCAGGAGAAGCTTGTCGTTGAGC
Organism: Pricia mediterranea; assembly: GCF_032248455.1. Taxonomy (NCBI): domain Bacteria; kingdom Pseudomonadati; phylum Bacteroidota; class Flavobacteriia; order Flavobacteriales; family Flavobacteriaceae; genus Pricia; species Pricia mediterranea. The sequence continues at coordinate 3,408,715 of NZ_JAVTTP010000001.1, forward strand.
TGGAATCCGAAGAGGGCGCTTACCGCCGCGTCCCACCGGTATGCCGCCCCTAGTTTGAACTTTTCGTTGAGCAAGAAGTTGGCCGAGACATCGACCTGCAACGGCGCACCGTTTACGGCTTTGACCAATAGGGCCGGTTTAAATTTTAATCGTTGCGAGGGTTCGAAGATGTACCCGGTCATAAAGTAGAAATTCAATCGTTCCTCGGCCAAAAAGGAGGTGCCCGAAGCCGAGTCGTCAAAATGTTTGGTGCTCAAAAAGTTGGGTATCGATAGCCCGGCATAGAAATTTGTAGCATAATAATAGACTCCTGCCCCGAAGTTGGGCGAGAAGCGTTGGTCGATATTGGACAGGCCCACATTCGCGGCCTCGGCGTCATAGTTCGCCAGTTTGTTGAAATCGACGTTCAATAGATGTCCCCCGGCCTTGACACCGAAGGATAATCGTTGTTCGCGGGAGAGTGTAATAGTATATGAAAAGACACCGTCGAAAAAGGTTTCCTGATTGGTGCCGTTGCCGATTTCATCGTTGACGACCGATAGTCCAAGGCCCACCGTTTTAGAAACGGGACTATGTACGTTCAGGGTCTGTGTTCTAGGCGCCCCGTCTAGCCCGAGCCACTGCGAGCGATGGAGGGCAGCGATGCTCAGCGCACCTCTTGAACCGGCATAGGCGGGATTGATCGCTACCGTGTTATACATGTATTGGGTGTATTGGGCGTCTTGCTGGGCCACCAGTTCCGATACTGAAGCGATGGTACAGAAAAAGATCAAAAGGAGTTTTTTCATGGGATTTCTTTTATGGAATTTCCGACGGAGATACAACCCATTGGCTAAGATAAAGGTATCCATTTTTAGTTTTCCCTACTTTCTAGTGACTGTTTTGAAATCTGTCAATTATTTTTTATGCCAATTTTTGCGCGCCAACGCAGCTGCTGGCTCCTCTGCACAAGGCCAAATCATTGGCCTCGTGCTATCGGCCCCGTTAAAATTTTGGATCGTGGCTACGGCTATGCTCTAAAATTTTGCCTACAATGACATCAAAATAATCTATAAAAAATCCAATCACACAATTCACCACAGTGCCTTACCATAAACCTCGATAAGGGGATGGCTTCGAGTTGGAATCGGTGGAATAGTGACCAATAATTTAAGATTTAGCGGTCAAGCCGATTTCCTTACCTTTTTTTAGCATAAATGTCCTCGCGGCCTCGTATTCGTTGGGAATTTCCCCTTCAAGGATGGCCTCTTTGATCGCTTCTTTTATAACCCCGATTTCCCGGGATGGTTTTATCCCGAAGGTCTCCATAATATCTTCCCCTGAAATGGGGGGCTGAAAGTTACGGACATGGTCGCGTTCCTCGACCTCCTCTATTTTCTGGCGTACCAGCTTAAAGTTGTTCTTGTATTTTCGTTGTTTTCGTGGATTTTTTGTGGTGATGTCCGCCTCGCAGAGGGTCATCAAGGCGTCCACGTGGTCCCCGGCATCGTGCACCAAACGCCTTACTGCAGAATCTGTGGCAAATTCTTCGGCGAGGACTTGGGGGCGGGAGCTCATCAGCACCATTTTTTGGACGAACTTCATTTTTTCGTTTAGGGGCATCCGCAACCGTTTGAAGAGTTTATAGACCATTTTGGAACCTACGAACTCGTGGGCATGAAACGTCCATCCTATTTTTTTGTGCCATCGTTTGGTGGGGGCCTTGCCAATATCGTGCAACAATGCCGCCCACCGCAGCCAGAGGTCATCGGTGGTCTCGGCGATGTTGTCCACCACCTCTAGCGTATGCCAGAAATTGTCTTTGTGGCGTTGGCCTTCTTTTTCCTCGATGCCCTGCAGGGCGACCAGTTCGGGTAAAATATAGGGCAGCAGTTCCGTCTTGTGCAGCAGGGCGAAACCTTTGGATGGCTTTTCACTGGCCAAGATCTTATGCAGTTCTTCGACGATTCGCTCTTTGGAAATGATTTCGATCCGCTCTTTGTGCTCGGTTATCGCTTGTAGGGATTTCAGTTCGATCTCGAAATTGAGCTGGGTCGCGAACCGGATGGCGCGCATCATCCGCAAGGGATCGTCGGAATAGGTAATCCCGGGTTCCAATGGGGTGCGGATAATTTGTCTTTCGAGGTCCGCCAGTCCTCCGAACGGATCCAACAGTTGGCCGAACGTCGCTTGGTTCAGAGAGATGGCCAAGGCGTTGATCGTGAAATCCCGACGCTTTTGGTCGTCTTCGAGGGTACCGTCTTCCACCGTGGGTTTGCGGCTGTTCCGGTCGTAGCTCTCCTTTCGGGCGCCGACGAACTCCAGTTCGATACCGTCGTGCTTCAGCATGGCAGTACCGAAGTTTTTAAAAACGGAGACCTTGGGTTGTCCCGGTAGTTTCGACGCCACTTCTCTCGCCATCGCGATACCGTTTCCGATCGCCACGATATCGACGTCGTCGGGAGTGCCACGATTTAGGAGAAAGTCACGAACAAACCCACCGATGACGTAGGTATCCACCCCGAGTTGGTCGGCCGCTTCGGTAACGGAGCGGAAAATTGGATTTTTTAAGGCTTCTTTAAGGTTCAAGACTTTTGGTTCAAGGTTTAAAGTTCAAGGTACAAAGTTTAAAGTCCAGTTCAGGGTTCAAGGTCCGCCAATAAAATTCCAAAACCCCAAGTACCAAATTCCCAGAACCGACGACCCATATATCAAACATCCGACACCCGTCACCCGACTTCCAACACCCAAAATCTTACGTCTAATGATTCATTCCCGAATGATCTTTACCTTTCCATCATTAGCCAACCTGATAATGGAGGAAGGTAGGGAATTCAGCTGTTCGGACTGCAAATTTACTACATAGTCTACTCCCCGTAAAATGGCTTCCGATATCTCTTGGAAGTCTCTGGGACTTGGCTCGCCGGAAACATTGGCAGAAGTCGAGACGATGGGTTTTCGGAATTTGTTGATCAAGTTGCGGCAGAACTTATCCGATGCCACGCGAACGGCCAGGGTATCATCGGAAGCGATCAGATTTTTGGCCACGCCTTTTGGGGCGTCATAGATGATCGTGGTGGGTTTTGTGGATAGGTCCAATATATCGTACGCCAGGTCTGGCACGTTTTCGACGTGTCTCTCCAGCATTGCATCATTGGCAACTAGGCAGATCAAGGCCTTCCGGTCATCGCGATTTTTTAAAGCGTATACTTTTTGTACCGCCGCTTCATCGGTGGCGTCGCAACCGATACCCCAGACGGTATCGGTGGGGTAGAGGATTAGGCCTCCTTGTTGGAGAACTTTGAGACAGGCATTAATTTCTTTGGCAAGATTTTTCAACTGTTGTACAAATTACTTTTTTTAAAAAATTCCAAATTCCAAATTCCAAATTCCAAATTCCAGATTCCAGATTCCTTACAGATTCCAGATTCCAAATTCCAGATTCCACTTTTTTACTTTCCACCTTCACACTTCTCACTTCGCAACCGGGCCAATTCTTTATACCGGGCATGTACTCCCAAGGCGTTAAGATAGCAGATAATAATTCCCTTTTTACCATCTAAGATGCCCAGCCGAAAGATGTAGTGGTTGATAAATTTATAAAAAGGTCTGAACCAGAAATGGTAGAGGTTAGGGGAATAGTCCTTATCCAGTTCCTCGGAGGCCTTCATCTGGCCGTATTTTATCATCTTGCCCTTGTAGTCCTCATAATTTTTATAGGAATAATGGATCAATTTGTTTTTAAGCGTCCCGGATTTTCCATTGATGACCAAGGTTTCGTGAACGATGCGTTCTTCGGAAAAATAGACCTTACTCTTTCGGAACAGACGATAGTTTTTATCGCTCTGCCATCCGCTGAAATGCAAGACCTCGTCCTGGAACATAAAGGTGCGCAGAAAGTAATAGGCATTGGCCGGTGGTCTTTCGAGGTTGACCGTTTCGATGATTTCTTCTTTTAAAGGTTCGGTCACCCGCTCATCGGCGTCCAAGAACAGCACCCAATCGTGGGAAGCTTGATCAAGGGCGAACGATTTTTGGTCCGTAAAGTCCTTGAAGGGGCGCTGGATCAATTTTACATCGGGCCGGTGCCGGACCTTTTCCGCAGTCCCATCGGTGCTGAAGGAATCGACCACGATAATCTCATCGGCGAACGCTACATTGTCCAACACCGCATCGATATGGAATATCTCGTTGTAGGTAATCAACAAAGCCGTTATTTTTCGTTCGCTATTGCCCATGTACCAAGTAGTTTACGATTTTACCCTGAATCATTGCGCTATCGAAATTTTCTTTTATAAAAGCAGAACCCCTACGGCCCATTTCTTCTCTTTGTTTGGGATGCTCGGCCAAGAACTGCACCTTGTCGGCGAAGGCGTTAACATTATCGACCGGGGTTAGAAAACCTGTACTTCCGTCCCGTACAACTTCCGGGTTGCTGCTACAATCGAAGGCAACGATGGGTTTTTCGCACAGTGCTGCTTCGGCCAACACGTAACCAAAGCCCTCCCATAAACTGGAGAGTACAAAAATATCCCCGCTGCAGATCAGGTCCGGGGGATTGTCGATAAAGCCGGCAAAGGTCACCCGTTCTTGCACGTGAAGTTGTTCCACCAACCCCTGCAATTCGTCCCTTAGTCTTCCGGTGCCGCCTATTACGAGCATACATTTGATCTCCCTTCGTTGTAGTTCTGCCGCCAATGCGATCAGGAACCTCTGGTTTTTTTGGAATTCCAGCCGCCCCAGATTGCACAACACGATTTCATCGGCATCTTTCTTTTGGTATACCGGTCGTATCGGCCGCGCAAGAAACCCTTCGATATCTATGCCATTATAGATTACTTTTATCTTATTCTCAGGAAATAATCCCGGATTACGCGCCAAGACCGTCTTTTTGGTAGCCTCAGAATTCGCCAGTACCTCTGTGACCACATGGCTGAAATAATAACGGTTCAAGAATGAATTTTTAATAGGGATGGCACTGCCCCTTCTATAGATTATCCGCTTTAAACCTTCCCATCTAGCGGCCAGCCCCGCCAGTTTTAGGTCTCTCGACAGGTTCATTACGATCGTTCCAACGTTGTTCTCCCTCAGCAGGTACCTGACCGTGTTAATCTTGAAGGGACTAAAAAAACTGAGGTTGCCTACCTTGATACCGCGACAGGGGATACCCGTATTCGATAAACGTTTGAAAAGTTCACTTTTTTGATGCACGATCGCCAAAACCGGATATCCCAGATCATGGAGGTGGGTGCAAACCTCCAGGTGCCATTTTTCGCCCCCTCCCCATGCAGTCGTGCTGTTAAAAAAGCATATCGTCTTCATACCAGGACCGATTTATAGACCTCGTAGAGATTGTGGGCCACACTCTCATCGGAAAACTTTTGCACGAACCGGTAGCCTTTTTCCTCAATATCCTTTCGCAATTCAGGATTTTCGAAAAGGCGACAGATTTCTTTTCTCAGCGCACCGACATCCAACGGATCGATGTAAACGGAATGGGGACCGCCCGCCTCGGGAAAACAGCCGCCCTTTGAGGTGATGACCGCTGTTTTGCTAAAAAGGGCCTCGATGATCGGAATGCCGAAGCCCTCGCAGATCGATGGGTAACAAAAAACCGTGGCCATTTGATAGATGGCGGCAAGCTCGGTATCCCCCACATTCTTTAAAAAGGTTATCTGTGATTGCAGTTGGTTGTCCTCGATGTAGGCGTGGATTTTGTGGGCATATTTCTTTTCCGACCCGACCAAGATCAGGTGATGATCCGTTCCGTCAATGGCTTGGACCAAGGTGAAGGCGTTTTTGCGTTCTTGCAGGGTGCCTACGTTCAGTACGAAATTTTGGGGCAGGTCATATTTGCGCCGCACCTCTTCCTTAAATTCACCATCGTACTCCTTTTTATAGACGTCGTTACAGCCTTGGTATATCACCGTAACTTTCTCCGGGTCCACCCCCAGGTATTGCACGGCATCCCTTTTGGTCTGTTCGCTTATGGCAATTATTTTGTCGGAATTGGTGGCCGCGTACTGGAACTTTTTGGTATAAATAATTCGGTCAAAGAAGGAGTAAAAGTTAGGGTGGGTAAGAAATATAAGATCATGGACGGTCACGACGGTTGCAATACCATGGTTTTTGAGTCCGGCTGGAAGCTCGCCCGTCAATCCGTGGAAAATATCCACTTTATCCTTGGCGATCTGCTTGGATACTGGACCCAAGCGCCAGAGGGCCGAGAATTTCTTCCAAAACCAGCCCTTGGGGTATTTGATCAAAATATTTTTAAGGATGTCAAGTCGGTCAACGCTTGAAGGGGCCGTGTTGTAGAGTACGAACTTTTCGATGGGGGTGTAGCGGTGCAAGATACGGATGGCGTCCCTTCCGTAATTGCCTAGTCCCGTACTGTTGTGAAAGATGCGTTTGGCGTCAAAACCGATTCTCATCGTCTTGTTTTTTGTAAGTGGTCAAAGATAGTGCAATTAGCGACTTTTGGTTATTCGTTTATAAAATCAATATACCGTTTTTGTTGAAAACGATAGCTCCATTTGGGATCGGCATAGGAAGCGGGAGAGGCCGTATTTTTGGTATCGATATCCGAAATGAGCTTTGGAAACGTTTCCGTATCGAAGAAAAGGGAATTTTCTTTCAAATCGGGAATGTCCTGAAAAAAGGTATGGCAAAGCAACGGTTTTTTATGGGCAAACGCCAAATTAAAGGTACCCGAAATTTTGTGTTCAAGGTACTCCTCCTTATGCGTCAGTAGAGGCATGATATAATCGCAAGCGGCGAGATAGGCGTGGTACTCCTCATTGGGAATAAAAGAATGGAACATTTTAAAACGCTCCGATCGCCCTAAATCCTTGAGGCTATCATACAATCGTTTTCCGGCAGGATCAGTGGCATCTACTTTTCCTAGGATAAGGAACTTCACCCGTTTCAAATTTGGGATTGTCGCAAGGACATCGATCAGAAAATCATAGGCTCTTCGACCATAATCGATCCTGCCCGGGATGCCGATCCAAATTTCGTTCTGTTTGTAGGTGGGTACAGGTTCGTACTTTGGGAAAAAGATGGGGTAAAAACTTTGGACTTCGATGGGATCAGCAGATGGATCGGTCGGTAGCAGCGCATCGTTCAGTACGAAGTATTTTTTGACTTTTTTGGATATCAGCCGCTGCGTCGAACTGCTATTTAGTTTTTTGGTATCGTGTAGTATCCCTACACATCGGGTACTCACGAATCGGAGCAACTGGGACAGGTTGCGTAGCACGCTGTACGAGTGCGCTGTGTTGAAAACAAGGAGGTCGAACTTTCGGAGGATGCCGAACAACTGCCATTGACGTTGGAGTTTTGTAAAGAAGTCCGCTTTGTCAAAATCGATATAGACCAAATCGTCCGCCAGATTTTGATAGTCCTTAATCTGCGGGGCCAGAGCGGGATGCAATATCAGGGTCACCCGATGTCCAGCGTCCTTTAAAAAGCGGAGTTGGCTAAAGATACATTCCTCGTGCGATGTCCTTAGTTCTACGATAGCGGTTCTCATCCGTTGGTGTCAGCCCGCAAGATAATGGATTCTAATGGTTGTCAGAAACGGATTCTGACGATAGGGTCGAGAACTTAGCGGTGCGGCTTTGAGCTCGAAATTGAGATAGCCTCGGATAGGGGCGTGCCGCCATTTGAACTAAAGAATGATGAAAATTGAAATACTTTTTAGATGAGGAATTGAGCGCTAAGATGAGCACTTGGCTCCGGAAGTCCAGGGCTGTTGTGCGAAACGAGCCTTAGATGCAATAAGCGTAATACCCTATTCGCTTACGGGGCTCAGGGCGGTAGGGGAGGTGGCCTCCCGGAGTTCTCCGGATCTTCGGCGTAGTAGGCGATATTCGCGATATCTTTCAAGATCGCTCAAGGCATTTAGATAGCAGACCGTGATGCCTTTTCTACCGTCTAAAATTCCCAAGCGGACGGTATAATTGTACAGAAATTTCCAAAAGGGGGCGAGCAACAGCTTTAGAATTCCGGGTTGCTTCCCTCTTTCCTGATCTTGTTGAGCCTTTAACTGCCCGTAGCGTAGCATTTTACCCTTATAGTCCCCGTATTTCTTATAGGAATAATGCACCAATTTTTCTTTAAGGGTTCCCGATTTGCCGTCCACCTTTAGGCATTCGTGTACCCTACGTTCTTGACAGAATTTTACCTTACTTTTTCTAAACAACCGGTAATTTTTGTCCGTCTGCCATCCACTGAACCGCAAATGCTCGTTTTTGAACATGAATTTTCTTCGGAACCAATACGCAACTTCAGGTTTGGTACTCCGCGTTGCCCGGATAATTTCCTCTCGCAAGTTGTTGGGAACCACTTCGTCTGCATCCAAAAACAGCACCCAATCGTTAGTGGCCTGTTTCATGGCATAGGATTTCTGTTTTGTGAAATCTTGAAAGGGATGCTGGATGACCTTAACCTGTGGGAGGCCGGATAGATACTCGTAAGTACCGTCGGAGCTGTAGGAATCCACCACAATAATTTCGTCGGCGAAGGCAACCGAGGCGACGCAGGGCTCGATGTACCCCATCTCATTGTAAGTGATAATTACCGCCGATATTTTCTGGGTGCTCCCTGTTTTCAAAACGCTTTGATATTTTTCCGACATATCTGGAATAAACTATAACCGTAAAATAGCACTAAAATTGTATTAAAGGGAAGAATTCTTACAAATCTGATAACTGGTTATGGAACAATTGAGATTTGGCAAACCCTACTCCTTATCCTCAAGGATGACCGAATTGACAAAAGGTTGCGTATATCTTTTTTAGGATGAGTATCAAAGTTTAGGTAGGACCAAAAAAATATGTGGCTATTTGCGGTTTTTATGGCAGTTTTGCGCTAAGCTTGAAACGTTTCTTTCCATCTATCTAGGTATATTGCACTTTAAACCGGTCTAGTAGGCTAGCTCAAGATTCATTCCCGATAGAACTGGGCGCCGTCCGATTCGGTGCGAACGGGGGAGGGGCACGCTGACAAGGAAGGGGCCGGCTGGGGAACGTCCCGTGCCGACCACCAACTGATTATACGATCAAAACCATTTATAGGATGAAACCCCTAAAATACTATTTCCATACCCTTTTTTCTGCGCAAAGGGATACTACCGATGCCATCCGAACAAAGACCATTTTGGAGTCCTTCCATTTTCTGGTGGAGAAGCTCAAAACCCACGAGCGTCTGTTCTTTGTAAGGTTCGGGGATGGGGAATTCGTGACTTTGATGCAACAGGACCATCGGAACTACGTGTTCAATGAAAATCTGGAAAAGGAACTTGAAACCTCGTTTCGGATCGAGCACGAGGAGTACCTGATTGCCTGTCCCATCAATTATCCCTACGACGAGTTCCATGCCAAGGGCATCTACCGGCAGTTTTCTTGGCAGCAGGAAATGATCGAAGTGATGGAAGAAAGGGATTTCCCCCAAGATCTCGTCTTTGAAAATCCCTGTATCTTTCAGTGTTTAGGTGTTTTTAGACCCAAGCTGCTCAAGCGTTTTTTAGACGATTTCGTCCGAAAGGAGAAGAAGATGTTCATCGGTTCGACCGAGAAAACGACTGCCGAAAAATTGTACGGTCCCATTGATTACTACGTTCAGATCCCCGCAAGAAACGCTTATGAGTCCATAGCGGACTGGTGGCCGGAGGTGGAGGGGAACGCGGGGAAAGTCGATTTGGTCATTCCCTCCGCGGGAAGTACCTCGAACGTCATTTCCGTAAGACTTTGGAACATGGGCGTACGCTGCAAGGTCATCGATTTCGGATCGATCGTTGACGCCGTCGCCGGCAAGACCTCCCGCAGCTGGATCCGTCTTCAGGGACATAAAGTACTGCAAGCCCTGCAGAATCCACCGGAACTTTCTTTTGCGGAACGCTTGAAGTTTTTACGCAAGGATATCAAGTTCTATTTCAGGAACCAAGTGATTTAAGAGACGCTATTTTTTTAAAAGCTTATTAGGAAGAACACCCAATCCATTTGAGATAACAATGCCCCGTCGAGCGCAGTCGAGACGTTTTGGCCTGATTTTCGACTGTACCGCGACTGTACTCGGTAGGGACATTCAGAAGTTAAATAACCTATTGATTATCAGCGTAATAATCCGTATCTTAGAGTAAACAAAACCCCGAGAATGAGTCGTTAGCTCGAAAAACGGGGTTTTTATCTAAGATGTTATGTCCAAGATACGAAGAATCCGCGATTTCCAGCACACTTTTTCATTTTCCTCCCAACAGGAACAGTTGGGAGTTTTCTTTGACCGTTTTTTGGAATCCGATCTGGGCAAGATCTACCGGGCGGTGCCCTGGGACGACATGGTGGCGGCCCTCGGTGTGAAGGAGGCGAAAAAAGGCCCGAAGGCGATCTTCTCCCCCCGGGGCAAGGTCGCCCTGATGTTCCTCAAGCACTATGCGGATTGCTCCGACAGAAAACTTGTCGAAGGGCTCAACGGCAACCTGGACTGGCAGTTCTTCTGCGGCATCTATATCGGTGCCGATCGTCTGGAAAACTTCAAGATCGTGAGCGAGATACGGTCGGAACTGGGGGGAAAGCTCGACATCGACGCCCTGCAGAAGGCCCTCTACGGACACTGGTCCCCGCACATGGGGGACAAGGGCTCCGTCACGATGGACGCCACCTGCTACGAGAGCAACATGCGGTACCCTACAAATGTAAAACTGCTCTGGGAATGTACCGACTGGCTGCACCGGCTGCTCAAAAAGGTATGCGGGGAAAAAAAGGTCGCCATGCCGCGCAGCAAGTACCTGAAATGGAAAAAGCGGTACGTGTCCTACAGCAAGATGAAGAGGAAGACCAAGAAGAAGCGGGATGCGCTGACCAGGGCCCTGCTCCTGCTGACCGAAAAGTTCTCGGCGGAACTGGACCGTATGGAAGGGGAGCACGGCCTGGCGTTCACCGTGGACCAGTACGTGCGCAGGGCCGCGGCCAGGAAGGTACGGGAACAACAGTACGCCCTGTTCCACCACGGCGTGCGGCCCGAGGGCCGCATCGTCAGCCTTGACAGGCCCTATGTCAGGCCGATCGTCAGGGGCAAGGAGAAAAAGCCGGTGGAGTTCGGTGCCAAGGTGCACAAGTTCCAGGTGGGCGGCATCGGCTTTATCGAGCACCTATCCTTCGACGCCTTCCACGAGGGGATACGCTTCCGCAAGACCGTCCTGGACGCGCAGGGCCTGACCCGTACCAAGGTCAAGATCGTAGGGGCCGATGCCATCTACGCGACCAACAAAAATCGGAAGTTCGCCACCGGGAACGGTATCCGTACCGACTTCAAGCGCAAGGGAAGGGCCGGCAAACACGAGGGGCACCGTAAGAAACTGGCGGCGGCCATCACCAAGGAAAGGGCCGCCCGCCTGGAGGGCAGCTTCGGCAACGACAAGGAACACTACGGCCTCAAAAGAATAAGGGCCCGCACCAAGGCTACGGAGATCCTCTGGATATTTTTCGGCATCCACACCGCCAACGCCCTTGAGATCGGCAGGCGCATGGCCTCGGCCCGCCTGGCAAAAGCAGCCTGAGCCTCCAGCAGCCAGGAGGCCCGAGGGAGACCTATGTCCCGACGGGACCGGAAGGGCCCGAAATCCGTCCTCCCGAACCGAAAAGACCTCAAAGGCGACACCGGAAATCGAAAATGCCGCCCGACCTCTACGGTCGAACGGCACCGACTTTAAATTTTACCGAAAAAAGGGCTTACTCCTGAATATCCCTCGGTAGAGCCGCTCAAGGTGACTAAAACGCTCTTTAGGCTCCCAAGCCGACAAGCATCTTTAACTATTATCCGGATTCGGCAATGCACTAACTTGTCAGATAAGAGGGAAGACTGTAGGACCTAGGACGTAAGACTTACGTCTAGGACTGGCCTGCCTGTGCTGAGCGCTCGTCTGAATGATAGCGTCGGGCAGGCAGCCGAAGTACTTGATGTGACATTTTTGATTCAAATAGATTGATGAGGTGTTCTTCGGGACGAACGTTATTCTTTACTCCTTGATTGCTATTCCCAACATTACACCACCCCCGCCTACTTCCGCAGCAACACGCTCCGACCCGCCACCGTCCAAGCGTCTCTTTTCTTTTATCTTTTCTCTCTATTCTTAAAATTACACCGCCACATCATACTCCCGAAGCGCATCGTTGAGGGATGTTTTTTTGTTGGTGCTCTCTTTTCTGGTACCGATAATCAGGGCGCAAGGCACCTGAAACTCCCCCGCTGGGAAGTTCTTGGTGTAGCTGCCGGGGATAACTACGGAACGGGCCGGAACCCTCCCCTTGGTCTCTTTTGGGGTATCTCCCGTCACATCGATGATCTTGGTGGAGGCCGTCAGCACGACATTGGCCCCCAGCACTGCTTCTTGCTCCACGCGAACGCCCTCGACCACGATACATCGCGATCCGATAAAGGCGTTGTCCTCCACAATGACGGGAGCGGCCTGAAGGGGTTCGAGCACCCCGCCGATGCCTACCCCGCCGCTAAGGTGGACGTTCTTGCCAATTTGGGCGCAACTGCCCACCGTGGCCCAGGTATCGACCATCGTGCCCGCGTCAACATAGGCCCCGATGTTGACATAGCTGGGCATCAAAATGGTTCCCGATGAAATGTAAGCGCCGTGACGGGCGACCGCATGGGGCACGACCCGAATCCCTTTTTCCTTATATCCTGTTTTAAGGGGAATCTTATCGTGGTATTCAAATATGCCTGCCTCTAGGGTTTCCATTTTCTGAATCGGGAAATAGAGTACGACCCCTTTTTTCACCCATTCGTTGATCTGCCAACCATTTTCAGTCGGCTCGGCACAACGCAGTTCGCCCGCATCCAAACGGTCGATGACCTCCCGTATGGCATCTTGGGTGGTATTTTCCTTGAGGAGCTCGCGGTTGTCCCAAGCTTTTTCGATAATCTGTTTTATGTCGGACATTTTTTTGAGTTTATACGTTTGTTATGAGTTTATATGTTTATGAGTTGAGAAGGGTTCCAAACCTAATCCTTACTACCTTATTTCGCCGCAAATATAGCCTTCGGAATAGGATTTGCCGTTCAATTTTATACTTATAACAATTTATCGGTTATTTTTGCCAAAAATATACTGACGTGGGTAGGGTAGTGGCATTGGATTATGGTAAAAAACGAACGGGAATTGCCGTAACCGACCAGCTGCAGTTGATCGCTTCCGGACTTACCTCCGTGCCTACCAGTAATTTAATTGACTTTTTGAAAGCTTACGTCCAAGAAGAAAAAGTCGCGCAGTTTGTTGTGGGAGAACCGCGGCAAATGGACAATACGCCTTCCGAATCGGAAGCTTTGATCGCCCCGTTCTTAGTCAGGTTGAAAAAAGATTTTCCCAACATCCCTATTGCCCGCCATGACGAACGCTTTACCTCAAAACTGGCGGTACGCAGTATGGTGGAGGGTGGAATGAAGAAAAAACAACGTAGAAACAAGGCCCTGATCGATGAAATTAGTGCGACCATCATTCTACAGGATTATTTAAATACCACAAAATGATATTACCTATTGTAGCGTACGGCGATCCGGTTTTGCGAAAAGTCTGTAAAGACGTGCCCGAAGATTTTCCAAAGTTGAAGGAATTGGTCTCCAACATGTACGAAACCATGTATAACGCCAACGGAGTGGGCCTGGCGGCACCCCAGGTCGGATTGCCCATTCGGGTATTTGTAATCGATACCTCGCCCTTTGCCGATGACGACGATCTATCTCCCGAGGATCAAAAAGCGCTGAAAGGCTTTAAACAAACTTTTATCAATGCCCATGTCGAAGAGGAGTCCGGTACCGAATGGGCCTTCAATGAAGGATGCCTCAGTATTCCGGAGATTCGGGAGGACATTAAACGTAAGGATACCCTCACCATCACCTTTGTCGATACCGATTTTAAGGAACGTACCGAAACCTATGACGGACTCTTGGCGCGGGTCATCCAGCACGAGTACGATCACATCGAGGGCATTCTTTTCACCGATAAGCTATCCCCTTTGAAAAAGAGGATGCTAAAGGGAAAACTGACCAACATCTCAAAAGGCAAGATCGATGTCGAATACCGAATGCGGTTCCCAAAGCTTAAAAAAGCACGTTAAAGCTCTGTGGTAATCCATTGAAAAATGCAATCTTTGCCCCATCCATGAACAAAAAAAGTTGAAATGACGTTAGACAAGATTTTATCCATCGGGGGAAGACCCGGTCTCTATAAATTGATTACCCAGACCCGTGGGGGCTTCGTCGCGGAATCCTTGCTCGACAACAAGCGGATTACCGTGAGCATGCGCAGCAACGTCAGTGTACTTTCTGAAATCGCAATCTATACCCTTGAGGAAGAGCTTCCTTTGCGAGAGGTTTTTCTAAAAATACAGGAAAAAGAGAACGGCGGTAAAACGGCCATCGGCCACAAGGAGGATAAAATCAAATTAGAGGAATATTTTTTCGAGGTGCTGCCCCATTACGACGAGGACCGCGTTTATGCCAGCGATATCAAAAAGGTGATCCAATGGTACAACATTTTACATGATAAGGGCATCACCGATTTTTCCGATCCGGAAGAAAAAGAAGCCGAAGGGGATGCTGAGCAAAACAAGCCGCAGGAAAAGAAAGCCCAGGAATCTAAGCCTCAGGGAATGAAATCCTCCGAATCAAAACCGGCGGCCAGGAACACTCCCAATCAAAAGTCCTCCGGCAAACAGACCGCCCAAAAGAATCCGGCCACTAGAAAGAAGTAAAATTTTGGCAAGTAGGGGCATAAGGGGCCGCCAATTTGCCAATTTCCTGCAAGGTTTTACGATTTCTAATCCTTCTCGATTTCTTCGTAGGTATATTTACTTTTCTGCCAGTCGATCAATGGCGAGGGATAATATGTGACGTCCATTCGATCTAGGAAAGGGGCTTGGTTCGCCAACCTTTTCCTATAGTCCTCCCAGTCGCGATTTTCGGGGGTGGACCATCCCAATTCGGAATAGCCGATGGCCCGGGGAAACGCCAAGTAGGAGATTTCGTCAAAATTTTCGATGGTCTCGGACCACAATGGCGCTTCGATGCCCAAGATGTTTTCCATAGGAATGCCTTCGTACGATTCAGGATTCCACACGTAGGCCGAATCCACTGGTACGTAGGCCGCCCAGTGCAGACCGTGTTTCGAAAGGCTATCGTACTGCATGTCCAGGTAGGCTTTCTTGGCAGGGGAAAGAATCATTTTCAATCCCTTTTTGACCGCTATCTGGGCGTTATCGCCACTGCTCCAATATTGGGGAATGGCGGTGGAATCGATATCCGCCGTGACGATTTCATCCCATCCGATCATGCGCTTCCCGTGCTTGTTCACGATTTTTTGCACTCTTTCCACGAAATAGTTGAAGTCCTCCTTTTTGGTCGCATGGCTTTCGTCGCCTCCGGCATGAAAATAAGGCCCGGGGGTCATTTCGGAAATTTCCCGTATTACGTCGTCGAGAAACGCGTAAACGGTATCCTTTCGGGTATCGAAGGTGCTAAAGCCTACTTCTATTCCCTCGTAAGGCTCGACTTTTTTACCGTTGCCGTTCAGGAAGGGATAGGCCACCGAAGCGGCGTTCGTATGTCCGGGCATATCGACTTCGGGCACGATGGTGATATGGTGCTTGGCGGCATAGTCCACTATCTCCCTATAATCCTCCTGCGTATAAAAGCCACCTTCCCCGCCGCCCACTTCGGTGCCGCCGCTGACCTCGGTCAGTTTGGGCCAAGATTTGATTTCGATACGCCAGCCCTGATCGTCCGTTAAATGTAAATGCAGCACATTGTACTTGTAATAGGCCAGCAGGTCGATGTACCGTTTCACCTCCTCGACGCTGAAGAAATGCCGGGCCACATCGAGCATGGTACCCCGATACTCAAAAACGGGATTGTCGATTATCTTTCCCGTGGGGATGGTCCACACCTTATATTCCGCCAAGGTATCATTGCTTTTTTCGGGAATGAGTTGTCTTATGGTCTGAACGCCCCGAAAGGCCCCTTCGGCCGTGTTGGAATTCAGTATCACCGAATCGGCTGTAATGTAGAGCTGGTAGGCTTCGGGTGCATCCAGTTCGAGGCTGTCCGACTGGTTGATATAGATAATACCTTCCCGATGGGGCACCTCCGCAACGTTCACGGGAATATCGAGGGAGGTTTTGGCATCTATTTTATCCGCCAAAAATTGGCCTACTTCGGGAAAACCGGAGGCGTTTTCAGAGGTATAGATGGCCGTAAACTCATCTAACGCGAATCCCCCATGGGTTGCGATAATTTTCATCGGTTTGGGAATCATGTTTTCCAAGGCCAAATCCGTCTCGGGAAAATTCAGTACGCGTTTTTTTCTATCGTCCGCACAGGATAAAAATCCGACGAACACGCAGCAGAAAAATAGGCTTTTGAGTAATAGTTTCATTTTTGTTCCGATTTAGTCTTTGTCGCTCAGTCCCCCGCCTAAGAATCAATTCACAAAGGATTTGAGTACGTCGTACCAGATTTGATAGCCTTTTTGGTTCATGTGAAGTCCATCCTCTATAAAAATATCCTGCTTTACCTTGCTGCCGTCCAGCATGGGATGCCATACGTCGGCATATTCCACCAGCGGATGTGCGTTTGCCAAGCTTTCCAGTTTTTGGTTAAGACGCTTATATTTACCCTTGAGGTTCCACCGGGCAATACTAGGTTTTGCAGCAATCAGTACGATCTGGACAGTGGAATCGTTTCTGTGGATGCTATTGATGATCTGTCGGATATCATTTCGGACCCGCTTCGGTTTTTTGCCCGCAAAAATATCGTTGTCCC
Source organism: Pricia mediterranea (assembly GCF_032248455.1). NCBI lineage: Bacteria > Pseudomonadati > Bacteroidota > Flavobacteriia > Flavobacteriales > Flavobacteriaceae > Pricia > Pricia mediterranea. Next base: position 3,425,524 of record NZ_JAVTTP010000001.1, read on the forward strand.
CCTCGTAAATAAATACTTTTTCGGGATGAAAACGTAGGATGAGGTCATAGAGGTAGTGGGATAGGTCGGATGCCTCAGACCCCCCGAACCCGGTGTTTACGACTTGGTGCCCAGGAAAGCGGTCTTGAACGTCATGCCACATTCGGATGCTCGAACTCCCTGTAAAGACGATGGTTTCATCGGAAGTGCCGTATACCGTATCATATTTCTTTTGGATGGCTTCGACCTCCGTTTCAAACCGCAGCGCATCCTGTGCGTTCACTGATAAAATTGCTGAAAAAAAAAGAACAATTAACCTATATTTCATGGGGGTATAAATTGCGGTACAAGTTAGCTTTTTATGCAGCATCGCCAAAGTAATCCCGAAAGCGCCTTTCGCAGTCCTTATTTCTCGCTCGTCGGAACGGTGATTTTTTGTGCTACGGACCAATCGTAGAAACGCTGTATCCAATTATCCGAGGGAAGGTCTTGGGGTTTCATCCCAAAGCCGTGGCCGCCTTTGGAGTACATGTGCAACGCGGGATAATGGCCGGCCTCGAGCCATGAGGAATAGAGTTCGATACTGCCCTTCGCCAGTCCCAATGGGTCGTCACTGGCACAGATAATCAGCATCGCGGGTGCGTTTTTTGGAGCCTCCTGCACCGGGTAGGCGGATGTCCACGGATAGACCGGTACGATAAAATTAGGTCGATCGGCTTCCTCAAAATTATAGACAACGCCCATGGTGACCGCTCCGCCGGCAGAAAATCCCATAAAACCTATTTTTTCCGGATCGATATCAAAAGAATCGGCGTTTTCGCGCACATAGGAAATAGCTGAAAGTCCATCGGCCACGGATAATGGCATGACAGGGGACACGCGTTCCCCGATTCGGGCGGGATTAGTGGCTCCTTCATCGCTAATTTCCTTGACCCCGTCCTCTCCTGTGGGCACTAACCTGTATTTTAGCACGAAGGCCGTGATGCCTTTTTGGTTCAGCCATTTGGCCACATCGGTCCCCTCGCTTTCGATACTCAAGGCGTATAGTCCCCCTCCAGGTGCAACGATTACGGATGTCCCGTTGGGGGCGTCCGGACGAAATACCTCCATGGTCGGGACCGACACATTGGTCACCACCTCATTGTTCCATATCTCCGACCGGTATTGTTTTTCAGGATTCTCCCAGACCACGGCGTCCGATTTCTCATGGGGGACTTCAATAATTTCTTGGGCGGTAGCCATTTGGAAGAAAGCCATACAGGGAATGAGTACTATTAATTTTTTCATAGTGAACTTTTAAAGGTTGTATTCAAATCAACTGATAGCATCAAAACTAGGTTAAATCCCTATCCACAGGTATACCCATGCAGCAAGAGCCCCTCCGATCAGTGGACCGACAATAGGCACCCAGGCATAGTTCCAATCGCTGCTGCCCTTGCCCTTTAATGGAAGAATGGCATGCATGATACGGGGTCCTAGATCCCGTGCCGGATTGATGGCATAGCCGGTAGGGCCGCCGAGTCCGAAGCCTATCCCCATGACCAATAAGGCTACGGGAAGGGCGTCGAGCGCACCCAGCTTGATCGGCTCGTCGGAAATCGTACCCCCGGCAATATAGAACACGCCGAAAACCAGTACAAAAGTGCCGATAGTCTCGGTGACCAAATTCCAAAAGGGACTGCGAATGGCAGGGACCGTAGAAAAAGTGACCAGCATCGCTTCCGGGTCCTGTTCCGTGGCCTCGTATTGCTTTTTATAGGTCAACCATACGAGCAGGTTGCCCATCATGCCGCCCATGACTTGGGCCAGCATATATCCGGGCACCAACTCCCAAGGAAATTTTCCTGCGGTCGCAAGGCCCAAGGTCACTGCGGGGTTCAGGTGGGACCCGCTTACATCTGCACTTACAAAGACCCCTACAAAGACCGCGATGCCCCAGGCTAGGGCAATCCCGGTCCACCCGGCATCCGAACCCTTGGTTCCTTTGAGTACAATGTTCGCGACGATACCGTTACCGAGGAGCAGCAACAGAGCGGTTCCAATAAACTCAAAAATATAAACGGTCATAGGTTTGGCTGATTAGTAGGGTCAAAAGGTAAATAAAATTTTGGAAAAATTCGACATCCACGTGTTGATCTTGCCCCGAAGTAGTTGACTCCGGCAGATCGAGATTCCTTTGTTGCGGGATAGTCACACTCCAAATTGGCGTAAATGGTGGTCGAGATGTTTAGAGAAGAGGGTATTCCATTCTTTATCCGTTAAAGGGCCAAAGGCATGGGAATCCTTACTGTTAAAATGTTCCGGGCCCAGTTTTTGAGTCCTTTCGATGTGCGCGATGAGCCGTTTCCTCTCAGTTTCAAAATTTCGTTCATCGGTAATCAGGAATTCAGGTGCGGTGCGGATGTTCTTTCTGTAAGGCTTTGGTCCGACCACTATTTTTTTTGCAAAAAGTTTGATCAGGAATTTCTTCAAACCTTTGGGTTTGGGGTGTTTGTCCGTGTAAACGAGTTCGTACGTCACATTGCAGTGCGCCAACATCTCGGCCACGTTCATTTTACCCCATAGGGGCTGGGTTTTGGGGGTCAAGTTCTTAATTCGGTCAATAGTTTCTTGAACCTCTTTTTCGTCGAATAGATTTTTCCAGGCCATGATGTAAAAATAGTTCTTTTATAGCGACAGTCCGTAAAAATATACGGCAGTAGCAATTGTGGTTTACCCTGGTTTTGTGTAATCATGAAATTTGTCGACTTTCGGCTCTTGATCTTGTCTTCTCTTGTAGGGTTTACTCAGGGGCCACCTTTCCACGAAGGAATGCTCATTTATAGTTGCTATCTTTTTCATTCAATCTTCTCATCACCTCTTCCAATGAAAACGGCGGTTTTCTGCCGAAATAAGTACTAATTCCTAAGGGTCCAGACCTGAAAAAGGGTACCGAGGATCGATCTAAACGCGGCAACGGAGCGGCCGTGTAAAGGCGGCCCCCTTCAACAAGCACTTCACAATGGTGCCAATACCCATACTACATGCAAGAGCGGTCCGGTTTAGTTAACACGGCGTTCATTTTGAGCCTTACCGACCACACGAACGCGAGTTGTGCGCTGCAGTTATTCGGCGGGAAACCTTCCGGTCAGTTCCCCCAGTATAAGATTTGGGTCATAGCCATACCCATTTTTAAATACGGTTTCAACGTTTCTAATACTGTCGTTTATATTACCGGCAATAACTACAAAATCTGCTTTTTTGCCTTTCCCTATCGAGCCGATCTCATTATCGGAAAGAGCTTTTGCTCCATTGCTTGTCAAAATCTTAATAGCTTCTTCCGTGGTGAATCCAGCTTCCTTCAACAGTTCAAAGTTTCTTTGGTCCCCAAAACCAGGTAGAATGTGTCGGCCGGCATCGACCCCCGCTGTTAAATTGCCGCCCATTTTATAGAATTGATGTTCGAACTGCATTCTTTTCTTTAAGATTTGTTCTTTAGTGTCGTATCCTTTCTCGAGTTCATCAAAATTATTTCTTCGATTTTGATATTGGGATTTCAAAAACGGCGACATGATTTTCAGACTTCGTTCATCTGCAAAAGCTCGATCCGGCATACCGGATTCATAAATTGCCAAGGTGGAAGTCATGAATACATTTTCATCTATCATCAATTGTTGAAGACGTTGTACTTTTTCACTTGAGACATCAAGGGTCTGTAAGTAATCCCAAGAGCCATTGCATTCGCCCAATGTCTTGTCTTCGCGAAAATCGCTCATACTGTTGAAACCATGCTCTATTCCGTCAATGCCCAATTTTGTCGCTTGCTCAAATGTTATGGAACATAAATGGCCGGTTACTTTCGCATTTTGATCATGTGCTTCTTGAATTATGGTTTTCAGGTCGTTCGGTTTAGTGTTGCGATAAACTTTGAACCACTTGACCCCTTTTACTGTCCAGTATTTAATAGTGTCTCTAATATGTTCTGCATTTCTGGGAATAATCATGTTTTGATTACCTCCTTTACCGGTAAAATAAGGCCCGCTTGTAATAATGTTCGGTCCAACGGCCTGTCCGGTTTTTATTTTTTCGGCCAGTTCAATTTCCTTTTCCGGTGAGGCCGAACCACAGGTTTGAATGGTCGTAACCCCTGATGCCAAGTAAAGTTTTGAAGCCTCGGCACCGATAAAAGGAAAATGTGGAATATGCAAGTGGTTGTGGACGCCTACAATCCCGGGAATAATAGTTTTACCACTGAGGTCAACCAATTCAGCATCATTCGGTATTTCAATTTCAGAGCTTTCTCCGATCGAATGGAAGTAACCATCAACTATAATGACCGTTTGATTTTCTTTGGCATCATTTCCCTTTCCGTCAAAGACTTTGACGTTTGCCAGGGCTGTTATTTTTGAACGATACTTTACATACTTGAGTACGTTCTTATTGAGTGCTATTTGTTTGTTATTAAAACGGAAATCTAAGTTCTGAACGGTTGACTTTGGCTTAGAAGATTCTTCGCAAGCGATAAAGGTCACTAACAGGAATATGAATGTAAAATTTCGCAATGAAGATTCTTTTTATATGCATAGAATGGAATTGAACAAGCGCAGTGCGGGGCCGTGGCATTTCTGGGTCCGATATCCGGATATTTTTACTGACGTCTTTGCAGGTCCGGTCCTGCGGGCCTGCCCGTCTTGCGCTTATTCGTTGTTGAACTAATCCCCGTACCTCGGAAGCTTTTAGCTACTTGTAAAAATACATTATCTTGATCGGTTCATAAAAACCTTACGAATGTGTATTCAAAAAAAACGGCGACGATCTTGAAGACGGCCTCGGATCAGGTACCCGGATTTAAGGAACTTGTCCTGACCTTTGAAAGGAGCTTACCATCAACGGCAAGGCCACCGGCACCCTAAGGAACTACCTGCGGTGTCTGGCTCACTTGGTGCTGCATTACAAATGTACTCCGGAGCTTTTCGGCGAAGAGCGGATAGACAACTACCTCCACCATTGCCAAAGCCTATACGATACCCCTTCGGAGAACGTTTTTAAACATACCATCTTTGGGCTCCGCGCCGTCTACAAGGTGCTGGGGATGGATAGGAAGCGCATCGGGCTTCCACAGATCAAAAGGCAGAAGGACCTTCCCTTGGTGCTCAGTAAAAGGGAGGTGCGGGAGCTGTTGATGGACCCAAAATACCTGAAGCACCGGTTGATGCTTGCCATGCTCTACGGTTGCGGGCTGCACATACACATAGTGGCTGGCGGGCAAAATGGCCGCGAACACCTCTACGTACTTTATCTCGCCCGTTGTCCTGTCTACTGTTCGGAGTTTTTTGCCCGTGTAGTCGACGAACACCTTATCACCGTAACGGTGGTTTATCTTTCCGCTCGTTTTGGTGCGCCTCGACCAACTGTTCAGGTGTTCGTTGAATTGGCTCGTACCGCAGCCGTCGGGATGTTTCGATATATACCATTTCCATAATATGAACTTGGTACAGCCCGTCTTTTTCAGTTCCTTGGCAAAATAGGAAAAATACGAGGACAGTACCTCGTACCTGTCGTCGTCGACCGTATCGGTCTCGGGGAAAAGTTTTGCCAGCTCCGCGTCGACCATTTCCCGAAGGGCTGACAGGGACACTCCCGATGCCGTTATCAGGCGCACATATTTATTGACCGTGTTGCGGTGGACGGACAGTATCCCGGATATTTCGCGGTTACTGGTCTTGCGTTCCTTGAGTCGGATAATCTGTTTTAGCTTCATCATCTCTATCGGTTTTCTGGCCATCTATCTGGGTTTATCGTTAAACCTCCAAATAAATGTCTCCGACAGAAATCAAATCTCGGACCGGCACATTTTGAATCGGCGCGGCGACCTTTTCGGATATCGGTCCCTGGCACATTTTGAATCGGTGGTTTCCGGTTTTGCATGGCCCAATATTTCTTGTACATGGCGCAGGCCTACCCCGTTTCCCATGAGGTGGGTGGCGAACGAATGGCGTAAGGTGTGGGGCGTAACCCTCTTCTTGATGCCTGCACGTTCGCATGACCGTTTTAAAAATGCCCTGACGCTAGCGGCACTGTAACGGCTTCCAATCGGGCCTTCGACAAAATATTTCTTGGGGGCATAGGTGGAAAAGTAATTTTCGAACAATCGCAAAAAACTTTCGGCTAGTATGACGTTGCGGTCTTTTCTGCCTTTGGCATTCTTGACCAAGAGCTGTCTGCGGTCGATATCGATATGGTGGAGTTGCAGGCTTAAAACTTCTCTGATGCGCAGTCCGACGGAATAGGTGAGGACCAATATTGCCCTGTGCTTCAAGTTCTTGTGGCCCGTAGTAGCTCCAGTACTTCTTGCTGGCTTATTACTTCGGGGAGATAACTGCTTTTTTTCGGACGTTTAAGTTAAAATAGGGGCGTACCGTGCTTTCGCTCAGTCGCAAGCCGCCCAGATAAGAGACGTAACCTCTTATAAGCGCTTTATTTTCATCGGATATGATACGACTTGTTTTCGAGGCTGTACCTATTTTATGTTCGGACGCTTGCCTCCCGGTCGTTTTGCCTATCATTGTTTTTCGACCGGACATTTTCTGCTCTATGGCCTGCCCTTTGAACCCTCTCCCTCTCGTTTTCCGATGGGGATCCCGCCATTCGGCCGTATTTTGTTCAATCGCTTTCCGCTCGATTCATCTTTGGGTGAACGTTTGTTGTACGCTCCTCTGCAGCGCAATCATTTCCTGGCCCATATTATCGGGTTCGGCCGCTTGTCTCTGGTCGTTTTTCGGATAGGGAGCAGGCCTCTCCAGTGTTTTTTTGGGAGGGCATCTGTCGCTGGCTCGTCTGCCCCGGGTTCATTGGCCGCTCGCTCATTGTTCGCGTGGTCACTTTCCATTCGGGTGCTTTCTGCGCTGTCGTTTTCTCTTTTTGCAGCGCACGGTAGTCAACATACCAATTCTTTCTTCGCAAATGGGTATAGCGTGTTCCAATTTTCAGTGGTTAGCGGTACGTAGAATGATTTATGGGTCTGGCTCCATTTTACGGATAGTTTTTTCAGATGGAGCCGTACTTCATCGTCATAACCGAATCGGATGCCCATTTGCTGGACGCCCCCGGTGTTCGAATTGGGTCAGGGTGATTCGTTATAAGCGGTTCTTCAAGGTGGTCGTACCCCGGCAGATAAGCCTAAAAGGTTTCGATCCTTTATTCTACAAGTGGTTGTTATTCATGTTTATCGTACCCCATGTACTACCATTTCCAGCGTGTATACCGAATCCATGGCTGTGATGAACAGTGTTTTTTGATCGGGACCGGCGAAGGTGATATTGGCGGTCCACGTTTCGGGAACGGGAATGTGCTGAATTTGATTTCCATACTTATCGAATACGGTGACACCGTCCCCGGTAAGATAGACGTTGCCCCGATTGTCGATGGTCATCCCATCGGAACCCATTTCTGCATACAATTTCCTGCTGTACAGATTGCCATCGTCGCGAATATCGTATTCGTAGGTCTTTTTGGCGTCGATGTCCGAAACATAGAGCAGCTTGCCATCGGGAGAGCCGATGATGCCGTTGGGCTGTTCGAAATCGATATCTCCGACAACACGGGGGGTATCGGTCCCGGGAGCTAGGTAATAGACGCTCCGGGCTTCCTGTGGCGGCTCATTATGCGTCCACCAGCTGCGTTGGTAATAAGGGTCGGTAAAGTAGATGCCTCCCTTGCCATCGACCCAAAGGTCATTGGGCCCATTGAGCTTTTTTCCTTCGAAACCATCGGTCAGCACGGTCACATTTTTGTCGGGATCGATACGCCACAATTCGTTTTTTTCGTCCGCAGCGGATAAAAGGTTGCCCTCATCGTCAAAATAGAGTCCGTTTGAACGTCCCGCGGGTTTCATATACTCGGAAACGGAGTTATCGGACGCATTCCATTTCATGATACGGTCGTTGGGCTGATCGGTAAAATAAACGTCCCCCTTGCTGTCAACGGCTGGTCCCTCGGTAAATTCGTAGTCGTCCGCTACCAAGGTAAGCTCTGCCCCATCGGCGATAATTTTTTGGTCGGCCGTTTTTTGGGCTTTGCAGGCCCCGGCCAACAGAACAAGAGCCAGTGCGAATAGCTGTAGCGGTACGGTCAAAGAAGTTTTCATATTATTTTGGTCTTTCATCGATTTTCGTTTTTAGTCGCCTTCTATCCCAACTCGCGCAAAAAAGACATATTTTCCTTCATACTTTCCGTAGGGTTTTTCGTGTACTCTTCCTGTTCAATATAGATATGTTTCACGCCCGATTCTTTTTGATGGGCCATCATGGCAGGGATATCCAGGCCTCCTTTTCCGAATTCAGTGCTTTCCTTTTTGTCCATATCCATATCTTTCAGGTGCCATAGGGGAAAGCGTCCCGGATACTTTGCAAAATAATCCAAGGGGTCTTTGCCGGCCACGACGACCCATCCCAGGTCGAGTTCCATGTGTACCAGGTCATCTTCCGTGTGGTCCATTAGCACGTCGAAAAGTACGGTTCCGTTTTCCGATTCGAATTCGTATTCGTGGTTGTGATAGCCGAATTTGAGTCCCAATTCCCGACAGGCTTCCCCGGCCTTGTTGAACTGGTCCGCCACCTTTTTGTAATTGTTCACCGTCTGGCCTTTGCTCGGCAACGAGGAGCAGATCACATAGTCCTGTCCCGATTCCACCGCTTGCTCCATTGTGTTCTGAAAATCGTCGTCAAGGGCGACGTGGCCGCTGGTCAGCTTCATCCCCAAATCTTCGCAGGCCGTTTTCATCTCCTTGGGCGAAAGTCCGTAATAAAGACCCTTGCCACTCCGGGCGGATTCGATTTCCTTAAAACCGATGGCCGCAATTTTTTCCAGGGTCCCCAGGGCATCCGCGGCCATTTCATCTCGAAATGAATACAATTGTACCCCGAATTTTTGGACGTTGTTGGGTTTGAAACTATAGGATGGCAGCAGCAGCGTTCCAAGGGCAAGGGCGCCGGACTGCCGTAAAAAAGTTCTACGTCTGTTCATAGTATGAAGGTTGAACGCATGAAGATAATGAAAAATAACGAACCTTTTGCTAGGCGGAAGCTTCGGAAATGACTGTAATGTATGTGTGGGAATTACCTGTTGCTGAGTTATGGGAATGAATCAAGTATTTGGTAGAGGAATTACGTTTTTCAAGAAGGATTGGTACCTCTTTTTACTTAATGATCGAAAAAAGACATTGCAAAACTTGTACATTTATTTTGGACGGATGGGTACGAGTTTATTCTCTAGGAATGGGACTTTTTCGATACGGACAGTTGTAGAAATCCGATTTACATTGAAAATGTGAGTCCGTAGTTCTTTGGATGGAGGATGGTTTTGTAGTGGAAATATTAAAAATATTGTAGGTTCTCCATCTTATAGCGTGGATTACTAAGGTTTGCGCAATTATGGGGCGGGAAGCGGAATAGATAATTACCTTTGCACAAATTTTTTGAATAGGATGAATTCCAGACAAACACAGTTAAAGGCGTTCGACCGTCTGTTGACGATAATGGACGAGCTCCGTGCCCAATGCCCGTGGGATAAAAAGCAGACGATGCAAAGCCTGCGGCATCTGACCATCGAGGAGACCTATGAATTGGGGGATGCGATATTGGACAATGATCTGGAGGAGGTCAAAAAGGAATTGGGCGACGTGTTGTTGCATATCGTTTTTTACGCCAAGATCGGTTCCGAAACCGACGATTTCGATATCGCCGATGTCTGCAACGACATCTGTGAAAAGCTGATCAATCGGCACCCCCACATCTATGGCGATGTAGAGGTCAAAGGTGAGGCCGATGTCAAGCGCAACTGGGAAAATATCAAGCTTCGGGAAGGGAAGAAGTCTGTATTGGAAGGCGTTCCAAAAGGACTCCCCGCGCTGGTAAAGGCCAACCGTATTCAGGAGAAGGTTACGGGTGTAGGCTTCGATTGGGAAAAACCCGAGCAGGTCTGGGAGAAGTTACAGGAAGAACTGCAGGAATTTGAAGCAGAGGTTACGGAAAGGGATTCGGGTAAAATGGAGGCGGAATTCGGGGATGTGCTATTTTCATTGGTCAACTACGCCCGGTTTCTAAATATCGACCCCGAAAACGCCCTCGAACGCACCAACAAAAAATTCATTGGCCGTTTTCAATACTTGGAAGAAAAAGCCAAAGAACTTGGCAAACCGCTGGGGGACATGACGCTTGCGGAAATGGATGTCTTTTGGGAAGAGGCGAAGGGAGTTGGCAGGGGACAGTGAGCGATGGTCAGTGGCCAGTATGCAGTTGCTGTAGGCAGTGAACAGTGAGCGGTTTAGGGGGCAGTGACAGTGCGCGGTGTGCAGTCGGAAGTGTGCAAATGACATAGCACTAAGACCAGAAAAAATATAAAAGAGCGCTAAGAACTTGAACATAGAACAAAAAGCAGCAAAGAACACGGAGCTTCAAATTGACAGTCGCACGGGCAGCAATCCAATTGTTAGAATAACTTTCCCTTGAAAGCATACACCAAAGAATTCCGCTACAACATCAAGCTCGCCGTGCCCGTAATCCTGGGTATGTTGGGTCACACCTTTGTGCAGTTGGCGGACAATATCATGGTCGGGCAGTTGGGTACCGCCCAATTGGCCGCCGTATCGTTGGGCAACAGTTTTGTTTTTATCGCCATGTCGTTGGGTATCGGGTTTTCTACCGCGATTACGCCCCTGGTGGCGGAGGCGGACGGGGCCGGCAACCGCGCGGACGGGAAGAGCGCCCTAAAGCACGGTCTTCTGTTGTGCACCGTGCTGGGCCTGGCCCTTTTTGGGGTCATTTTGCTGGCCAAGCCCCTGATGTATTTTATGGAACAGCCGCCCGAAGTGGTCGAACTGGCGATTCCCTATTTAGATCTTGTAGCTTTTTCGTTGGTGCCGCTAATCATATTTCAGGCTTTCAAACAGTTTTCAGAGGGACTCTCCCAGACGAAATATCCTATGTATGCGACCATCGTGGCCAACGTCATCAATATCGTATTGAACTATTTACTGATTTTCGGCTCTTTCGGTTTTCCGAAAATGGGAATCGTTGGGGCGGCCATCGGCACCCTGACCGCGCGTGTTTTGATGGTCGCGTATCTTTGGTACCTGCTCAAGCGCAAGCAAAAGTTTCGATTTTACGTTACGGGATTTAACTTCAGGAAATTGGAACGAAAAGTAATCAAAAAGATTATTAGCCTTGGATTTCCATCGGCCTTGCAGATGTTTTTCGAGGTCGCCATTTTTACGTCCGCGGTCTGGATAAGCGGCGTATTGGGTAAAAATGCACAGGCTGCCAACCAGATTGCCCTGAACCTGAGCAGTATGACCTTTATGTTCGGAATGGGCCTTGGGGTAGCGGCCATGGTGCGGGTCGGCATCCAAAAGGGATTGCGGAATTTTAAGGAACTGCGACGTATTGCGAAGTCCATCTTCCTGTTGACCTTTTTGCTGGAAATCCTGTTCGCCGGGCTGTTTCTCATCGGTCGGCATTGGTTTCCGACCTTGTACCTCGATGTAGATGATTTGGTGAACATGGCGGACAATACCGAAGTGATTACCTTGGCGGCGGAACTGCTATTGGTAGCCGCCTTTTTCCAGATTTCCGATGGGGTGCAGGTGGTGGTGCTCGGCGCTTTAAGGGGACTCCAAGATGTTAAGATTCCCACTTTGATTACCTTTGTCGCCTATTGGGGCGTCGGTTTTCCGGTGATGTACTATCTCGGACTCAAGACCGATCTGGAAAGTACGGGTATTTGGATCGGCCTCTTGGCGGGCCTTACCGCTTCGGCCATTCTCTTGTATATTCGTTTCCATTACTTGACCGATAGGCTGATAGTGGAGAAGCGGTTGGAGATTGATGGATAGGAAAGATAGTGGGTTAGTGAGCTAGTGGATTACTGTGGTAGCGAACTAGTGTTCTATGATTCAATTATAGATTAAAACAAAAGATTTTTTTATGGAGTTTCCGAAATTTCTGTTAGGTGACAATACCGACTATCCGACCGCGATATTTGTGGTACATACCGAATACCCCAGGTTTATCATCAATTTGGAGAACGACGAGGTAGAATGGCTGGAAGATTTTTCAAGAGAGGATGAAAAGGAGCTGGAATCCGAGGCCGAAAGCTTGATCGAACAGGCGAACACCTTCTATGATCGGGAAGTTTCCCGTTACGAAGAATAGTGCTGGCCTGACTTTCTTGGTTTCGGCAAACTTGTCCCATTGCTTGAAAGGGGCCGATAGGATGTTTTTTTAACCTTTAAAAACTTTAGGAAGTCCTAATGGTTCGTCCTTAAAATCCATCTCCTTCGGGGGGGGGTAGCCCGATTTGAGCAAATTCTTTAGTTTGAACAATTCCAATATCGGTTCGATATGTTTGACATCCTACTTGAGTACGACAAAGAATTGTTTCTGTTCCTGAACCATTTAGGAAACGAAGCTTGGGACCCGTTCTGGCTCTTAATGACCGATAAGACGGGTTTTGTCAACTTGGGGGTCTATGCGCTGTTATTGTTTTTATCCTATAAAACGTTGGGGATCAAGAAGACGGTGGTTGCTGTGGTGACCGTAGTGATAATGATTGCCGCGACCGATCAGTTGGCCAACCTTTTTAAGTACGGAGTGGAGCGACTCCGACCCTGTTATGATCAGGAGGTGGCGGAGGCCATGCGCCTGGTCAAAAGCCACTGTGGGGGCAAGTTCGGCTATTTTTCCGCTCATGCGGCCAACCATTTTGCGGTGGCGACTTTCTTCACTTTAATACTGAGGCATAAATTCCGTTACATCGGAATTTTCTTAATGGTCTGGGCGTTTCTGGTCGCCTATAGCCGTATCTATATCGGGGTACATTTTCCATTAGACGTGCTTTCCGGCGCGGTGATCGGCCTGATCATAAGTGCCTTTTTTGTAAAGTTCTTTACCTTTATGCTCGTTAAATCTCCCAAATGATTTCCAACGGCAGGTACTGGTTCTTTATAATCCTAATTGTACTGGTGTATATTGCCGGCACCTTCGTGACCTTGATGGAGAACGACTCCGCACAGTTCGCCGTTATGGCCATGCGGATGTACCAGGAAAACGATTTTATCAACCTTTTTAAAGGTTCCGAAGAATATCTTGACAAACCGCACATGCACTATTGGCTTGCCGCCCTGTCGTACAAGCTATTCGGACTCCACGATTGGGCCTACCGCATTCCCGGCATTTTAGTTACCCTGTTGGGCGCCTACAGTTGCTTCGGCTTGGGAAGGTTACTTTATAATCTCGATACGGGAAAATTGGCTGCCCTCGTCTTTATGACCTCGCAGACCATTATGTTGTCCGTTATCGATGTCCGTACCGATGCCGTGCTTACCGGCTTTACCATCTTCGCCATTTGGCAGCTGGTCACCTACATCGAAAATAGGTCTACCATCGCCATCATTCTGGGGGCTTTGGGCGCGGGACTTGCGTTCTCGACCAAGGGCCAGATTGCCCTTTTGGTCATCGGGATCGCGGTGCTGTGCCATCTGGCCTATACCCGCAAGTGGACCGCCTTGTTTCATTGGAAATTGCTGGTGGCGTTGCTCGTCTTTTCATTGGCCATTGCCCCGATGCTCTATGCCTATTATCTGCAGTTCGATATGCATCCTGAAAAGATCATACGTGGCAGGGGCGACCGCAGCGGTATCTTTTTTATTTTTTGGGAACAGAGTTTCGAACGGCTCAGCGGCGAGGGGATGGGAACGAATAGTGGGGATTACTTTTTCTTTTTCCATACTTTTTTATGGGTTTTTCTCCCTTGGACGGTTTTGGGCCTTGCCGCCTTTGCATCTCGGATACGGACGTTGTTCAGACTGAAATTCGCCTACGACACCAAATACGAATTTTTGACCCTGGGGACCATAACCTTGTTTTTTCTGATCGCCAGTTTTTCACAGTTCAAACTGCCCCATTACCTGAACATTATCATTCCCCTGTTCTCGGTGCTGACGGCTGCCTATATCAATGGGCTGTACGTAGCGAACCGTATGAAACCGTTGAAAGTTCTATTGGGCTTTCAGTACTTTATTTTGGGTATTGTTTTTGTGGCCACGCTGTTCATATGTTTCTTCGTGTTTCCTTTTGCGCATATTTACGCGTCCATTTTGCTGGTAGCGCTATTACTGATTATCACTTATTTTTGTTTGAAACGGGAAGCCTATTATCTTAGGATCATCACCCTTTCGGTTTATAGCTCCCTTTTATTGAATGCCGTTTTAAACCTGCATTTTTATCCCAATCTATTGACCTATCAGGCTGGTTCCGAGATGGGCGAGGTGGTCAGGGAAGAACAGATTCCAGTGGATAACATCTATAAGCTGGACGATTTCCATACCTGGTCCTTTGATTTTTACAACCAAAAACCGCTAGGCGTCTTTTCTTCCCAAAATTTGAAGCAAGAAGACAATGTTTGGCTATACGTCAGCGATGCCGAAATTCGGCAGCTCCGGGACCAAGGCTTCGATTGGGACCGCCAGTACACCAGGCCCCATTTCAGGATTACCCGCCTGAGCACTAAATTCCTCAACCCTGCCACCCGCAAAAGGACGCTGGACAATATGCATTTGATTCATATTTATTAGGAGAACTAAAGAGTAAGGAACAGAGACAAGAGATAAGGGACAAAGAAAAGAACTAAGGCTCTTAGTCGGGCCTGTGACCCGTGATTGCGAACTCTGATCAGCGATTTGAATTCAGGCGCTAGCCGTGCCCCTAGTTTCTAAAATTATGCTCATTTCAACCTTGTCTCCCGCCAACGACCAGTTCTCAACATCAGACACAAATTTTCAAGTTCAGATTCAGGTGCAAGCCTTGCCCAAGTTCCCAGAATTTCGTTCTTTTTAATCCGGTCGCCTGCAACGACCAGTTCTCGCCTCAAGCACAAATTTTCAAGTTCAAATCCAGGGGCTAGCTTTGTCCAAAGTTTCCCGATTTTCGTTTATTTTACGCCTAACGCCTAACGCCTAACGCCTAACGCCTAACGCCCAACGCCCAACGCCCAACGCCCAACGCCCAACGCCCAACGCCTAATGTCTAACGACTCCCAACTCCGGTTTCCGAAAGTGAAAATAAATTCCTAAAAACGAAACAAGGGCGGTAATCAAAAAAAAAGCCATGCTGATTCCGATGGAGGTATCCTGGTCCAGTCCCAACCAAAGGGCACCGTAGTAGAATGTGACCTCGCGACTGCCTATCCCTCCTATGGTCAGGGGCACCACCGAAACAATCGAGGATATCAAGAACACAAAAAGGTAGGCCGGTATTTGGTCCGATATGGACAAGGCGGATAGAATACAGTACAGACTAGCAAGCTGTAGGCCCTGTACCAGTGCCGAATACCCGACCGACTTCCAAAATATGGGAAACACATATCCGAAAAAGCGTTTGTTCAACCCCCAAAACACGAAAATTCCCACTACTATGGCCACTCCGAATACGATGCGATAGTCGCCCAACACCGAGTCGTCAAGCCCCATGGCCAACGTGCAGGCGAAGACAAAGAGCAACAACATTCCGCTTAATCGGTCGAGGAGCAGGACGGACACTACCTTTTTGGTACGCACCTCGAACTTTTTCCGGATCAGATAGCCTTTGTAGGCATCCCCCCCGATTCCCCCGGGCAGGAACAGATTGTAGAACATCCCGAGCAGGTAAAGCTTTAGGTTGCTATTTTGGGTCAACGGGATGCCGAGCTGATGAAAGTAGAGATTGAGCCGAAAGGCAGAAAGGACTTTTGAGCCTACGAAGAACAGCAGCGCCAGTCCCAAGAAGTTCGGCCGGGATTTTCGAAGGATACTCCAGACTTCCCCGAAATCGACCTTGGTGAACACAAAATAGACCAGAACCAGGCTGACGACGATTTTGAGCAGGGCTATGCCTTGTTTACGCCACTTCGCCACCGATGGATATTTTTTTGATGCGGTACGGTCTTTTTTGTTGCGATTCGTAGTAGGTGCGGATCAATAGCTCCATGACGATACCGATAGTAAACAGTTGAACCCCGGCCAAAATGAACATCAACCCAAAAATCAGCAAGGGACGGGTACCGATATCCTCCCCGAATCCGAATTTTACGATGAGCAGGTAGATATTGATCAGAATTCCGATGATGATCAAAAAGAATCCGAAAATACCGAAGAGGTGAATGGGCCTCTGGAAATACTTGCGGATAAAGAGCAGGAGCATCATGTCCGCCACGACCTTGAACACGCGCTCGAGTCCGTATTTCGACACCCCGGAATGTCGGGCATGGTGTTTGACGGGCACCTGCTTGATCTGGGCCCCTTCCAAATGGGCGAGAAGGGTGATAAAGCGGTGCATTTCCCCGTAGAGGTTTAGGTCTTTAGCTACTTCTCTCTTGAATACTTTTAGCGCGCAGCCATTGTCCTTGATATCCAGCCGGGTCACGCGTCGGACTAAAAAATTGGCGATTTTAGAGGGAATCTTTTTCCCGAGGGAGTCTTGCCGTTTTTGGCGGATTCCGGTAACGACGTCGTATTCATCGGTGACCGCAAATTCCAGCATTTTCGGGATATCGCTAGGGTCGTTCTGCAGGTCCCCGTCCATTGTAATGAGATACTCCCCTTCTGCATAATCGATTCCCGCGGCTAGGGCCAGGCTCTGTCCGTAGTTCTTTTTTAGGGCGATGAGGTGCACGCGGTTATCGTTCATTCCGTTGACGACCGAGCGGGTCGCATCTTCCGAAAAATCATCGACATAGACAATCTGGTATTCGTAACCTTTCAGCGCCTCATGGATCTGTTGTGTCAAGGGCAAAACGTTATCGGCCTCGTTATAAAGCGGGATGACTAGGGAGAGTAGGGAGGAGGTTACGGGATGCATGTGCTGGATATCGGTTTATGGCAAATTTAGCTTTTGTTTTTAAACCTACCTATCAATTGTTCGGCGGCTTGGAACGGCCAGAGGGTACCGGCCATCACTTGGGCTTCAAATTTCTTTATAACGGGTCGTACGGCCTCGCTCTGAAAAAATTCCGATTTTAGGCGTTCCCCGATCGTTTCGAAAAGCCAATTTCTGTTTTGCTGTTTGCGTTTTTCTTTGAAATGGCCCGTTTTCCTGGTTTGTTCGATGTAGGTTCGGATCATCTCCCATACCGCTTCGATACCGGTATTCTCGGTGGCGGAACAGGTCATCGTTTTCGGGGTCCATCCGTTTGGTTTGGGGGGATAGAGATGAAGTGCCTTTTTAAATTCCTTGGCGGCTGCCTCCGCCCTTTTGATATTATCTCCGTCCGCCTTATTGATCACTATCGCATCGGCCATTTCGACAATGCCCCTTTTAATGCCCTGCAGCTCATCGCCCGCGCCGGACAGTTTTAGCAATAGGAAAAAATCCACCATCCCGTGAACTGCCGTTTCGCTCTGCCCGACCCCTACGGTCTCTATAAGCACGATGTTATAGCCCGCTGCCTCGCAGAGGAGGGTGGACTCCCGGGTTTTGCGTGCCACCCCGCCCAGAAGTTCCCCTGAGGGCGAGGGCCGGATAAAGGCGCGCGGATTTTTTACCAGGGCTTCCATTCTGGTCTTGTCCCCCATAATACTGCCCTTGCTCTGGCTGCTGGTCGGGTCCACCGCCAATACTGCCACCCGGTTTCCCTGCTCGGTGAGAAGTCCCCCCAGCGTTTCGATAAACGTACTTTTCCCCACCCCGGGCACCCCGGTAATACCAATGCGGATACTCTCTTTTTTTTGGGATAGGCATTTTTGGAGGACGTTATTAGCTATTTGGTGATGGTCGTCCCGGTTGCTTTCGATTAAAGTTATGGCCTTGCCCAAAGCTGCGGTATCTCCTTTTAGGATGCCTTCCACCAAGTCGTCTGCTGAAGGGGAAGGCTGTTTTTTGCCTTGCCCTTTAGGTGTTCGCTTTCCCCGAATATGGTTGTCCGTTTCCAATTTTAGTTCATCTTAAAAAACCCACCTCCTCAGGGGGTGGTTAGCCCGATTTGAGCAATTTCTTTACTCTTTTATCGCTACTTTTCGAATGCCTTTTCCCACATCTTGCAGTTTAATCCCCAAGCGCCCGGCACTTCGCTGCGTGTGCCTGTGAATCAAAAATCACACTCAGCACCTCACATGTCGTACCTTCGACCCAGCTCCTTCAGCTACAAACTTTTCTCTTCGCACTTCGCACTTCACACTTGGCACCTAACAATTGGTGCCTCCCCAACTCCCCGGACTACAAACCTTTTCACCTCCACTTCAAACGACCGCCTCCGCAACGTACACCCGCATCAAACCACACCACCACCCCGCAAAGCATCACACCGCAGCCCCAATAATTTTTACTTAATACTAAGTACTAAGTACTCAATACCCATTATCCCACGCTCACAAATTACGGAATACTTTCTCCTTTTTGCCCACATCATCCTTTTCACATAATTTTAATAGTCGATTTTAGCTTTTTCAAGGGTACGGAACTATCTTCGGAAAGATTCCAAAAAACACTAAAAATTCTAAACGATGAAAACAATTTTTAAGACCAAAGCCACAAATACGGGTGGTAGGGACGGACATGTAAAAAGCAAGGACGGCGCTATCGATATGGATATCAAGATGCCGGACGCCGACGGTAAAACGGATGGAAAGTCCACCAACCCCGAGCAGCTTTTTGCCGCGGCTTACGCCACCTGTTTTGCCGGAGCCCTACAAGCGGTCGCAGGGGAGCACGGTGTAGAGGATCTGGGCGATTTCAAGGTCACGGCTACGGTAAACTTTAACAAGGATGAGGACGGGTTTTTTGTCGGGGTCACCTTGGATTGCCTGCTACCCACGGTGGATACAGAAACGGGTGAAAAATTGGTCAATGCCGCGCATGAAATTTGCCCTTATAGCAAGGCCACACGAGACAACATTACCGTAAAATTAAATCTGTTGGTAGAGGAGGTGTGATCAGCGCCTAGTTCGAAAAGCGCCCCTTCTAGTTCCAATAGCATCCCTCTAAAAGTCAACAGCCATCCATTCAATCGATAGGATGGCTTTTCTTATGGGTTTCGCATCTAAGCATCCAAAATTTTTTCCGCCTTTAGCTACCTTAGTGTTTCTTCCTTTCGTTTATGGTACAATTGCATAGCCTCCGTTTTGTTCACGGGAAATAACAATCGGACCAAGCTATAAATTCCGTGTACGTCTATCATCCCCCTCTCAATGCGCCTCTTCCTTTAAGTAGTCGGAAAAGTTCGCCTTAAATCGGTTTAACCTCGGGACGGAAACGTTCGTTATGTACGAGTTGTTGGGGTTCTTACGTTCGTAGTCTTGGTGATAGTCCTCCGCCTCGTAGAATTTACTCAAAGCGGTCACCTCCGTGGTAATAGGTTCCCCCTGATAAACCTTTTGTTCTTTCAGGGCCTTGATGTATCCCTCGATAATTTCCTTTTCGCGATCGTTTTGGTAGAATGCGATGGATCTATATTGTGGTCCTCGATCCGGCCCCTGCCGATTGAGGGTGGTCGGATCGTGCGAACCGAAGAAAACCTGAACCAACGCGGTAAAGGAGATGACCTCAGGATCGTAATATACCTTGACCGCTTCGGCGTGATCCGTGCGACCACCGGCCACCTGTTCGTAGGTGGGATTTGCCTGGGAGCCCCCGGCGTAGCCTGAAACGACTTCCTTGACTCCTTTTACACTTTCAAAAATAGCTTCTACACACCAGAAACAGCCGCTCGCGAAATAAGCGGTCTCTAACTTATCCAATTCCTGGGCGGTGGGATTTTGGATGTGATTGGCCGTGTCCTTTTCCGAAGAAGCGGCTTTGTTTTTTTTGGGACTGGATTGGCAGGAATAGGTCAGCGCCAAAGCAAGAACTAATATCGTATTTCCGAATATTTTCATAGCTGCGTTTTTGTTTTAATGTACGAAAAATTTCTGGGAAGGTTCAAAAAAAAAGACTGTCCGAAATTTTCCGGACAGTCTTGCCAAAATTTAAAAGGATGCTTATCTGTTCAGCAAATCCTAAATTACATATCACCGACAGTTCCGGTACCGAATACCTCGATGCCCGAGATCTTCGGTTTGTTGACACTGGCCTCAAAGGTAATGTTCAGTACGCCGTCGGTCACTTCGATATCGTACATTCTTGAACTGGCCGTAGCAGGATTTACGTCCTTTACGAGGTCGTAACCCGCAAATATCTGAGTGTCTTCCATGCTGACGTTGAAGATACGTTTTCCAATGTCACCTTCAAACCCTTCTGGGTTTTCAAGACCCCAGTAAATCTCGGCAAAATACAGCTTGACGGTATAGGTGCCGTTGGTCACGGGAATGTTATACGAGAACGGGCCTCTAATGCTGGTTCCGTCCTTCGTAATCCGCTCCGTCAGGTAAAGCGAGTCACTTTCGGTACCGGCTATGTCGGTCACGTTCGGGTTCGTATAGGCTACGGTGTTCTCCGTATCGAAATACTGGTCCGCCAAGAAAACCTTCCCGTCCAAGGTAACTTCCGGTCCTCCGCTATTAATTCGGATTAAGGAAGGACCTTGTATCTCTGCTTCGGGAGTTTGCTGAACCCCTTCAATCGCCGGGTTGGCATCCTCGGGGTTGAAAGTGATGTCCGTGGTGCTGGTAATCGCAACTCCGTCCAAAGCTCCTGAAATCGTTACGTTCTCCTGCACGCTATTCTCGAAAATTGCGGTATATGTACCATCCTCGTTATCAACAACGCCCGCATCGGTAAGGGTCGCTGACCCGGTAGCGGTCAAGGTGACGGTTCCACCGGAAACAGCTAAAAGAATGCCATCGGCATCGGCGAGCTGTACGGTCACTTCGGCTGTTGATACCCCATTTTCGTTTGTCGGGGCGGTAGACGTTAAAGTCGTATTTTCATTGGTCGGGTCCGGATCACCGGCTACGATCGCAGCGGCCTCGAAGACAATCTCTGCCTTGTCCGTGATAGCCTTTCCGTCCAATGCCCCTGAAATAGTAACGGTTTCGGCAACGGTATTGGTGACCGTTGCGGAGTAGCTGCCATTTTTATTGTCGGTCACATCCGATACATTGGCCGAACCTGTGGCGGTCAAGACTACCTTCCCGGCACTGTTGGCAATGGGTTTCCCGTCGGTGTCGGCAATTTTTACGGTCACTTTCGAGGTTGCGGTGCCGTCGGCAGTTACTGGCGATTCGGCGGTAATCGTGGTGTTCGGATTCGCAGGGTCCGGCGTAGCAACTACCACCGGAGGTTCGTCGCCCCCGTCATCGCTACTGCATGCGGCGGGTAGCATCGCAAATGAGGCGATCAACGATGCAAACAGAAAATACCTTTTAAAAAATTTGAGCTTCATAATCTGTACATTTATAATTAATAATTCAATTTACATTTATCCGAAATTACGGGTCAAAACTATTCAAAAGACTTGCTACTATCAATTTTTATGTCATTTTATCGATGAAATGACGATCTTTACGATAAGGGTATCGACATCTATTTGTAAGAAAAGTTTTAACTCTAAGAAAGCGCAAGGTATAGAACCGGATGGAATAAACCGAGTTCTTTTCGTCTGATTTTTGTCTGTTTTGGTGTTTTCTTCCCCATAAAAATCATTTTTTCGGGAAACATGAGTTTCGCCCCCGCCGTGTCGATGAATTGACCTACCATAAACCGGAATAGTAACAGTCGAGTCCTCTTTTACCCTACTTTACCCTGCGGTTCATCCGGTTTTTAACGCTTTATCGAAAATTTATACCCTTCACCGAAAATTACCTAGTAAAAATTCATAGGTGGCGTTAGTAAGATGTAATCGGTTTTAAAATTGTGGACTATGAGATGCATCTTGACTTTGGTAACCTTAACGGTATTTAGTTTTAACGTAACCGCCATGGTCGACCCGGCACAAGAGAACAATCGCAACAACCAAACCGATGAACGAATCTTCAAACGGCCCGTTGTGTCCACTTCATTTGATAGAATTTCGCCTACCGCAAGTACCGGAACCACCATCCTTTATAAAATGAGGGATAATATTATCCGCCGGGAGCTTTCTTTTACCTTAGGAAAAAAATGGATGAAATGGGCGTAAACGATGAACGCCCTAGATGTAGCATTCGCTTTTAGGATGGCTTTTTATTACTGTAATAATACCCTTTCTTCTTGAATGACGTCCTTTAAAACCTCCCAAACATTGTCCCTTACTATTTTTTGTCCCGCTGCAGTAGGGTGGATGCCATCGTCTTGATTGAGATCGGGACGCCCGGCTACCCCTTCCAATAAAAACGGAATTAACGGGATGTCGTTCTTTTTTGCCAGCTCGGGAAAAATCTGTCGAAAATCATCGGTATATTGTTGACCCATGTTCGGAGGGATCTGCATACCCGCCAGTATAATCTCCGTATCGGGATTTTTGAGTCGTACTTTATCGATGATGGCCTGCAGGTTGTTTCTGGTTTCCGTAATGGGAATACCGCGGAGCCCGTCGTTAGCCCCCAGCTCCAAAACAAAAATATCCACATCTTGGTTCAGTACCCAATCCAACCGGTTGAGTCCCCCCGAAGTGGTTTCCCCGCTCAGGCCGGAATTGATGGCGACGTAGTTTAGGCCCAGGGAATCCAACCGGTTCTGTATCAAGGCCGGAAACGCTTCTTCGGTATCGAGCCCATACCCCGCCGTGAGGCTATTGCCATAGAAAAGAATGGTTTTTTCTTCTGATGTTATAGCGGCCCTAGTGACGGCGTCGGGGGTTCGGGCGGGTTTCGGTTCAGTATTCTTTTTCGGGCCTTCCCCGCAGGAGAAGATCAAGAGCACAATTAAAATATAACGAAACTTTAAGATGTTCTGCATAGTTGTAAGGTCTTAGAATAGGAATCATTTGCCTATTTTTCCGTCTCCGTAAACCTAACAACCGGCGGGCACAAAAAAATCACGCAATTTTATGGCAAAGATATTAAACGTTAGCCATCTGACGAAGCGCTATATTAGTGGAACTAAAGAGCTGACGGTGCTAAATGATATTACCTTCGATATCGAAGAGGGGGAAACATTCGCTATTGTAGGCCCTTCCGGTAGCGGAAAGACTACGTTATTGGGACTCTGTGCCGGTCTTGACCGACCGGATGCCGGATCGGTAGAGCTCTGCGGTACGGACCTGGCATCATTGAACGAAG
Organism: Pricia mediterranea; assembly: GCF_032248455.1. NCBI lineage: Bacteria > Pseudomonadati > Bacteroidota > Flavobacteriia > Flavobacteriales > Flavobacteriaceae > Pricia > Pricia mediterranea. Next base: position 3,448,643 of record NZ_JAVTTP010000001.1, read on the forward strand.
ACGAGCGCGCTGCGTTGCGCAACCGGGAGGTCGGCTTTATTTTTCAGAACTTTCAGCTGCTACCCACGCTGACCGCCCTTGAAAACGTAATCGTGCCCTTGGAATTACAGGGTTTTAAAAGTCCCACCCGGTCCGGACAGGACTTGCTGGACAAGGTAGGACTGGCGGACCGGTTCCATCATTACCCCTCCCAGCTTTCGGGGGGCGAACAGCAACGGGTGGCCTTGGCCAGGGCATTTTCAAGTAACCCTTCCATATTATTCGCCGATGAGCCTACGGGGAATCTCGACGAGGAGACCGGCGAAAAGGTGGTGAAACTGCTGTTCGAACTGAACCAGGAGGCCGGTACCACCTTGGTCATTGTTTCCCACGACCTTGAACTGGCCCGGAGAAACCAGCGCATTCTCCGGTTGAAGGGCGGAAAAGTAATCGCTAACGAAAGTACGGTACCGCTGTGAAAAACGACAAGGGCAATCCGACCAAGACCAATTTTAATTGGCTGCTCAAAATGGCGTGGCGTGACGGCAAGGCCAGTGGAACACGTCTGCTACTGTTCATGGCCTCGATCATTCTGGGCATCGCCGCGGTGGTCTCCATCCAATCCTTCAGTGAAAATTTAAAGGACAATATCGCCCTTCAGTCAAAAGCCTTGATGGGGGCGGATTTTATCATCGACAGCAGGCAACCTCCCAATGAAAGGGTACTGCAGATTATCGATTCGCTGGGCGGTGCGGATGCCAAGAGCGTCGGATTTCCATCCATGGCGGTCTTCCCCAAGACCCGAAATACCAAATTGGTCAACGTGAAGGGCATCGAAGGCGGTTTTCCTTTTTACGGGGAGCTTGAAACCGACCCGGTAACGGCAGCTACCGATTATCAACAGGCGGGAGAAGTCCTGGTCGATGCGACCCTGATGATGCAATTCGGACTCAGGCCGGGGGATTCCGTCTCGATCGGGGAAATAACCCTGCCTATTGCCGGCCGTTTGGTTTCCGCCCCGGGAAGCACGGGCGTATCGGCCTCGGTCGCGCCGCCTGTACTGATTCCCTACCGCTTTATCGAGGCAACGGGACTTATACAGACCGGAAGCCGGATTCGATACGACTTTTATTTTGTGGCGGGACCGGGACAGGACCTAGAGGCGCTGGACGAAAAGGTAGATCCGTTGCTCGATGCCCAAAATGCGGACCTCGATACGCATACTTCTACCGGTGAGCGCTTGGGCCGCCGTTACGAAAACTTTGGCAAATTCCTGAACCTCGTCGCCTTTATTGCCCTTTTGTTGGGCTGTGTGGGTATCGCCAGTTCCGTACATATCTATATTAAGGAGAAACTGCAGTCCGTCGCCGTACTCAAATGCATCGGGGCCAGCCGCAAACAAAGTTTCTTGATCTACCTGATCCAGATTGCCGGCATGGGCCTGATCGGTGGCCTTATCGGTACCGGGGTCGGATTGCTCGTGCAACAATCCTTTCCCTTATTGCTTCAGGGCTTTTTGCCTTTTGAGGTCCAAATTACCTTGACCGTGGCCCCGATCATCATGGGGCTGTTACTCGGAGTGTTCATGTCGGTACTGTTCGCCCTCTCGCCCCTGTTGAGCACTTGGTACGTATCGCCGCTGCAGGTCTTGCGTATCCAGGAAAACGTACCCCGAAAGTCGAGGAGGGCCAATGTATTGATAATGTCCGCCATCCTCCTGTTCGTATTTCTATTTTCGTATTGGTTGGTCGACAGTTGGAAGTACGCGCTATCGTTCGCAGCAGGCATATTGGTGGTCTTTATGCTGTTGGGCGGGGTTGCCGATCTCTTTATGAAAGGGATAAAAAAATACTTCCCGACTTCGTGGGGCTTTACCGCCCGACAAAGTCTACTGAATCTTTTTCGGCCCAACAATCAGACCTTGGTCCTGATCCTGGCCATCGGGGTAGGTACGTTTCTCATCAGTACGCTGTATTTCTCCAAGGATATCCTACTGGCAAAAACGACCTTGGAAGCCAATGACGAAGCCCCCAACCTGATTTTGTTGGATGTGCAGACCGAACAACAGGAAGCCGCAGTTGCCCGCATTACCGAAAAGGGATTGCCCCTGCTGAACAACATTCCGATCGTTACCATGCGGATGCATAAAATAAAGGACCGTACGGTAAACGAGATTCGATCGGATACCACTTCGACCATTAACGGATGGATATTGAACCACGAGTTTCGGGTCACCTACCGCGATTCGCTGATTGATTCCGAAAGCTTGGAAGCGGGAAATTGGCCTGTGGAATCCCAGGGGGAAGGCGTCGTGCCGGTATCCCTCTCCGATAACGTGGCGCGTGACGCCGGGGTCGAAGTAGGGGATAGGCTTGTTTTCAACGTACAGGGCATGTTAATGGAAACCGAAGTGGCCAGTATCCGCGAGGTGGACTGGGGGCGGATGCAATTGAATTTCTCCGTACTCTTTCCGAGCGGTGTGCTGGAAGATGCCCCTCAATTCCGGGTTTTGACCACCTATACACCCAATGAAAGCACATCGGCCGGCCTGCAGCGGGAATTGGTACAGGAATTCCCGACCGTGTCCATTTTAGATTTACGGCAACTGTTATCTGTTGTCGATGACATTCTGGATAAAATTTCGTGGGTCATCAACTTTATGGCCTTCTTCAGCATCCTGACCGGAATCATCGTGTTGATCGGTTCGGTACGCACCAGCAAGTATCAACGTATTAAGGAGAGTGTACTGCTTAGGACCTTAGGGGCGAAAAGTGGACAAATCCTAAAGATTACCGCGTTGGAATATGGTTATCTAGGCATCTTGGGAAGCACTACAGGTGTGTTACTCTCCCTGATCGGGAGCCAGTTATTGGCCCTCTTCGTTTTTGAAACTGCCTTTGTGCCTTCGTGGGTGCCTTTATTGATCGTGCTTCCCGGTATTACGATGCTCGTGCTCGCCATCGGGCTGCTCAACAGCCGTGGAGTGCTGAACAGTCCACCTTTGGAAGTACTGCGAAAGGAAGGGGTATAGAAACTACTATCCCCAAAATCTCAATCCCTCTTGATCAAGCCGACCCCCGAAAAAAAGAAAATAGCGCCCAAAACCCCGTAAACGATCAGCATCTTGGTCGTACCGGAATCATTGGAAAAGAGGATTGCTGTGTAAATAAGACCGCCGATGCCAAGAACGGTGAGAATAGTGCCGAAAATTTTCTTTAAATCCATGGCGCCAAAAATAAGAAAAATCCCAATATCCCCCGACAAAATGCACGCTGTTTCGGTAACAGGTATTTCGACCTGAATCCGTTCAACGGCACTTTTAGACCCTTGGGCGGAAGTGCTGTCGATTAACGAAAATCAAGTGTTCTTCAGCGACTTACACCCCTGTCAAACAACATGTACCGCGTTCTATTTATATAAAAACGCAAGTCATGAAAACCATCGCTACTTTAATTATCGCTCTTTTTTTCGGAATTACCGCCCAAGCCAATACAGCCTCTAAAACAGTTAAAGTCGAAACTTTAGAAACCTCAGTTGTTAGCGAAATCAACATTGAAGAAAATGTTACGGAATTAACTAGCGAAATCGCCCGCTTGTACAAGCGAAGTAATACGCGGGTCAAAAAAGAACTTGGTTTTTACACCAAAGCGAACCGGGCCAAGATGGCGTAAAAAGATTACCGAGCACAGTTGGTTCCCCATTGAACTACTTAAAGTGAAATACTCAAATTATTTTAAGCTTCTACCTTTCAAAAAAAGCTTTTAGGCTTCCTTAGCCTTACCATCACAACAATACCACCGCGCTCACCACAACGCCAGGTACTTTCTCTAACACACATCCAACTCTTGCACCAAAAGGCCATCGGCACTTTCCACGCCGACCGCTTGCTCCACCGAGTCATTTTTTCCCTCTGACACTGACCCCTCTTTACACCGATATGATTTTCCCATTCAAATTTTTGGCGTCCCTTCAGTTGCCCGGGCTTTAGCTTGGGTCGATAACGAACAGTAGCCAACCGCTTTTCGGAACAAACATCCGTCTAAAGACATATTCCGTCGATGACCGGGGCAAATTGTACAATGCGTTAATCGAATATTTTTACCGCTGGACGTCGTTTTTCCCCTTAATCGAAAAACATTGGTTTTCAGCGGGTAATCTCAAATTTCCAAGTTATTCCCCGTTATATTTATAGTATCTAAACGCAACGCCATGAAATCTTTTCTAACCTTGATTCTAGTGCTAACCTTCGGAGCCTCGACTCAGGCAAATACGCAAACCTATGTTAAAACTAACAGTATTGAAATGGGTTTTGTTTTGGATAATAGCGCTGACCATGCTGAATGTCCTTCGAAAATTGTGGTTAGCTCCGAAAGTGGGGTAGCCCGTTTGTATAAGTTTCAAAACGCCCGAGTAAAAAAAGCCCTTTCCTTCACTGCGAGACCTTCTAAGCAGCATTGGGCATGATTTTAAAATCGTAAATACTACAAAACTGAAATCCTCGTCAGGCTACGATCTCATAGAACTATGGTTTCGTACCATTTTGAACGTAATGGTATAATGGGTGCCGTCTCTGGTAAAATCACGGATAATGGTTCCCTGTAGCTGACGAACGAGGTTATGGATCAATTTTAGGCCCAAGGATTTTGAATTTTTGTGGGTAACCGATTCGGAAAAACCAATACCATTATCTCCGATATACAAGATATATTCATCGGAATCGCCCTTCTGTAAATGAATGTAGATTTTCTTTTTGCTCCTCTCCTGTATGCCGAATTTAAGGGAATTGGTTATGCTCTCATTGATCAAAAGGCCAAGGGGAATGGCCGTGTCTATGTTCAGTTGTACCTCGGGGATATCGATTTCTAGGGTGATATCGTTTTTCGTATCCTTTACGGATTGTATCAAATGTTCTGCTAGTTCTTGAACATAGCTACGAAAATCAATGTTCGTAAGGTCTTGGCGCATGTATAGTTTTTTGTGTACCATGGCCATTGAAATGACCCGGTTCTGGCTGCTTTTTAAAAATCGCTGAACCTCTTGGTCCCCACTATTGCGCGATTGTAGGCTCAACAGGCTTGAAATGGTCTGTAGGTTATTTTTGACTCGGTGATGTACCTCTTTGATCAAGGTTCTCTTTTCGTTGATTTTTTCCTCAAGTTTACTTTTGGTCTTGTATAGATCGTTGTGGGCGTGCAACAAGTTCTTCCCAAAAACGCCCCCGAGGAGATAAATTGAAAAAAGTACGCTGATCAGTGCGAATACGTTTCTTGATTTTTCTGGTATCACATTAACACCAAAATTAAAATCGGCGATACTTTGCAAATAAATTATAAGAATGATCAGCAGGCTGAGGTTGAGGTAAAGATTTCCGTAGGCTCGGGTAGTTACATAGCCAGCTACTATGACTAAAACCAAAACGAAAATAAAGGGACTGTTGATGCCTCCACTGTACAATGTTATAATACAGGCTCCGGTCAAGGTCATTATCGATACGATATTGTAGGTTAGGGCGAGACTGCGGTGGTAGTTATAGATTAAGACGTTGATGAGGTTCAAAATGCCGAACGTGAGGAATACGTATGGAATGACGTGCTTAATATTCAATACGTAGAAACAAATTCCGGAAAATAGAAAGGAAAAAAGCGAACTGATGTAATGGATCTTTATTACCAGACGTGCCTTCTCCCGAAGACTTTCTTCCAGATGTAGATTCTTGGGCATAATGTTTTTTTTTGGTTCAAGAATACTATTAAAATGGTTTGCACTTTTAAAAATGTACCCAAAGCCACCTGAATACCTCTATTCCGATTTGTTCTTTTTTCGACTGTTTTATAGTCGGTCGCATTACACATAGGGTAGGTTCTTCTACTACGACGAAACCTGTTTTAGACACTAATTCTCTTAAGTAACATGGCATCATCGCCATTGAGATCATTCGATTCGGCGTCCCTTTTAAAAATAATTTAGTCTCCGATAGTCCGATGCCTATCGACGTCCAAGAAAACAACTTGATAGTGCGTTCCTTGGTCCGAAGTCTTAAGTTGTACCGAACCTCTGAGTTGTCGGGCCAGATTATGGATAAGTTTAAGTCCCAATGATTTTTTGTTCTTGTTCAGTTCAGGAGAAAAACCGATACCATCGTCCTTTATACTCAAAACATAGGCATTTTCAGCATCCCCTATTTTTAGGCTGATATCTATCTGACCGTTGGCATTGTCCAAAAAACCATACTTAAGAGAATTTGTCACCGCTTCGTTTATGAGAAGTCCCAGCGGAATTGCAGTGTCTATACAGAGGTGTACCTCGACCATATTCAAATTTATGCCGATATTTTTATCCTTATTGTCCGTGGAAGTGATGAGGTAGTTGGTCAACTCTTGCACATACGGGCGAAACTCGATTTTTGAAAGGTCATGACGAACGTAAAGCATTTCGTGAATCATTGCCATGGAGGCCACGCGGTTCTGACTGCTATTGATCAATTCCCCGATTTTTTCATTGGTCGAGTTTTTCGCCTGTAGGTTCAATAGACTTGAAACGGTCTGTAAATTGTTTTTTACTCGGTGGTGCACTTCCCTGAGCAGCACTTCTTTTTCGGCAATACGACGTTCTAATTCCGCTTTGGATTTAACCAGGGCATCGTGGGACCGTACAAGGGACTTCCCAAAAACACCACCGACAAGATATACGGCGAACAATAGGGATATAAGGCTGAAATGCGGTCGCGATTCGGCCGGCACTTCATTGACGATGAAAGGGATCTGGGCCTCACCTACGATAAAAATTAAGAGTACGGCCAGCATTGCGGCGTTCAGATAAACGGTGCCAAAGATGCGGGCGCCCGCATAGCCTCCCAACACAATTACGCCCAGAATAAAGATAAACGGACTGTTAATGCCTCCGCTAAAGAGTATAACGCTTATGGCAGCTAGAAGGGATATCACGCCGGACAGCAGGGCGGTAGCCTTTAGATTGCCGTGCTTCTTGAGAAGAGTGATGTTGGAGAGGTTCAGGAGACAATAGGAAAAGCATACCATCGGAACGACCCCGAGAATGCCTAAGGGATACAGGCAAAATAGTCCAAATATCGCCGTCAAGGCCGATGAGACGTAAACAAATCGATACATCAACCGGGTCTGGTCATCCGTTTTGTAAGGGATTTTAATCGATTTTGCCATGCGTTTTTCGATAAGACCATGCGGGAACGCATCCAAGGCGCGGATTTCTACCTCCCATTTCGATAAAGTACGTTAATTCTAAGGATAAATTGAAATTTTATGATGAATTTTCTTGTTCAAGAAATGTCAAAGCTTCAGAAAGTCCTTACAAAAAAACGGCAGCCCATCATTGGGCTGCCGTTTTAGTAGGTCTTTATATTGGAACGGTTAATCTTCTGTCATTACCCATTCTCCGCGTCCGATCAAAGGTTCGGCCTGTTTGTATTTTAAGGTCTTACTTTCCCCGGACAGTACGTTTTTAATGGTGACGCGTTCGTTACGCCCTATTTTAGGCCGTTCACGAACAATGGTCTCCGTAACCTGAGGGCGTTGACCTTGAGCCTGCTGTCCTGCTGCGCGATTCTGTGCGGCACGCTCGTCGCTATTTGGAATTTCCTCCTTGCTGGTCTGCAATTCCTGCTTGGGCCGACGTATGTTGCGTTCTTCCTGAATGTCGCTAGGGCTACCGCTGGGCAGCTCCCCCTTGAACAAAAAGGACACTACCTCTTTATTCACCTTGTCGATCATGACCTTAAAGAGTTCAAAGGCCTCGAACTTGTAGATCAGCAGCGGATCTTTCTGTTCGTGTACTGCCAGTTGAACGGACTGTTTGAGCTCGTCCATTTTTCGTAAATGGGTCTTCCACGAATCGTCGATTATGGCCAAAGTGATATTCTTTTCGAAATCGGTAACCAATTCCTTTCCATCGCTTTCGTAAGCTCTCTGAAGATCGGTGACGACATTCAAGGTCTTTACGCCGTCGGTAAAGGGCACCACGATCCGTTCGAATTTGTTGGCGTTGTCTTCGTACACTTTCTTGATAACGGGAAAAGCGGTAGCGGCGTTACGCTCCATCTTTTCCTGATATTGTCTGTAAATGTCCCCATAAATCTTGGTCGCGATATCGCGTACGCCCAATCTTGTAAATTCCGCTTCTTCGATCGGGGAGGTCACGGAGAAATACTTGATCAGTTCGAATTCAAAATTCTTGTAGTCGTTGGCGGCTTTATTGGTTTCAGCGATATTTTCACAGGTGTCGTAAACCATGTTGGCAATATCTACCTTTAGACGATCACCTTGCAGGGCATGCCGTCTTCTCTTATAGACGACCTCCCGTTGTGCGTTCATCACGTCATCGTATTCCAAGAGTCGTTTTCTCACCCCGAAGTTATTCTCTTCCACCTTTTTCTGGGCGCGTTCTATGGATTTTGTCATCATGGAATGTTGAATGACCTCCCCTTCTTCCAAGCCCATCTTGTCCATCATCTTGGCCACACGGTCAGAGCCAAAAAGCCGCATCAAGTTATCCTCGAGGGATACGTAGAACTGCGAGCTTCCCGGGTCTCCCTGACGGCCGGAACGTCCGCGTAGCTGTCTATCTACCCGGCGGGAGTCATGCCGTTCGGTACCCACGATGGCGAGACCGCCTGCCTTTTTGACTTCGTCGGAGAGTTTGATATCCGTACCACGACCGGCCATGTTGGTGGCAATCGTCACGATTCCCGATTTACCGGCTTCCGCAACGACATCGGCTTCCTTTTTGTGGAGTTTGGCGTTCAGCACGTTGTGGGGCACCTTTCGTATGTTCAGCATCCGTGATAAAAGCTCCGAGATTTCAACCGAGGTCGTACCGATCAACACGGGTCTCCCGGCTTGCGACAGCTCGGTCACCTGATCGATAATGGCATTGTACTTTTCGCGTTTGGTCTTGTAGATCAAATCGTTCCTATCGTCCCGGGCAATCGGCCGGTTCGTCGGAATTTCCATGACGTCCAACTTGTAAATCTCCCATAATTCCCCGGCTTCGGTAACCGCCGTACCTGTCATCCCGGCCAGCTTGTTGTACATTCTAAAGTAGTTCTGCAGGGTAACCGTAGCGAAGGTCTGGGTGAGGGCTTCGATCTTCACGTCTTCTTTCGCTTCTATGGCCTGGTGCAGGCCATCTGAATAGCGCCGCCCGTCCATAATACGACCGGTCTGTTCGTCTACGATCATCACCTTATTGTCCATCACGACATACTCCACGTCCTTCTCAAAGAGCGCATAGGCTTTCAACAATTGACTCATGGTATGGATTCGCTCGCTCTTCACCCCGAAATCCCTAAATAGCTCGTCCTTCAGTTCGGCCTCTTTCTCAATTTCGAGATTTTGACTCTCGATTTTGGCTATTTCGGAACCGATATCGGGCATCACGAAAAAATCACGGTTTTGTTCCCCCGAAATATAATCGACTCCCTTGTCGGTAAGTTCGATCTGGTTATTTTTTTCATCGATGACAAAGAGCAGATCTTCATCAACCTTGGGCATTTCGCGGTTGTTGTCCTGCATGTAGAAATTCTCGGTCTTTTGCAAAATCTGCTTGACCCCTTCCTCACTCAGGAACTTGATCAAGGCCTTATTTTTGGGCAGACCGCGATGTACCCTTAACAGTAAAAACCCACCTTGTTTCGTATCGCCCTCGGCAATCAATTTTTTGGCTTCGGCTAGAACGCCGGTCAAATGTTGGCGCTGTTTCTTTACAATATCCGCTACTTTCGGCTTCAGCTCCATGAATTCGTGACGGTCTCCTTCGGGTACCGGTCCCGATATAATCAGGGGCGTACGCGCATCGTCTACCAAAACGGAATCGACCTCATCGACGATGGCGTAATGGTGGGGCCGTTGGACGATATCTTGAGGTTTGTGCGCCATATTATCACGCAGATAGTCAAAACCGAACTCGTTGTTCGTGCCGTAAGTGATGTCGGCGTTGTAAGCGGCCCTTCGCCCTGCGGAATTGGGACGGTGGTGGTCGATACAGTCCACCGAAAGCCCGTGGAACTGGAAAATCGGGGCCATCCAGGCGCTGTCCCTTTTGGCTAAATAATCGTTCACCGTAACCAAATGCGAGCCCTTGCCCGCCAGGGCGTTCAGGTATAGGGGAAGCGTAGCTACCAAGGTCTTTCCTTCACCGGTTTGCATTTCGGCAATTTTCCCTTGGTGCATGGCAATACCACCGATCAACTGTACATCGTAGTGGACCATGTCCCAAGTGACTTCCTTGCCGGCGGCGTCCCAGGAATTTTTCCAGATAGCCAAATCTTCATCGAGAGTGACGTAATCTTTGGTGCCGGAGAGTTCCCGATCATATTCCGTGGCAGTTACGGTGAGGGTGTCGTTGTGGGCGAAGCGTTTTGCCGTTTCCTTGACCACGGCAAAGGCGACTGGCAGGATCTCGTTCAAAGTGTCTTCCGTGATTTTATAGGCCTCTTCCTTGAGCCTGTCGATTTCAGTATATATCTCCTCGTTTTTATCGATATCGTTGGATGTTTTCACCTCTTCCTCCAAAGTTTTGATCTGTTGGGTGATTTCACTGATATCTTCGGCAATTTTCAATTTGAAGGTTTTGGTCTTTTCGCGCAGCTCGTCATTGCTCAACGGTTCTAGCTGCTCCTCGAAAGACTTGATCTGGTCTACCATCGGCTGTAGGGCCTTGACATCTTTTTTGGATTTATCGCCTACGAATATTTTAAGAACAGAATTTAAAAGACTCATATTATGTTTATTAGGTTTTGGCCGCCTTGAGGGTTGTTAGAGGATGAATTGACGGCGGAACAAAATTTTATTATTGTAGTTGCTTAAAGGCAACAAAAGTTATTCCAACATACGAATTTTCGGAAGAACTGTTGTTTATCTGACAAATTTACATAAAGTATAGGGCTAAATCTCTCGTTTTTCCTGCTAATATCAAACTTAAGGCTTGCAGAAAACATGGGTTTACATGAAGTTCACGATCACCGGGTACAAACTTTGCAAACTTGACGCCTGCAAAAAAACAGAGGTTGCCATGTGCAACAGTCGGCAGGGCGGAAATTTACCGTAATAGTCCCTCACATTGGCCTTCGACGCGGCATTTTCGCTGAGGTGGATACCGGTGTTGGTTTCGGCCCCGGAGACGACTTGAGGTCTTGGTATCGATATCTACTTTGTTTCACAGCTCTATCTCAAAACGGTTTTTTCCATAAAAAAAGCCCCGCAAAGGGACTTTTTCCTAGAAATCGTAAAATGTCGTATATCAATATTCGTCCTCGTTCCAAAGATAATCCTCTTCGGTTGGATAATCGGGCCAGATTTCTTCGATAGATTCGTAAACCTCTCCGCCTTCCTCTTCCATAGATTGTAGGTTTTCAACTACTTCCAATGGAGCACCTGTACGAATGGAGTAATCGATCAATTCGTCTTTGGTGGCCGGCCAGGGTGCATCGCTTAAGTACGATGCCAGTTCTAATGTCCAATACATGCTAAAGGTATGATTTTAATTTTTTGCAAAAGTAATTTTTAAAAGCACACAGGCAAGTAAAATTGACGCTTTCTGCTAAAAATTGTTATTATAATAATTCGATAACGGAGAAATAATCAAATTATTGGAGAAAACCAAAAAACAATCGGGGATTTTTAAGTTTCATTCTCCTTGTTAGGTATCCATTCAATCTCTTCCGCTTGTAGATTTTGGGTCAATTTCCGTGCCAGTACGAACATGTAGTCCGAAAGTCGGTTGAGATAGATCAGCACTCTGGCGTCAAAGGGGGCATTCCCATGAAGCAGCGTGCACATACGCTCTGCCCTTCTACACACGGTACGGGCAATGTGACAGTATGACACGCTTGGATGTCCGCCGGGTAGAATGAAATGATTCATTTGTGGCAGAGAGGCTTCCATATCATCGATTTCATCTTCCAAAAATTGGATAGCGGCCTCATCGATTTCAGGAATGTCCAAACGCTTCTTCCCGTTTTTCAGCACCACTTTATCTGGGTCTGTTGCCAAAATGGCCCCTATCGTGAACAGTTTTTTCTGGATACGCTTCAATATGTCCTTGAAATGGACATCGATGTTTTGGTCCCGGACCAGTCCAAGCCACGAGTTCAGTTCGTCAACGCTGCCATAACTTTCGATGCGGATATGGTGTTTCTTGACGCGCGTACCGCCAATGAGCCCGGTAGTGCCGTCATCACCGGTCTTAGTATAGATTTTCATGCGTTCAAATCTTTTCGATTATTTAAAAGTTAATCAATTGAAAAATGGAGAGCGCACATGTTACCCCTACGCTCTTGCATCAACAATTTTAAACATCACCTTTGGTGAAGAAATTTTTAAAATTTGTCAATGTCCTTCTATAAAAGAAATTTAGGGGTTTATACTCTAGCACGGTTGAAAGCGTGCTGTTGCTGCGATATTCTACTCCCTGTTCTCGTCACGGCGTTTGTAGTCTTCCATAAACTTGCGGTCTTTGCGCCGGTTCGCACGTCTTTTACTTGAAAAGGTGATATAAAGATAGATTACGAATAGTATTCCTAAAACGGCATAGATTGTATACTTGTCCATAGCTTAAAGTTACAAAATCAAATTCGAATCTGGAAATGTTCCTCGGCCTGTTCTCTTCTAAAAAACGCAGCTGCGCAATGAAAAAGGTCCACGGTAATCCTTATCTGGTGGTCGGTCTTGATTCTTTTCCAGGTCGCTCGATGATCAGCATTGCTGCGTATGCCGAATATCAGCATCATACAGTCATTATGTATTTTGTTTTCCTCGGATGGATTTCCCAATAGCTTTTCCGCTCTTAAGGGGTCGGCATAGATGATGTCGTAAGGTCCGCCGCATAAAAGTACCGACGGAAATTCATGTTGGATTGTTTTTCGAAGCTTGTTTTTATCGGGGGGAAGCCAAACGCGTTTTGGTTTAAAATAGGCGATGCTTTTCAAGAGGATGTCCTCCGATTTCGCTCCACCGTATCCCGGCTGGGCATAAAGGCATTTCGTGACATAGGCATAGATGAAGGGGGAGTGTACACCGTGTTGGTTGGTGGCGGTAAAAAGGAATTTTAGGTATCGTAGCAGGTTTTGCACACTCAAAGGTTAAAGGATAGTACAACGCGACCAAAATACGACGGATGAAGCCTAGGGCTATGCCGTAAAATCAATAATTTTTGAGCGCTGTCGGCTTTAGGAAAGCTTCGCGCACGGTGAAAAGACGGAAAGAGCAAGCACGAAAGACAAGTAAATGTTACGGAACGTCCCAAAAAGCGATGTCTGAAACCTCTTTTTCCGTCTTTGTGTCCTTGTTCTATTTTCCTTTTGACTTTTAGTCCAATTAGTTAACAAAATTGTTACATGTAAATGATGGCAGAAGAAAATTCAGAAACCCTGTTATTCCTCAAGTTTTGCGGAAAGTTCGAACCAGCGTTCCGTCTTATCATCGATTTCATCCACTATCTCCTGCAGGGCAATGGAAAGCCGGTCGATATCCTCACCGGATAGATCGGGGTTCGCGAACTCTTGTTGCGCCTTCGTTTTCTTCTTTTCAAGTTTATGTATGTCCTTTTCCAGATTTTTATGCTCTTTTTTTTCCTGATAGGTGAGGGGGGCCTTGTTTTCAATGGATGTTGCGGTGGTATCCGCCTCCGCAGGACCCCTGCTCACGGAACTCTCTTTTCGCTTTTCAATGATCTTGCTATCCTCGTAGGCGCGGTAATCGGAATAGTTGCCGGGGAAATCCTCCACCACGGCATTCCCCCGAAATACAAAGAGGTGGTCGACGATCTTGTCCATAAAATAGCGGTCGTGGGAGACAACGATCAGACATCCCGGAAAATCCAACAAAAAACTCTCCAGTACATTCAGTGCCACGATATCAAGGTCGTTGGTGGGTTCGTCCAAGATGAGAAAATTCGGATTTTGGATGAGCACCGTGCACAGGTACAGCCGCTTGCGTTCCCCGCCGCTCAACTTGTCCACAAAATCGTACTGTTTCTTACGGTCGAAAAGAAAGCGTTCGAGCAGTTGCTGGGCCGAAATCTGGCGTCCCTTTTTTAGCGGGATAAAGTCCCCGAAGTCGCGGATGACATCGATTACTTTTTGACCTTTCTTTATTTTGATGCCCGCCTGGGTGTAGTATCCGAATTTGATGGTATCTCCCACCACCACCTTGCCGGCATCGGGCTGTACGGCACCGGTCAAAATATTAAGGAAGGTCGATTTGCCCGTGCCGTTCTTGCCGATGATGCCGACGCGCTCGCCTTTGGTAAATGTGTAGTCGAACTGATCTAAAATCGGTTTGTCCGGGTAGGATTTCGAGATTTTGTGCAGTTCAAGGATCTTACTGCCGACCCGTTCCATGTTGATTTCCAACTGTACCTCGTGCTCCTTGCGCCGCTGGCCGGCCTTGGCCTTGATCTCCTGAAAATCGTCGATACGCGATTTGGACTTCGTAGTGCGCGCCTTGGGCTGTTTGCGCATCCAGGAGAGCTCTTTTTTAAAAAGCTGTTCCGATTTTTGCTGCTCGGCGGCCTCCTGTTCCAACCGGGCTTCCTTTTTCTCCAAATAATAGCTGTAATTGCCTTTGTATGGATACAGCTGCCCGTTTTCGAGCTCAAGGATCTCGTTGCAGACCCGTTCCAAGAAAAACCGATCGTGGGTGACCATGAACAGCGTCATGTTCTCTTTGGCAAAATAGGCCTCCAACCATTCGATCATCTCAAGGTCAAGGTGGTTGGTCGGCTCATCGAGTACCAACAGGTCCGGTTTGTTGATCAGGGCGTTGGCCAGGGCCAGCCGTTTTTTTTGTCCCCCTGAAAGCTTTCCTACCTTGGCGTTGAGGTCTTCTAGCCTAAGTTTGAAAAGAACCTGTTTGTAGAGGGTCTCGAAATCCCAGGCATTAAATCGTTCCATCGCCTCGAAGGCGGACTGGTAGGCATCGGCGTTCTCGGGATTTTCCAAGGCCTTTTCATAGCGGTGGATGACGCTTAAAATTTCGTTGTCCGATGCAAAAATCGTTTCCTCCACGCTCAGCTTTGGGTCCAAATCGGGTTCTTGCTCCAAAAAAGACATGCGGATGCTTTTGCGGTAATTGACCTGCCCGCTATCCGGGGTATCGGCCCCCGAAAGAATGTTGAGAATGGAAGTCTTGCCCGTACCGTTCTTGGCGATCAGGGCAATTTTTTGGTCCTTGTTGATACCGAAGGAAAGGTCTTCGAACAACACCAGTTCCCCGTATGATTTGGATATATTTTCTACCGAAACAAGATTCATATCATGGCTTGATTATAGAACTCGTTTTGAGTTCATAATTAAATTGCTATCCCCTAAGGGTATCAAATTTATGTGTTTTTTGTACCTCGCGTTTCTTGTATCTCCTTGGACCGTGCACCGAGGTAATTCATTTAACCTTTGTAATCAACTCTGGTTCTCAAGTTGTAGCTGAAACCCTGAGTTTCGTACTCAATCGACCTTGTCCTATCTTAGCCGGTCTCATTGGATTTTCGGACTTTGGTACGACCAAAATAAAAAGAAATACCGAATCGCCAGGGCCAACCCTACCAGTAGCAATAGCGGCGAGAAAACTTGTACCCCGAACAGCCATAACAACAAGGTGATGAGTATCAGGGCCAATAAGAACAACGCGTACTTCGCGACCCAGGTCGGTCCCCTTTTTCGCGCCGTGACAAAGGCGATTACCAGATTGGCCGGAAACGCCCATAAGATATTAAAGTTGCCCGCCGTGGCGGTATGATCGGTGAAAAACCAAAGAAAAATGATGACGCATCCGATCGTGCCGGTCACGAAGAACAACAGGAAATCGAGCCATCGCCGTCGGGTGTTGTATTTCACGTCGAGAAAAGTCATGAGGACAATAAGGATCAGAACTATCGATAACCAGAAGGCGGGGGACAGAAAAAACGGAGGGCGGCTATTCAGGGAATCGAAGTCCAGCACCACCTCCGTCTCGGCAGTAATGCGTTTCGTGCCAAGTTGCGCGCTACCTAATTGTTTCATCACGTATTCCGGTAAGAACATATGTTCTTTAGGGGTGGCCATATCGTCTATGACCGATCCCAAGGCCAGGTCTATGCCGAAACCGGACCAGGAGTTTTTTGGTACGTTTTGATGGATGAGCTGCCGGTGGGTGTACAGTTCGTCAAGATAGTTTTCGTCGAGCTGGAGCTTGTCCCCATATACGTCCTTGAGCACGTCCCAGATTTTTGTAGCGCAGTTGTTATAGAAAAAGTCGTATTTATAGTCCCTGTTCCCCGGCAGATAATTGGTTTCCAAAAATTCGAACAGAGCCTGTCGCTGGTCGAGGCTCAAGTCGAGAACCTGTTGTTTTACCCAACGCTTTTCCTGTTCGTATCCCATTAAGAAATAGGGGTAGCGTTGTCGGGACAGGGTGTAATTCAATTTGCCCCGGGCGAACTTGGTATAAAAATTCGGGGTGGTAAAATCAAAGGTTCCATAATTATAGATAGCGTCGATGTCCATGCTCGGGTCTTCGACGTGAATGGCGCTATGGCCAAAAGAGGAATAGAGTTCGCTACCCGACCCAGCGGTAAGCACACTGATTTTGGAGAGTGGCGAAAGATCGACGTCCTGCGCCTGGCCGATCAAGGTGCCGAGAAT
The DNA here is from genome assembly GCF_032248455.1 of Pricia mediterranea. NCBI lineage: Bacteria > Pseudomonadati > Bacteroidota > Flavobacteriia > Flavobacteriales > Flavobacteriaceae > Pricia > Pricia mediterranea. The sequence goes on from NZ_JAVTTP010000001.1 coordinate 3,465,270, forward strand.
AAAAAGTAGTATGTAAATTCTTTTCAATGGCATGGTAAAGTAGCGGGAATTTTACAGGACAAATATCCGAATAAATTACGGGCTGACGCGATTGAGGGGAATTTGTATTATTTTTACGAATAATTTCGCATGAAAAAACATATTCCCAACCTCATTACCCTGCTCAACGTTTTCTGTGGCTGTGTGGCCACAGTGTTCGCCGTTTTGAACCAATTGGAACTTGCCGCCTTCTTCGTCTTTTTGGGAATATTCTTCGATTTCTTCGACGGCCTCGCAGCAAGGGCCCTTAACGTCAAAAGTGAACTGGGACTGCAGCTAGACTCTCTGGCGGATGTTATTACCAGCGGTTTGGTGCCGGGGGTCGTGATGTTTCAACTCCTGGGGATGTCCATGACGGGCGGCTGGAACGCCGGCGATGGTTTGGGTGCTGGCGGCTCCGAGTATGTATGGTCCCTTTTCCGCGACCCGCTGCCGTTACTTGGATTTCTGATAACGCTCTCCTCTGCCTACCGTTTGGCGAAATTCAATATCGACGAGAACCAGTCCGACTCCTTCATCGGCTTGCCCACTCCTGCGAACGCGCTGTTTATCCTTTCCCTGCCCCTTATATTACTCTATCAGAACAACGATTATTTAAATATGATCATCCTCGACCCGTGGTTTTTGATAGGAATCACCCTCTTAAGCACATATTTGCTGAACGCCAGAATAGCGCTATTCGCGCTTAAGTTCGAGAATTGGGGGTTTAAGGACAACGCTTTGCGCTATATCTTCATCATCATAAGCTTGGTGTTGTTGGTTACCTTGCAGTTTATGGCGGTACCGATGATCATAGTATTTTACGTTCTCGCTTCGGTAATCGCGAATATGAAAGTTCAAGGGAATTGACCGAATTGTCGTGTAGAATTTTGCAATTGGGGTGCTGCAGGTACCATGAATTGTCAGCTGAAGTCGAAAATGCTGCCTAGCGTTTTTCCAGGCCAATACATTGCTCGTTTAAAATTGAGATATATTTTTTGGAAGTGGGCACACCCTTTAAAAATCCAAGCGTTTTTTCCGCAGTTCGAAATTCTTGCCCAAGTACACTTTCCGCACCATCTCATCGGCTGCCAGGTCTTCGGGAATACCCGATTTTAAAATGCCGCCTTCGAACATGAGGTAAGAGCGTTCGGTGATGGCCAGGGTTTCCTGCACGTTGTGGTCCGTGATAAGAATGCCGATGTTCTTGTTTTTTAACTGGGCCACGATACGTTGGATGTCCTCTACCGCAACGGGGTCGACCCCGGCAAAAGGTTCGTCCAACAGAATGAACTTGGGATCGGTAGCCAGGGCCCGGGCGATTTCAGTACGCCGGCGTTCGCCCCCGGAAAGCAGATCTCCCCGGCTTTTCCGGATATGGCCGAGACCGAACTCCTCGATCAGTTCCTCCATTTTCATCAATTGCTCCTTTTTGCTGAGGTCGGTAAGCTGCAGCACGCTCAAAATGTTCTTTTCGATGCTCAGCTTCCGGAACACCGAGGCTTCCTGGGCCAAATATCCGATACCGTTCTGCGCCCTCTTGTACATGGGAAATTTGGTGATGTCGGTCCCATCCAGAAAAATCTTTCCGCCGTTGGGCTTGATCAGACCCACAATCATGTAGAAGGAAGTGGTCTTTCCCGCACCATTGGGACCCAGGAGGCCAATAATCTCCCCCTGATTGACTTCCAAAGAAATTCCCTTCACGACCTTCCGGCCCCGGTAGGATTTCATGATATTTTCGGCTCTTAATTTCAAGTTTATGAGTTTATGTGGTTATAGGTTAATGTTGTAATGCTTTGTAGGTTGTAAATGATATCATTCTTAATTTACCGTCAACTGATCACTTTTTACTTATCACTTATCACCGCAACTGCAACTGCCACTAAAACCCCTACTGCCACTAACCGCAAGCGCTCACTGTTTTTTCATCGCCTTCCCTTGGGCCCGACGTTCCTTTTTGGCTTCCCGTCTCAAGACTACCTTCGAAATATAGATACTGACCTGATAGAGTACAATTACCGGTACGGCGACAATAATTTGGCTGGTGACATCGGGGGGCGTGATGACCGCCGATAAGATCAGCACGATGACCAGGGCGATCTTACGATACTTCTTCAGGATTTCGGGGGTGACGATACCTACTTTGGTCAAGAAATAGATTATGATCGGGAGTTCAAAAAGTATCCCACAGGCGATAACGGCGCTTCGTACCGTGCTGATGTACGAGCCGATGTCAAACTCGTTGAGTACCTGCTCGCTGACCTGATAGGTGCCCAAAAAGTTGATGGACAGGGGGGCGACCACGTAGTACCCGAACAGTACGCCCATAAAGAACAACAGCGAAGCAATCACGATAAACCCGCGGGAATGCTTGCGTTCGTTGGGATGCAAGCCAGGGCTGATGAACTTCCACAGCTCCCAAAGTACATAGGGGAAACCTACGATGAAACCCACCCATATGGCCGTCCAAATATCCGCGGAGAACTGTCCCCCCATCGTACGGCTCTGAATGGTAAAAGGCAGCTCGTCTTTGCAAAAGTCGGAATCGAAGCCCAAGGAAGTCGCAATATTACAGAACAACCTGTAAGTGGGGAAATCCATGTCCTTCGGACCGAAAATAATAACATCGAAAACGAATCCGCTGAAAACAAAGGCGACGCATCCGATGAGGACCACCGCCAACACCGAGCGAATCAAATGCCAGCGCAGTTCTTCCAAATGATCGAGGAACGACATTTCGTCGGGGGACTTCGTAGTGCTGTTTGCCATAGGGACTTTAACTAATTATCCGTTTAATTGTTGTTCTAAAATCTGTCGATCATCTTTTCCTCTGCGTCCGGCTTCCGAATTTTATCACGTCCGGTTGTCGGGGTGTTTTCTTTTCGTCCTTCAATCCTTTTGTCCTTCCGTCCTACAGATTTACTGACTACTTCTGATCCTATCCTCCACTAGAGTATCCCTTCATTGATCAGATTGTGCAAATGTACGACTCCGACATATTTTTTTCCGCTTACGCCCAATAATTGTGAAATGCCGTTGGCCTGCATGAGCTCCAAAGCTTCTACGGCCAGCACGTCTATGGGAACGGTCTTGGGGTTCGAGGTCATGATATCCCTTGCGATGAGACCACTGATATTGTCATATCTGTTTAGCATCCTGCGGATGTCTCCGTCGGTTATAATCCCCAAGATCTCATCGTGTTCGGTCACAGCCGTAGCACCGAGCATCTTTTCCGAAATCTCTACGATGACCTGTTTGACAGGGGTGTCACTGTTTACCTCCGGTTTTTGATTGTTGCCTACAATATCGGAGACCCTGAGATATAGGCGTTTGCCCAAGGCACCACCGGGATGGTACTTGGCAAAATCGGTGCTGCTGAATCCCTTGATCTCCAATAAACAGATGGCCAAGGCATCGCCCATGACCAATTGCGCGGTCGTACTGGTAGTAGGGGCCAGGTTATTGGGGCAGGCCTCCTTCTCCACAAAGGTGTTGAGTACGAAATCTGCCTGTTGCCCCAGATACGAATCGACATTCCCGGTCATGCCGATCAATTTGTTCTTCCCCCGTTTGATCAAGGGAACCAGCATCTTGATTTCCGGCGTGCTCCCACTTTTGGAGATGCAGATTACCACATCATCCTTTAGAATCGTGCCGAGGTCGCCGTGAATGGCGTCACCGGCATGCATGAAAATGGCCGGCGTACCGGTTGAATTCAGGGTGGCGGCGATTTTAGTGGCTATAATGGCGCTTTTACCGATACCGGAAACGATAATCCTTCCCTTTGTGGCAACGATACAGTTTACCGCATCGACGAACCCATCGTCCAACAGGGTCGATAGATGTTCGATTGAGGCACTTTCTGCCGCAATGGTTTTTTTGGCTGTAGCAAGAATGCTCTGGGAGTCGATCAAATCTCTGGAAATATTAAGGGATAGTTTCCTAAAACTATCAAAAAAATAAAATAAATATAAAAGTTTATCCTATCTTTAAATGTTGTCGTAAATTTTTTCCATCACAAAATTACGTAATCAATTCCAAGAGATCGGTAATTTCCACATTTAGATAGAAATTAATTATGGATACGTCATTGGTCGACCAACCAAAAATACTTATCTTAATCCGCTGATTATTAGTAATAACAATGACAAAAGAAACTACGCCGTTGAACAAGACGGACTTACATAAATCCCTAAAAAAATACTTCGGTTTCTCCGAGTTTAAGGGCCTTCAAGAAAACGTTATTTCAAGTATCGTACAAGGACACAACACCTTTGCCATCATGCCGACCGGTGGGGGTAAATCGCTGTGCTATCAACTTCCGGCCCTGATTCAGGAAGGTACGGCCATTGTCGTATCACCTTTAATCGCCTTGATGAAAAACCAGGTCGATGCCATCCGCGGTATTTCTTCACAGCGGGGAATCGCACACGTACTGAATTCCTCCCTCACCAAAAGCGAAATTAGAGAGGTAAAACAGGACATCAGCGACGGCATAACCAAATTACTCTACGTGGCGCCAGAGTCCCTGACCAAGGAAGACTATGTGGAATTTTTAAAATCGGTTAAACTTTCGTTCACCGCTATCGATGAGGCGCATTGTATTTCGGAATGGGGCCATGATTTTCGGCCGGAATACCGTAACCTTCGGTCTATTGTGGACCGGCTAGATCCCGACATGCCCATCATCGCATTGACCGCGACCGCTACCCCGAAGGTGCAGGAAGATATTCTAAAAAACTTAGGGATTCCCGATGCAAATACGTTTAAGGCCTCGTTCAACCGTCCCAATCTATTTTATGAGGTCCGTCCCAAGACCGCTGATGTGGATACGGATATCATTCGTTTCGTCAAGAAGAATGCGGGAAAATCGGGTATTATCTACTGTTTGAGCAGAAAACGCGTAGAACAATTGGCCCAGATTTTACAGGTCAATGGAATAAGCGCTGTACCCTATCATGCCGGTTTCGACGCCAAGACCCGATCTAAATATCAGGATATGTTCTTGATGGAGGATGTCGATGTGGTAGTCGCCACAATCGCTTTTGGAATGGGAATCGATAAACCCGATGTGCGTTTTGTAATCCATAACGACATCCCTAAAAGTATCGAAAGCTATTATCAGGAGACCGGTCGTGCCGGAAGGGACGGGGGCGAGGGCCACTGTCTGGCGTTTTATGCCTATAAGGATATTGAAAAGTTGGAAAAGTTCATCGCCAATAAGCCCGTTGCCGAACAGGAAATCGGCAATGCGTTGCTCCAAGAGGTGGTGGCCTATGCGGAAACCTCGATGAGCCGCCGCAAATTCATGCTGCACTATTTCGGGGAGGAATTCGACGGGATTAACGGGGATGGGGCGGATATGGACGACAACGTACGAAATCCCAAAGAAAAACAAGAGGCTAAGGACGAGGTCGTAAAATTGATCAGAGCGGTCAAGGAAACCAGCGAAAAGTTTAAGTCCAAAGAAATCGTAAAGACCCTCACCGGCAAGGTCAACGCACTGGTGTCTTCCCACAAGGCCGATGAGAAACCAGTTTTCGGTATCGGTGCGGATAAGGACAAGAACTATTGGATGGCCTTGATACGTCAGGTGCTGGTGGCCGGCCTCTTGCGAAAAGAAATAGAGCAGTACGGCATTCTACGGGTTACCGAAAAGGGAAAGGCCTTTTTGGAAAATCCCGGGTCGTTCATGATGACCAGGGACCACACGTACAGTGAGGAGAAGGTCGATGATATATCGAGTTCCGCCAAATCGGGCGTTACCGATGAAAAGCTTTTGAACCAACTCAAGGATCTCCGGCGGGCCCAAGCCAAGAAACTGGGCGTGCCCCCATTCGTGATTTTTCAGGACCCCTCCTTGGAAGATATGGCAATGAAATATCCCATCGACAAAGATGAACTGACCAATATTCATGGGGTAGGGGAAGGAAAGGCCAGAAAATACGGGAAACCATTTATCACGTTTATAGCCGATTATGTCGAGGAAAACGATATCATTAGGCCCGATGACCTAGTGGTCAAGAGTACGGGCGCCAATTCGGCGCTGAAGCTGTACATCATACAGAACGTGGACAGAAAGCTTCCGCTGACCGACATTGCCTCCTCAAAGGGAATCAACATGCCCGAGTTGATCCAAGAAATGGAACAGATCGTGTATAGCGGTACAAAGCTGAATTTGGACTATTGGGTCAACGAAGAGTTGGACGAGGATCAGCAGGAAGAAATCCACGAGTACTTTCTGGAGGCCGAAACCGACGATATCGATGAGGCCATGGAAGAATTCGACGGGGATTACGAAGACGATGAACTTCGATTGTACCGGCTGAAATTCATCAGTGAGGTAGCGAACTGATCTACACTACGGCACGCTGCAAAAGTTCCAAGGTCATCATTTGGGTATTCAGGGTTGCATTGATTCCGATCGGAAAGGTGAAATTATTTTCCACATGCCCAAAGCTCATGCCGTAAACCGCCGGTATATTCAAAGGCCGCAGTCTATCCATGAGAACTTCTTTTAAAGTAAACGATTCGGGGTTGGTAGAGGCGTTGCACCCTGCACTGACCCCGAAGGCGATTCCGGCAGCTTTGGTAAACGTATCGCCCTCGATCAGTTGGGTCAGCATACGGTCGATGCGATAGGGTGCCTCCTCTACATCTTCCAGACAGACGATGGCGTCGGTCAAGTCGATTTCATGCGGGGTACCGATCAGGGCGTTGACCAAGGTAAGGCTGCCCCCGACCAATTTTCCCGTGGCCGTCCCCGGGGTGATGGTATACCGTTCGTACTCGGGATCGGTTCTCAGGGCATAGTCCGACAACTCGACATTTTCTATCAAGTAATTCTTCTTTGGGCGCATCACGACGTTCCGCAACTGCTTCATACTGTAGGGGTCGTTTAAGGTACTGCCGACGGGGCCGTGAAAGCCTACAAGTCCCGTTTCCTGATAGATAGCGTTCAAAAGGGCGGTAACATCGCTAAAACCGATCAGCGCCTTCGGATTTTCCCTGATATTTTCGTAATCGATCATGGGCAGAATGCGGGTGCACCCATAGCCGCCCCGGGCGCAGAGAATCCCGTCGATATCAGGGTTGGCGAACATCTCGTTCAGGTCCGCCACCCGTTCCGAATCCGTATTACTAAAATAACCGAAGTTGCCAATAATGCGTTCGGTATGGTAGGGTTTGAACCCCATGGTTCTTAGTGCTTTTTTTGCATCATCGAGCACGTGTGGCTTGACCGAATATCCAGGGGCGATCAGGCCGATGGTATCTCCTTTCTTTAATCGTTTGGGAAGTAGGTTGTCTGTAGTGCGATGGGTGCTTTTAGCGGTAATAAATTGGGGTACGAAGGCCGTAGCGGCCAGGCCCATGGCCGAAGCCATAAATTCCCTTCTTTTTGTCATGGTGTAGTTTGGATTAAACTGCGGGACGGATTGTTAAATCAAAGGTGGTCCCGGACTGGAATAGGTAAAGTTAACAAAAATCCATGGCAAAAGCCGCCCCCGGGTTACATGGAGACGGCTTTCTTTCTTCTTGGGTGCCGGAAAATTCGAAGTTTAACGGGCGGAGGTGCCTCCGTTGTTTCCCGATCTTTGTAATTGGCGCCGAATTTTATCAATGGCGGATTCAATGGATTTATCCGGCTCGATAATATTGTATTCGCCCCAAAAATTGGGATCTGAAAAACCGATGGCCTCATCGGCGAGAATGATGGAGGATTTCATTCGCTCCCTGGCTCTGGGAAAGTCGGAATCCTTGTTCTTTTTCCAGTCGGTCACCGCCATTTCGCAGGTCATGCTATACACGGAATTGAACAGACGCTTGTCCCAATTGATCTTGAAGGTCATCAATACATTGCTGTACCCATAATACCAACGGCCGTTTTTTTCCCTATAATCCACGCGATAGGCCACTTCGGTAGGCCAGACCCTGGCATTGGAGGGCTTTTTACGTACGAACATACGGGCCGCCCTGTCCCTATCCGTAATATTTAGCGAAAAAATGGCGCTCGTTAAAATTTTGTTTTCGGCATCTATATAAAGTTTACCTTGATACAAAGGGTCTAGTATCGATTCCAGTTGCTTAAAATTGACCACATAGATAAGCCGGTCATTTACCCGGGTCGAGCGGTCGAAGCTGAAGTCGTAATTATTCAAGGTCTCGTCGGTAAAGATATATTCCGGATATTTCATGACATCTACAAAGAGAGCATTAAAAGGTCCGCCCTGCAATTTAAGCGCAACTGTATCCAATCTGCTGTAATCCGTGCTTTTCCGGGCCTTATACAATTTGACCCCGTCCTTTTTATAGGAGGTGTACGGTGTTTTGTATATATTGACCACCGCTTCGGACAGGGATACGTTCCTGCGTCTTTTCTTGATGGTTTCCCGATAGAAAGCGGTCATCAGGGTAGGATCATCAAAATAATTGTCGCCCTTCCGTTTCAAGGTTTCCCGAACGAGCGCCTCCGCATCTTTGGGAACTTCGACGTTGACTTCGGGGAGTTCGGTCACCGATACCCTAAGTTTAATTTCATTATTTCCGTTCTCATCGAACTGTACGAGAGGTATCGACTTGGTAGTATACCCTAGAAATGAAACAAGTACATTGCTGTCCAAAGGGTCATCGGCCATGTCGCTGGGCACTTTGAGCGCAAACTCGCCGTCGGCGTTCGTTATCGTGCTCACGTTCGTGCCTTCGATGGCCACCGTGGCAAAGACGAGGGATTTATTGGTGTCATTGCCTATTACTTCGCCTTTGTATTCCTTGAAGCTCTGATCTTGCGGTTCTTGTTGCACATTCTGATAAAAGGCGAATGCAGACGGTGTTGCGGTTACCCAGATCAACGACAAAAAGATGCATGCTGCGAGCCAGGATTTTTTCGGGATTTTGTTTGTTTTATTTTTCATAGCAGGGAAATGTTGTTCATTTTTTTTAAGCACCATTAAAGTAATGATTTTTAACGGAATAGTATGTTAAAAAAATCGTATTACTGCGAATTATTTTATTGGATTTGAGCGTAATCTGATGTTTTTATATTTGTTGGATAGATATGCACGTTGCCCTAGCACGCTTGAGGAAAGTCTAAACGAGTTCGATGACCAAAATTTCGGGTAGCGTGCGCCGGGTTCATGAACCTTTCTGGACAGACTTCCCGTCAAAGCTCCTCCCGACAGTTTAATCTCTGTGAACTTTGTCGGAATTGGCCGTCAAGCGTTTGATTTCCTTGAGTTCCGTCTCGGTCAAATCCCGCCATTTTCCCACGGGGATGTCCAGTGTAACGTTCAGGACACGGATGCGTTTTAAGTGTTTTACGCGATAGTCGAAATGCTCGCACATCCGGCGGATCTGCCGGTTTAGGCCTTGGGTGAGAATGATCCTGAATTCGCGTTCCCCGATTTGCATCACCTCGCACTTTTTGGTGACGGTATCCAAGATGGGCACCCCGTTCCGCATCCCCTGCAGAAATTGCTCGGTCAAGGGTCGGTCCACAGTGACCAGATACTCCTTGCCGTGATCGTTCCGGGAACGTAAAATCTTGTTGACGATATCTCCGTCGTTGGTCAGTAGAATAAGGCCTTCGCTGGGCTTGTCCAACCGGCCTATCGGAAAAATCCGCTTAGGGTAGCCGATATAATCGATGATGTTGTCCTTTTCGACCCGGGTATCCGTTGTGCAGACGATGCCCACAGGCTTGTTAAAGGCCAGGTAAACTGGTTTTTCTTGGGGTTCCGAAACCGGTTTGCCATCGACTCTGACCTCGTCACTATCGGTAATCTTCGTGCCCATTTCGGGCACTTGGCCATTGACGGTGACACGGCCTTGCTCGATGAGCTTATCGGCCGCCCGGCGGGAGCAGTAGCCCACCTCGCTGAGGTATTTGTTGATACGGGTTTGTTTAGGGTCTGACACTGGAACAAAGATAGTGAATCTTTCTTTCTGTCGTTCCGATCCGTTCCAAGATAACGAAAATGTTTCCGATAGCCTAGGTCCCGTTAACACAAAGCCTGAAAACGGGTTTTTCGCTCTTTTTCCGGTCAACGCATGAGCTGGCTCCTCTTTCAAAGGTCAAATTCTTGGCCTCTTCTTTCGGCCCTGTTGCTTTTGGCCAATATAGCTCTATGTTCGGCTAAAAGCGCCAAAAAATCCAAAGAAATCAGCACAAAATCCGCGATTTCCGTTTAAGGTTAACAGACTTTAATTAAACCATTTTTGATTTTTTAAGTCTAAAAGTTAGGTTCTGACACCCCATGATTTATCAATTTATCTTATTTTTAGGCTTCTCGGTGGGATAAGGGCAAAGAACAATCGATTCCGTCGGATGATTTTTAATGAATACACTGATGCAGTAGTAATTTGGAGAACAAAGGCAAAAAGGATAAAATTGTTGACCATGGCAAAACCTACATCTCGGCCAAGTACATAATCGTACCCGTAATGCTGCTTTTCTTGGTGGCTTGCGGCCCTAAAATTCCTAATATTCTAGCGCCCGTGGAGTCGCCCCAGCGTTTTTCGTATCGGGGATCGGAAGCTGTTCCCGATCGGTGGTGGACGGCCTTCGAGGATCCAAGGCTAAACCTCCTGGTCGACAGCGCCTTGGCCAATAACCTCGATCTGGCGGCCATCTGGCAACGCTTTAAGGCCGCGGAGGCCGTTGCCAAACGCGAAGGCGCAGATCTTTGGCCTCAGCTAGAGGCCTCGGCGCAAAGTGCTATGAGCAGGCCCCAGCCCGATTTTGCCGGCGGGGAAAATGTACAGTTGGGGATTTCCGCCTCCTATGAATTCGATGTATGGGGGCGAATCAGGACGGCGGTACAGGCCGAAAAGTTTCGCGCGACGGCAAGTCTGGCCGATTATCGCACGGCGGCGATATCACTTTCCTCCGAGATTGCCTTGACCTGGTACCGGATGGTGGCGGCCAAAAAACAACTGGCACTCGCCGAAGAGCAGATACGGACCAACCAAAATATTATCAAATCGATCAGGGCCCGCTTCGGCAGCGGTCAGGTCCGGGCCGTTGATATATTGCGCCAGCTACAGTTACTGGAAAGCACGAAGGACCAAAAAATCGTATTTGAGACCAATGTAAGCCTGTTCGAAAATCAATTGGCGGTGTTATTGGGAAAATCACCTGGTGCGGTCTCGCAATTTTCGGAGACAAATTTCCCGCAATTGACCGCATTGCCCGAAACCGGCCTTCCTTTGGAGCTGGTGCGTCGCAGGCCTGACGTGCAGCGTGCCTACGATTTACTTTTGGCCGCGGACATGGACATGGCTTCGGCGGTAAAAAACAAATATCCGCGACTTTCCATCCGCTTAAGTGGCCAATTGCGGGCCAACGACTTCAACACCCTGTTCCAGAACTGGGCCTACTCCTTGGCCGGAAATTTGATAGCGCCCCTGTTTTACGGAGGACGTTTGGGCGCGGAGGTCGATCGTACCGAAGCGATCAAAAATCAAAGCCTGTACCAATACGGACAGACCGTACTGACGGCATTTCAGGAAACCGAGGACGCCCTGATCCGAGATATCAAACAGAGAGAGCGGATGGAAATTCTTAAAAAGCAGGTCGAGCTGGCCGAAAAAACAAGTCGGCAACTGCGATTGGAATTTTTGAACGGATTGAGTCCCTATTTGGATGTATTGCTCGCGCTGGACCAGGAACAACAGCTGCGACGGGATCTGATAGACGCCAAGGCCGAACAACTGGAGATTCGTATTGCACTCTATCGGGCATTGTCCGGAGGATTTGAAACAGATCAGGTGGCAATGCCGTAGGGAACCGATGCCGGAGTAGAAATCCCACTCTTAAAAAGTAGGGTAGATGGGTGCACTGTACTATTTCAAGTATATACCATCCGTTTTCAAAAGGTCGGTACGGGCCGCTTAATTTTAGGAACAACTACTATATGGAGAAAAAGAAAATTGTATTGATTTGTGTAGGTATCCTGCTTCTGGCGGGGCTGATCACGTCGTTTATCTTTCTGACCGAACCCACGGCCAAAAGTGAGGGAGCTAGCAAACAGACCGCCATGCTGGTCAATGTGGTGTCCGCAGAGAAGGGGGATTTTAATCCGGTAATCACGGCTACCGGTACCGTAAGGCCGGTCGATGACGTGGTGCTCAGTCCCTTGGTGGGTGGCCAGATCCTGCGGCGAGACCCCTCATTTACGCCGGGAGGAAGGGTGAGCAAAGGCGAGGTTCTGCTGAAAATCGACCCCGCCGATTACGGCAACACCTTGGAGCTGCGGCGGAGCGAATTGCAGCAATCACAGACCGACCTCAATATGGAAATGGGCCGCCAACAGGTCGCGGAACAAGACCTGGCGCTGATCGGAGGCGATTCGCTATCATCCGAAGAAAAGGAGTTGGTGCTTCGCAAGCCCCAACTTGATGCGGTCAAGGCCAACCTTAAAGCAGCCAAGGCCTCGGTCGACCAGGCGCAGCTCGATCTCCGGCGGACAACCGTGCGTGCCCCTTTTGATGCCCAGGTACTAAGCCGCAACGTAACCGTAGGTTCCCAGGTTTCACCGGGCGATAATCTGGGCCGGCTTGTGGGGACGGACGCCTATTGGGTAGAAATGACCGTTCCCGTAAGCCAGTTGCGCTGGCTGGATTTTCCCTTAGAACAAGACCAGACCGGCTCTTCCGTTGAACTGCGTAGCCGAACGGCATGGAAACCGGGCGAAACCCGAACGGGCCATCTCTACCGTCAGGTCGGGGCGCTCGACGACCAGACCCGCCTGTCACGGGTATTGGTGAGGGTGGAAGACCCCCTCGCCCAAAACCCCGGGAACGAAGGGCAGCCCCCCTTGATCATCGGTAGCTTTGTCGAAGCCCGAATACAGGCCGAACCCGTCGTCAACGTAGTGCGTTTAAACCGCGACTACGTGCGTAGCAACGAGACGGTATGGGTAATGCAAGATAAAAAACTACAGGTTCGCAAGGTCGAGATTCTACTCTACGATGCCGAACATGCCTATATCCTTTCAGGACTTGAAGACGGGGACCAAGTGGTAACCACCAATCTCAGTACCGTAGCCGAAGGTGTAAGCCTGCGTACCGAAGGGATGACGGGGCGCCAAAGGGAGCAAACGGACACTACCAAAACGCAGCAATGATATGAATGAGGAAAAAGAAAAAATGAAGGATGCGGATAAGGTAGGCTCGGAAAACGCGAGAAAGGAAAATCCGGGGGGAAACGTCGGGAACGAGAAGCCGTCCGGGAAGAAGAGTGCGTCGGTGAAAGAGGGTATGATCGCTTACATGGCCAAGAACTCCGTAGCCGCCAACCTACTCATGATCGTATTGCTCGCGGGGGGAATCTATTCCATGTTCACTATCCAAAAGGAGGTATTTCCCGAGTTTCAGCTCGATTTTGTCGAAGTAAACGTGGTCTATCCCGGCTCTAGCCCCGCCGAGGTCGAACAAGGCATCCTTTTACCGGTCGAGGAGGCGGTGCGCAATGTCGATGGTATCAAGGAAATCGTGTCCACCGCACGCGAAGGTTCCGGCGAGGTAACCATAGAACTGGTGGCCGGCTCCGACCGCATGAAGGCGTTTCAGGAAATTGACCAGGAAATCAACCGCATCCGCACATTTCCCGACGATATCGAACGGCCCGAAGTGGCCCTTCAATCACGGCGGCGAGACGTCATGGAACTTAGCCTGTACGGCGATGTAGATGTGTGGACCTTAAGAAAATTGGCCGAACGTTTGCGGAACATCCTGTTGAGCAACCCCGAGATTACCCAAGTGGAATTCGGGAACGTACCCGATTATATGACCCACGTAGAGATTCCCCGCCACAACCTAAGGCAGTACGGCCTTACGTTGGGCCAAGTGGCCGACATCATCGCCGAGAGCAGCGAAGACGTGCCTGCCGGGGCGGTGGAGACCAAGACCGGGGAAATACTCCTCAGGATGCAGGAACGCAAGCAGTGGGCAGATGAATTCAGCAAGATTGCCATTATCACTTCCCCCTCCGGAGCTACGGTAACCCTGGGCGATATCGCATCTGTACGCGATGGCTTTGAAGAAGTGGGGTTCTTTGGGGAGTTCAACAGCACCAAGAACATTGGTCTCGACGTTTTTCGGGTGGGAGACCAATCTCCCATGGAAATAGAGGAAAAAGTCAAGGAAATTATGGCGGACTTTCAGTTGCCGCCGGGGGTGGAATGGCGTATCGATAGCAACCAGGCCGAAGATTTTCGCGAGCGGCTTTCCCTGCTTACCGGCAACGGGCTTTTGGCTATCTTGATCGTACTGACCATCCTGACGCTTTTTCTGGAATACCGGCTGGCCTTTTGGGTCATGATGGGGATGACCATATCCTTTGTAGGGGGGATGATTTTCTTGCCGATGCTAGGGGTCAGCATCAATATGATCTCCATGTTCGGCTTTTTGGTGGTTTTAGGAATAGTTGTGGATGATGCCATCGTAGTAGGCGAAAATATTTACGAGTATCGGCAAAAGGGATACAGCGCTATGGAGGCGGCCATCAAGGGCGCCAAGGATGTATCCATGCCGGTTTCGTTCAGTATTATTACCACGATCATCGCTTTTGTGCCCCTACTCTTTATGCCGGGCGAAAACGGAAAGTTCTGGTGGCCCTTGCCGGTGGTGGTCATCGTCATCCTCGCCGTTTCCCTGATCGAGGCCCTGTTTATTCTACCGGCTCATTTGGCCCATCTGAAAAAGGATGCCAAAACGCCCAAGCCGCTCCGTTTTATCGAAAAATACCAACGGCGTTTCGCCCAGGGCTTTGAGCATGTCATCGACAAATACTATCGCCGCTTTCTGGACAAATGCTTGGAATTCCGCTATATCAGCCTCAGTGCGGCCGTCGCCCTGTTGTTGGTGGTGGGCGGGTTCGCGATGAGCGACCATATGGGGATGATCATGATGCCCGAGGTGGCGGCAGAGGAAATCGAAGCAGGGATTTTACTGCCGGTCGGCACCACCCCGGACCAGGGTGCGGAAGTGGCACGAAGGGTTACCGCGGCTACCGAAAGAATGTTCGAGGAGCACGGGTTGGACAAAGTGGCCGAAGGTATCAAGACCAATGTACGGGGACAACGTTTCGTCGATGTGGAAATCGTGATGCGGCCACCTGACGAACGGGATATGACCGCGGGCGAGGTCATAGCGCTTTGGCGCGACAACATAGGGGACATCCAAGGGGTCGACCAGATTACCTTCGAGGCCGAACGGGGACCCGGGGGATACCAGCAAGACATTAGTGTCGACCTGAGCCATTCCGAAATTGAGGTATTGGAGCAGGCCAGTACCGCTTTTTTGGAACGTATGGAAGCATTTGAGAATACCCGTGATGTCAATGATAACTACGATATGGGCAAAATTCAGTACGATTTCAAACTGCTTCCCGAAGGGCGGAACCTAGGGCTTACTTCCAATGATGTCGGCCGACAGGTGCGGGATGCCTTCTACGGGGCCTTGGCCATGCGGCAGTTGCGAGGTAACAATGAGATCGAGGTGCGGGTCAAATTGCCCTACGAAGAGCGAAAGGATATGCACAATCTGAAAGATTTTTTAGTACGTACCCCGACCGGGGTGGAAGTTCCCCTGCTCGATGTCGTCGAGGTTCGGCAACGGGAAGCCTTTACCAGTATCAACCGTCGCGACGGGCGGCGCGTGGTCAACGTGGGGATGGACGTAGAGCCTTCCAATGCGGTTTCAAGGGTGCTTGAAAGGGTTCAGGAAGAGGTGCTGCCGCAATTGCGTGCGGATTTTCCCGGTACCACTTGGACGTTCGAGGGCAGCCAAGCGGACATGCGCGAGAGTACCGCCAGCCTTTGGAGCGGTTTTGGCATCGCCATGCTCTTGATCTATGCCCTGCTGTCCCTGGCTTTTAAAAGCTATAGCCAGCCCTTGATTGTGATGGCCGCAATCCCTTTCGGAATTATTGGCGCGGTTATCGGGCACATACTTTTGGGCTATGATATATCCATCGTCAGCCTTATGGGGGTTATCGCTTTATCCGGAGTGGTGGTCAACGACTCCCTGATCATGATCGACTATGCCAATAAACAACGGAAGCAGAAATCGATCTACGAGTCCATCCACGAGGCGGGATTACGCAGGTTCAGGCCGATCATGCTGACGACCTTGACCACGTTCGGCGGTCTGGCACCCATCATTTTAGAAAACTCCAGCCAAGCCTTTCACCTCATTCCTATGGCCATCAGCTTAGGCTTTGGCATCGTTTTCGCCACCAGCATCATCCTAGTAATAGTGCCTTGTCTCTACCTGACTTTGGAGGATGTGAAAATGTATTGGAAAAAGGGTAAAACCGTGGATAAGGTAGAGGTGTCGATGCTTCCGTGATATTATTTTTTGCGATCGACTTCATAGGCATATAACTGCCGCCCCAATTCCGCCAAGAAAGGAAGTCCGATTTCATCGTATTCGTAGGTGTCGTCGTTAAAGATGCCGTTTTTGTTGACCAGGATTGTGGCGGTCAGCATAAATTCCACCCCATTTTGGTCGTCAGTGATATAGGCGGAGTCGGTCAAGGTGCCATGGGCGAATCCCACTTTATTATGGATTTTGACGCTCGCCGGAATGTCCTGTTGAGTGTCCCCATATATAAAGAACTTGACGTAGCCATCGTAAAATTCTTTGGGGTCGTATCCTACTTTTTTGGGAAGGGTATGCATAGCGGTAAGAAGAAACTCCCGCTGTTCTTCACTGATATCGAAGCGTTCTTCGGATGAAAAGAGGTGGGGGAAGACGATCCGTTTCAGCAATCCATGCTGGGCGGGAACGGGATAATAGTTGTTAAGACTGAAATCGAAGGCTTCGTCAATCAGGGCACCTCCTTCATAGTATCCCTTTCCCTTGGTGATGTTTTTAAGGTCTAGAGGTTCCGGAGCGGTGTTGATAGTGCCGTCCAAAATAGCGGTCGTGCTGTCATTTTCGTAAATGATCAGGGGTTTTGTGGCCAGGTCGTCCGAACGATACCCGAGCCGATGGGCGATTCGGACGGGGCGCACCCCTTTTTTTCTAAGGCCGGAGTTTATGGCATCCTGTCCCAAAAATTCTATTAGCCGATTGCTGGCATCGTTGTCGCTTACGGCGAAAATCTGGGAAATCGCCTCGGCAAAGGTCGTTTCCACGGAATCGCCTTCGACGTAAAAACGGGTGTTACGATCGAGGGAGTCGGTGCGGTTCAGTTTTTCAAGGGCCAAGACCGCAATCGGGAATTTTACAGTGCTGGCCGGATAAAAATATGCATCCGCATCGACCTGAAAATCGAAGTCCCTTAGAACGACACTATCGTTTTTACGATCGATTTGGGTGTACCGAATCTGCAGTCCGTAATGAGAAATGCTATCCATTACCCGCTTTATCGCGGGTACATGGGAGCCCAAAACCTTTTCAAGGGGAGTGCCCGACGGTTCCTGTACCGCGCAGGCACCTAGAATCGCGAAAACTACAGCGGGCAAGAGTAGGCGCAGTGCTTTTTTACGGCCAATTGTCACGGCCACGGACAAAAAAGAAGGTAAAGGCAGTTTCATGGTCTGGCTTTTGGTTCTATCGGCTTCGGGTGGCGGTAGTGGTTCGCGGTTGGGGGCCGATGGTGCTTCCTTGGTTTCAGATCGGGGACTTTCGGTCCGCCGCTTTCCCCTTAACAAAACGAAAGTAATAAATTCCCCTGTTCCCACCCCAAAGTTCTGTTAACTAATAATAAGGTAGCCTTGCGAAGCGGCGGGCTTTTGTTATTTTTGCGCCATGCGAGCAAAAGTTCCATCCCGTATCTACGTGCTGTGCTGTCTTGTTGCGACGGTACTTTTAGGGGGTTGTGATTCCCTTTGGAAGAAAGAGCGGCCCGAGGCATTGGCACGGGTGGGGGACAATTATTTGTTCAAAGAAGATCTTGCCCCGCTATTCGGCAACAGCCTTTCAAAAGATGACAGCATTGCCTTTGTGACCGATTACATCAATACCTGGGCATCGAATCAACTTCTTCTCGATAAGGCCAAGATCAACCTGCCGGAGGATAAATTGAAGCAATTCGAGGCCTTGGTGGCCGATTACCGCACCGATTTATATACCCGGGCGTATAAGGAGGCTCTGGTACAACAGGTCAACGATTCAACCGTAAACGAATCAGAGCTGCAAGACTTTTACGAGCGGGAAAAAGAAAACTTCCGGTTGAAGGAAAAATTGGTCAAGCTGAGGTTTGTGGCCCTTTCCAAGGATTTTCTGAACAAGGTGGAAGTTGCCGAAAGACTTAAAAATTTTGGGGAAAAGGACCAGAACGTACTCGACTCCATCAGCGTCCAGTTTCGGAAAGCGAGTTTCAACGACTCCATTTGGGTGACGGCATCCCGTATCATCGATGAAATCCCCCCTCTGACATTTGAAAATGTCGAGAAACACCTAAAGAAATCACAATTTCTGAACATGGAGGATGATAGCGGGGTATATTTGGCCAAGATCATCGATGTCATGGAGGTAGACGATATCGCTCCATTGTCCTTTATCGAACCCACCATCGAGCGGGTGCTTTTAAGCCGCAGGAAACTGGATTTTATACGAAAATTGGAAACAGATGTAATCGACGAGGCCATCCAAAAAAGGAAATTCGAGGTCTATGACAAAACAAATAAAAATAGTAATGACGAAGGTTAAAATGATGAAAACGATACGATTGAGAGCCCTTTTTGTAATGCTGGCGATATGTGGCATAACATTCGCCCAACAATCCGACGAACTGACGGATACTCAGGTAGAGCCGGACGAACCGGCCTTGGAAGCAAGTATGGATGTTACGGATGTCAAAAAGGATTCCTCAAGCAACTACAAAAAAATCAAATTGGACGGAATTGCAGCGGTGGTCGGTGATTATGTGATATTGGATTCCGACATTGAAAAAACGCTCATCGACCTGAAAAGCCAAGGCGCCTCGGTTGAGGATGTTACCCGATGCGGCTTGCTGGGCAAATTGATGGAAGACCGACTTTATGCGCATCAGGCGGTGCAGGACAGTCTTTTGGTTTCCGACGACGAGGTCGCGGCTACTACCGAAAGACAGATCCAGTCGTTCGTACAGCAGACCGGGTCCATGGAAAAACTATTGCAATTCTATCGAAAGGAAGATGAGGCCAGCCTTCGGGAGGACATCAATAAGATCAACAAACTGCGTATGCTTTCGGAAAAAATGCAAACCAGTATTGTCGAGGAAATCGAGATCACTCCCGAGGAGGTGCGGCAGTTCTTCAACAATATTCCAGAGGACGAACGCCCTGTCTTCGGAGCGGAAATGGAAATCGCCCAGATCGTAAAAGCGCCAGAACCGACCGAAAAGGAAAAGCAGGAGGTCATCGATAAATTGAACAAGATCAGGGCCGATGTTCTGGATAACGATGCCAGTTTCAGCGTAAAGGCGATTTTGTATTCCGAAGATCCCGGCTCCAAGTCCGACGGTGGATTTTATAGTATTACCAAAGATACCGGATTCGACAAGACTTTTAAGGACGTAGCCTTCAGCCTAAAACAAGGTGAAATATCCGAGCCCTTTGAAACCGCTTTCGGATATCACATCATTTATATGGAGAAGATACGAGGGCAGGAACGCGATATACGTCACATCCTTATGCAGCCTGAAATTTCACAGAAGGCCTTGGACGAGGTGAAAGAGGAACTCGATACGATCCGCAAACACATCATGGAAGGCAAATACACCTTTGCCGAGGCGGCCCTT
This sequence comes from Pricia mediterranea, assembly GCF_032248455.1. Taxonomy (NCBI): domain Bacteria; kingdom Pseudomonadati; phylum Bacteroidota; class Flavobacteriia; order Flavobacteriales; family Flavobacteriaceae; genus Pricia; species Pricia mediterranea. The sequence continues at coordinate 3,485,023 of NZ_JAVTTP010000001.1, forward strand.
AATTTTAGCGATGAAAAGGAGACGAAGTTCGATGGGGGACTGCTGCGCAACCCCGTGAACTATGATTCCCGTTTTGAACTGACCAAGATGGATCCTACGCTGTACAACCAGGTACGAAATCTCAAGGATGACGAAATTTCCTATCCGCTGTTGGAAGAGGACCCCAGGGGCGGCGGTCCCAAGTACAAAATTCTAAAGGTCACCAACCGTTACGACGAGCATACCGCAAATTTCGCCCAAGACTACACCAAGATCCAAGAGCTGGCCAAAACAGAAAAACAGTATAAGGCGATAAAAAAGTGGATGGACAAACATATCACCGATACGTACATCAGCGTGGACGAGGACAATAGGGATTGCGATTTTGCCAACAATTGGGTAAAGGAGTAAGTGCATGTCTGACGTAGAAGCAATTGACAAGCTGGTCGAAAAGCACAAGGCGCTCAAGGCGGAGATCGCCAAAATCATCATTGGTCAGCATGAGGTGATCGACCAGATTCTTCTGAGCATATACACAGGCGGACACTCCCTGCTCATCGGGGTGCCGGGACTGGCGAAGACCTTGATGGTCAACACTATTGCCCAAACCTTGGGCCTTGATTTTAAGCGTATCCAGTTTACGCCCGATCTGATGCCCAGCGATATCCTGGGAAGCGAGGTGTTGGACCAAAACAGGAACTTTAAGTTCATCAAGGGACCTATTTTCGCCAATATCATTTTGGCCGATGAAATCAACCGTACTCCCCCGAAGACACAGGCCGCCTTGCTGGAAGCCATGCAAGAGCGGGCAGTAACCATTGCCGGGCAACGGCATGCGCTTGCATTGCCCTACTTTGTCCTGGCCACCCAGAACCCGATAGAGCAAGAAGGTACCTATCCGTTGCCCGAAGCGCAGCTCGACCGCTTTATGTTCGCCATCGAACTAAAATACCCTTCCGTAGCCGAAGAGATGGAGGTGGTCAAGCGAACCACGACCGATGTGGAGGCCTCGGTCAATACGATTTTCAATGCCGAGGAGATTTTGCAGGTACAACATCTGGTACGTCGCATTCCCGTACCCGACAACGTGGTGGAGTATGCCGTAAATCTGGTCAACCGCACTCGGCCCAACTTGGAGAATGCATCCGACTTTACCAAACAGTTCATCGATTGGGGCGCCGGACCCCGTGCCTCCCAGAACCTAATCTTAGGGGCCAAGGCGCATGCCGCCGTCCAAGGGAAGTATTCCCCGGATAGTGAAGATGTCAAGGCCGTTGCCATGGGCATCCTAAGACATCGCGTTATCAAGAACTACAAGGCAGAGGCAGAGGGCATTTCCGAAGAGGATATTGTCGGAAAGTTGTTATAAAACAAGGTCGGGCCGGGCTTCCCACCTAGTTGTTTTTCCTGGCAACTGGCCCATTTCTTGCTTCGAAATGGCCTTTCACGCCCAATGCCGGGCGCATGGAACCAGACTTTCTGCAACACCGCCGCCGAGCATCCTAAAAATCCCCCGAAATCCTTACTATCCTTGTCCTTTTTTAGTAATTTTGGCAGATTTGGAGGAAGGCTGGTAACGAGTTTAATTCCTTGTTTATTTTTTCGGTCCATTAGCTTAACGGCGTCCATGTTCAATAGTAAAAGCCATGCTTAGGTGGAGGAAAAAAGCGAGAACGGGAACTACTAAAAAGCCTGGAAACAAAGACAGTTAAAACAGATCAATAACCTAAACCACATACAGAATGGCATTCGACATAGACATGATCAAAGAGGTATATGCCCATATGGCCGAACGCGTTGACAAAGCGCGGGAAGTGACCGGGAAACCGCTGACCCTTTCGGAAAAAATACTCTACTCCCATTTGTGGGACGGCAACCCGACCAAGGCCTTTACCCGTGCCAAGGACTATGTCGATTTTGCACCCGATCGGATCGCCTGCCAAGATGCCACCGCGCAGATGGCCCTGCTCCAGTTTATGCAGGCGGGAAAACCTCAGGTTGCCGTGCCGACCACGGTCCACTGCGACCACCTTATCCAGGCCAAGAGCGGGGCGGAGGCCGATTTGAGGGCCGCCAACAACACTAGCGCCGAGGTCTTCGACTTTTTGGAATCCGTATCCAATAAATACGGCATCGGATTTTGGAAGCCCGGTGCGGGAATCATTCACCAAGTTGTTCTCGAAAATTATGCCTTTCCCGGTGGGATGATGATCGGAACCGATTCCCACACCGTGAACGCGGGCGGATTGGGAATGGTCGCCATCGGGGTCGGTGGGGCCGATGCCGTTGATGTGATGGCGGGAATGCCTTGGGAATTGAAATTCCCGAAACTTATCGGCGTGAAGCTGACGGGGAATATCTCCGGATGGACGTCCGCCAAGGATGTCATCTTAAAGGTAGCCGAAATCCTTACCGTAAAGGGCGGTACCGGGGCGATTATCGAATATTTCGGGGAAGGGGCCAAAAACCTTTCCTGTACCGGAAAAGGAACCATATGCAACATGGGCGCCGAAGTAGGGGCTACTACTTCCACTTTCGGCTACGATGATTCCATGGAGCGGTACCTTAGGGCGACGGAGCGGGCCGAGGTGGCCGATGAAGCCAACAAGATCCGTGAATACCTGACCGGGGATGATGAGGTTTACGAAAACCCTTCCGAGTACTTTGACCAGCTGATTGAAATCGATCTGAACGAACTACGACCCCATCTCAACGGGCCGTTTACGCCCGATTTGGCCACCCCGGTTGGTGAACTGGGTGTCAAGGCCAGGGAAAACGACTGGCCCATCAATGTAGAATGGGGCCTGATCGGGTCGTGTACCAACTCCTCCTACGAAGATCTGACCCGGGCGGCATCCATAGCGAAACAGGCGGTCACCAAAAAAATAAAGCCGAAGTCGGATTTCGGAATCAATCCCGGTTCCGAGCAGATTCGCTTCACGGCCAAGCGCGACGGCCTGCTCCAGATTTTCGAAGATTTGGGCGCGACCGTGTTTACCAACGCCTGTGGCCCCTGTATAGGGCAATGGGACCGAAGTGACCTGAAGGGGGACGAAAAAAACACGATTGTACATTCCTTTAACCGGAACTTTTCCAAAAGGGCGGATGGCAATCCCAATACCCACGCCTTTGTCGGCTCGCCGGAAATGGTGGCGGCGATAGCGATTTCCGGGAAATTGGACTTCGATCCCATGAACGATACCCTGATCAACGAGGACGGCGAAGAGGTCAAACTCGACGAACCGATGGGCATCGAATTGCCCGCACAGGGCTTTGAGGTCGAGGATGCGGGATATCTCGAACCCCGCGAAGACGGTTCCGGCGTTGAGGTCAAAGTGGCAAAGGATTCCGAACGGCTGCAGTTGTTGGAGCCCTTCGAACCCATCACCCCCGATGAGCTGCAAGGGGTCAAGCTATTGATCAAGGCTTTCGGCAAGTGCACCACCGACCATATTTCCATGGCCGGCCCCTGGTTGCGTTTCCGCGGGCATTTGGACAATATTGCCAACAACACCCTGATCGGCGCGGTCAATGCCTACAATAAAAAGACCAATTTTGTCAAGAACCAGTTGACCGGCGAGTACGGCGGAGTGCCCGATGTACAGCGAGAATATAAGGCCAAGGGCATTAAAACCATCGTCGTGGGCGATCATAATTACGGGGAAGGGTCTTCCCGTGAGCATGCGGCCATGCAACCCCGACATTTGGGAGTTGCCGCCGTCTTGGTAAAATCCTTCGCCCGAATTCACGAAACGAACCTGAAAAAACAAGGGATGTTGGGGCTTACTTTCGACAACGAAGACGACTACGACCTGATTCAGGAAGATGATACGTTCAACTTTGTCGATATTGAGGACTTTGCACCGGACAAGCCGTTGACCATCGAAGTGGTGCATGCCGATGGAAGCAAAGACACCATCAAGGCGAACCATACCTACAATGCCGCCCAGATCGGATGGTTCAACGAAGGTTCCGCCCTGAATGTAATCAAAAGGGAAAACGCGGCGTAAGACGTCTCGAATTACCTCCGCAATTAATCAAGTAAGAATGATGAAGCAATCCTCGGACATGTTACAAGTCCGACGGATTGCTTTTTCACTACGAGCAACAAGCTTATTAGGGCTTTTCGCGTGTTTGTGCCCTCTTCAGGAGTGTGATAGGGAGGGCGCAGAAACTGGAAACAACAAAAATCTAAGTGTATGAAACGTTCGTTGATAATTGCTTTCCTAGTCCTGCTATTCATTGGGGTCGGTATTTATTTTTTCACGCCATTAGGCCCGAAGGTCAGAGGGTATGCGGGCAGACTGTGGTCTAAAAGCGCGGTAGCCCTGAAGACCGACCTGCAGGTTTCTGACGCAGCTTATAAGTGGACGGTGACCGGTACTGATGGAAATCCCCGTAGTTTCGCCAAAGAAAAGGGGGAGGTCGTATTTTTGAATTTCTGGGCTACATGGTGTGCGCCGTGCCTGAAGGAAATGCCTGATATCCAAGACCTCTATGATGATTATGGAGACAAGATCGGCTTTTTTTTGGTGACCCAGGAAGATACGTCGAGGGTAGATTCTTTCCTTCAAAAAAATGACTACACTTTACCCTTTTATTATACCGATATAGAGAATATTCCCGAGGAGCTCGCTTCTAAATCCATGCCCACCACATATATCTTAGGAAAGGAAGGGAAAATCGCCTTGGCCGAAACCGGGGCACGGGATTGGAACAGCGCCGAGGTGCGGGCGATTATAGATCGATTGCTCGCCGAGTAGTTTGTTTTCATTCCTCTGCTTAATTCCCTGATCGTCAAGTAAGACCTAAGACTGCTGGCGCTGGAACGTAAGACTGTTGGCCTTTTTAGTACAAGGGACGCTATTTACAAGATGTTCATGTCCTTCGTCTTAAGTCTAACCGCCCAAGGTCCGGCCTAAGGTTTCTAAACAGATAAACACTTTATCTTTTAAAGTACTTGAAGGGAACAAAAAGCATCCCAAAGCATTCCCCGTCCCCTTTGCCCAAATGCTTGTGATGCATCTTATGTGCCCGCCGAACGCCCCTGGCATACCAATTATTGGCGTTACGGAACATTTTAAACCGTTGGTGAATAAATATATCGTGTACCAGAAAATAGGCGATTCCATAGGCTAGAATTCCGAATCCAAGGGGCCAACCATACCAAAACTCTGTTTGGGCCCCTAGATAAAAGAATACCATGCTGACCACTGCATAGAAAATAAAAAAGGCATCGTTACGCTCGAACCATGAATCGTGGTCCTTTCTGTGATGATCTTTGTGCAAGCTCCATAGAAATCCGTGCATGATGTACTTATGGGTGAACCAAGCCATAAATTCCATAAAGCAAAACGTTCCCAAAAATATCAATATCCAAATGACGATGTTCATTTCTGATTGCTAATTATTAATTCCTATTTTTTTATTCTGATCCCGACACTCCGAACTCTAAAACTCCGAATCAAGATTCGCAGGCTCTGGTCCTAAATCCTTTTACCTAATCTTTACGAAGTTAAGACTAAAGCTTCGGATTTGCATTTAACAAATCAATCAAAACTTCTCATAAAGCCATAAACGCATAAACTTTTTCTCACACCAACCTCAGTTTATATTTCACATAGGATCTCGCCAACACCCCGAATTTTTCATAATCCGGCACACGGATACGCGCGTTCTTTATTTCCAATGGCGGTGTGTTCTGTAATTTCCCCAATAGTTTATGGTAATATTTGTAGGCGGTATAGACCCCAAATTTCGCGTCGTTCGGCAATTTCACGATACCGGAATAGCCCATGGCAAAGTCCGTCTTGATTTCGTCAACGATCCTGGTCTTCGAGATTTCGTTCAGCTCCATCAAATTGGTATTCGGGAAATAACTGCGGTTGAGGTCTTCGTAATCTGCTTTTAGGTCCCTCAAAAAGTTGACCTTCTGAAAAGCAGAACCCAAGGCCATGGCACTTTCCCTCAGGGCCGAATATTTCTTCCCGTCTCCTTTCACGAAAACTTTAAGACACATGAGGCCTACGACATCGGCCGAACCGTAAATGTATTCCCTAAATTCCTTTTCGGTGCGATATATGGTTTTATGCAGGTCCATCCGCATACTTTTCATAAAGGCCGCCACAAGATCGTAGGGAATACCATATTTGTGATAGGTATGCTGGAAGGCGTTTAGGATAGGGTTTAAACTGATTTTATCCTCCAAGGCTTGATTCAGACTGTTTTCGAACCTCTCGAACAACACCTCTTTTTCGTACGCGTGAAAGGTGTCGACTATTTCATCGGCAAAGCGAACGAATCCGTAGATATTATAAATATCGGACCGTATTGATGATGCGAGCATCCTCGTAGCCATAGAAAACGAAGTACTGTAAGATTCGGTGACGATTTTACTACACCGGTAAGAAACATGGTCGAAGGTGGATTTCATAGCTTGAGAACATTTATTTTTTTTTTAAGATAAGATCGGCTACCAATTTTCCCGAGATAAGGGCCGGCGGCACGCCCGGCCCCGGAACGGTCAGCTGCCCCGTGAAAAATAGATTTTCCACCTTTCCGCTTTTCAGTTTAGGTCGTAAAAAAGCCGTTTGGAGCAGGGTGTTGGCCAATCCGTACGCGTTTCCCTTGTACGAGTTGTACTGCTCGACGAAGTCGTTCACACAGAAGCTTTCCTTAAAGATAATGTTTTTCCGCACTTTCTGGGCGGTGCGCGCTTCGAACCTTCGCATTATGATGTCGAAATATTGCGTTCTAAGTTCTGGGGTATCCGTGAGACCGGGGGCTATGGGTACCAGAAAAAAACCTGTTTCTCGATTATCGGGCGCCATGCTGTCGTCGGTAATGGAGGGGAAATTGGCGTAAAAAAGAGGTTTGGCGGGCCATTGCGGGGTATCGTAGATTTCTTGGGCGTGTTGTTTGAAATCGGTATCAAAAAACAAATTGTGGTGCGCTACATTTTTTAGTTTTTTATCGAATGCCATGTAGAATAGCAAGGCCGATGGAGCGAAGGTCCGACCGGACCAATATGCTTCGGAGTATTGGCGATACTGCTCGTCGAGAAGGGTTTCGGAATGATGATAATCGGCACCGCTGAGTACGACATCGGAACGTATGGCCTCGCCCCCGACCAATATACCGGATGCCCGTTTGCCTTCTACAAGAATTTTTTCCACGGGACTTTCAGTGTTGATTTGAACGCCCAAGCTTACCGCAAGGGTTTTCATGGCATCGATTATTTCGTACATACCCCCTTGCGGGTGCCAGGTTCCTAGTCCGAAATCCGCAAAATTCATAAAGCTATAGAACGAAGGTGTCTTGCTGGGTTTGGCACCCAAAAACAAGACCGGGAACTCCAAGATGGAGATAAGCTTGGGATTTTGGAATTTTTTTCGGACCCGGCTACTGATGGTCTTGAAAAACCGGTCGACCCGCGTTGCAGTCTCTGGAGTGATAAGCTCGAAGGGGGATAGGCCCGGACGCAGCACCACCTTGTTAATGGCAATGGTGTAATTGTCTTGGGCCTCTGCGATGAACTCTTTCAGATAGATGGCGCTTCCAGGTTCGATGCGTTCAAATTCCGCGCAAATTTTTTCCATGGAATCGCCGATCGTTATCGTATCGTCGGAGAAAAATACCTTATAGGCGGGATCGAGCTTTTCCAGACGATAAAAGTCCGAGGTCTTTTTCCCAAAATCGGCAAAAAATTTATCGAAAATATCGGGCATCCAGTACCAACTCGGTCCCATATCAAAAGTAAAACCATCTATTTTTAATTGTCTCGCCCTGCCGCCAACACTGCTGTTTTTTTCATGAATGGTCACCTCATGTCCTTCCTTGGCGAGATAGCACGATGCCGCCAAGGAGGAAAATCCTGAGCCGATAATTGAAATTTTCTTTCGCATCTATACTTTTAAAGTCATTACGAAACACTCAAAGCCTTCCGACAACCTCATCCAAAGAAGAAAAGATATTTACGAAATCGGGGAGTTTGGTTTCGGCCAGATATTGGGTCTGACGTCCGAGAAGCCAAAGCTTGACCCCTCCGTGTCCGTTCGCCATGGATTCAAAGTCTTTGAGGTATTGATGTATTTTATCCTTGCCGGGCCCTACAGTGAGGTAGGAAACGAAATATAGGTTGTCGAAATAACCCATGATATCGACCAAATTCTCCATGGGAACCATCTGGCCGAGGTAGATGGATCTGTACCCCCTTGCCACGATTTCATAATTGAGGTACAGCAGCCCCATATCATGGATTTCGTTCTCCGGAAGGTAGGGAACAAAGACCTTGTCCTTTTTGACCGGGGCGATGTGTTGTAACTTTTCGGTGTTCGCCAGTGTTTTCTGTTTGATAAGGCAAGCGATGAAGTGCTCATGGGCCGCACTGATGGTATCCGTTTGCCATAGCATGCCCAATTCCCTGAGCAAGGGAATGAAAATATCCCGAAAAATCTCCGGAAATGAGCGATCCGTCAACAAATCGTTGTACGTTTTGGCGAAAAGGGATTGATCAAAATTGATCATCGCGAGCTTAAAGGCACTGATCGAATGGTCTTTTATATTGTTTTCGGAAACGATTTCGCGCACCATAAGAGGAATGCTCTTTTCCGGAATTTTGGCGATTTTTGAGATTTTGTAGCCCCCGTTGTAGAGCAAGGTGATGTTCAAGAGCTTTTGTAAACTATTGATATCGTAGGTTCGAATATTGGTGCTCGTTCGGTCCGGGGACAGTAAATCATATCGTTTTTCCCATATTCGGATCGTGTGGGCCTTGATTCCCGACAGGTTCTCCAAGTCTCGTATACTAAAAGCTTTTCTTTTATTGTTCATGGAAAATGTTCAAACGCTAAACAAACTTACAATTTAATAGGGATAAGTACAACTTTCATCCAAATATCTCTATTAGTTTCCATTATTGGGAGTTTTAGTGGTCAAAACTTGTCATGTGCTCAGGGTTGCAGACTACCGTCAGTTGGGCAGGGGTGGACAAAGAAAAAGCCCGAGAACGCTCGGGCTTTTTCTTCAATGGGATAAAGTGCGCACGAGAAGACTCGAACTTCCACAGCCTAATGGCCACCAGCCCCTCAAGCTGGCGCGTCTACCAATTCCGCCACGTGCGCAAATTTTGAAAAGGGACTGCAAATATAGAATTTACTTTTGATTGTTTCTCCAAAATAGCGATCAATATGTGTGCGAAGACTAATTTCTTTTCTCGCTAATGTCCTACGACTGCGGGATCGAGGGTTTTTTATTATCCCCTTTTGGACCTTCTACCAGCTCTTCCATTTTACGTTTGCCCAAGATCTTCTCCAGGTCTTTTTTTCCGACCGTTTCCTGTTCCAATAAAAGTTCGGCAAGTTTTTCAAGTTCGTCCCGGTGCTTGATCAGTAGGTTCTTGGTCCGCTGATAGGCATCATTTACCAGCTGTTGCACTTCCTTGTCTATTTGCTCGGCCATGTTTTCACTGTAGGGTTTGCCGAGCATTTGGTTGTTTCTGCCCGTGGAATCGTAAAAGCTGATCGGCCCGATCTCTTTGTCCAGTCCGTAGTAGGCTACCATACTATAGGCCTGTTTGGTCACCTTTTCGAGATCGTCGAGCGCCCCGGAAGAGATTTCGTCAAAAATTACATCCTCTGCGACCCGGCCGCCCAACAAGGCACACATCTGGTCCATAAACTGGGCCTTGGTGACGATCTGCCGTTCTTTGGGCAGGTACCAGGTGGAGCCCAATGATTTTCCACGGGGAATTATGGACACCTTGACCAAGGAGTCGACGTTCTTCAGGTACCAACTGACCACGGCGTGGCCCGCTTCGTGATAGGCCACGATGTTCCGCTCCTTGTCGGAAATGATCTTGCTTTTGCGTTCCATGCCGCCAACGATACGGTCACGGGCCTCCATAAAATCTTCTTGTTCCACGGCCGACTTTTTCTTTCTTGCGGCAATCAGGGCGGCCTCGTTACAGATGTTGGCGATGTCGGCCCCGGAGAAACCGGGACTGAGCTGTGCCAAGACCTCCCGGTCTACGTTTGGCGCAAGCTTTAAAGGTTTTAGGTGGACTTCGAATATTTCTTTTCGTTCGGCTTTGGTAGGGAGCTCGAGATGGATACTGCGATCGAAACGGCCCGGGCGCAACAAGGCCTGATCTAACACATCGGGGCGGTTCGTGGCCGCGATGACGATGACCCCGGTATTGGGGCCGAACCCATCGAGTTCCGTGAGCAATTGGTTCAACGTACTTTCCCGTTCGTCGTTGGACTGGTGTACGTTCGCCTGGCCACGGGTACGGCCTACGGAATCGATCTCGTCGATAAAGATAATGCTCGGGGATTTTTCCTTGGCCTTTTTGAAGAGGTCGCGCACCCTGGAAGCGCCCACCCCTATGAACATTTCAACGAATTCCGACCCCGATATGGAGAAGAAGGGCACATCGGCCTCCCCGGCAACGGCCCGGGCCATTAAGGTCTTACCCGTTCCGGGCGGACCGACCAACATGACCCCCTTGGGAATTTTAGCTCCCAATTGGGTGTACGTTTCCGGATTTTTTAGAAAATCGACCACTTCCATGACCTCGACTTTGGCTTCCTGAAGCCCTGCTACATCCTCAAAGGTAACGGAGCTTTTGGTGCCCTTTTCGGATATTTTCGCGGTAGATTTCCCGAATTTGGAGAAGGGGTTGCCTCCCATTCCGCCCCCGCGCATCCTCCGTAGCATGTACACCCAGAAAAAAATGATTATTCCTAAGGGCAAAAGCCAAGTCAAGATGCTCGTCCAACTGGTTCTCGTTTTGTACTGCAATTCAATCCCGTCCGCCGCCGACAGATTAGCTTCAGCCTGTTGCAATTTGTTCTCGAAGGTTTCGACCGAACCGATGGTAATGCGGTACCGTGGTCCTTCCGGTACGCTAAAGAAATTATCGATCGTGTCTTCGTCTTCGGGCTCGGACGGCTCTTCTTTCTTGAGATAGATTTCGGCGACCTCTCGATTAATGACCTCTATTTTTGCTACTTTTTGTGGGGCTACAAGGGAATCCCGTAAAAAATTCCAACTAATTTCTTCCGTGTTCGACATGGGGTTCGAGAATACAAAGAACCACAACAGCCATCCGAGCAGGAAGAAGTAGAACCAATTGGAGCCCATACATCCCGCAGGAGGTTTTAATCCCCCGTTGTTCGATGAACCGGTTGTCTTTTTTTTATTCCAGCGCTTTTTCATAGTGTGCTATAGTAAATACAAAATTATCCGATAGAAAATGATTCTAAGATGATAATAATCATTTCATCCTCTAAAGCAATAATATAAGTTAGGTCCATCAGAGTCACAAGGAATTTCTAATATTAACCAAGGTTTAATAGCGAGATAATTCGAAAACATGAAAGATATCATTGAGACAGAGAAATTACCGATAAAATTATGGTTGAAGGAAGAGGAGATGGAAGAAGGGGCTTTGGAACAGGCCCGCAATCTTGCCAACCTGCCTTTTGCCTACAAACATATTGCGATTATGCCCGATACCCATCAGGGATATGGCATGCCCATCGGTGCCATCTTGGCCACCAAGCGTGCCATTGTTCCCAATGCGGTGGGAGTGGATATCGGATGTGGCATGTGTTCGTTGCGGACGGACCTGAAACACTTGGAAACCCCGAAACTGAAAAAAATTATGTCCGCTATCCGAAAGACGGTACCGGTGGGCTTCAGGCACCATGAGAATCCACAGGATGAAACGTGGATGCCCGCACTGGAGGGAAACCTGCCCGTAGTGAAACAGCAATATGAAAGCGCCTTGAATCAAGTAGGGACGCTAGGTGGGGGGAACCATTTTATCGAAATTCAAAAAGGATCGGACGGCTATATATGGATTATGGTTCACTCGGGATCCAGAAATATCGGTTTTACCGTGGCGAATCACTATAACAGGATCGCTAAGGAGAAGAATAAGACCATGGATAGTCCCGTTCCCCAAGACTTGGCATTTATACCGGACGATTCAGATGATTTCGAGCTGTATTGGAATGAGATGAACTACTGTATCGACTTCGCCCTGGCCAACAGAAAACTGATGATGGAGCGGGCGAAGTCCGCCTTTACGGAGATTATTCCCGAGGTAGCGTTTTACGATTTCATCAACAAGCCCCACAATTTTGCTTCACGGGAAGACCATTTTGGCGAATCGGTCCTCGTACACCGCAAGGGGGCGACTCGCGCCAGGAAAGGGGAGTGGGGCATGATTCCCGGCTCCCAGGGCACCCGGTCGTACCTTGTCAAGGGAAAGGGAAACGCGAAATCATTTGAATCCTGCTCCCACGGGGCCGGAAGGGTCATGAGCCGCACCAAGGCCCGAAAGACGTTGGATCTTAAAGCGGAAAGCAAGGCCCTTTCGGACAAGGGAATTTTGCATGCCATTAGACACCGCAACGACCTCGACGAAGCCCCCAGCTCGTACAAGGATATCGACGAGGTCATGGCGAACCAGACCAGTTTGGTCGACGTTCAGATCGAACTGCAACCACTGGCGGTCATAAAGGGGTAGGTTCTACCATTATTTCTGTGAAAACAGTTGTTATTTAATTGGACCAAACGACGAAAGGAAGAATGAGCAAAGAAAATAAAGGACATATGGGTGTTTTTAGTCATAGGTTTGCCTTTTTGGATGTTCCCGAAAATGTATTCGTCTTTCTTCCTTGCTCGTTCCGTCCTTTTTCCATCGGTGATAACTTCCGTTTGACGGAGGAATCCTGAAATCACCCACAAAATTCAGGGTAGAATCAAGGGGTAATATAAGATGGTCCTTAAATTTTACGAACAGGAATGGAAAATACAAAAACTTCGGAAAGTACCGGGTCCGTCGTCGCCACTCAGGGAAGCGTGGTGGACCTGCGGTTCGAGTCTGATCTTCCATCCATCAATACGGTGGTCAAATCAGGGCCGCGACTAGAAATAGTCCTTGAGGTACAGATGCAACTCGACAGAAAAAGGGTGCGTTGCATCGCATTGACCCCGACCCAGGGCCTGGCAAGGGGGATGAAGGCGATCGCCACCCACGAACCTTTGAAGGTGCCGGTGGGAGAGAAAACCTTGGGCCATATGTTCGACGTCTTCGGAAATACGCTCGATGGCTTCGAGCTACCGCCGAACATCGAAAGGCGCAGTATACACAATCCCCCGCCACGATTGACCCAGCGTTCGACCGCATCCGAGGTCTTTGAGACCGGAATAAAGGCGATCGATGTCTTGGTGCCGTTGGAACGCGGGGGCAAGGCGGGACTTTTTGGGGGTGCCGGGGTCGGCAAGACAGTGCTGTTGACCGAGCTGATCCACAACATGGTCCAGAACCACGATGGGGTCAGTATGTTCTGCGGTATCGGCGAACGCAGCCGCGAAGGCCTGGAACTCTACCACGAGATGAAGGAGGCGGGCGTACTGCCCGAAATGACAATGATCTTCGGACAGATGAACGAACTGCCGGGGGCTAGGTTTCGGGTGGGACACGCCGCGCTGAGCATGGCGGAGTATTTCCGTGACGACGCGCATAAAGACGTGTTGCTGCTTATCGATAACGTTTTCCGTTTTATCCAGGCCGGGATGGAGGTATCCGGATTATTGGGGCAAATGCCTTCCCGACTGGGATACCAACCGACCATAGGTACGGAACTATCGGAACTGCAAGAGCGTATTGCCAACACCAAGGCGGGAGCCATTACCTCTATACAGGCGGTGTACGTCCCCGCAGACGACCTGACCGACCCGGCGGCAGTGCATACATTTTCGCATTTGTCCGCTACCATCACCTTATCCAGAAAACGGGCGAGCGAAGGGATGTATCCCGCCATCGATCTGTTGCAATCGGGGTCTAAAATGGCCGCCCCGCATGTCATAGGCGAAAGGCATTATGCTATCGCACAGCGCATTCGGCAGACCTTGGCACAGTATGAAGAACTAAAGGATATCATAGCCATGTTGGGCTTGGAACAGCTGTCCCTGCAGGACCAAAAAACGGTCAACCGGTCACGCCGGCTCGAACGTTTTCTTACACAACCCTTTTACACGACCGAACAATTTACGCAGTACAAAGGGAAAAATGTACCCTTAAAGGAGGCGCTGGACGGATGTGAACGCATATTGAACGATGAGTTCGAGGAGTATCCCGAAAGCGATTTCTATATGATCGGCGCGATCGATGAAGTTACAAAGGAAACCCCGGTCACCCATTAAACGATGGATATAGATCTAATGCATCTTAAAATACTGTTGCCGGATCGCGTGTTCGCGGATTTCGACCATGTGAAGAAAATCGTGGTCGAGACCACCGCCGGTGCCTACGGAATTTTGCCGCGAAGGCTCGATTGCACAGCGGCCCTGTCCCCGGGCATCCTCAGCTACGAAACTGAAAAGCAGGGGGTAAAATATATTGCATTGGACGAGGGTATTATGATAAAGGCGGGCAGCGAGGTCTCGGTATCGGTACGCTATGCCATTGGGGATGCCCCACTCGGGGAATTGCGGGACTTGGTGGAACGGGAGATGATGCAATTGGACGAACTCGAGATAAACGCCCGGAGCGTTATGGCCAAATTGGAGACCGGCTTTATGCGCAACCTGCAAAAAATAGGCAAATAAAGTGGCAAAAGACCAAAATAGAAAGAATGACTCCCCTCTCGGCAAGGTAGTAGGCGATAGGGAGCAAAGAAAATTGCGGGCGCAACGCGACAAAAGAAGCGTATGGTCCGGATTTGGACTTTTCGGGCTGGTAGGATGGTCTATCGCAGTACCCACCTTATTGGGAGCGGCATTGGGGGTGTGGCTGGATAAACATTATAAGGAAGATTTTTCATGGACCCTCAGTCTGTTGGTCGCCGGCCTGATTTTGGGCTGTCTGATCGCATGGAATTGGGTACGGAAAGAAGACAGGGAAATACATAAAAACAACGAAGATGCAAATGAATGAAATTTTAGGGCTGCTTCCGGCAGTGTTGGCCGGAGCGGTTTTGGGTACGCTCTTTTTTGGCGGACTATGGGTTACGATCCGTTTGGGCTTGCGATCGAATAGGACCGGCCTGATATTCGCGGGCAGTGCCATCATAAGAATGGCGATGGTCGTGGTCGGCTTTTACTACGTGGGCGCCAATAGCTGGCAGAAAATGTTGGCTTGCCTCGGAGGGTTTTTGATAGCCAGGATCGTGATCACCCGCATCACGCAAAAACAAGATAGTCCCGAGAAGGCGTTTTCTAAAAAGATCGGCGATGAGACTTAGTCCGGATGACATGATATATTGGGAGTACGGGTTTATCAACCTAAACCTCACCATCGTTACCACGTGGGCGTTGATGCTCTTATTGGCTGTCGGGACTTGGGCCATAACCCGCAACCTGAAATCCGATATCAAGGCGACCCGCTGGCAAAGTATCCTTGAAATGCTGATTCTAATGATACAGAACCAGATCAAAGAAGTGGGGTTGAACAGACCGCGAAAGTACATGGGTTTTATCGGAACCTTATTTCTCTTTATCGCCGTATCGAACCTATTGACCATAGTGCCATGGTACGAACCGCCTACCGCCTCGCTTTCCACCACGGCGGCGCTGGCCATCTGCGTATTCATTGCGGTCCCCATTTTTGGCATTGCCGAGGGTGGACTGCGAGGCTACCTGAAATCCTACTTGCAGCCGAATTTTATCATGTTGCCCTTCAATATCATCAGCGAACTGTCGCGGACATTGGCCTTGGCGGTACGCCTCTTCGGAAATATTATGAGCGGGGGCCTGATCGTATCCGTGCTGCTTTCCATCGTACCCTTTTTCTTTCCGGTGATCATGAGCGCCCTGGGGCTGCTCACGGGCATGATACAGGCCTATATTTTCGCGATTCTTGCGACGGTGTATATCACTGCCGCTACACAAGATGCGCAAGAACAAAAGAACAAGAACCTAAAACAGATACAACATGGATAGTACAACGATTATCGCAATGGCCTCGATCATCACGGCAGGCCTTACAACGGCCATTGGCAGTATGATGCCCGCAGTGGGAGAGGGTAGGGCCGTTTCGACCGCATTGGATTCCATTGCACAACAACCCGATGCCGCCCCGACAATTACCCGAACGCTCTTCGTAGGTCTGGCCATGATCGAATCTACGGCCATCTACTGTTTCGTGCTTTCGATGATCCTCATTTTTGCAAATCCCTTCTGGAATTATTTTTTAGGATGATAAAAGGATGATCGATGTCTGTTCGGTAGCCGATAAGATGCCGCGACAAGCACAAATAATAGTGTATTAACAAGATTACAATGGAAATCAATTGGTTTACGGTAATTGCTCAGATCGTCAATTTTCTCATTCTCGTCTGGCTCTTAAAACGGTTTTTGTACAAACCGGTCTTGAGCGCTATTGACGAACGGGAAGAGAAGATCCGGGCGCGTCTTGACGAGGCCGAATCGAAAAAGACAGAAGCAGTTAAGGAGCATCGACTGTTTCGGGAAAAGAACGAAGCTTTCGATAACGAGCGCAGCGCCAAAATGAACGAGGTACACGAGGCGGCGAACAACGAAAAGAAACGTCTTTTCGATCAGGTGCGGGAGGAGTCCACCGCCCTACGGACGAAATATGAGTCCTCGCTCCAACAGCAGCAACGGGAACTTATCGATACCGTAAAGCGCAGGACCAAGGAGGAGGTTTTCGCCATAGCGGGCAAAACCCTTTCCGACTTGGCCGATGCGGGCCTTGAAGACCAGATCGTACAGGTTTTTATCGGTAAGCTCCGCAATTTGGACAACGGGGACAGGGCAAACCTTAAAAATGCGATCGATGAAAATCCTTCCGTAATAATTAACAGCACCTTCGACCTTCCGGCATCCTCGAAATCCAATTTGGAGAACGTGCTTGCGGAAATAACGGGACAACAAATCGATTTTAGCTATCGAACCGAACCGAATTTAATAAGCGGAATCGAGATCGACACCGAGAACTACCAGCTGTCGTGGAACATCGAAGCCTATCTCGACGCGTTAAAAAAGAGCAGTATCATTAAACAAAAAGAAGATGCCGACGCCTGACTTGGATAAGATTTTAGACGAAGCGTTTACTGAAATCAGCACTGGCCGTCAAAGCTATCGTTCCGAACCCCAGTTGAAGGAAATGGGAACGGTAAAGAACGTTTCCGCGGGTATTGCTACGGTTACGGGCCTACCGGGAACCGGATTTGAGGAACTGCTCCGATTTCCGCATGATATTTATGGGATCGCCTTTAATTTGGAGGAAGACGAATTCGGGGTGGTCCTTCTGGATTGGGACGATAGGCTTAAGGCCGGCGATACCGTAACCCGAACCCACCGGGTCGCCGACATCCCTGTTGGGGAAGACCTTATCGGGAGGGTAGTTGACCCCTTGGGAAGTCCGATGGACGATAAGGGGCCGATAACCACGGAACACCGTATTCCCATCGAGAGACCTGCACCGCGGATCATGAGCCGCGAAGCGGTGAACGCTCCCCTGCAAACGGGAATCAAGGTAATCGACGCGATCATCCCTATTGGCCGGGGGCAGCGGGAATTGATCTTGGGAGACCGGCAGACCGGAAAGACCTCCATCGCCATTGACACGATTTTGAACCAGCACGATAAAGACATGCTGTGCATTTATTGCGCGATTGGGCAGCGCACCGCTTCCGTTGCCAAGGTGGTGGCGCAGTTGACCGAAAGGGGCGCCATGGAATACACCGTGGTCTTAGTCACGGAAGGCAACAGCCCCCCCGGGCTACAATACATTACCCCCTATGCGGCCACAAGTATCGCCGAATATTTTATGGAACGGGGGCGCGACGTATTGATCGTCTATGACGACCTGACCAACCATGCCAGGGCGTATCGAGAACTTTCCCTTTTACTGCGCAGACCACCGGGCCGGGAAGCCTTTCCGGGGGATATATTTTACGTCCATTCCCGCCTGCTGGAAAGGGCTACCCATCTCAACGACGACCATGGAGGGGGATCGTTGACCGCCTTGCCCATAGTCGAGACCGAAGCACAGGATATTTCGGCCTATATTCCCACGAACCTGATTTCGATTACCGACGGGCAGGTGTACCTTTCGCCAAAACTCTTCGAACTGGGAATGTTACCGGCGGTAGATATAGGAAAATCCGTTTCGCGGGTAGGGGCGAAGGCACAGCTGCGGGCCTACCGGAAAATTTCGGGCAACTTAAAACTGGCCTACGCCCAATCGGAGGAGCTGGAGACTTTTTCGCGTTTCGGTACCCGTATGGATGAAGATACCGAAAAGACCATCGCACATGGGCAAAGGATACGCCTGCTTTTCAAACAACCTGAAATGCGGCCCGTTCCCGTACCGGAACAGTTGCTTGTACTGATGGCACTGGCCAACGGTCTTTTCGACGACGTACCCCTAGACCGGGTGGGGGAAGCGGAAGCCCGGGTCAGAAAGAAGGCGTCCCGATTGCCCGAATCGGTACTACAGCGCATTTTTGCCTCCGAAGCAATGGATGAAAATGACGAGGAAACGATCATGGCACTGGCGAACGAAGCCTTGCGCCCAGTAATAAAGACTGAGAACACCGAATCCGAGAACCATGAGTGACACCCTGATAAACCTGCAACGACGAAAGCGCAGCGCCAGCGATATGGCATCGGTGGTACGCACCATGAAGGCCATGGCCACTTCCAATATTTCCCAATACGAAATGGCGGTGCAGTCTTTGCAGGAATATTACCGTACCGTGTTATTGGGACTGTATACCTGTTTTGAACGGGAAAGGCTCTCGGTGATGTCGAATGGGGAAAAGGATAAAAACCGCTTCACCCTGGCAGTTGTCTTCGGGTCGGACCAGGGTCTTGTCGGGCGATTCAACGATGCGGTAACGGACTTTTCGGAAGAGGAACTTAAAGCCGTTCCCGGCGAGGTTGAGATTTGGGCGGTCGGCGAAAGGGCCTATGGACTGCTCGAGCAGGGCGGACTGAAACCTGCGCGACTTTTTAATGTTCCGAATTCGGTTACTGCGATTACGCCTTTGGTGAACCATATTTTGGTCGAGAGCGAAGAATATCGGCAGCAAAACCAAAGCTATGGCCTTCTTATTTTCCATAATAGTCCCCTGCCCGTCGCCGGCTATCGACAGGAAAGCCGACAGCTCTATCCGCCTGACAAGAAATGGTACGGTGAGCTATCGAAAATAAAGTGGCCATCCAAAAATTTGCCCAGGGTCATCGGTAGTACCGAAAACACGTTACGGGCCTTGATCAGGGAATACCTTTTTGTTTCCATCTACAAAGCTTGTGCGGAATCTTTGGCCGCCGAAAATGCGAGCCGGCTCGAAGCCATGCAACGTGCGGAAAAGAACATCGACGAAATGCTCGATGAACTCAACTTGGTTTATAACCGCCTCAGGCAAAGCACCATCGACGAAGAGTTGTTCGATTTGATTGCCGGCTTCGAGGCCTTGAAGTCCCGACGGCGTTAATTAGGCCATCTCCGTCCTTGGTTTTCTTAGCGCTTCTGCCATAAAGTCGAACAGCTCCTTTTTTAAGCTCTTGAAATCATCGGTGCAATCAAGGACTTCCATTTCAAGATCATCGTGTCTAAAATAAAAGTCGGAAACTACCTCTTCGTCCTGGGATGCCATAACGCTGCCGAGAAATCGTTCGTGTTTGGCTATCAGGTCCCGCAATCGGGACTTCCGTGCCTTGAACTTGTCGAGCCGAGCTGAATATTTTTGTATTCGATCCGAGAGATGGGGCGTATCGGGCTCGAAGACATCGGAATGCAGCAACTGCTCGAGAAAACGGGTTTCATCTTCCATGAACTGCAAGTCCGACCTCCAATGTTCAATGTGCCAATGTAGTTTCTCGGTCTTTTGTGTACGGTTTAAAACGGTGCGCGTGTTTTCCATTTTCCTATTTTTTTAATGTGATATACTATAATTCTCCCTAAAAATCCTTTAATCCGTCATAACGACTACCTATGAGATGTCATCCTAAGGCCGCTTTACAAATTAGCCTTTCTTTGCGGGGTATGCAATGATATCGGTCAGGTCAGAAGAGCAAGGATAGTAAACAAAAGCGCAGCTTAGAAGGTGGTAAACAGCGATTGAAGGGCAAAAGAGACTGCCATCGATTACTTGAGGACTTTATTTGTCTAGAAAAACAGTTAAAACTATGCACTTTAACGCATTCCGCTTTAGCTTCCAAAAAATCTTTGGTCCAATCGGTTGGCGGTTGCAGCAGGCATTTTTTCGTTAACTGCCTTCTGCGACTGCTTACCACTGGGCACTGTGCAAGGAAATGAATTTCATTCAATGGTTAAAACCTATGGTGCTTTAGTCCTTTTTTAGGTACGATTTCGCAAAACAAGTACGGGAACCCGTGATTGGTACCCCAAGTCCCGGACCAGGGGCCTTGAGATCAGTTTGCTGAAAAAATTGCGCTTGTAGTTGACAAAAGCCACCATCGCGCTGTTCCTCTTGTCGATAAAAGCGTTGATTTCAGAATTCACCGATGCCCCTTCCAGTTCATGAAAACTATGCCCGACCTCTTTAAAGATGCGCTTTAGCAATTCTTTGTTATCCTCTTGCGATTCACTCAACTCATTCGATTCCATAACGTGCAGCACCTGAATAGAGGTGTTGTGCATTTGGGCGATAGTGATGAGGTATTTGAGTTCTCTTCGCTTAAAAGGCTTCTTGTAGTCCGTAGGAAAAACGATTTCTTTCGGACGTCTAAATTTTATGTCTTCAGGCACCGCCAAAACCGGGCATTCCGTTACCTTTTCCATCACATTAACGGTATTCATGCCGAAAAGCACTGTTCTTGATCCGGTCATGCCCTTGGTACCCATGATGATGATGTCAATATCCTTCTTGGCAACCACTTTCTTCACCCCATCGAGCAAAGAATCGTAGGAAGCAATAGTCTCGTAGGTGTGCTTAGAATTGTCAGAATGCATGCGAAGCATCTGCATAAAATTTTTAAATCGGATTTCCGTTTCCGATTTTGCGATGTCATGGGATGATTGCCCCGGCCTCGTATAGGCAGAGCCATCAATGGAAAAGCCATCTACTCCGTAGGTGTTTAGAATATAAAAACTGCAAACCCGATCCGAATACAGGTCCAGTGCATAAAGGGCGGCGTTCAGGGCGTTCTTTGAAAAGTCGGTAAGCAACAATATTCTTTTATCCATGGCGCAAGCTTTAAGTTGTAAATAAATGTAAGGTATCTTCAAGATGTTCGGGACGACTGACGGCATTCGCTATCCGCAGCCTTTATTTATCCTCATGCGGAATCACCATAAAGGGGATGTTGACCTGAAGACCGATTTTTTTAATGACGGGTTCGACAAAAAGACGTTGGAAAAAAGTGTGTTTCGTTCGTATCATGACCAAGAGGTCCATTGGCCTATCTGATTTAAAGGCGTTGATGGCCTCGATCACACCTTGATCTCTCAGTTTGTGAAAGGCATTCGGGGTATGTTCAAGAAGCTGCTTTAATTTTTGTTTGTTCCGCAACTGCTCCTCGGTCAGGTCGTAACCTGAGGATACATGCATTACATCAATTTTTGAATCGTATTTTTCGCAGATATCCAAAAGTTGTTGCAGTTGTTCCTTGTCGTAGTCGATTTCATAATCAGAGGGAAACCCTACCGTTTTCGGGGCTTTGTAGGTGTAGCCCGAGGGGACGACGATAAGCGGACAACTGGCCCTTCGGATGACATGCGTTGCATTGTTTCCGAACAAAATTTCCGTGGCCCCTGTAGCCCCTTGTGAGCCCATGATGACCAAATCGGCATCTTCGCGTATGGCCATATAGTGAACTTCTTCGGGCAACGTATTGAACACCCCGTGTAGTTCAAAAGTGTATTCGGGGTTATCGAATTCCCTTTCCAATTGTTTTCGTAAAACTCCTAATTTTTCGTATGCCCTTCGCTGGTAGGAATCGATGAGATTATCCTCGCTTGGTTTGTAGAACAGATTCTCCACCTGAAAAACGGGAGGGGTGTACGTATGTAGCAGATGGAAGGTGGTTTCGACCCCTTGAAACAGGTGCAGGGCATATCTTATGGCGTTGGTGGCGTTTTCGGAAAAATCGGTCGGAAGAATTATTTTTTTCATGGTAGCAGTATTTCGGTTTAGGACAAATATAAGGTTGCTACCGATTAAATACCATGATATCCGTCAGATTGTACTGCAATTCGCAATGGCCTTTGAAATTGGTCGCATGGTTCTGGTGACGGTGATACTGCCCCATCTGTTCTCCTCTGCTCCCAATTATACATTTTGATCTAAAATTTCATGGACCTGATTTTAATCATTTCGATTCCCAAAATAAAATGGTAACTTCATTTTTCATTCGATTCAGAAGCTTTAAAGGTCAATGCCAGCGCTTAGCCCCTGCACGCTGGTGATTTGCCTGTTGTTGACAGGGGGTCTCCCGAGTACTGGGGTTCCCTGTTTTTTTGGATCGGTCATTTTTCAAGGGATAAAGAGATATTTAAAATAGGATACTATGGACGCCAATTCTTTTAAAAGCACCCTGAGAGTACAGGGTCGCGATACGAACATCATCAGCCTTGAGAAGGTTGCGGAAAAACATCCACAGGTAAAAAAACTACCGTTTTCCATCCGTATTCTTCTGGAAAACGCTTTGCGTAACCATGACGGGTTTTTGGTCACGGACGACCATATTGAAAATCTGATCAATTGGGATCCAAAGGGAAGTGAAGCCTCCGTACCTTATAAACCGGCACGGGTGCTGATGCAGGATTTTACGGGGGTGCCTGCCGTGGTCGATATCGCGGCCATTCGTTCAGAGGCCATCCGAAAGGGAAAGGATGGGGCAAAGATCAATCCTAAAGTGCCCGTGGACCTGGTCATCGATCATTCCGTTCAGGTCGATTTTTTTGGTACCGATTATGCGTACAGAAAGAATGTGGAGTACGAATATAAACGTAACGGAGAGCGCT
Source organism: Pricia mediterranea (assembly GCF_032248455.1). Classification (NCBI taxonomy): domain Bacteria; kingdom Pseudomonadati; phylum Bacteroidota; class Flavobacteriia; order Flavobacteriales; family Flavobacteriaceae; genus Pricia; species Pricia mediterranea. The sequence goes on from NZ_JAVTTP010000001.1 coordinate 3,507,974, forward strand.
ACGAGCTGCTAAAGTGGGCTCAGAACGCCTTTGACGATTTTACGGTAGTTCCCCCGGGAATGGGTATCTGCCACCAGGTGAATCTCGAATACTTGGCGAAGGGCGTTATGGAGCGCGACGGATGGGCCTATCCCGATACCTTGGTGGGCACCGATTCACATACCCCCATGGTCAACGGTATCGGAGTGGTAGGCTGGGGCGTCGGGGGCATCGAGGCCGAGGCCGCCCTGCTGGGACAACCAATTTATTTCTCCACCCCGAAGGTTATCGGTCTGCAATTGAAGGGAAAATTGTCCGAAGGTATTACCGCTACGGATATGGTACTCGAAATCACGAACCGCCTCCGCAAGTATGGGGTAGTCGGTGATTTTGTGGAAGTTTTCGGGGATGGGCTGGATCATTTGTCCGTTCCCGACCGGGCCACTATCGCGAATATGTCCCCCGAATTTGGGTGTACCATCACCTATTTTCCGATCGATGACCAGACCTTGCATTATATGGAGAAGACCAATCGCGAGCAGGCCCAGGTCGATTTGGTGGAAACGTACTGCAAGAAGAACCTGTTATGGCGAACAGGGAAAGAGAAAATGGAATACTCAGATGTGGTTACCGTTGACCTGTCCGTCTTGGAACCCTCGGTCGCGGGCCCCAAACGACCGCAGGATAAAATTCGGGCCGTAGATCTGAAAGACCGGTTCGGAAGCCTTTTGAAGGAAATCCACGGTCGCGATTACGTGCCCTTGGAAGAACGCGAGACCTGGTACGCCGAAGGTGGTTCGGGCACCCGTTTCAACAAACAGTTTCGCGACCAGAAGGTGGCGGACGATGTCGAGGTACTGCAAGAAGAGGGAGACCCCCTGCACTCAGTACGTATCAGTCAAGGGAATCAGGAATATGCCCTGAGCGACGGCTCCATCGTGGTTGCCGCTATTACCTCCTGTACCAATACCTCGAACCCTTCAGTGATGTTGGGCGCGGGACTGGTGGCACAAAAGGCCGTGGAAAAAGGTATTGATGTCAAACCTTGGGTGAAGACGTCGCTGGCTCCGGGGTCGAAGGTGGTGACCAATTACTTGAGGCGCGCCGGGCTCCTGGAATACCTTGAGGCCCTACGGTTCCACGTGGTCGGCTACGGCTGTACCACCTGCATCGGAAATTCAGGTCCCCTGCCCCCACATATCGAAAAGGCTATCGACGACTATGATTTGGTAGCCGCCTCGGTACTCAGCGGTAACCGTAATTTTGAGGCGCGTATCCATCCCAAGATACAGATGAACTTTTTGGCTTCGCCCATGTTGGTGGTGGCCTACGCCATTGCGGGAAGAGTGGATATTAATTTGATGGAAGATCCGCTGGCGCATGATGCCAATGGGAGGGAAGTTTTTCTAAGGGATATTTGGCCGTCCCAACAAGAAATCCAAAGGGCTATTGAGAGCGCTACCACAAAGGACGATTATGCCCACGAGTATAGTGTGATATTCGATGGGGAGGAACAATGGCAAAATCTGCCGGCCCCAACGGGATTGGATTATGACTGGAAGGATGATTCCACCTACATCAAGGAAATCCCCTTCTTTAAGGATATCAGCGAAACCCCGGAACCCCTTCGAAATATAAAGGACGCCAGGGTGCTGGTCAAGCTGGGCGATTCAGTGACGACCGATCATATTTCCCCCGCAGGATCTTTTTCCGAATCCAGCGCCGCAGGTCAGTATTTGAAATCCAAGGGTATCGAGCGTCAGATGTTCAACTCCTACGGTTCACGGCGGGGCAACCATGAAGTGATGATGCGCGGTACCTTTGCCAATGTATTCATTAGAAATGAGATTGCATCGAAGCAGGGCGGCTATACGACCTATTTTCCCGAGGACCGGGAAATGCACGTGTACGATGCCGCGATGAAGTATCAAGAGAACAAGACGCCTTTGATCGTATTGGCAGGCAGCGAGTACGGTTCGGGGTCGTCCCGGGACTGGGCCGCCAAAGGCACCGACCTATTGGGCGTGAAAGTGGTCATTGCCAGTTCGTACGAACGTATCCACCGGTCCAACTTGGTGGGCATGGGCGTTTTACCGTTGAAATTCCAACAAGGAGAAGATGCTAACAGCCTAGGCTTGACCGGTCGAGAAACTTTCTCGATTTCGGGAATCGAGGAGGGATTGGAGCCCCGCAAGGAGCTGCAGGTGACCGCTAAAAAAGAAGACGGCTCCAAAATTCAGTTTACAGCGACAGCACGGCTGGATTCCGATATTGAAAGGGAGTACATAAAACACGGCGGCATTTTACAGTATGTATTGAGACAGTTTTTAGAGGAATAGGGGAGAGGAAGTCCGCTGGGCGACCCCACTTTGGTCGGAATTGATTTTTTTGAAATTTTCCTATGATTTGTCATTGCCCATCCAGGTAACGCAAATTTCCGGCAAAATGACGGGTAGAGTACTGCGGTTGCCTGCTCGACCATGCCATTCAGGCGGTCGCTCAGCACAGGCAAACTATCGAGACCTACCCGTTGCTCAAAAAGGTTTCATTGTATGTACTTATCTACAGACGTTTAGTTTGTTTTTCTATTTTCGAATATTGTAAAAATGTAGCAACTATGTACAGAACTAGTAGAAATACGGGAGTGATAGCCACGTCGAATAGACAGATTACCCTATTTTACGATTCCCATTCCCGGAAGGCGACAGGTATTGGCCTATTCCCTATCATTGGGATTTCCTATTAAAACCATCAACATCCTAAAAACGCCATTGACCGGTACCCAAATTGCGGAACTCGCATCTCGCTTGAAGATAAAGATTAAGGAACTGGTCGATCCAGAATATTTTGCATACACCAAAAGACTTGCGGATAAGGATTTTTCTTCTGAAGATTGGATAACTATGATTCAAAACCATCCTCAGATTATGAAACAACCGATAGCTTTGCGCGGCAACCGTGCCATTATAGTGGAAACGCCGACGGATATCATTCGGATTTAAATACATTGTTCTACTTCTTACGTTTTGTAAACCATCCTTTAAAAACGGAAATTCGAGTTCCCGTGACGAACGGATTTCTTTTTGTATATCAAGTTGTGAAAATACCATGGACACTGACCAAGCCCTAGAGTTCCAGTCAACCTACAAATCATAGAAAAGCCCTGTATGATCGAAACAAAAACGAATTTAATAGAACTTGTTGGGAATAGGGACTTTAGATTGGCCAAGATTGGGTTAAACGGATTGGAGGCCAACGACGCGGTTCGCGTCTTGCAGGAGGCCCCAGATCGGGAAAAGATTATTCTTTTCCGGCTGCTCAGCAGAGCGCGGGCAAAAAAAGTGTTCAAACTGCTTTCTCATTCCGATCAGCTGACGATTGTCGGGGCCTTGGGCGAAAGACCCCGAAAAGTAGCGAACCTGCTTAACGATATCGAGCCGGACGACCGGACCACCTTCCTTAAAAACTTACCGGAGAATGTCGCCTTGCCCTTGATTCAACTGTTATCTCCCGAAGAACGGAAGATCACTAACCAGCTTTTAAGTTATCCCGAGGATAGTGTCGGCCGACTGATGACCCCCGAATTCGTGGCAATCAAACCCACTTTTTCGGTGGAGACTTCCTTCGAATATATTCGGCATTATGGTAGGAATTCGGAGACCTTGAACGTCATTTTTATCGTGGACGGGGAAGGTAAAATGATCGATGACATCGGGATAGGGGAATTGCTTCTAGCCGCTCCGGGACAGCGGGTGCAAGAGCTTATGGACCATCGCTTTATCGCCCTCAAAGCAATAGACGACCAAGAAATCGCAGTACAGCTCTTTAAGAAGTACGATAGGGTGGCGTTACCGGTCGTCAGTGCCGATGGGGTCCTATTGGGAATTGTTACGGTCGATGACATAATGGATGTCGACGAAATAGAGTCCACCGAAGATTTTCACAAATTCGGGTCGATAAAGAGTGCTATAGCCGATCCCATCAGGGCAAAGGTGTTCGATCTGTACAAAAATAGGGTGGTGTGGCTGTTCCTGTTGGTCTTTATGAATGTCTTTTCAGGAGCGGCCATGTCCACTTTCGAGGACGTCATCCAATCCTTCGTGCCCTTAGTCTTCTTTTTGCCCCTTTTGATCGATAGTGGTGGGAACGCCGGTTCCCAGTCGGCTACTTTGATGATCCGATATCTAGCGGTAGGGGGCGTACAACTGGGGGATTGGCATAAACTGGTGGGCAAGGAATTTCTCGTCTCCTTTCTTTTAGGGGTCACCATGGCAATTGGGGTTGCAGCAATAGCTAGCTTCAGGGCCCCGGAAATAGTGGCCGTTGTCGGGCTTTCCATGATCGTAACTGTATTCATTGGCAGTTTGATCGGACTTCTGCTGCCCTTTATCTTTACGCGGTTAAGATTAGATCCGGCGACCGCCAGTGCCCCATTGGTGACCTCTTTATCGGACATTTGCGGCGTGGTAGTCTATTTTTCGATCGCCTCTTGGTTCTTCGGCTCTTAGAAGAACGGTCGGCAAAAGTGAAATCATTAGAATTTCCCGATGCCTGCGACTAATTTTGCCTTGACATCACACGAAGTGCTTTAGTGCAACTCGTTTTGGAATTTAAAAAATAGTTCACGGAGTAGTAATTAGCTGAAGTAGGCAGTTTCCCGCTTACTGGGCACTGCAGCTGCCGACCGAGAAGTGTTGTGCGCTGGAATGAATTTCATTAGTCACTTAAAATAACCACGGTACTTTGGTCCACAAAGGTTTAGTCCCTGCTAGGCGCTACTACTTACCGTCTGCAATCCGATTACGGAGATGATCAGGGTGGTCAAAAAGAACATCCGCCAAAAAGTTACGGGCTCTTTAAATAGCAAAATGCCCGCGATGACCGTTCCAATGGCCCCGATAGCGCCCCATACCGCATAGGCCGTACCCACGGGAATGGCCGTCTCTCCGCCCATGGCCTTGAATAGCAGGTACATGCTAATGCTCACACAAACTATAAAAGATAGCAGCCACAGCCACATTTCCTTGCCCGACGTGTGTTGTGCTTTTCCCAAACTGATGGCGAAACCTGTTTCAAACAGGCCTCCGACGACCAATAGTATCCAATTGATGTTCATGGATTCTGCATAAAAACATGGAGACAGGGTACGCCCTGCCTCCAATTCCGACACTTATCTCAAATACGAGTGCAGCATCCACAAAGTTTTCTCCGTTTCGGAAATGTAGTCGCTCATTAGGCTTACCGTACCTTCATCGGTCGCATCGGCTGCCAGAGCGAGAATACCGCGCTCTTTTCTTACCAAGGTCCTAAAATTGTCAATGACCACCTCGACGCCCTGCGGCCCGTCGGTAACATTCTTTTCTTCCTTCACTTCGGCAGCTTTTAGATAATCGGTGTACGTGTGTAAGGGTTCCCCTTCCAAGGTCAGCACCCGCTCCGCGATTTCATCGATTTTTACAAAGGCATCCTTATAGAATTCCTCGAATTTCTCGTGCAGTTCAAAGAACTCCTTGCCCTTGATATTCCAATGCAGGCCTCTCAGGTTTTGATAGAATATTTCGTAATCCGCTAATAAGTTATTGAGGTGTTCAACTAATTGCTCGGCTTTCTTTTGATCTATTCCTACTAAATTTTCCATTTATGTATGATGTTTTGAGTCAAATATAGGCTTCTTTTAGCTTACAGAACATGATAAGTATCAGTCGCATCGGAAAAAACTACCTGAGCATTGGCAAAACCAATAAGGGAACTTCGGCCTGAAAGATCATTTTCCGGACTACGGGTTCGCGAAATAATTTTTTAAAGTACCCGTGTTTGGTCTTCAATAAGGCGACCAAACCTATCATAGGGTTTTCACGTACGTAGTTCCGCAAAGATTCCGCGATGGTGTCTTCCATCGGTACCTCTTTCAATCTCGGGGCCAAGTGTTGTAAATGAACGACGAGGTTTTCTTTGTTTTGTAGCTGTTCATCGCTCAAGTTCTTTTCAGCTTTAATGTGCACGATGTTCAAGTTGGCATTGCATAATTCTGATAGCATCACCAGTGGTTGGAGCTGTTCTTTATTAAAGGCATATTTAAAATCGGTGGCGAACGCAACTTCGAGGGGCAGATGCGCGGGGAATCCATCGGGAACGGCAATGACGGGGCAGGTGGCGAGATGTTTCAGTACATCGGTCGTGTTCCCGCCTATCAACATCTGGCGAACCGCCGAAGAGCCCCGGGTACCCATAAAAACGAAATCAATTTCCTTGTCGATGACTGTTTTGTTGACCAAGTTGATTACTGAATCCGTTTCAAAAACTGATTTGAAACTGTGGTTTGTATTTTTTTTGGATTGGAGGTCCTCTACCAACTGTTTAAGCTGTTTTTTTGTCGTCGTCTTATTTCCTACTGCCGTGGGTACGCCATGGTAGGCATGCAGGATATAGACCGTACATTCCTTACCTTCTATAAGACCAAGCGCATAATCAATGGCTTTTTGGGCATTTTCGGAAAAATCCGTGGGGATTAATATTCTTTTCATGCTTTGAGTTTTAGTCTATTGTCTAGGGCAATGCGAAAGCCCTGTTCTGTAGTCAAAGATAAACGCGGGAAACCAGATTCGATATGATAAAGGTCATTTGTTATCCCTGTAGAAAAAACAAACTTGCGGCCCGGATCATGAGTCCGGTACGGCCACCCCATAAAAAAAGGTAGTATCTTGCTTGCGGTGGCGTAAATGGAAAAGCTCCACCTATTAGAATTGCGCTATGGCGAAGAAAACCTATCGCAGATGTCCCGAATGCGGCCATCTGAACTTGAACAGGGATTATTGTGAAAATTGTGGTGAACTGATCAATACCAACCTAAAACGTAAGCGTGAGGGCGAGGAGCGTACGCAGCAAAAAGAAAAGGAAAGAGACGAAGAAAAACCCAATGCCGTAACCCAGTATTTTAAAAAGTTGATCCGACATCCCAATCCGATTATTCGATATCCTGCGAAAGTTTTCTATTCCGTCTGGGCCGTGGTGATGGCAATCGGGGCTTTTTTGGCGTTTATTTTCAGCTATTTGGCATTTTAGACTATGGAACGAAAAATGTCGACAAACGAACCTTACGTGCTGAAATCGTCCCATTTTTATTTGATCGGATTTTGCTTGCTCGCCGGCTGTATCTATACGGCGCAGCGAATGGGACTGCCTCTGCCTTGGTGGATTAACAACCATGTCAACGACTTTCTGTGCATGCCCATTGTCCTTTTTATATGTCAATACAGTGTTCGCAAACTGAAGGCCGAACCTGCTATTCAGCTCTCATTACCCCTGATTTTATGCGTTACCTTGTACTACGCCCTCTTTTTCGAATATTATTTGCCCAAGGTAAATCCGCGCTACACCGCCGATTTTTGGGATGTGGTGCTTTATTTTTTAGGCGCGTTGTTTTTTTATAGGATGGAAAAAGTCAAAGTAGCTTACACGTTCTGAGCATTGAAAATCATTACGGTTTTCTATTTCCTATAGTCCAATGCAGGTGTTCTATCTCCTAATAAGGGGATGTATTCAAAATCATCGCCCCGCGCCTGTAAAAACTCCTCCTTGGCCTCTTCAATGGTTTTCGGTTTTTCAAAGAGGTCCATTGCCGTAAGCGCAAGGGTTTTGGCCGCTACCATCATCCCTTTTTTCCCGATACTGGTTCCCCCGGCAGCCACGGCCTGCCAGCTATGGGCGGCGGTACCAGGAACCCAGGTGGCGGTGGAGAAGCCGGCGGTGGGAACGGTGTAGCTGACATCACCTACGTCGGTAGAGGCCGTGGCCTTGGCTTCCGCCTTAAATTCCTGCACGTCTCGCGCCACTTGATAGTCTATGTTGTCGGTACCTAGGGATTCCGCCATTCGATCTGCAAAAGCCCGCTCCTCTTGATCGTAGTCAAACCCTCCAATCTCTTTTAAGTTATTGTAGATGACCTTTTGCAGGGTAATATTAGGCAGAAGGTCGTGGGTACCCCCGATCATTTCGTAGTCAAAAGTAGTCCCCGTACCCATGGCTGCGCCTTCGGCAGCCTTTATTATCCTATCGAAGATGTCGATGACCACGTCCCTTTTCCCGTGCCTGGCGTAATAGTAAACCTCGGCAAAATCCGGCACCACGTTGGGGGCTTTTCCGCCATCCGTAATGACGTAATGAATGCGCGCATCCTCGGGAATATGCTCCCGCATCATGTTAACCATGAAGTTCATGGCCTCGACGGCATCCAAGGCCGAGCGTCCGCGTTCCGGAGCCGAAGCGGCATGGGCCGAAATTCCGTGAAACCTGAATTTGGCGGATTTATTGGCCAAGGCCGCCCCTGCGTCGGCACTGTTCCGGGCGCCGGGATGCCAGTGGAGCACGACATCGACGTCGTCAAAAAGACCCTCCCTGACCATATAGACCTTTCCCGACCCCCCTTCTTCCGCCGGGGTACCGTAGAATCGGATGGTACCTTCGATATCGTTTTCCTCCATCCATTGCTTGGTGGAGATGGCGGCAGCTGCGGATGCGGTGCCGAACAGATGGTGGCCACAAGCGTGCCCCGCCTGTCCGCCTGCGGATTCTTTTTTGGGCAACGCTTTTTGGGAGAGGCCGGGTAAAGCGTCATATTCCCCTAGAATCCCTATCACCGGGTAGCCGCTGCCATACTCCGCTATAAAGGCGGTGGGAATACCGGCAACGCCTTTTTCGATGGTAAAGCCTTGGTCTTTTAAGGTTTGTTGCAGCAAGTCCGCACTTTTATCCTCCAAATAGCCCATCTCGCCCCAATCCCATATTTGCATGGCGATCTTTCCGTAGGAATCGGCATTGCGTTCTAATTGTTCCGCTGCCTCTTGTTTGGTGCTTTGCGCAAAGCTTACCGCCCCGATCAACAGGCAGAGCCAGGTGTACCTATATTTTTGAACCATCTTATCTCCGGTTTAAATGTTAAAGGGGGAAGCTATACATTTTGCTTGACATTTCAGTAGTAGGAACAGCAAATATTTTTGTATAGGAAAAATACCATCATCAAATTTCTTAGGTCTGTAAAAACTATGTATTTTACATCCCTAACGCGCTATGTTCATAGAACTCGATCAGACTTTCTCTTTTACCTGCAAATTTTACATTTTGCCCACTAATTTTGTCTTTTTATCGCAGCGTTGCTATGGCTATGCTGCTCAACAAAGCCTTCATTAGGACGCAAAAGCCTCCCGAAAGGTTTCGGGATCGGTTCAAATCAAAAAGTCCAAACAAGTTCATAACATGAATCGGAGCAATACCCCGAACAAGTCCTAAGTTGGGTGGAAACTATTCGATATTAATTATTCACATGATTAAATAAGCAAAAATGAACTGGAAAAATACCATTGTATCTCTTGTTATAGTGCCGCTCTTAATGCTCGGTTGCTCCATGTCACAAAAAAAAAAGATGGAAAGATCCCGAGAGGCGGAATCCGCTGTTGAACCGGTAATCATGGCCTATTACGTGCCGGAACGAAATTTTGAACCGGAGAAGATTCCCGTTGAGAAGCTTACCCATATTATCTACTCCTTCACGAATGTCATAGACGGAGAAATGAAATTCAGGGTGCCGGAAGCAGCAGGACCAAAGCTAAAGGCCCTGGTAGAACAAAAGAAACGGAATCCCGATTTAAAGGTGATGATCGCCTGTGGCGGATGGGGCGCGGACGGGTTTTCGGATATGGCCTTGACCGCTCAAAGCCGCGAAAAATTTATAGAAAGTGCCTCGAAATTTATAAAGGAATACCGACTTGATGGAATGGACATGGACTGGGAGTACCCGGGAATATCGGGTGCCGGTACCAAGGCTCGTAAAGAGGATACCCAAAACTTCACCGCCCTGATGAAGGGATTGCGGGAGATGCTGGACCGTTTTGAGACTCCTAAGCTGCTTACTTTTGCTTCCGCCGGCTGGAAACGGTATTACGATCACGTCGAAATGGAGGAGGTAATGAAGTACGCGGACTATACCAACGTGATGACCTATGACCAGGTTTCGGGGGTGTCTATTTACACGGGACACCATACCCCATTGGGGGAAATACGCAGCAAGGATATCGAAGGAACGCCCTTCCACACTTATCTGGATAGTTTGTATCAATCCGGTGCAACTACCGATCCCCATCCGCGCTCGGCCCAAAAAATCGTGGATTTTCTGATCAAAGAAGGCGTTGCCCCCAAACAGATCGTGATAGGAAGTGCCTTCTACGGCAGGGTATGGCAAGGCGTCCGCCCTGAAAACAACGGATTGTACCAGAAAAGCGGCGGCATCCATATCGGATGGATGCCCTACCACCAAATCCGGAAATCGTATGAGCCAGACCCCGATTTTGAGCGCTATTGGGACGACGTTGCCAAAGCCCCTTATATGTACAATGCCGCGGACAGTCTAATGATTTCTTACGACGATACGGTATCCGTTTCTAAAAAAACCGAATACGTCAAGGAAAAGGGACTGGGCGGTATCATGTTCTGGGAACTCGGGAATGACACCAAAGAGGAAGGAAGTCTGCTCGATGCCATATACAAAGCCGTCCACTGAAAAAAGCCCTTGTTTGTAGAGGATTGCTATGATTGTTTTTCCATAACCTTCATGGATCTATGATTGGGAATAATCCTTTGTGTTCAGTTTTAATTTAATTCCCGCAGCCGATGACGTTGGTCCATATCCAATATTGGATGACAAAAAATAAACACTATATTTGTGATATGTAATACATAATACAAATATGAAAGATTTAATTGCTGCCACCTACGCCCCGATGCGTCAAGACGGTTCTCTCAACTTGAATGCTATCGCCCCTTACGGTGAATTTTTAAAATCCAATAAGGTCAAGGGGGCCTTTGTAAATGGCTCTACCGGCGATTTCGTATCGCTAAGTACGACGGAGCGGAAACAACTGATCGAGGCTTGGGCAAAGGAAAGTCCCGAAAATTTCTTTATCACCAACCATGTGGGGCACACCAACATCCGGGAAGCCCAAGATTTGGCGGCGCATTCAGAAGAGTTGGCGGATGCTATCTGCGCCCTTCCCCCTTTTTATTTCAAGCCGCAAACCCTAGATAGCCTTTTGCACTATTGCTCCGAGATCGCGAAGCGTGCGCCGAGCCTACCTTTTTACTATTATCATATTCCCATATTGACCGGTGCGAACTTTCCAATGATCGATTTTTTAAGGATGGCCGTCGATAGGATTCCCAATTTTGAGGGCATCAAATATTCGCACTACGATCCCAAGGATTTTTCCCGGTGCCTACATTTCGATCAAGGCTCGAGAAACATTCTCTTCGGGGTAGATGAAAAACTAGTGTCCAGTCTGCCGCTCGGTGCTACCGGTTGGGTGGGAAGCACCTATAACCATTTAGCTCCGCTCTATTACAAACTGATTTCCTCCTTTAGGGATGATGATATACCAAGTGCCGAAGCCCTTCAGGAGAAGGCCATCTTTTTTGTGGAAACCTTGGACAAGATCGGTGGTTTCAACGGGGCCGGAAAAAGCTTTATGCGGCTCTTCGGGTTGGATATGGGGCCTAGCCGGTTTCCACATCATACGATGACGGATGGGCAGTTGACCACCGCGGTCCAAAAACTCGATGAAAAGGGAATACTCCCCCTATTGAGCACCTCGTTTTCAGAAGAGTACCTCACTAATTGAGCATATTCCATTTGGTTAATAACCTGTAGTGTAAAATCTACCTGGAAAACCCGGGAAAAATGTTAAAATTTTAATTTTATAATAAGTTATGTATAACATAATACAATAATTTATTTATATTGCAGCGTTCCTAAACTATTGTTAACTCAACTTTCATGGTATGAAACACTCTGAGAACCGGATAATTAAGTGGATCAAAGCGCTTAATATATCTTTAAATCACTTTTATTGGCCTAAATCTTACGGTCTTTTAACAATTTTTGTGCTATTCCTTAGCACAACGACATTCGCCCAAGAAACACCGATTACGGGTACTGTGGTGGATGCGGAGGGCATACCCTTGCCCGGCGCAAGTGTCGTTATCAAAGGAACTACGAAAGGGGCCCAGACCGACTTCGACGGAAATTATACCATCGACGCAAATCCCGATGACATCCTAATGTTCAGTTATATAGGATATGCATCCCAAGAAATTCCGGTAAACGATCAGTCCAACATCGATGTAGTCCTTGAAGAAGATTTTGCAACCTTGGACGAGGTGGTCGTTACGGGCTACGGGAAACAATCCAGGGCCAAACTAACGACCTCGGTCGCTAAGTTGGATACCCGGATCTTGGAAACCTCGAGTAGGTCGAATGCAGCGACTGCGCTACAAGGTACCATTGCCGGTCTCCGGGTTACCAATACCACGGGACAGCCCGGATCAACCCCTGAAATTGTTTTGCGCGGAGGGACCAATTTTGACGGTTCGGGCTCCCCATTGATCTTGATCGATGGTATTCCGGGCAGTTTCTATGCCTTGAACTCGGATGACATAGAATCCATCGAGGTGTTAAAGGATGCAGCTGCAACCGCCATATATGGAGCGAGATCGGCCAACGGGGTCGTCTTGGTAACAACGAAGACCGGTAAAGTAGGACGATCGAATATCAGCTATAAACAAAAATATAGCGTCAACCGTAAGCGGGACACTCCCGATTATATCGGTGCCGCGGATTTTATTCGATACAACCGCCAGGCGGTGCAGTATTATCGACAGGCCACCGGAAACGATACCGGGTTCGCAGCTTTTCTGGACGGGCCTTTGGCGTTTGGTACAGGCGGCAATACCACTGATTCCCCCTTTACGGTGCAATTTCTTAACGACAACAACAGGTATTTGTTGAACCAGCCCGGATGGGACACCGTAGAAGACCCCCTGAATCCCGGACAACAAATTCTTTTTTTGAACAATGATGTAAGCGATCTCGTCTATCAACCCAGCCAATCCGTTGACCACTATTTATCATTTGACGGAGGTAACGAGAAAGGAACCTATTATTTAGGTCTCGGATATCTAGACAATGATGGACTGATCTTGGGCTCGGGGTTCAAACGCTACTCGGGAAAGTTCAGCGGTTCCTATAATATATCCGATAAGCTGAAAGTCTCTTCGAACATACTCTATTCCCATTCCAATCTGAACGAGAGTCCTTTGGGGTCGGAAAATACGGTATTCAGGAGATTTACGGGACAGGCTCCTACCTCTAGGACCTACAACAATAATCCCGATGGAACGCTTTCCAATGAGCTGAACCCCGGTACGAACAGCGGGTTCGGAAATCCGTTGTACTATATTGACAAGTTTATCCGCAAGAATTTAGAGCAGCGCTTATCCGCCTCCGTAGTATTGGATTGGGACATTGCAAAGAACCTGGCATTTTCGTTGACCGGAAGCCATTTTACCATAAACAACCATGATGAGGCGTTCAATAAGGCCTATCTCAATGGAAATACCTTGATAACCACTAGAAATGCCTCAGCCAGCTTGGAGAGAACCTTGAGGAATCAGTTGACGGGCACGTTGAACTATACAAAATCTATAGAAGATCATAACTTTGACCTTTTGATAGGAGGGGAGTACTATAAAAATAATTATTTTGGACTAGGAGCGGCTACACAAAACTCTCCAACTGATCTGATTTATACCTTGAACGCAGGTAGTGAGGCAAACGGGGTGCCCTCCAGCTTTGAATCCGAAAACATCATACTATCCACATTTGGTCGCCTGAACTATGACTTTGCGGATAAATATTTGGTAAGCTTTACCTATCGCTACGACGGTTCGTCCCAATTGGCGAACAATAAATACGGTTTCTTTCCGGGGATATCCTTAGGATGGAACGCGCATAAGGAAGATTTTTTCATCAATTCGTCCCTTAATAACGTAATCACCAACTTTAAGCCTAGACTGAGCTATGGGGTCAATGGAAATCTATCATCATTGGTTCCCGCGGGGCAGCCCGATCGGGTAGCGAATTATGTGGTGTTCGGCTCTTATGGCTCCCAAGGGATTTATGATGGTCAAACAGGTTATGCCAATACGGGGCTTCCGACCTTGGACCTGCAGTGGGAACGTTCCACCACATTCAATGCGGGACTGGATGTATCGTTTTTTGACAACAGGTTGACCCTAATTGGGGACTACTTTATACGGGATGTGGAAGATAAGATTTCCAACCTGACCCTACCATTTTGGACAGGGTTCGGATCCATCCGTACCAATAACGGTATTCTACGGAACAAAGGCTTTGAACTTCAGTTGACCGCGGATGCGATCAGAACGGATGATGTGCAATGGCAACTGGGCGGCACCCTGTCCCATAGCAAAAATTTCGTGGAAAAATTACCTGAAAATGACAATGAGTTCAACCGGCAGGGCGGTGTACAGATCAACGACCCCAACACGGGCGAACAGATCTGGGTAGGCGGTCTGCAAGAAGGACAGCGGGTCGGCCAGGATCTGGTCACCGCTTATATTCAGGATTATATCTACGCCGACCAAGCGGCGGTGGATGAACATGCGACCCGGCAAGACGAACTATTGCCCGACCCCACCCAACGTTATCCCGGCGACGTGGCCTGGGTAGATACCGACGGGGACAATACGATTAACAGTTTCGACAGAAGGGTCATCGGCCGTACCACCCCGGACCTGATAGGTGGCTTCACTTCCAATTTGAAATACAAAAATTTCGGGCTGTTCGTCAAGACCGACTTCGCTACGGGCCACATCATCTACAACCATATTCGGGGAAAGGGCCTAGCGCAGACCCAGGGGAATTTGAACCAAGACGTAATTGTATTGGATTCGTGGACCCCGGACAACCGAAATACCGATGTGCCCCGATTTGTTTTCGTCGATGCGCAACGCAACATCTTCAGGGGTAATGAACAGACCATTAGCAACCGTTTCTGGGAAAAAGGCGATTACTTGGCCTTGCGGGAGGTTACCTTAAGTTATGACATTCCTACCAATGCCTTCAACGACAAGATCAAGGGTTTAAGCTTGTATCTGACAGGTTCCAACCTGTATTATTTTAAGGGATACAGCGGCGATAGTCCCGAAGAAGGAGGCATTCAACTAGGAGAATTTCCCGTACCTAGAACATATACCGTGGGACTCAATCTAACATTTTAAACGATTCGACATGAAATATCTATATCTAGTTACAGCCTTATTGATTCTTGGCTCATGTGAAAAGGAACTGGAACTTGAAGCTCCGAGTGAACTGACGGTTGCCGGCTTTTGGGATTCCGAAAACGGAGCACGGGCGGCCCACACAGGCTTGTATGGTTCTTTTAGGAGTACCAATTTCACACAGTGGCTTCTGGGTGGAATACGAAGCGATATGTGGGGTGGCCAGACTTTTGAGTCGCCCGCCAATGTAGAGCTTATCGAGTCTAACTTTACCGTGTCGACCGCACCCTTTGGGGGTTGGGCAGGGCTATATAACGAAATCCATCAGGTAAACGATTTTCTGCTCAATGTGCCGAACATCGAATTCGATAGTGAGGCGGATAAGCAACATATGCTGGGACAAGCTTATGGGATTAGGGCGATGTATTATTACACGTTATTAAAAACATGGGGCGCGGTACCCATTTCCACGGAACCTTTAGCTACTACGGACCCACAAGGATTGAGCAAGCCGAGAGCCCCTCAATCAGAGGTAATGGCATTAATAAAGTCCGACATCCAAGCCTCTCTGGATGCTTTTGGATCCGATGGCTCCTTTTGGTTGAACAAGCGTGTCTATTGGTCCAAAGCAGCTACTTTGGCCCTAAAGGGAGATGTGTATATTTGGTCCGGGACTTTGCTTGGAGGCGGCGATGCCGATTACACCGAAGCCAGAAACGCCCTGCAGGAGGTTGCTTCCCTGGATGTAGAATTGGTGCCCAATTTTGCCGATCTGTGGTCGGTCGATAACGAAAATAACAAGGAATTTATCTTTGCCGCCCAATATGAAAAGGATGAAGCGTTGAACTACTATGGTCTAATGACTGGACGAACAACCGAAATACAGCCTCAATTTAACAGTGACGGCAATCCCATGTCCGACTTTATTGTCAATGGCGCCAACAGGTATGGGCCTTCTGAAAAAACCTTGATCCTTATCGACGATAATCTTGACACCCGTAAAAAATCCTCCTTTACCCGCTTGTATACTGACGACAATGGCGGTGCAGGGTATCCCAACTACGCCCCCGGACCCTATTTTGGGTCCGTAATCAAGAAATACGATGGCACCATAGATGGCAGTATCCGAATTATGGACAACGATATTCCGATCTATCGCTATGCGGATGTCCTACTACTGTTGGCGGAAGCCAAGAACTTATTGGGCGAGGATCCGTCGGTTGAAATTAACCAGATCAGGGAGCGGGCGTATGGCGAAAATTATGATGCTGCAACCTATGGTTTTACAATGGGTTCAGAAGCGCAGAATACGGAAACCATTCTCGAGGAAAGGTATAAGGAGTTTATAGCGGAAGGCAAAAGATGGTGGGATCTACGACGGGCGGGAGACAGCTATGTCATCGACAACGTACCCTTTTTAAGCGCTGGGGAAGAATACAAGCTGTTGTTGCCCATCACCTTGGATATGATCGGTAGAAATCCTATGCTGGAGCAGACGCCCGGATACAACTAGAATTCGAATATTGTTTGAGTTAGTTGAGTTGCGAAAAGGTCTTGGATGAGTTAGCCAAGACCTTTTTTCTTGCTTTCCTTTTTCGAGAAGGTATGGTCAAAGTGGGGCTCCAAATGCCGGCGCATGGCATTTCTAAAAGTATCGGGGGTGCCGACTTTCAGATTCTGAAATAACATGCGATGGCTGACGAACCGCCCGCCCGAAAAATGATAGTCGTCAAGGTCGGTACTCTTGGTATCCTCTTGATACACGTAGTTAAAAACGGGCAGCAACAGGTCCTGAAATTTCTGTAGGGTCGTATTGTTCGACATTTGGTACAGTTTTCCGTGAAAAGCGACCTCTTTGTCAAGGGTAAACCTGATCTTTCCGCTATCGGTAGCCTCCTCGGCAGCTACGATTTCCTCCAGCTCGTCCATATCCTTTTTGGTCTTATGTTCGAAAAGGAAGTCCGCCATCCCCATCTCCAAAATGAGCCGGAGTTCGAACAGCTGTTTTAAGGTATTTTCGCCCAGAAGGGTCGGGTCCAATATACGTGCGAAGTTGTTGATGATATCGGGATGCTTCAGGGTCATGCCCTTATGTTTTCTGGAATCGATCAACCCTAGGGTCCTAAGTCGGAGTAGGGCTTCGCGAACCACGGTCCTGCTTACGCCCAGTGATTCGGCGAATTCGAGCTCTTTGGGAATGGCATCCCCCGGCTTGAGATTGTTATCCTTGAAAAAGGAGAGCAGGCGGACCTCCACCTTGTCCACTAGGGATCCTGTATCTACCGGCTTTAGTTTTTTTAACGTTTTCATGATGATTTTGATACGTGGTGAATAAGGGCTTACCCAAAAAATGTTTTAAAATTACAAAAGAAAGTAGCAATCTAGGACAACTATAACTAATTTTCCCCAACGAGCCTATCCGACGGATTATATTAATTGTCCTTCATCCTCCGAAGTTAAGTAAAATTTACCTAGATTTGTATTATGTCATACATATTATTTTGAAATGATTTACTCGGAGCATTTTAAAAAAGCCCTTTTTGACGATGTGATTCCCTTTTGGGAACGCAATTCGCCGGATTCCCGTTACGGTGGGTACTTTACCTGTCTCGACCGCAGCGGAAAAGTGTACGATACGGACAAGTTCGTTTGGCTGCAAGGCCGCCAGGTGTGGCTGTTTTCGATGCTTTACAACCAGGTGGAACAACGTGATTCCTGGCTGCAAATGGCAAAATCGGGAGCGGAATTCCTAAGGAAATACGGCATGGATGCCGAGGGCAACTTCTATTTCTCCCTGACCCGAGATGGAAAGGCCCTGGTGCAGCCTTATAATATTTTCTCCGACTGCTTTGCCGCCATGGCCTTTGCCCAGTACGCCAAGGCCTCGGGGGATGGGGAATTTCGAACCTTGGCCAGAAACACCTACCGTAACATTTTGCGCCGAAAAGACAATCCGAAAGGCAGCTACGAGAAGAGCACCGGGGAACGTCAATTGAAGAACTTCGCCTTGCCCATGATCCTTTCCAACCTAGTCTTGGAACTTGAAGACATCCTAGAACCGGAAGAAGTACAACGGACTATCGATTTCAGCGTCAATGAGGTCATGGGCGTTTTTCTTAAAAAGGATTCCGGATTGATTTTTGAGAACCTGTTTTCCGACGGATCTTTACACGATAGCTTCGAAGGCCGCCTTATCAATCCCGGGCACGGCATCGAGGCGATGTGGTTTATGATCGATATCGGGGTGCGGCAAAAAGACCGAAACCTTATCCGAACGGCAACCGATACGATTATCCGAATTTTGGAGTACGGATGGGATAACGAATTCGGGGGCATTCTTTATTTTATGGATGCTAAGGGCCATCCGCCCCAGCAATTGGAACACGACCAAAAGCTTTGGTGGGTGCACCTGGAAGCCTTGGTCGCCTTGGCCAAAGCTTACGAACACCATCCGACAAATAAAATAAAGAACTGGTACGAAAAGGTGCATGAGTACTCATGGACGCATTTTCCCGACACCGAGAACGGGGAATGGTTCGGCTACCTCAACCGACAAGGAGCGCCCCATCTGACCTTAAAAGGCGGGAAATGGAAAGGCTGTTTTCACGTGCCGCGTGCCCTGTACCAGTGCTGGAAGACCTTTGAACGGATAGAAACCATCACACCATCCTGATGCATCCCAATAAAAAAAATACGAAAACCGATAATTTCCACAGATATATACATTTTAATTCCACGATTATGAAACTAAATCCTTTATTAGCCTTAGTACTTTTCGCCTGTTCCGTAACCGCCCAAAAAAACGTCCACCAAATGGCGGAAGGCCTGATCAACCATCAGGATCTTTTCAATGCGACCGACAACGATTCAATAGCCTGCTATCGCATTCCCGCACTGATTACGGCATCTAATGGAGATGTCCTCGCGGCCATCGACGAACGGATCCCATCTTGCAATGACCTTCGCGGGAGCGATGATATCAACATTGTGTTACGCAGAAGCACGGACAACGGCCAGACCTGGTCGCCCATCGAGACCGTAATCGATTTTCCGCTGGGCGAGTCCGCCTCGGACCCGTCCTTTATCGTGGACGAAACCACCGACGAGATCTTTTTGTTCTATAATTTCATGAACCTCGATACCGAGAAGGACGTTTACTACCTCCACGTGGTCAAGAGCGATGATAACGGGAAAACCTGGAGCGAACCCGAAGACATCACCGATCAGATCGCAAAACCGGAATGGCACGACGATTTTAAGTTCATTACCTCTGGCCGGGGCATACAGACCCGGGGCGGTAAATTGCTACACTGCATGGTCAACCTAAAGCGGGGTCTTCACGTATTTGGAAGTGACGACCATGGCGAGAGCTGGTACTTCATCGATACCCCCATCACCCCCGCCGACGAGTCAAAAATTGTCGAGCTCGAAGACGGAAGGTGGATGATCAACGCCAGGGTCAATGACAAAAAAGGAATCCGCTATGTGCACATATCCTCGGACGAAGGCAAGACATGGACCACCGAGCCGGAACCCCAACTCAGTGACCCGGGCTGCAATGCAAGCATCATCCGATACACTTCCACCGAGGATGGCTACGATAAGAACAGGTTGCTTTTTGCCAATGCCAATTCAGAAGACGACCGTACCAACCTCACCGTACGCGTTAGCTATGACGAGGGAAAAACATGGTCGGAGGGCAAGACAATATACGGGGGCAGCGCCGCCTATTCTTCCCTTACGGTGCTGGACAATGGAGATATCGCCGTATTTTTTGAGAAGGACGACTATACCGAGAATGTATTCGCCAGCTTTTCCCTAGCCTGGTTGACGGACGGGGCGGACCAGTATCAAAAACCTTAAAACGGAATGAGAAACAGTATTCATTCGGCAATCAGTGTATTCCTCCTTTTGTTCGCATTGATATCGAGAGGCCAGGAGATTCCGAAAGTCAGATTGATCGATGTGCCCGAGCTTCCCGCAAAGGCGAAGGACTCCGTTTCCTTTGGATATGCGGGAATGGTTGGTGGGTGGCACAATGGGGCCGTAATTGCTGCCGGGGGCGCCAACTTTCCCAGCGGACTACCTTGGGAAGGTGGCAAAAAAGTATATAGTGACAGCATTTATGTGCTGAACGACGGGCAGTGGAAATTGGCCGGGCGATCGTTGCCATTTCCCCTTGCTTATGGAGCTTCGGTGTCCACTCCCGAGGGAATTTTGGTCATCGGCGGGGAGGATGGCATTACGGCGAAAGATCAAGTGCTCAGGTTAAGGTACGATCCGGCATCCGAGGAGGTCGAGATTGCCAGGTTTCCAAGTCTGCCCGAGCCCTTGGCCTATACCGCCGCCGTGGTCGAAGCGGGGTATGTGTATGTCGTTGGCGGTAAAAACGCCGATAGGAGCGTCAATTCCTTTTATCGGATGCGCTTGGACAATCCCAAAAAATGGGAAAAACTTGAGGATTTACCCGGTGCTCCCCGCGCGTTGCATACTATTGCCGTCCAAGAAACCAAAGATTCGAGAAAACTGTTTGTTATCGGCGGGCGTAACCAGCTATCGGGCCAAAAATCGGAGCCTCTGACCACCTATCTATCCTACGACCTACAGGATAATTTTTGGAAAAATGAAGGGGAGATACCGATCAATGGAAAGCCCAGGGTCTTGATGGGGGCTTCCGCCGAGAGTATAGGCTCGATGGGCATCATGGTTTACGGCGGTTCCGATGAAGTGCTGTTCGACCGGTTGGAGCACATTGCGCTACAACTCGACAGCGAAAAAAACGATTCCATTCAGGCCAGCCTTACTGCTGAAAGGGATGCCCTTTTAAATTCCCATCCCGGTTTCTCCCAAGAAATCCTCGGTTATAATAGTATCACCAAAACCTGGTATGTGTACGATACCTTGCCGGACCCAATTCCGGTGACCGCGTTATCCTTTAAAAAGGCCGACGATTTTGTCATTGTTTCCGGGGAGGTTTCCCCCGGCATCCGTACGCCCGAAGTACGGACATATGCCATTGCCGATGCCACCAAACCCTTCGGTATTATCAATTATACCGTTTTGGCCCTCTACTTGCTGATTTCCCTTCTGATCGGGGTCTATTTTGCACGTAAACAAAAGTCCACCGAAGATTATTTCGTAGGTGGCGGGCGAATCCCGTGGTGGGCATCGGGCCTCAGTGTCTTCGGCACCCTGCTGAGCGCCATTACTTTTATGGCCATCCCCGCCAAGGCATTTATAACGGATTGGTCTTTCTTTTTTCTAAACATTACGGCCATTCTGATCACGCCCGTAATCGCGTTTATCTTTATTCCCTTCTTTAACAAACTGCATATTCGAACCGCCTACGAATATCTGGAGAACCGCTTTAATTACGCGGCCCGCGCCTTCGGCAGTCTTTCCTTTATCCTTTTTCAGCTGGGACGGATCGGAATCGTACTGCTACTGCCCTCGCTGGCCATTTCGATAGTGACGGGCATTCCGGTGGAAACCAGTATTATGATCATGGGGGTACTCTGCATCCTCTACACCACTTTCGGGGGCATCGAAGCGGTCATCTGGACCGATGTTCTGCAGGTCATCGTGCTGCTCGGCGGTAGTATTCTGGCAGTCGCTTGGATGATGATCTATACGGAAACCTCATTTGGCGAAATGATTACCTATGCCTCGGAGCGCGACAAGTTCAATATCGCCAATATGGATCTTGACTTTACCGAATCCACTTTCTGGGTGGTCTTTATCGGGGGGCTCGCCTCGGCCATGGTCACCCAGGGTACCGATCAGACCATCGTACAGCGTTATCTGACGAGTTCAAGCGTCAAGGATTCCCAAAAAACGCTCTATACGAACGCCGTTCTCACCCTTCCGGCCACCATCATATTTTTCGGTATAGGAACCCTCTTGTTTATCTTTTATACCGAAATGCCCAACGCCCTTTCCCCGGCAATCTCCAATAACGATTCCATTTTCCCGTGGTTTATAGTGCGGGAATTGCCTATAGGCGTTTCGGGCCTTCTGGTGGCTGGAATATTCTCCGCGGCCATGTCAAGCATCAGCAGTAGTCTCAATTCCGTATCCACCGCCTATTGCAACGATTTCCATCAACACTTCAGGTCCCGGACCAAGGACACCAAAATGCTGCGGATAGCAAGGATCGTGACCATACTTACGGGAATCGTCGGAATACTATTGGCACTGTGGATGGCGAACTCCAACATCAAATCGCTCTGGGACCAATTCTATCGCTATCTCGGACTGTTTACCGGGGGGCTGGGCGGCATGTTCCTTTTGGGGATGCTGACCAAAAAGGCCAACGCCACCGGAACATTAATGGGCCTGGTAGCCAGCGCCATCCTGATCTGGTACATTAGCGTTTTTACCGAGATCAGCTTTTTGATGTACGCGTTTTTCGGGGTCGCCTCCTGTTTTATTTTCGGATACGTCTTTAGCTTGATTTTCAAGGATAGGAAGGTGGCTCATTCCTAAGGGACGTTATATTGACTTATATAACCCATACTTAATTTCGGGTCGGACGCTGAGGCTTTCATTAGTAATGGCCCAGGTTCGGTGACTTTCAAACTGCTATTTAACACTTTACCATGTGCGCTAAGTTACTGGAATTATGTAACTTCATTCACTTATTGTACAACCGATTAAAAGACGAAATGAAATGAAGGAAAAAGACTCAAAACTCACCAGACGGACCGGGGCGCCAGTTGGGGACAACCAAAATGTACAAACAGCCGGTCCGCGCGGACCCATGTTAATGCAGGATGCCTGGTTTCTTGAAAAAATGGCAAACTTCGACCGAGAGGTAATCCCTGAAAGAAGAATGCACGCGAAAGGCTCAGGGGCTTTCGGCACGTTCACTGTAACGCATGACATCACGCAATACACCAAGGCCAAAATATTTAGTGAAGTGGGGAAAAAGACCGAAATGTTCAGCCGCTTTTCCACGGTTGCCGGCGAAAGGGGGGCCGCGGATGCCGAAAGGGATATCCGGGGCTTTGCACTGAAGTTCTATACCGAGGAAGGAATCTGGGACCTGGTCGGAAACAATACCCCGGTATTTTTCTTTCGGGACCCGATGAAGTTCCCGGACCTGAACCACGCCGTAAAACGTGATCCAAAAACCAATTTACGGAGCCCCAACAACAACTGGGATTTCTGGACGCTGCTCCCCGAAGCCCTGCACCAGGTGACCATAGTAATGAGCGATAGAGGCATTCCCAGAGGGTACCGACATATGCACGGTTTTGGAAGCCATACCTTCAGTTTTATAAACAAGGAGAATGTAAGACACTGGGTGAAGTTCCATTTCATTACCCAACAGGGAATCGAGAATCTTACGGATAAAGAGGCTGTGGAATTAGTGGGCATTGACCGTGAATCATCGCAAAGGGATCTTTTTGATGCCATTGAAAAAGAGGATTTCCCAAAGTGGAAAATGTTCGTCCAAGTTATGACGGAAGAGGAGGCGAAGACCTACCGTTTCCATCCTTTTGATCTGACCAAGGTGTGGTCAAAAAAGGATTTTCCGCTTATTCCCGTCGGGGAATTCGAACTGAACCGGAATCCGGAAAATTATTTTCAGGATGTGGAGCAGGCCGCCTTCGACCCTACGAACATCGTCCCCGGAATCGGGTTCTCCCCGGACAAAATGCTGCAGGGAAGATTGTTTTCCTATGGGGATGCACAGCGATACAGGCTGGGGGTCAACCACTATCAAATCCCCGTGAACAAACCCACTTGTCCCTATCACGCATACCATCGTGACGGGGCCATGCGTGTCGATGGCAATTACGGTGCGACCAAACATTATGAACCCAACAGTTATGGGGAATGGCAGGAACAGCCCAGGGCAAAAGAACCGCCCTTGGAATTGGAGGGTACCGCTTATGCACACAATTTCAGGGACGACGACGAAGATTATTTCACGCAGCCTGGGGATTTGTTCCGCATTATCAAGGCCGACGGCAAGGCGGATCTATTGTTCAAGAATACGGCGGCTCAAGTAGGGGGTGCCGACAAATTCATTCAGGTCCGCCATATCAGAAACTGCTTTAAGGCAGACCCCGAATATGGGGAAGGAGTTGCAAAAGCGCTTGACCTAACTATGGACGAAGTCAATAACTTCGACATGACTCCCTATAATAAGTGGGCACCAAAGCCTACCAAAGGATAGGTTTTCCGAAAAATCACCAAGTTTGGGATGAGCCGAAGGAATTGATGGAAGCGAATCGAACATACTTGGGCAGGTTCAAGTACAAACAATCAGATCGTAGGTATTGGCGACAATCGTTATAATAGCTAATAGTTACGATCTGTTGTCATTGGACGACCGTTGTGGTTGGCCGATTAGACCAACGGAACGGCCAATAAAGGAATTTTCAGTTCATCGATCAAATCCCGTTTCTTGTTTTCGGTAAACAATCCGTAAACCAAATGTTTTCTTTTATGCCCGGCCACAACAAGGTCAATATTGTGCGCTTTAACGATTTCTGTGAGCGATTTGATGACCGGCCCCTTAATTAAGCAGCCTTTAGCGGAAACATCGTATTTTTCTATGGTCTGCTGTGCCAATTGTTCAAGAAAGGCGGCTTCTTTCTTGTGTTCCTCGTCTCTCTTATTGTAAACATACTGAGGACCGGCCTCACGAGCCAGAAAATCTTTCGGATTGTCTGCCGTCACGTGTATAATCCAAATTTTCGCATCTGTGAGCTTGGCGATTTTGACAGCATAGGCTATTAACTGATCTGCATTTTTTGGTCGGTCGACCGCCACGAGTATGTTCTTCATAAAATTTAAGATTAATGGAATTCAAAGCTAAGTAAAAAACATGTCTTTTCGAGATTGACTTTTGATCTACTAAATAGCAGCTTAGATTTATGGTTTATAGGAGTTGTCTCAACAATGGTATTTTAGATATCGTGTTTATCATAAGAATTCTTTTACTTCTGGAAAAGGGGAATTTGGCTCCTCAGGGTGTTCTCACACATCCCTTGTTATTTTCCTAATCTTAAAATGCAGAATTACTGCCGATAGGGTCAAACAAATGATGGCAATAACACCCATTGCGAGTAAGGGCCCATAAATATGGGAAATTCCGGAGTGATTGAGGTACAGCAATCTGAAGGTTTTCAAATAATGCGTTAATGGGATCAAATCGGCTATAAATTGTACCCAAGTAGGCATTTGACTCAGGGGCCAGGTAAATCCGCTAAGGATAAAACTTGGCGTAGCCACGACCATTAATACTTCCGTAGCTTTCAATTAATTGGGCAAGACAATACTTACCAAAACCCCTATTCCGCAAACGGCAAGGATAAAGACGAACGTACTCAGCGAAAATCCCCAAAAGGCACCGCTAATGACCATATTGAAATATCTGGAAAAGCCCCAGTACAATAGGAGTATTCCAACGGACATAATCATATAGGGTATAATTTTTACGGCTAGCATTCCAAGTGCATTTGGCATTTTTCGAACCAATTCCCTGAACGTGCCGTTTTCATATTCAGCGGCAAAGGTGAGGGCCAATCCCAATAGCAAGACCTGTTGGAAAACCGTTAACAAGACCCCGGGCAGCATAAAGTACAAATAGTTGCCGCTTCTGATACTCTGTTTGATGATCGTGGTCTTGAACGGTTCATAGTTTTGGGCGGCCACATATTCCGGAACTCCCTGTTTCATCTGGGATTCTATCTGAATGCCCGCTTTCATTGTCATGGCGACAGCATTGACCGCCATGAGTGCCGTGTTGGAGGTCAAGGTGTTCGAAGCATCCACAAAAAGGGTGATCTCGGTCAATCGATTTTGTTGGATTCCGGACGTAAATCCGATCGGTATGTTTACGATGACGGTAGCTTCTTCATCGATCGCCCTATCCTTGGCGCCGTTCATGGCGGGTAGTACGGCGGCTACTTCGATACTTTCGATTTCCTCGAGCATATCGATAAACGTAGTGCTCATCGGACTATGATCTTGATCGACCACAATAATGGGGAGGTCCGTTATTTTTCCTTTTTGATATACGGCCCCGATGAGAACACCGTATAAAATGGGGGCACCGATAAATAAAAGTCGCAGTACGCTATTGCTAAAAAATAGCCTGAATTCCCTTTTTATCAAGTGTACAAATTTCTTCACGTTGCTTTATTTGTCAAGTTCTAGGGAAACAGAGGCCTTGGTGATCAAATCTCTCGTCTTTTCTGGTGCTGTGGGGCGTACTTCTACTTCAAATAAGGCTTGTTGCATATCAAAATCGGGATACGCGGTAGCAATGTTGGCGTACGAACTCAGCGCCTTTACGGTGCTCACTTCGCCGTCGATAAGCGGCGCATCTTTATAGAGCACCTTTACCTTTATTTTTTCGCCAGGCTTGACCTCGCCCAATTGACCTTCCGGAATGGTAAACCTAAAATAGACCGAATGGTCGATATACCCGCTAAAAACGGGATATCCGGGCAAGGCCAGTTCCCCCGTTTTTAAGTTGACGGTCTCCACGGTCATATCCTGTGGCGCAAGCATATATTTTTCCCGTTCCGCGGCGCCCACCTCCGAGATTGCCCCCGAAGCTTGCCGTTGCTGACCTAAAGCCATGGCCTGTTGCTCTTGTCGGCTACCGGTCCGCGCCTCTTCCAATTCGGTTTTGGCGGCCTCATACTGGTTTTTTGCGCCTTGGTATTTCGCATACACTTCGTCGAACTGTTGCTGGGGTACAAGACTATCCTGCACCATGCCGTTTAATCTGACCAACGATTTTTTCGCAAATTCAAATTGCTCCTTGAGTCCGCTTACTTTGTTCTGCAATTGCCTTAATTGGCCCTCGGTGGCTCCCTTGATTGCCATCTGATACTGTGCCTCCGCCGACTGTAAAGCTCCTTCTGCCTGTTGTTTTTTGGCGTCCACTTCGGGGATGTCCAAGATAGCCAAGGTGTCCCCTTTCTTGGCGTAGTCGCCATTGTTGACCAATATCCGTTCTATTGTCCCGGGCACTTTGGTTACCACTGAAATTTGGTCCCTTTCGATCTTCCCCATAAAAGCGGGGTCGATTTTTTTGTCCGAACAAGAGGCCGAAATCAACAAGATTACGAAGGGTACTATATTCTTAATTTCCATATCCGTTATAAATTTTATCCGATAATTCCCCGGTAGCCAGTAGAAGTTCCAGAACAGCGGTCCGCTGATCGAGAATTTGGTTGTGATAGTTCAAGTTCACTTTATAAAAATCATTTTCCGAAGCCAGGCGTTCTGTCATATCGACTAAACCGGCGCGGTATTGCCGGGATGCCAGCTGCAAATTGTTTTCGGCTATCTTGACCCGCTGTTCAGCTACCAAGACCTTTTGTTCCGCGGACTTAAGATCAGATCTGTTCTTGAATAACAACAGTTCGAACTTCTCTCGGGTATCCTTTAATTTGGTCTCACTTATTTCGACTTCTATCGCCGCCTTTTTTACATTCTTGCGGTGTGTCCCTCCTTTAAACACATCCCACTTCATTCCTACTCCTACCGCTGCAGCGGGTTCCATTCTGATGTGCTCCGCCTCTAAGGTCACATCCCCGGAAATGGGTACATCCCTGAATTTGATACTCGAGTCAAAGGCATTTAAATAGGCCAGGTTTCCAAAGGCGAAAATCGTGGGAAAATAAGCGCCCTTTTCTTTTTGATAGGCAAACTCCTTTGCTTTTTTCCCTGCTTCCAAGGCCTTCAATTCTGCCCGGTTTTCTGGGGTTGGGAACACTTGGCTCAATGAAAAAGTCTGTAACTCATATTCAATGGATTCCAATTCGCTCTTTGTCATTTGGGTAAGATATTCCAGCTTGGCAAGCAGGACGTTTCTATTTCCTTGAGCTTCCAGTTTTTTCTCTTCCAATTCCAGCATCGCCAATTTTATTTTATCTCGATCATAGGGGATGGCCAAACCGTTTGCGATTCCTTTTACTACCTTTTTATGCTCTGACTCAAGTCTTTTCCCCGAATCTTCGATCAATTTGTCCACTTCACTTAACAGCATCAATTGATCGAAAGTCGTGATGACTTCCTTTGCGATTTCCTCCCTGCCGGCTTCTGCCAGCAAACGTTCGGCCTTTTGTTTTTCTTCCAATGCCCGGACACCGCTGTTAATTTGGTTTCCCGCAAAAATAACTTGCCGTGCAGAAAGACTTCCTAGAAAAACTTGGGTCTGAAAATTGGAAACCAGGGGGTCTTCCAAAAACGGAGTACCGCTGATAGGCAGATATTGAGTAGGAAACTTGGGGCTTAATCGGGAGTACATAAAACCATACCCCCCCGTAAGGGAAACCTGAGGCAATCTTTTGCCTTTAATGGCTTCCATTTCCCATTGGGTACCCTCACCTTGCATTTCCTGCACACGTACGTCGGCGCTTTTATCCATCGCCCTTTTGATGGGGACTTTTAAGATTTCTTCTATAAAACTTTGGCCGTTCAGTGGTACGCTCACTAAAAGTAGTGCACCAAAACTCAACAAGCGTATCATTTTATTCATGTCAACCTCGTTTAAGAAAGTCTGTGAAACTAAAGTAGATTACACATCTCCTATTGAAAAAATCCTCACCGCCCCATTCAAAACCGACTTTAAAGAAAATTCTTTTAGCGGGTCGGGAATTCCGGGGGTTGTTAGACCGTTTCCCTAGCCGTTTTGGATGAACGCCGAAGGCAATCCCAGAATCAAATGCATTTTCTAAGATAGAAACTTATGGGGCAACAATCGATCCGTCACCGCTCGACCATCATTGTCGTCTCTGTCAAGAATCCTCACGAAAGCGGCTCCGGGGGCGGCACATCGCTACTTGCAGGCTTAAATCGGTTTTCCGGAAGCGGAACAAATTCCTTATTATCATTGGGGGGCAGTATGATTTTCCCGGTTTTCCAATCGTTCTTGGCTTGCTCGATACGTTCTTTGCTCGAAGAGACGAAGTTCCACCAGATAAATCGTTCGCCCAGGGGTTCTCCGCCCAAAATCATCAATTCGGTATTTGTTTTGGCTCGAACAGTTGCCGCTTCGTTTTTTGAAAAGACAATCATTTGGCCGTTGGAATAGGTTCTTCCCGATAGTTCCAAATTTCCGTTTGTGATATAAATAGCTCTTTCGGAATGCTCCCCGGGCAAATCAATCTTTGCACCTGTTTCCAGTATTACGTGCAGGTAAAACAGAGGGGAATAAACGCTTACATCGTTCTTTAATCCGTAGGCATTGCCAGCAATTAAACGCATCCAGACACCCGTGTCGGTGTAAACTGGCAGCTGGTCCGGTTTGTAATTCACAAAGGTGGGGTCGCTCTCTTCCACTGATTCCGGCAGGGCCACCCAAGTCTGCAGCATTTCCAGACCGCCTTTCTCCAAAAGTTCGGGGTCTTCAAAACGCTCGGAATGGGAAATGCCCTTTCCCGCCGTCATCCAGTTTACTTCTCCTGGATGAATAATTTGCTCGACCCCTAGACTATCGCGGTGGGTAACGTTGCCACTGAACAGATAGGTTACCGTAGAGAGGCCGATATGAGGATGCGGCAACACGTCCATCGAGGTGATTTCGGATGGAAAATTGCTTGTAGGGCCTGCGTGGTCCATAAAAATAAAAGGGCCTACCATTCTTCTTTGTCTAAAGGGAAGGATACGCTTTACGCTTAAATGGGAACTGATGGCGGCTTCTCGGGCATCTATAATAAGTTCTGGCATAGAATTTTTTTATTTGTGATTTCGGTGGAATTACTTCGACACCTCTTCAGCCCTTAAGATAGCTTTATGTATGTTTTCAAGTATATTATTTTCTCCAAGTATTGAATAAGGTCCGGATTTATGCAATTCTTCTTTTACCTGAGGGTTTACACCCGAAAGAATAATACCTGTTCCGGACGACTGTAGCTTATGATGAAATTCTTTTAAACTGTTCATTGCGGTAGCGTCGATAAAGGGAACGTGTCTCATTCTAATGATTAGCACCTTGGGCTTCTGTTTCAGTTCTGTCAGTACATCCTGAAATTTTTGAGATGCCCCGAAAAACAAGGGTCCGTTTATCTCATACAGCATGGTATCTATAGGGATGTAGGGTAACTCTTCTTCAAACATTGTTTCACCGTTTGAGGCTGATTCCGCAAAAAGGTTTTCCGCATCGTTGATGGTTGTCGCTTCGCTCATTCGTTTCATAAAAAGAAAGCTCGATAGGATCATACCTATCTCGATGGCCAAGATCAAATCGAAAAATACGGTCAGGAAGAAGGTGGTCAGGAGTACGATGATATCCATTAAATTACCTTTCAGCAACTCCCTAAACTGGCGCCATTCGCCCCCGATGCAATGGCGAACGCTATTGCCAAGGGAAGGGCTACAATACCTACAATAATTCCCGATAAAACGTCTTTCGTAATTTGTTTTCTGCCTATGCCCTCCTTGAGCAGCGAAACCAGCTTAGGTGTAAATTCCGTATTTTTCACACGTATAAATTCTTGTGAGGTGCCAGAGATATCCGAAAGTTGCTGCAGCCGTTCTCAAGGTAAAACAACCAAAGGGGTTTGACCTTCGTACACCAATTCGTTAATCAAAAATCGCCTAAATAGTTGATCGGTTAAAATACGCGAGCCTTTTTGAACGATCAGTATTTCATCAATCTTGTTGTTAATTACTCCCTTTATACCGTCTATTCGATTATTGGCTTCGTAAATAGCAAAGTCTGTAGTAAACCTGTCGGCATATGTTTCCGAGAGATGCTGTAACTGTTCTTTAATACGGGTAGTGTCCTCATTCGGTTTCGCCAAATGGAAAAATGTTATACTAGTATTCTGGTGGTGGATGAACTTTAGAAAATTGTCCAATTGCTGTACGTTCAACACTTTGTTTTCGCCTACTGCCACGAAAATTTTTTCGTGCGAAAAAGAATCGATTCCTTTAGGCATAGCAACCACCGTGTTGTCAGTGTTTCCTATGATTTGAAGAGCGACGCTCCCAAGAAATAATTTCTTTAGCATTCCCGTACCTTTCAGACCTAGAAAAATTAGATTTTCAAAAGGTTCTACCAATAGCTGGGGCAACGTATGCTGGAAATCATTTTCAGAAACATAAAAGGACACCTCTATAGTATCCGGAATGAGGTCGCTTGCAAGTGCTTTCAGTTTTTCAAGTGCTTTGTCATTAGCTTGCCGAACAATATATTCCCTAGCTTCCTCCTCTGCAAATGCCGGTAAAAACTCATGGGTCTGATGATGCAAAAGAATCTTCGCATTTGCTTCTTTGCTCCAATCGCAAGCATACTTTATCAGATTGCTCGAATACTCCGAAAAGTCAATGAGTACTATAAACCGTTTGTTCATTTCTAAAGATTGTATTGCGTTTTTCAGGCTGTATGGACGATAGCATCCGGCAAGATTATGGCCACACTCATGGATACCTGCTACCCTGTTGTTTTAGGCTATAAGTTGATGAAATTCCTCTACTTTACTCTGTTTTCCCTGAATATAAATGATGTCTCCTTGGTGAAGTACCTCGTCAGGCTGTACACTTTCCAGCAATTTATCCTTTCTTTTAATGGCCAATATATTGATGCCGTACCTTCCCCTTAGATCCAGTTCCCTTAAAGGTTTTCCCAAGAACTTGTTACTGTCCGAACTCATGCGCAGGCTTTTGATATTGAAATCCGCCAGCTCGCTGGTCCTATAGGTTTTCGGCCGCTTTAATTCTCCCTTGAACATTTGGTAATTGTCGGCCCTCACCTTATGGATAAGCTGAACGATATCGTCTTCAGGTACAAGAAAATTGTGCAGGATATGTTCAAATATCTGTATGGATGTTTCAAATTCCTCGGGAATCACCTCATCAGCGCCCAAGGCCAATAATTCAGAAGTCTGTTTAACATATCTCGTCCTTACCACTAAATATAATGAATCGGAGATGGATCGTATTTTTTTAATGATGTTTTGAGTGTCACTACCTCCAGAAATGGCAATAACGGCCGCTCGGGCCCTTGACAGATGGACGGTCTCAAGAATATGGTCATTTGTCGCATCCCCAAAAATGATGGGTAAACCTTTTGCCTTTTCCCGCTTTACTATTTCAGCGTTCGTCTCAATTACTATAAAAGGAATGTTATTAGCCGTGGCCGCCTTAGCCAAATTGCTTCCATTTATTCCGTACCCGATAATCACTAAATGATTTTCTAAAGTGGCATCGACAACTTCTTCGATATCGCTTGGATCTAGGTCCCTTTTTAGCCCTAACTTTCTTTTGACCCCTAAAACCTTATTGGATATATTCTCCGAAAAAATAATGACAAATGGAGTTAATAACATAGACACAATCGAAACGGACAGAAAGTACTGGTTGGTCTCTGGCGTTAAAAGATCGTACCCGATACCTATTTTAGAAAGGACAAAAGCAAATTCCCCCACCTGAAAAAGCGCCAGGCCCGTTAACAATGCAGTTTTGGTCGGATATTTCAGAAGGGCGACCGCAATGGCCACGACAGATGATTTTAGTATCAGGACGATCAATACCAAAAGTAGGATGATAGGAATATTGTTCAGAAAAAAACTCAAATCAAGCAACATGCCGACAGAGACAAAAAAGAAGCTTGTAAAAAGTTCCCGAAAAGGAAGGATGATACTGGTAGCCTGATGGCTATATTCCGATTCCGATATAATAAGGCCGGCAATAAAAGCACCGAGTGCCAACGATAGTCCTATTTCTGCCGTTAGAAAGGCAATCGCAAAACATAGGGTAATGGTGACCAGGAGAAAAAGTTCTTTACTGTTCGTCTTTGCCACAGCATGCATCAATCTAGGTACGACGTACCGGGCACTGATATATGTGAGTACCACGACAATGGCCGATTTTACCAATAACATTAAAATATCGGTGGCTACATCACTGGATTCTCCAGCGATCATCGGGGTAACCAGCATCATAGGCACTACTATGATGTCCTGAAAAATCAGGATCGCCAATGCATTTCTTGCATGCGGAGCAGAAATTTCTTGACGATCTTGTAATGTTTTTAAAACGATTGCGGTACTTGATAAGGAAAATAGAAAGCCGACGAATACAGACTCGTTCCAAGAATTTCCTAATAGATAATAAACAAGACCGGCAACACCTACGGTTAGTCCTACCTGTAAAAAGCCACCTATAAAAACCGTTTTTTTAATGGAGACCAACTGTTTGATCGATAATTCCATCCCAATAACAAAAAGTAACAGGATTACACCGACTTCCGATAGGATCTCTACCTGTTCTACGGCCTTGATGAGACTTAGGCCGTACGGCCCTATAATGACACCGGTCAACAGGAAGCCGATTATGGAAGGAAGTTTTAACCGCTGCAGCACAAAAACGATTACCACTGAAAAACCTAGAAGGATAAGGATGTCTTGTAATAATGGCATATGTGTCGGTTATTCTTGTAGTTGGTTCAGTTTCTTTTGCGGTATGCTCTCCTGTCCCTGAAGGCAATGGCGATTGCTAAAATAAACTAATGAGAACTAATTCTAGGCCGATGAGAGATTTTTTATGACCTACTCTACTGTCCGATTGAGTACCGATAGTACCTGAGACACCGAACAAAGGATTGAACCGGGGGCCTTGGCACGTACCCAAGAATCCTCAAAAATTTGAAATCAACTATAAGGTCGTACCGAGAGAAAGAATCGTTAGATTTAAGAGTAATTTTCCGACTTAATTGGAATAAACGACGGTCCCGTTTTTTGTCAATCGATACTGATTCCCTTTTCCCCTTAATTCATAGTGGTCGTTCTTATACCAAATACCGGAGGCTGCTTTTTCTTCTGCCAAATCAATTTGTTTTCCGCCGTTTAAATAGGCTTTAACAGTTCCTTCCGTGTTGTTGAAAGTCATATTTAGAACGTCGCCATCGTCGTTTTTCGCTTCTATGTCCACCTTTTCGTCCTCATGTTCGAAAATCACTTCTCCGTCTTTTTTCAACCAGATATCGTTCTCTTTTCCCCTCAATTCATATTGATTATCTTTATACCAGATGCCCGAAGCAGGCCTTTGGCTGGAAAGTTGAGCGGTCTCACCATTCAGGTCTATGGTTGCCGTACCTTCGGAATTATCGAAGGACATCTCAAGTGTATTCCCTTCTTTGTCCGTAAGGGATTGGGTTTTGATTGTGTTGGACTCCGTTGTAATTGACTCTGATTTGACGGTGTCCCTATTTTCCTTCTTCGATTTTTCATTGCAGGCAAACAGTAAAACCGAAGCGAGTATCGTTGTAATGAAAATTTTTGATCCCATCATTTTAGCAAGTATTTTCTCTCTTAATTAAGGCGTGGGCACTGCCCTCCAAGTCGTATGCCAATAATCATTAAATGCACCGCAAATGGGATCTATTTGGAATCGACCTTCAAGGCTTCCATATCCCAACCGGCCAATTTTGCTCCGGCCCGATAGCTACTTTCCAAGAAATCCATGATTTCCTTTTTAGGATCAGCGCTTGTTCTTATATCCTCATACAGTAATACGGCCATAGGGCTACCGTTCGCATCCTGCCATTCGGCACTCTCGGGACTCAATGGTTCTTTATCAATGTTTTCCGGGGAAGGATAGGTATAGGAATAAAATGCTGGTTCTTTAATATTATCGTCTCCGAACCAGAACCCGAAGCTGATGACTTCATGAGAATAGGCCTCCCTTTCTACTTTGGATGCATTGACCAATTCCGGAGCCTTATCCCCTGAAAACCGGGTGACGACAAGGTCGAGGTGATGCCAGTAAATGTGAACTGGACAGGTTTTACTGTACGACTTGCCGCTGAAATCCTTCAAGACCATGTCGACTTGCACCAAAATCTTCCAAGCTTTGTGAACAGCATCCTTATCGTACCTATGATGCTGTGTGCATTCAGGAAAGGGTATATTGTCAGTTAGGTCGTAGGGTTCTGCCTTAATATCAAAATCTATTTGCAGCTCGTTAAATATTTCGGCCAGTTTTTTATAGAACTGAGAAACGGAGAGGCCATCCTTAAGATCAAAAGAGCGCATGTCTCCCTTGCTCGTATTTACGTTGAGTGTATGACCGATGAAATCAAAACTGACCTCAAAGGTAAAGTCCTTATCAGGGATGGGTCCCGTGGTAATACCGCTGCTGGTGACGTACAAGGTAATGTGCCACCAGTGATTGTCTTTGGGCATTAACGATAGGCGCAACTTACCTACTATCTGTAAATAACGGTGCAGGGTTTCCTTTGATTTGTTCCACTCGGCGAGTGGCAATGCTGGAAATAAGGTATGTTCACCCATAATTCATAGTTTATCTTTTTAGTACATCTTGAATGTCATCAAGCTTTTTGAACATAGCATTTGCAAAAGGACATAAGGGTGTAATCTTGATTTCTTTTTCCCGTGCCATCTCCACGATTTTGTAAAGCAGCTGCTTTCCGATCCCTTTGCCTTTGAATGCAGGGTCGACCTCCGTGTGGTCTATGATAATATAGTTTTCTCCCGCTATGGAATAAGTCATCGTTCCGGCCCTCTTGCCGTCTTCCCTTACCATGGCGAAGCCTTTGCTATCTCTCTCACTTATAGTTGTTTCCATAAGAAATTGGGTTTAATATACAATC
This sequence comes from Pricia mediterranea, assembly GCF_032248455.1. Lineage (NCBI taxonomy): Bacteria > Pseudomonadati > Bacteroidota > Flavobacteriia > Flavobacteriales > Flavobacteriaceae > Pricia > Pricia mediterranea. The sequence continues at coordinate 3,543,666 of NZ_JAVTTP010000001.1, forward strand.
CAATGCTAAGTTAAATTGTATTTTAAGATATTGGGTAATATTCGTTATTAAAATTGGGACCGGTCTAGCGTGACGACCGGTCCCAATTACCTTATTTGTTGAAAACCTACTCTTTAATAAATTGCAGATCAATGGCCATCCGTATGGTTTCGGCTACCACGACACTACCGGCTTCGGTGACGGCATCCCAAGTAAGTCCGAAATCCTTTCTGTTTATTTTTCCTGAAATTTCAAACCCTGCCTTAGTCTGTCCGTACTGGTCTTCCGCAATCCCGTTAAAGTCCATATCAAATGTCACTTCTTTGGTTATGTCCTTGATGGTCAAATCTCCGACTAACTTATCCCCATCGTAAGAGGATGATTGAAATGTCATTTCAGGATATTCGGATGCATTGAAAAAATCCTCGGATTTCAAGTGTTTGTCCCTATCCGCATTTTTGGTATTGATAGAATCGACTTGCGCAGTGAAGCTAAAGTCCGCATCTTGAAAGTCCTCATTTTCGCTTTCTATGGAGGCCTTGAATTCTTCAAAAGCTCCTTTGACGGTAGAGATCATCATATGTTTTACCTTAAACCCTACTTCTGAGTGAGCGGCATCCACGTTCCATTTTGTTGTACCTGTTGTTTCCATTTTTCTGATTTAAAAAAATTAATTAATTATTGATTTATTTTTCTAGACGTTCATCGGGACTTCCATTAATAGGATTTCGGTATCGGTGTCCGCTTTGATGTCTAAATTCGCTACATCCCAGATGCCAAAACCATCTCTTTCATGAAGCGCTTGGCCATTGACAGTGGCATCCCCTTTCAGCACAAAGGCATACACGCCATTGTTTTCGGCATCGTTCAAGGGATATTGCAGCTCCTTGCCCTTATCGAGTTGGGTCATATTAAACCACGCATTTTGGTGTATCCAAACCCCTGCATCTTCTGCATTGGGCGATAATACCTGCTGCAACTGGTTTTTACGATCTGCAGTGTCTAGCGTAATCTGATCGTAGCGTGGCGCTACACCTTGCTTGTTCGGCACTATCCAAATCTGCAGAAATTTTACGGGCTTATCGGGATTGTAGTTGTATTCGGAATGCATCACCCCGGTGCCGGCACTCATTACCTGAATATCGCCCGCCTTGATAAGGGTCGCGTTCCCCATATTATCTTGATGCTTTAAATCGCCTTCAAGGGGAATGGATACAATTTCCATATCCCTATGAGGATGCGCTCCAAAGCCTCTACTTTCCGAGACGATATCATCGTTCAATACTCTCAACACCCCAAAGTTCATCCGCTCGGGATTATGATAGTTTGCAAAACTGAAAGTATGTTTGGAATGCAGCCATCCGTGGTCGGCATCCCCTCTTGTGTCCGCTTTGTGTAGTACTGTGTTCATGGTTTTTCTACTCCTTATTTATAATATATTCTATTTTTACTTTTATCGTCGCCTTATTTAAAGCTAATGTTATACCAGAACTGTAATTAGCTGTTTTACAAATGAGTACACTATGTCGTGTAAGCATATGTTCTTATTTATGAGAATTTTCTGTTATTTGAGAAATATTAACCTATTTTTAACCACAAAGATGTAACCTAATGGCAGAAATCGCAGAGGTAGGGCCTATTAAGGAATGGTTGGTGGATACCCTTCCCTATGAGGTGTTCTGGGCAAATCGGGACGGCAACATCATTTATGGCAATCAGATACTGTGTGACCGCCTTCAATATAAAAAATCGGAGCTTACCAAGTTGAGCATATTCGATATCAATAGCACCGTTACCTCCGAGAGCTGGCGGGCGCATTGGGAAAAGGTCCGAAAAAATGGCAGTGACAATTTTAAGGCGGTACACCGAAATAGATCCGGTAAATTTTATGAGGTAGAGGTATATGCCCAATTTTTCTCTTATGGAGGGGAACAAATGATCTGTGCCATTTTGAAAGATATCTCGTCCTCCAGCTTTTATAAAAATCTAATTGACAATGTAGAATCTATCGCCAAGGTCGGGGGGTGGAACCTAGATCTTCAAGATGGCACCATTCTAGTTACGAAAGAGGCACTCTCTATCTTCAAAACCGAGAATAAAGAAGATTTTCATCCCAATAAAATAATCCATTATCTAAAGGATGCCGACCTTTTCAAAAAAAGTATTGTCAAAGCGACTCGAAATGCCGTACCGTTCGACGAGGTTTTTGAGACTAAAGAAAATCCGAGTAGGTTTATACGTGCCATTGTAAAACCGGTGCTAAAAGGAGACAAAATTTTTAAGATCGTAGGCGTTTACCAAGATGTTACCGAAGGCAAAGAGCGGGATGTGCAATTACATCGGGCCTTAGAGGAAATAAAGAGCTTAAAGGACAAGCTCGAAATCGAAAACGAGTATTTACAGGAAGAAATAAGTGCTAAGATCAATGCCGACAACATCATCTGTAAAAGCGAGGTTTATGCCAAAGTATTGGAACAAGTACATCTGGTGGCGCCGACAGCTACCACGGTATTGATTACGGGGGAATCCGGTACAGGTAAAGAATTACTGGCAAGTGCGCTGCACACTAACAGCTTGCGCAAAGAGCGTCCCCTCATAAAAGTGAATTGTGCCACTTTGCCCAAAGAACTCATCGAGAGCGAACTGTTCGGGCATAAAAAGGGGGCTTTTACCGGTGCTGTCGATGACAAGGTGGGTAAGTTTACGCTTGCCGATGGGGGCACCATTTTCCTGGATGAAATCGGGGAGTTGCCCATTGACTTACAATCCAAATTGTTACGGGTTTTACAAGATGGTGAATTTGATGAACTGGGCGGTACAAAGACCATAAAAGTGGATGTGCGGGTAATCGCCGCTACCAATAGGCGTCTTGAAAAAATGATAAAGGAAGGTACATTTAGGGAAGATCTTTATTATAGGTTGAATGTGTTTCCAATCTACAATATACCTCTTCGTGATAGGAAGGAAGACATTCCGCTACTGGCACAGTTCTTTTTGGAAAAATATTCGGCCAAGGCCGGTAAATCATTCAGACGATTATCCAAAAAAACAGTGAACGCGCTAATGGCCTATAGTTTTCCCGGAAATATAAGGGAACTGGAAAATCTAATAGAACGCGCCGTTATCGTCGAAAGTGGAACAACACTGAATATCGGAAGTTGGATGCCCACGGAATCGGAATCGGAATCTATCAGAACAGGGGGGCTTCTAACCTTTGAGGAAGCCCAACGGCAGCATATTATTCGTGCCTTAAAACAGACGGATGGAAAAGTAAGCGGCATTGGCGGCGCTGCCGGCATTTTGGATATGAACGCAAAAACCCTGTTTGCCAGAATTAAAAAATTGGGTATCGAAAAAGAAACCGTTTTTAATAGCTGAACCGAACAATATTGAATCGCGACCACTAGTAGATTAGAAGCCTTCAGCGATGGGGTCTCGCCATCGTTATCACTATTATGGTTTTGGAGCTTAAGGCTCCGGAAGATGCGACCATGCAGTCTTTGTTCAAAGTACTTCCCGTGTTTATTGGCTATGTGTTGAGCTTTATCTACATAGGCATCTATTGGAACAACCACCATCACCTGTTTCAAGTGACATAAAACCGTCACTTAAGATAAACTTACCTTGCGTGGACCTGTCGTATAAAAAAGCCCCTCAATCTCTTGAAGGGCATGTTCTCATTACTGTGACCTGGCTGGGGCTCGAACCCAGGACCCTCTCCTTAAAAGGGAGATGCTCTACCAACTGAGCTACCAGGTCGGACTAACAACATTTTATATAACGCTAACAATATTCCCTTTAGCGGCTGCAAATATAAAAGCAATAATTAATTTGACAAGTCGATTTCAAGAGAAATTTGAGATTTCTTTGAATTGGCTCTAAAATGCTTCATTTTTACAAAAAGTCAAAAGCGTGAAAATAATTCTATTGGGATATATGGGAAGTGGCAAAACCACGGTGGGAAAGAAACTCGCCCGGCAAATGGGACTCCAGTTCTTGGATCTGGATGATTATATCGAGGAAAAGGAAAAATTATCCGTTGCCGATATTTTTGGCGATAAAGGAGAACTATACTTTAGAAAAAAAGAACACCAGTACCTGAACGAGCTTCTTCTTCGTAAAGACAATTTCGTGCTTTCGGTAGGAGGGGGGACCCCTTGCTATGGCAAAAATATGGAGACAATCTTAAAGGGTTCGGAGAACGTGTTCTACCTCAAGGTACCTATTGGACAACTGGCGCAACGCCTGTCCCAACAAAAATCCACGAGGCCTTTAATACGGCATATCCCCGATGGTGAGCTGCCCGAATTCATCGGAAAGCATCTTTTCGAACGCAGTGAATTCTATAATCAAGCCCACACGGTGATCGACTGCGGCAGTAATGAAGCAATCGATATAGTTGCGGATATCATGAATTCAATGCAACAATGAATTAATTCAACAATGAATAAGATATCTATTGACTTTCAGTCCGGAACCGTTGTGGAAAACTGGGATTATCAATCCGATTCCTGAGCAGTTTAATCCAAATAAACCACATCGTTTTTTGACTTGAACTCCACATGAACGTGCTCCTGTAGCGAGGTGGATAATGAAATACCTTTAAAATCGGCTTTCACCGGATATTTCTTGTGATTTCGATTGACCAAAACCGCTGTTTTTAACTGTTTAAGAGGTGTTTTTAAAAAATGGTGGACCCCGTAGATTAGGGTAGTGCCGGAATTTAATACGTCATCGACCAACACTACGGATTTTTCGCGATATCCATCCTCGGGAATAGAGGTTTGAACACCGCTTGAAAGGGGGTCGGACTTGTCCATAGTAACGTCGCATAGTGTTATTTCGGCATCGGTGATTTGTTTCAGCACGGCTTGCAATTTCTTGGCGAACTGTAATCCCCCTGACGCTATCCCCGCGATGATAATTTCCTTTTCATCGACATTGGCTTCGTAGATTTGATAGGCGATGCGACGTACGGTATGCTGTATTTGCTCGTGTGTTAGTATCTTGTTGTCCATATGGATGGGATATCTGTTGTTCAAAGATAAACGGGAGAGCGGGAATTAGAACCATTTCTGACCGATTTTCCTATCTGAATCTATTTTTGGGATAAGAAGTCAAGTAGTCACGCTCGACATTTTGGTTTAATATCCGATTCTTCCTTCAGTACTATTCTTCCACGGAGGATGGCCCTTCGTCCAGATACTCCTCGATATCGCGTCGGTCTTTTTTTGTGGGTCTTCCCGTACCTTTCTTTCGGTAGTGTTCCTTGGTTTTTTTCAATAGCTCGCCGTGTTCATAGACTTCCTTGGGGGTGGTGTCTTTCCGGTAGATATCCACCAGCTTGGCCCCGACCCGACTCTTGGGGATATCGAGTACGGTAAGCTGTAGGTCGATCTGGTTTTTGCGAACTTGGACTTCATCCATTGGAAAAACCTCACGCGACGGTTTCACCACCTGGTCGTTGACCTTTACCTGTCCCTTTTTACAGGCCCTCGAGGCAACGCTACGGGTCTTAAAATAACGGACGTGCCAAAGGTATTTATCGATACGCATGGAAAATCTTTGTTAAGGTCTCGAACAAAAGTAAGGGAAAATTGTATCTTGCCGCTTTTAAAAACGAAAGATGATAATGAGTAGAGTAGCTGCCTTGTTTGCCGTGGGATTACTGGTAATTTCCTGTAATAATGATGATGAAGGTGCGCCCCCACCCGTGCCCCCAAGACCCTTGGCTGAAGTTGCTGCAGAGGATGAGGCCAAAATTCAGGAGTATCTCAATACCCATTATTATAATTATGAGGATTTTGAAAATCCGACCGAGGATTTTGATTATCGGGTTGTGGTCAAAAAAATTCCAGAAGGGGATACGCTGTTAAAACCCCTTTCGATGCAAACGGCAAGCAAGACCGTGCATCTATCATCGAGTGACCTTAATCTTGAAGGGGATGAGCAAAATATCGAACACAAGATGTACTTTCTAAAGGCCCGGGAAGGCGTGGGCGAAAGCCCGACGGAGGTCGATTCCGTTTTTCTTAGGTACGAGGGATCTCGTTTAGACGGAACTGTTTTCGATAGCAACATCGGTAACCCCTCTTGGCTCGATTTACAAGGTACTTTGTCACAAGGCAATAGTGGAACGATTCAAGGTTTTAAACGAGGGCTGCCTCAGTTTAAATCCGGAGGGGATATCATCGTCAATGATGACGGTACTTTCGAAGTCAAGGGTTTTGGTTCAGGTCTGTTGATATTTCCATCGGCTTTGGGTTATTACAATAGTCCGAACGTTGGTGCTTCTTATTCGCCTTTAGTATTCAATATACAGTTGTTGGTGAGCAATACTGCGGATCATGATCGCGATGGTACCCCGACAAAGGATGAAGTGGAAATTGATGAGGAGGGGAACGTCACTTTGACCGATACCAACAACGATGGCATCCCCGATTATCTTGATCCCGATACGAAATAGCTTCCGAGCGAATCTACATCTTTAAAAAACAAAGCCGTCTCCAACAATGAAGACGGCTTTGTTTTTTATTACGAAGCTCCAAACTCCGTCAAGTGCGCAGTAATATATCATTCGGTCACTATTCCGAGACTATAGATTCAGAAAGACTTCCCTAAAGGCATCCTACAATTTCAAGGATACCGCAAAGACCACCTGCGAAGGCCTGGAATCGACCCGGCCGGAAATCTCTGGTGTAATATTGTCGCCGATAAACTCCGCTTCATTTTCCGAGAATCCCCTTTGGTAGCGTACGTCGAGTCCCAAACGGCCCAGATCTACCCCGGCTCCGATGTGCAGCCCAACGGTAAAATCCTTTTCCGCATCGTTGATATTAAAGCCCTCCAAATCATTGTTCAGTATATACTGAAAGGCGGGGCCTGCGAACACATGTAAGGGACCGATAAGCTTGGCTCCGACCAATACGGGCAGGTCCAACTTTGATATATCATATTTGGTGCCCCCGTTTAGATCGTAGGCGCTTTGCGTTTTAGTATAGATCAATTCCGGGCGGAGATACAAGCGTAGCAGCTGCAGTTGGCCGAACACCCCGACGTGGTAACCGACTTTTCCGTCCGAACCCTGAACGATGTTCTCGGCGGCATCGCCAACAGAGGCAATCAGGTCACCGTTCTGATTGTAGTTGAGTCCACCTTTGATTCCGAACCCTGATTTCGATTGTGAAAAGGCAGCGATGCTGAATAGCGCAAAGGCCGCCGCAAGCAGTGAATTTTTCATATATAGTGTTTGTTTATGTGGTTATCACGGCATCAAAAACAATACCGCGATAACCGTAGCGTTTCTATCCCTTACAACGGCAGCTCAATGGGTTTATTGTACCGACTCCCTAATTTGAATTGCATTTATTTTTTCCTTAAGGATCTAATGCGGGTCAGATGACTATCTTTGTCCCCAATATTACGAAATTTGAAGTTTACCCTACACCAAACGGACGTTAAAAGCAAGGCGCGGGCCGGGACCATGGTCACTGATCACGGCGCAATTGAAACCCCGATTTTTATGCCTGTGGGCACCGTGGCTTCCGTAAAAAGCGTACATCAGCGTGAATTAAAGCAAGATATCGACCCCGATGTCATCCTCGGGAATACCTACCACCTCTTTCTTCGTCCCAAGACCGATATCCTCAAACAGGCGGGGGGACTCCACAAGTTCATGGGATGGGACCGGAACATCCTTACCGACAGCGGCGGCTATCAGGTCTATTCCCTATCCAACAATAGAAAAATCAAGGAAGAAGGGGTCAAGTTCAAATCCCATATCGACGGATCGACCCATCTTTTCACCCCCGAACGGGTCATGGAAATCCAACGTATTATCGGGGCCGATATCATCATGGCCTTCGACGAATGTACCCCATATCCCTGTGATTACAACTACGCCGAACGCTCCATGCACATGACCCACCGCTGGCTGGAACGCTGTATCGCGCATCTGGAGAAAACACCTTTGGAATACGGATATTCCCAAACCTTTTTCCCGATCGTACAGGGCTCGACCTATTTGGACCTTCGAAAACGCTCCGCCGAATATATCGCCGGGGTAGGGGCGGAGGGCAATGCCATTGGGGGGCTGTCCGTAGGGGAGCCCGCCGAAGAGATGTATGCCATGGCCGAGGTGGTCTGTGACATCCTTCCCGAAGACAAGCCGCGCTATTTGATGGGGGTAGGAACGCCAATCAATATCCTGGAAAACATTGCCCTGGGCGTCGATATGTTCGACTGCGTCATGCCGACCCGAAACGCGAGAAACGGCATGTTGTTCACGGCGCACGGCACCATCAACATCAAGAACAAAAAGTGGGAAAACGATTTTTCCCCGGTTGATGAAATGGGCCTCACCTTTGTCGACACCGAATACTCGAAGGCCTATCTGCGGCATCTTTTCGCGGCCAATGAATATTTGGGCAAGCAGATTGCCACCATACACAACCTCGGTTTCTACCTCTGGTTGGTTAGGGAGGCGAGAAAGCATATTTTAGCGGGGGATTTTTCAGAGTGGAAGACCGTCATGGTCAAACAAATGGATAAAAGGCTGTAGAAGTGCTGACCATAATCGACAAATACATACTGAAACGCTACCTGGTCACTTTTGGGGTCATGATTTTGTTGTTCATTCCCATTGGGATTATGGCCCACTTGGCCGAACAGATCGGTAGAATGCAGGCCAATGAGGCGCCTTTGGACGAGATTATAGTCTATTTCGGTAACTTTACGATATATATAGGAAGCCTACTGTTTCCGATCTTCCTCTTTCTTTCCATTATCTTTTTCACCTCGAAGCTGGCCAGTAATACCGAAATCGTGGCCATTTTAAGCTCCGGGGTATCCTACGGCAGGTTTTTAAGGCCCTATTTGATCGGGGCATCCATCATCGCCCTAATCATGTTCGTCCTGGGGATGTTCATCGTGCCCTCCGCAAGTTTGGGATTCAACGAGTTTAAATACAAATACATTAAAAAAGGCAAGCAGGATCGGGTCACCAGCAACGTCTTTACTCAATTGAACAAGACCGATTATATCTATGTCAGCAATTTTGACCCGGCCCGACAGATCGGCTATAACTTTACCTACGAACGTTTTAATGAGGATGACCAATTGGATTTCAAGATATCGGCAGCCAATATCCGATGGGTCGAAAAGGATAGCGCGTACCGCTTGACCTCCTATACCAAGCGAAAGATGGTGGGCGATACCGCGCTGGTGGATACCAAACGCCGGCTGGATACCCTGTTCACCTTCGATATAAGCGATCTGACCCCGGTGTCTTACGTGGCCGAGACCAAGAATATCTTCGAACTGAACAAGTTTATCGAAGACCAGCGGCAGAAGGGCGCCTCGAACATCAACACGTATGTCTTGGTAAAATATAAAAGGTGGGCCTTGCCGATATCCGCCTTTATCCTGACCATCATTGCGGTGGCCGTGGCCTCGGTAAAGCGCAGGGGCGGCATGGGCGTGAACCTGGCCTTCGGAATAATCGTGGCCTTTATATTTATATTTTTTGACAAGGTTTTCGGTACCTTGGCCGAACAGTCCGGCTTTTCACCCTTATTGGCCGTGGTGCTGCCGAACCTGCTCTTTGGTATTTTGGCTTTTGTGCTCCTGCAGAAGGCAAAGCGGTAGGCAGTCAGGTTTTAAAATTTTATATTTGTCCAATCAAACAAACCTATCAGAACATGGAATATCTCGATTTTGAACTTCCCATCAAGGAACTCGAAGAACAGCTCGATAAGTGTATGGTCATCGGGGAGGAGAGCGATGTCGACGTGACCGAGACCTGCAAGCAGATCGAACAGAAACTGGCCGATACCCGTAAGGAAATCTATAAGAACCTTACCGCTTGGCAGCGCGTACAGCTGTCCCGACACCCGAATCGTCCCTATACGTTGGACTATATCAATGCCATCTGTGGTGATACTTTTCTTGAACTTCACGGGGACCGAAACGTCAAGGACGATAAGGCGATGATTACAGGGCTTGGGAAAATCGACGACCAAAGCTATATGTTTCTCGGACAGCAAAAAGGCTATAACACCAAGACTAGGCAGTATCGCAATTTTGGAATGGCCAATCCCGAGGGATACCGTAAAGCCCTCCGCGCCATGAAATCCGCCGAAAAGTTCGGAATACCCGTGGTGTGCCTGATCGACACCCCCGGCGCCTACCCGGGCATCGAGGCCGAGGAAAGGGGACAGGGCGAAGCCATCGCACGGAATATTTTGGAAATGACCCGTCTTAAAGTGCCGATCATTGTCGTCATCATAGGCGAAGGGGCCTCCGGCGGGGCTTTGGGCATCGGGGTAGGTGATAAAGTACTGATGTTGGAAAATACTTGGTATTCGGTCATTTCGCCCGAATCGTGCTCCTCCATCCTTTGGCGTAGTTGGGAATATAAGGAACAGGCCGCGGAAGCCTTAAAACTGACGGCCAAGGATATGAAAAAATTAAAGTTGATCGATGAGATCGTACGTGAGCCTGCGGGAGGTGCACACGCCAATCGGGATAAAACCTTTGAAATCGTCAAGAATAAAATTAGGACCCATTATGAGGAGCTTGAAAAGTTATCCCCAAAAGAATTGGTAGAGCAACGGATGGATAAATATTCCCAAATGGGAGTTTACAACGGCTGATACACGATTTTATCAAGTTCGAAAAAATCCGAAGAAGCTTTTCTTCGGATTTTTTTTGTTATCAACACAAAATCGTAACTTATTAACATGCAATTGTGAACGGACTGTGAATATCGCGAGCGAACAAGTTCTCGTTTCCCTAAAGTTAATTGCATAATTTCGTAGCCATGGAAAAGACCAACCCTGTTATCGGCCGTAAGATTGACAAGTCCACGCTCATCAACTTGGAACGTGGGAAAATTCCGCCACAATCAGTTGATTTAGAGGAAGTTGTTCTCGGAGCGATGATGATCGACAAAAAGGGAGTGGACGAAGTAATAGATATCCTACATCCGGATGTTTTTTACAAGGATGCGCATCGCTATATTTACGAAGCCATTTTTAAACTCTTCGAAACTGCCGAACCGGTGGATTTATTAACAGTTTCGTCCCAGTTGAAGAAGGACGGGAAGCTCGAGGCCATCGGTGGGGATTTTTACCTGATAAAACTCACTCAAAAGGTGGCTTCTTCGGCGCATATAGAGTTCCACGCGCGGATCATCCTACAAAAGTTTATTCAGCGCAGTCTTATTAAAATATCCAACGAAATAATCAAGGAGGCCTACGACGACGGTACCGATGTTTTTGATCTGTTGGATGCTGCGGAGGCCAAATTATACGATGTTACCCAAGGAAACCTGAAACGTTCCGCCGAAACGGCGCAGAACCTGGTCATCCAGGCTAAAAAAAGAATAGAGGAAATCGCCAACAAAGAGGGCCTGAGCGGGGTGCCCTCGGGCTTTGACAAGGTCGATAAGCTGACATCTGGGTGGCAACCCAGTGACTTGATCATCGTCGCTGCACGTCCCGGTATGGGTAAGACCGCCCTGACGCTTTCCATGGCGCGGAACATGGCCGTCAACAACGATATTCCGGTGGCTTTCTTTTCCTGCGAGATGTCGTCGGTACAGCTGATTACGCGTTTAATATCGTCGGAAACGGGGTTGTCGTCCGAAAAACTTCGAACGGGAAAACTGGAGAAGCACGAGTGGGAACAATTGAACGTGAAAGTGAAGTCCCTCGAAAAGGCCCCATTGTTCATAGACGATACCCCGTCGCTGTCCATTTTCGACCTGCGTGCCAAGGCAAGACGACTGGCCTCGCAGCACGATATCAAACTAATTATTATCGATTATCTGCAGCTAATGACCGCCGGAGGGAGCCAAAAAGGCGGTAACCGCGAGCAAGAGATTTCCACCATCTCGCGGAACCTGAAAGCTTTGGCCAAGGAACTCAATGTACCCGTAATCGCCCTGTCCCAGCTTTCCCGCGCCGTGGAGACCCGGGGCGGCAGCAAGCGGCCCTTGCTTTCCGACCTTCGGGAATCGGGGGCGATCGAACAGGATGCCGATATCGTATCGTTTATTTACCGTCCGGAATACTACAAGATCGACGAATGGGACGACGAGGAGCGATCTCCGACCCAGGGCCAGGCGGAGTTTATCGTGGCAAAGCACCGTAACGGCGGACTCGAAAACATACGTCTCAAATTTATCGGCCAGCTCGGTAAATTCGACAACCTCGACGATTTCGATTCGCCCTTCGAATTTCAATCCAAAATGAACGCCAATGAAGAGAATCCGTTTACGACCAAGAACCTGCCCGATGCCGATCAAGCCTTTGGTAGTTCCTTGAACGATGGCGATAATGATGTACCGTTTTAGAAAGCTTTAACGCGTGCTAACAATTCGCAGCAGGGAATTGCGTTATCTTTGGGTAAAGCAGTAACACCCTGACGATGCGCAAAAGTCTCTTCTCTCTTCTTCTTATTCTTTATTCTTCCGCAGCTTTAGCGAGTTCCATCCTGATTCCCATGGATGCCGAGTCTCAAAAGAACCATCTAAAGGCTTATGGAATTACCTATTGGGTGCTGACCAAGCAACAAAAAGTACAATGGCTGCTGAACTATCGTGGAGGTTCTTTTTTGCTGCCCGATGGCGAAGCGATCAGAAAAGAATGTCAGATTCGGGGCGTGTCCTATGAAATCCTTTCAGACGGACAGGCGCAGTCCATTCTCGATGAAATCAGCAGTCCCTCTCAAAATCAGGATGCTGTTATCCTCGAGAAAGCACCTAAGATCGCCGTGTATTCCCCTAAGGGAAACGCCCCTTGGGACGACGCGGTCACCATGGTGCTCACCTATGCCGAGATTCCCTATGTGACCGTTTACGACGAGGAAGTGCTGGGGGATAAACTCGCGCTCTACGATTGGTTGCACCTGCATCATGAGGATTTTACCGGGCAATACGGTAAGTTTTACGGAGCCTACCGCGCCGCACCCTGGTATATCGCACATAAAGAAGAAGCGGAGGCGCTAGCGACAAAACTAGGATTTTCGAAAGTTTCGGACCAAAAAAGCGCCGTCGCCCAAAAAATCAGGAAATATGTTATCGGGGGAGGCTTTATGTTCGCCATGTGCTCGGCTACCGATAGTTTCGATATTGCCCTGGCCGCAGAAGGGGTCGATATCTGCGAACCGATGTTCGACGGCGACCCGTCCGATGCCAATTATCAGACGAAGCTGGACTTCACCAACACCTTTGCGTTCACCGATTTTACTTTGGAGAGGAACCCGTTAAAGTACGAATTTTCCTCCATCGATATGACCGGCAAGCGCGGCAACGTACCCAAGGAACAGGACTATTTTTCCCTGATGGATTTTTCCGCCAAATGGGATGCCGTGCCCACCATGCTTTGCCAGAACCATACCGCTTTGGTAAAGGGATTTATGGGTCAGACCACAGCGTTCACCAGGGGTGAGGTCAAGCCGACGGTCATGGTGTTGGGGGAAAACAAGATCAACGGTGAGGCCCGCTACATTCACGGAATCAAGGGAAAGGGATTCTTTACCTTCTACGGTGGGCACGACCCCGAAGACTACCAGCATCGGGTGGGGGACCCGAAAACGGAGCTGGAACTACATCCGAACTCCCCGGGCTATCGCCTGATATTGAACAACGTCCTATTCCCTGCGGCTCGAAAAAAGAAGCAGAAAACGTGATTCGGTACGCAGTTGCGGTTATGGCAGGCAGTACTGTCGGCCTCATTAGTGCAACCTGAGTCCTGATTTGATTTGAGGTTCAAATTCCGCCTTCGGCAGGTTTAAGGTTCAAACACAACTACATCCATCTTTTAACTTCGAACCTTAAACGGCTACGAAGTAGCGATTGAACCTTAAACCATTTTTCAGGCCAAGAGTTTTTCCAAAACCGCCTCAACGCCAAGGTCGTCATTGCTTAGCGTGCTATACTTGGCCGCTTTTTTAACTTTCGGATGCGCATTTTCCATGGCATAGCTAAAGTCGGCCAGCGCCAGCATCTCCAGGTCATTATTGTAGTCTCCGAATACCATGGTCTCTTTAGGCGTGATACCGTGAAGTTGCTGGACTTTTCGTAGAGCGAAGCCCTTATTGGCGTCGAGGCTGGATACATCGACCCAGTTTTGCCCCGAAACCTTTACCTGTAAGTCGCCCTCTAAGGGTTTGACAAAGGGATAAATGAATTGCTCCGAATTCTCGAAATGATACAAGGCTATTTTTAAAATCTCTCCCTCGAAGGCTTTTAGGTCATCGATTACTGCGTATTCGGAGTAGTATTCCTGCAATTTTTCTTCGAATTCACGGGACTCTGGAAGGATGAAGGCACTGTTCTTGCTACAGAGAACGGGGTGTACATCGTCAATGGAGTCCAATATATCAAGCACACGTTTCTTGGCGGGGGAGGCTAGGGGAGTAGAGACCAGTTCGGTATCATTTTGCATGACAAGTCCCCCATTTTCGGCAATGAAGATAATATCGTTTTTAATAGACGGCAGTTTATCTACGATACTCTGATACTGCCTTCCGCTGGCGGCCACAAAAACAATATCGCGTTCTTTCAGTTTTTGAAAAAGTTCGAGAAACTGTCCGCTTACCTCGTGTTGGGAATTAAGCAGGGTGCCGTCCATATCGGTGACGACCATTTTTACTTTTGATAAATCCATCCTATTAAAAATTTGACCGGCAAAGGTATTCCTTAGAAATTAATTTCGCGAATAGATTTTAAAAGTTTTAGATTTAGATTCTCGGATGAAAACGCGCATAAAAGCGTTCAATTTAATATAGTGCAATGAAGTTCTACCAAAAAGAAATACGCTTGTCTCCCCAAAATCGGGGTTTTCATTTGATTACGGACACCGTTGAGGCCTCTCTTCCCGAAATCCGGAAAATCGAAACGGGTATGCTACAGGTATTTATCAAACATACGTCCGCCAGTTTGACGATTAACGAGAATGTCGATCCCACGGTCCGAACCGATTTTGAGAGCCATATCAACGTGATGGTCCCGGAAAATGCATCGTACTATGTGCACACCTACGAGGGCCCCGATGACATGCCGGCCCATATCAAGGCATCGTTGATGGGCGCTTCGGTTCAGGTACCGATTACCAGCGGAAGATTGAACTTGGGCACTTGGCAGGGCATTTACCTATGTGAGCACCGCAACCGGGCGTCCGGACGAAAAATCGTGCTTTCCGCATACGGAGTCTGATATTGCAGAGGAGTGGCTGGGGATGCTTTTGATATTTGGCATTTCCTGAAGTCCTGCATCCGACTCCACAGGATTAAAACCCTTGGTCCGAAAGTCCAGGTCGAGGCAACCTTGCACATATCAAAAAAAAGGTCCGATTCTACGGAATCGGACCTTTCAAAGTGAGATACTTTAAAAACTTATTTTACTTTCTCGACAATCGCCTTGAACGCTTCGGGATGGTTCATGGCCAAATCGGCCAGCACCTTGCGGTTAAGTTCGATACCGTTCGCCTTCACTCCTCCCATAAATTGAGAATACGAGATTCCGTGCTGGCGTGCCCCCGCGTTGATACGGGTAATCCATAAGGATCTGAAGGTTCTCTTCTTATTTTTTCTGTCACGGTAGGCGTACAACATCGCTTTTTCCACCGCGTTTTTCGCTATCGTCCAAACGTTTTTACGACGTCCGAAATAGCCTTTGGCTTGCTTTATCACTTTTTTTCTCCTAGCGCGTGAAGCAACTGCGTTTACTGATCTTGGCATTTTTCTCTGTTTTTTTGTAGTAGGCGGTCATCAATTTTACGAATCAATAACTATGAATCCATAAATTCATAACGCTTTTGAAGGCCCAACTCCATGGTTAATATAGTACCTAATTTCAAATGTTCCCTAGCTTTTACTTAAGGCACAATTGTTCTTTGATATTCGATTCGTCGGCTTTGTGGACCAACGTGCTTTGCGTTAGATTACGCTTGCGCTTTTTGGACTTCTTTGTAAGAATGTGGCTCTTAAAAGCGTGCTTTCTTTTGATTTTTCCGGTTCCGGTCAGCTTAAAACGCTTTTTGGCACTGGATTTTGTTTTCTGTTTCGGCATTTTTCCTATTTATGTTAATCTCACTTTATAAACTTCTATCTCGTTGCGCGCTTTCGAAGAAAGACTTCATCAGCCCGGTGTTATGCTATCCGCGTTTTTATAACATGGAACAAGCCCTACAAACAGGGCCTGATGTGATGGGAGCAGTAGCAATTACCATTTCGGACAATTCCATCCAATAGGTGCTATTGAAATACTTTGCGGTCTGTTGACCTGAGCACGGCGATCGTTCCTATCCTTATTTTTTATTTTTGGGAGCCATGAACATGGTCATTCGCTTTCCCTCCAATCTGGGCAATTGTTCCACTTTTCCAACTTCTTCCAGATCCTGGGCGAGTCTCAAAAGCAGTATTTCCCCTTTATCCTTATAAACGATAGAACGTCCCTTGAAGAAAACATAAGCTTTCAGTTTGGCGCCATCTTTTAGGAATCCTTCCGCATGCTTCTTTTTAAAATCGTAATCATGGTCGTCGGTATTGGGACCAAAACGGATTTCTTTTACGGTGACCTTTGAAGCCTTGGCTTTCATGGCCTTCTCGCGTTTCTTCTGTTCGTAGAGAAATTTTTTGTAGTCCATTATTTTGACTACTGGCGGTTTGGCGTTGGGGGATATTTCCACCAAATCCAATCCCATTTCGATGGATTTGTCCAGGGCCTCCCGAATAGGTATCACCTCGGCCTCTACATTGTCACCCACCAAACGTACCTCGGGCGCCAAAATTTTCTTGTTGATTTTGTGCGGATTCTTATTTTCTCTTCTAGGCTTGGGCCTAAATCTTCTTCGTATTGCTATGACTTATTCTTTTTAGTTAAACTTTGGATTAAAAAAACGACTTTAAAGTACTATTTATTTCGCTAGAAACCAAGTCAGAAAACTCTTTTGTGGTCAGTGATCCTAAATCTTCGCCGCCATGTCGGCGTACGGAAATCGTGTCCGTTCCCTCTTCGTTCTCCCCCACGATAATCATAAAGGGAATCTTATTCATCTCGGCCTCCCGTATTTTTTTGCCTATGGTCTCGTTTCTCGCGTCGATTTGAGCGCGAATTTCGTTATTTTCCAATGAACTCAAAACTTTTTCGGCATATTTTTCGTGTTTCTCACTCACGGGCAGCACGATAGCTTGCTCGGGAATGAGCCATAACGGGAAATTTCCTCCCGTGTGCTCTAGAAGCAGCGCGATAAAGCGTTCCATACTTCCGAAAGGCGCCCGGTGGATCATGACCGGTCGGTGCAAATCGTTATCACTACCTTTATAGGTCAGGTCGAAGCGTTCGGGAAGGTTGTAATCCACCTGAATAGTGCCCAATTGCCATTGCCTTCCCAAGGCATCCTTGACCATAAAGTCCAGCTTCGGACCATAAAAAGCGGCCTCTCCTTTTTCGATGACGAAATCCAATCCTTTTTCGGTAGCGGCGTTGATGATGGCATTTTCGGCCTTTTCCCAGTTATTTACCGAACCGATATATTTTTCGGGGCTATCCAGATCCCGGATGGAAACCTGCGCCGTAAAGTTGTCGAAGCCTAAAGATCTCAATACATATAAGGATAGGTCTATGACATTCTTAAACTCTTGGTCCAGCTGATCCGGCGTGCAGAAAATATGGGCATCGTCCTGTGTAAATCCGCGCACCCTGGTGAGTCCGTGAAGTTCCCCGCTTTGTTCGTACCGATATACCGTCCCGAATTCCGCATACCGCTTGGGCAGCTCCCGGTAACTGAAGGGCCGGGTCTTATAGATTTCGCAATGATGCGGACAGTTCATCGGTTTGAGCAAGAACTCCTCGTCGTCTTTCGGGGTGTGAATGGGCTGAAAGCTGTCCGCCCCGTATTTTTCGTAATGGCCCGAGGTAACATAAAGTTCTTTTGATCCGATATGGGGAGTGGCGACCATCTCATAGCCCGCCTTTTTCTGGGCTTTTTTGAGGAACGACTCCAACCGCTCCCTAAGGGCCGCCCCTTTCGGAAGCCATAATGGAAGGCCCTGGCCCACCTTTTGTGAAAAAGTAAAGAGTTCCAGTTCCCGTCCCAATTTGCGGTGATCGCGTTGCTTGGCCTCTTCGAGCATTTCGAGATATTCCTTCAACAGTTTCTGTTTTGGAAAAGAAATACCGTACACCCGGGTGAGCTGTGGCTTGTTTTCATCGCCGCGCCAATAGGCGCCCGCTACGTTCAAGATTTTTATCGCCTTTACGATTCCGGTATTGGGGATGTGGCCCCCGCGGCACAGGTCGGTGAACGTATCGTGGTCGCAGAAGGTAATCGTTCCGTCGTCCAGGTTCTCGATAAGCTCTACCTTATATTCGTTGCCCTGTTCCTTATATAAGGATAGCGCATCCGTTTTGGATACCGGATGCATCTTAAAATCGTGTTTGCCCCGAGCTATCTCCAATGCCCTTTTTTCGATAGCCGGAAAATCCTTCTCTGAAATGGTATGTTCCCCAAAATCCACATCGTAGTAAAATCCGTTTTCGATGGCCGGTCCTATGGTCAACTTTATCCTCGGATACAATTCTTCCAAGGCCTGGGCGACAATGTGGGAGCTGGAGTGCCAGAAGGCTTTTTTTCCCTCCTTTTCGTTCCAGGTATAAAGGGTAAGATGGCCGTCTTCGTTCAACGGGGTGACGGTTTCTACAATGGTATCGTTGAATTTCGCGGAAATAACGTTCCGCGCCAGGCCCGAACTGATGCTCTGGGCGACGTCCATCGGTGTACTTCCTTTCGCAAATTCTTTGACAGTACCGTCCGGTAAGGTGATTTTGATCATACCTGATTTTTAGGATGCCAAAGATAGCAATCCCTATTCATGCGCACAACAATTTATAGGCGGCGGCGGCTTGGGCCGTGGAGGTTGATATATAGGGATGAAACGATTGTACGGAAATAGCGGGGTTTTGCCATGGAGGACATCGTTACTGTAAGGAGTAGTCGGTATGGTTTTCGTAGCTAATGGGGGATACCGTTCTCGAGTTTTGTGTCCCTGAACTACCCCTCTGGCTTTGATCTGTTTCTTTTTCAGGTCGGGATGGGATGGGGTTGTAAGGGGATTAGAATTTTTTTCTCCCCCTCTTTGGGACGATGGAAGCGAATTAGGATAGTAGGGAGCACGTGTTAGCGGCGGCGAGGCCATGAACCTCGTCCGATAGGTTAAAAGGATGATAAAAGGATGGGGAAACCTTGCCCAAAAGAATAAATTGCAGTATTTTTGTTGCCCCTTAATTCAATGAACTGCTTTAATCGGTTCAAGGATAAGGGTTTGAAGAGAGGGCGAAAAAAAACTTCAAAAAAAATCATCATTTGTATTTTTTATTCGAAAAACCCTCTTATATTTGCACCCGCTTTGAGAGACACAGGAGGAACATTCGGTTCTTTCGGGGCGGATTTGAGATAGGAAGTTCATTGACATACTGTGGAGACAATACAGAACGACCCCTGGCCGAAAGGCCCGGGGAAGGAACCATATAATATCCGGGCCGTTTTTTCATTTGCGGTCCGGGACAGAGAATTTTAGGAACGATGAGGAGCGACGGGCCCGGTTCGGGCTCTTCGGTCGGCGGTGCGCGAATACATTTAACGCACAACGATGAAGAGTTTGATCCTGGCTCAGGATGAACGCTAGCGGCAGGCCTAACACATGCAAGTCGAGGGGCAGCGATCTGTGCTTGCACAGAGTCGGCGACCGGCGCACGGGTGAGCACCGCGTATGGAACCTGCCCGCTACCGGGGAATAGCCCGGGGAAACCCGGATTAATGCCCCATACGGGCGCCTTGCGGCATCGCATCGCGCCCAAAGCCTTCGGGCGGTAGCGGATGGCCATGCGTACCATTAGCTTGCAGGTAGGGTAACGGCCTACCTGGGCTACGATGGTTAGGGGCCCTGAGAGGGGGGTCCCCCACACTGGTACTGAGACACGGACCAGACTCCTACGGGAGGCAGCAGTGAGGAATATTGGACAATGGGCGCAAGCCTGATCCAGCCATGCCGCGTGCGGGAAGAAGGCCCTATGGGTCGTAAACCGCTTTTACATGGGAAGAACCGGCGCCACGTGTGGCGCCTTGACGGTACCATGGGAATAAGGACCGGCTAACTCCGTGCCAGCAGCCGCGGTAATACGGAGGGTCCGAGCGTTATCCGGAATTATTGGGTTTAAAGGGTCCGTAGGCGGGCCGTTAAGTCAGGGGTGAAAGTCTGCGGCTCAACCGTAGAAATGCCCTTGATACTGGCGGTCTTGAATTATGGCGGAGTGGGCGGAATATGTAGTGTAGCGGTGAAATGCATAGATATTACATAGAACACCGATCGCGAAGGCAGCTCACTAGCCGTATATTGACGCTGATGGACGAAAGCGTGGGGAGCGAACGGGATTAGATACCCCGGTAGTCCACGCCGTAAACGATGGATACTAGCTGTCCGGGCCCTTGAGGTCTGGGCGGCCCAGCGAAAGTGATAAGTATCCCACCTGGGGAGTACGTTCGCAAGAATGAAACTCAAAGGAATTGACGGGGGCCCGCACAAGCGGTGGAGCATGTGGTTTAATTCGATGATACGCGAGGAACCTTACCAGGGCTTAAATGCATTATGACAGGCGTGGAGACACGTTTTCCTTCGGGCATTTTGCAAGGTGCTGCATGGTTGTCGTCAGCTCGTGCCGTGAGGTGTCAGGTTAAGTCCTATAACGAGCGCAACCCCTACCGCTAGTTGCCAGCATGTCATGATGGGGACTCTAGCGGGACTGCCGGTGCAAACCGCGAGGAAGGTGGGGACGACGTCAAATCATCACGGCCCTTACGTCCTGGGCCACACACGTGCTACAATGGCCGGTACAGCGGGAAGCCACGCAGCGATGCGGAGCGGATCCACAAAACCGGTCACAGTTCGGATCGGGGTCTGCAACCCGACCCCGTGAAGCTGGAATCGCTAGTAATCGGATATCAGCCATGATCCGGTGAATACGTTCCCGGGCCTTGTACACACCGCCCGTCAAGCCATGGAAGCCGGGAGTGCCTGAAGTCCGTCACCGCAAGGAGCGGCCTAGGGCAAGATCGGTAACTAGGGCTAAGTCGTAACAAGGTAGCCGTACCGGAAGGTGCGGCTGGAACACCTCCTTTCTAGAGCTTTCCCCCCGAGCGCGGGGGGAGGGGCGCAGTCCGCCCCGAGGGGCCCGTCCGCGGCCCGTCGCGCCCTCATTTTTCTTTTTTTTTCTGTTTCATTGCCGGTTCCCCCGTAACGAGAGGAACGCGTCTCCATGGTATTACGTTATATAGCGGGGCCTGGCGTCCCGG